>CAYSAQ010000001.1:0-244570 GCA_964429235.1 uncultured Candidatus Marinamargulisbacteria bacterium
TACGCTATCCTCAAACACGAGTTAATGGACATCTCCCTCGTTATTACCCGTACCCTAGCCTACGCAATATCAACAACAATCTTCGCTTCATCAATCTTCTTAACATATATACTACTAGCGCCATATCAAACATTAGAAATATTCGGAGTACTTATGGTCTCTGCACTTTGGGCATTCTTTTACCTACCATTCACCGAATTCCTTATCACTTCTGCCAAACGCAAATTCGTAAAAGGGTTCTATGAGCCAGAAAAGATTATCCAACAATTAACAGACAAACTAGAGTTAGAAGAAAACAAAGAAGAAATATTAAAAACCATCACTGATACATTAGATGATTCTTTAGAAATAGAACTATCTAAATACATACTAGAAGGCGAGCTAATGGAACTGTGTTGCGGGAATCCACACATACAAACATACTCAGAGCTTCCAACTGAAATACAAGAAAAGCTTACAGAACTAGGGTTCAAAAAGAAATCCATAATCATCCCACTACTCTCTCCTGAAAAACTAGAAGGAATCATTCTATTAGGGACTAAAAGCTCTGGTAAAAGCTATGACAAAACAGACATTAACCTAATCAAACAGCTGCGTACTTATGGAATGGCACTTCTTTATAAACTCACCCCATATGAAAAGATAGAAGCTAAGTTCTTAGAAACACAAAAGAAGCTCTATGACTCAGATAGAAGCCTTGCTCGCGCAGAACGTATCGCCTCACTTGCTAACCTTATCCAAGAATATAACCATGAAATAAAGACACCACTTGCAGTACTGGCTGGTATTATCGATCAATCCGAGCTACCTGAAGATACAAAGAAAAAAGCTTTTGCACAAACATCAAGAATTGGTGACATTGTACGAACTACTCTAAAGCTCTCTTCGTCTAAGGAACATAACTCTGAGAAAACTGATATCAATAGAATTATCGCTAATACTCTAAACCTATTACCAATGAGTGGATTATCTATCAAAAGCAATTTAGCAGAAATACCAACAATTAACGGATACCCAGATGACTTACAGATGTTATTCACCAACCTGTTCCAAAACGCTAACGAATCAATGCCTAACGGTGGCACACTTACTATTACTACAACTTCAAATGAAGAGAATATCTTAATTATTATCGAAGATACAGGACATGGCATTCCAGAAGATATTCAAACAAAGATATTCGAACCATTCTTCTCTACCCATGTTACTAAAGGACGTGGGCTTGGACTTTCTGTTGTTTTTAGAATAGTTAGAGAACATCAAGGAAAAATCGAAATAGATAGTGTTGTTAGTAAAGGTACTACCTTTCAAATTACAATCCCCCTCTCTGCGTAGCAGAGTATCCCCCTTATTAAGGGAAAACTTTTTTCGTCCTTTTAGAATGTTTGAATAACTTACTTATACATGCAATCATCCTGCAGTGTTTGTCACAGGAGGTGACACTAAACAATAGCTGTAGCCATGGATGGCGAGAAGCTATTGCACAAAGGTGATTGTATTGAATAAGTTGTTATGAGTTCTCTAAAAGGACTAGCGGATATATAAGGCCGGTAATGAGGCCTTATTAAGTAAAATTCTCTATTGTTCCAGCTTCCGAAGTAGCTTCCTGTCTTCTTAGCTCATCCATACGATAATTAGAATTCAGATAAGTACTAGATATCATATCCTGATTATCTCTAGTAAAAACATTATCTATTGTAGTTAAAAGCTCATTATACTGTTCTTCAGACTCTGGCTTCATAATATATTTAACAGTCTTCCCTAACTTTGGATGTGTTGTATCGTTAATCTTATCTATATCCTCATAAGCTGAAAGGATTATCACTGGCATCTGATGGAACGATCCGCTATCTTTAAACATTAGCGATCCTTCTTGTTTCCTAAGCTCTTGTAAGAACTGAATACCGTTCATTTCTGGCATTTTAATGTCTAAAACGATACATTCTACCTTATTCTTCGCTATGCCAAAAAATCGCTCATATTTCTCTAATACTTTAAAAGCTTGTAATCCGTTATATGCCTGAACTGTTTTATAGTTACTAGTGCTTTCTATCTTTTGTGCAATGTAGCCTGCTAATTCTTTCTCATCATCAACAATAAGCACTATTTTCTGACCATTAGCTTTCACTTTCTCAACAACAAAACCATCACTATCATCTCTAAACTTAGAAATGGCTCTCGTGTAAGCTCTTCCTGGTCCAATAAATGCACATACTATGCCAGCTATGAAACAACTAAAGAATGCTATATAAGTAATAAGACAGCCTTTAACTATTTTTAAATAAAGTGGATCATTATCCTTTAGTACCTTGTTACTGCCAATAAGGCTCTGAGTCTTTTCTATTGTCCATACTACCCCACCGACAAACCCAACAATAGCACCAAAGATGATACTCCATAGTAAAATTAGCGGATAAAGAAATATTATTTGGATACTAGGCTTCATATATATAATTCTATGGATTTTTTAGTTTTTATCAAGACAAACAGTCACCTAGACCAAATCGAGGGAAACTGAAACATGTTCACTGACACTTACTCTATTAATAGCCATCATTGTCAACATTGGGAGAACTTTGGCTACCGGTCCTTCGCTCTGTAATAAATATGGTTTTGCATGTTTTGAAAAAAAGATAACTTGCTCTCTCATTCTTGTATTTAATAGTTGGCTTATTATTTTCATTTGTTGACTTTGGTTTCTTTGATGAACTATGTTTGCTGCCTGTATAAGTCTGGCAAACCGTTCTGCATATATTGTGTTGCTAAAGAAGCTTTCACCCATAAAATCATTTAAACTCTTTAGATCAGCGAATATCGCTCTGATAGAATGCGCCATATCTCCTTCGTTCTCAAAAGAATCTATTATCAGTTCTAATCTATCAACATGGTTATCTGCCTCTTTCTTCAATTGGTCTGCTATATTTATCACTTCTGCTATCTTCTTTATTAGCTTTGTAGCTCTTGTTTTATCATCGTGTTTTAAAGCTAATTCAGTTAATAGATGCTCAATTGCTTGAGACGCAAAATGTTCTGCCAAAGTATCATTAATACTCATATATTCTTGAGTATCTCTATTTAAAACAACTTCACGTTCAATGTTAGAATTTATATGAACACTACCGATACTGGTAACAAGATTTGCTGTTACGCCATATTCATCAATAAGTCTTTGCTTTTCAAAAGGAACAAATAATGAATCGCTTATACTATATTGCGTAGACGCAATAATTTCTCTTAATGTCTTAATATCTGTCACTAACTTTTTAGAAACTTCCATTGCAGAATTACGCATAGCTCTTGCAGTATTTTTATCTAAATATGCTTCTTCCCTAGAATCTGGTTCATTATTTTGCATTGCAGATAACCTCGTTCTGTCTCCAGCAAAATCATTCTCTGCTGCAAACGTATATTCTACAATTCGCCCCATATCAGAAAACTTTGGATCTTCTTCTATGTCATCTGTAGCGTCTGATAACTCAGAAGCTTTTACTAGTTCTATTATTGGTCTATCTGTTTTTATTTCTTGCATTTCTATTCTAAAAAGATTCAAAGCCTTATCTTTATCACCTACCTGAGATAGAACTTCTCTGACTGCTTCTTTTAATTCAAAATATTGAGGATTGTCTAAAATATTAATAACATCAGTAATCTTGACTGTTTTCTCGTTAGCTTGAAGAAACTTCATTGAAAAACGCATGATAATTGTTTGCTTTTGAATATTAGTTAAATCTTTGGATATATAATCAAGAGCAGCATTTTTTATTGATATATTAGCCATATACATATAATCAATAGAAAAAGGATCATCGGCTTTATTAATAGTTATATAGTTCAAGATAGCGCCAATAAGCTTATTCGTTATTTTTGATAGCTTTTTAGGCTCTGTAGAAACTGCCCCCATTAACTTACCCCCCCCCAGATGTAGTCTTCCCCTAAGCATTCTATGCCCATAAAGGCTGGTTTTAAAACATGTTATATATTTGAAACAACACTCACCGGTTGTTCATGTGGACGAATGGTTATTTGTGAATTAGTTAAATTTGCATTTTGAGAATTATTTGCTAACCTGGAAAGAAACATGAGGTATTCTCTTGATTTAGCATCTAATATCTTTGCCATAACATTTGCAGTGACATCACTCTTTTTTGAGTCATTTAACTTTGATAGATACTGAATCTTTTCATATGATGCCGAATCTAATAGCTCTATACCTTTATTAAGATAATCAATCACTTTATCATAAGTACTATTAATAAATAATTTTACATTATCAGCGTTCTTAAACATGTTTATGATTATATCTAATTCTTTTACCTGACCTTCTGCTTCTTTTTTATATTCTTGAGTTTTCTTATTATTAGCCTGTACTTTATCATCTGCATCTGCAACTAATTCAAAAGCTTTTCTATTTAACATAGCATCTTTCAAGTATGCAATTGCGTCTGGTTTAGTCGTTCCAATACTAACTAAAACAGCAACAGCTTCCCTAAACGAATAATTTTTCTCATCCACTTCAATCTGATTACTTGGTAAGTGACTTGATATGATACTAGTCATTACGTCGGAAGAAATAAAACGTCGCTTTCCTCTAAATTGTTTAGCAAAGCCTGTTGCAACTAAAGCTTCTGATTGTCCACTTCCATGCATCGACAAGTAACGACCTGCTTTAGAGCGATTTCTTCTTGATTCTTGAGCAGTAATTTCTGAACCCGTTGCAGCATTAATACCTAATCGAACTCTATTTCTTGCTTCAGTTGCAGATTTCTCATCTTCTGGAGGAGGAGCGTTTCTCTGTTCAACAACTGCAGTTTGTGCTGTCTTTTGTTTTGCATCAGATGAAGATTGATATGCACTGGATTCCTTTAAAAGAAATGTTCTATATTCATTATTAGTACCTGGAGAGCTAGTCTCTTCAGTTGAAGTTGGCGAAACACTATTAACAGGCGCATGAGCTTCTGCTTGTTTATTTGCTACTAACCCAGTTTCTTTCATGAACATTTTAATGGCTTCTCCACCATCATCTAACTGTGCCAAAACTGCTGCAACAGCATTCTTTAGATTTTCATTATCTCCGAGAATTTCAAGTACATCAGCAGAAACAGCTTTATCAGGAAAAAGAAATTTCATTGCAAAACGGGCTAATATCATCTGGTTTTTATCATCGGAAAGGCCTATATCGTCACTAATACCACTAACATCTAAGAAGGCTAATTCAGTCCCAAAAACATCAATAAACAAATCTTCTGAAGCAAGATTGTCTTTTACTCCATTTTCAACTACAACATCCTGAACAACCAATGCTTGCATTGAGGCAAGATCACTGACAGAAAGCTCATTATCAAATGATAAATTAGATTTATTAAATTTCTCTATATAAGAATTAGAGGTAGGTTCTGCCTTTGCAGTTTTATTTAAAAAGCTTACTACTTGAGATATTCCAGAACTTGAATTTACATTCATTGACACTATTTAGACCTCCATTAGTTATAACTAATAGAAAGTATGCCCGCAGCATCAACTTTTTAAACATTTGGAACAGCACTATATATAGTATTAGAAACCCTCTCCCTAGCCCTCTCCCAAGAGAGGGAACAAAAACACCATATTTAAAAGAAATGCTAAATAGAACTAATAGTCTATTAACAAAAGGAATTAAGTTGTCCTTTCTACTGGGAGAAAGTCAGATAGAGGGTTCTATATAATTAGGGAGCTAGAGTGAGTGTAATATTATCTGTATTTTATTTCATATACAGAAGTATCTTTTTTTTCTTCTGCACTAGCATCGCCAGCTTCCATTAACATAAACAAAATCTCTGGACCAATAGGAATTTCTCCACCAAATTCTTTTTTCTTAGACTCAAGTTCTTTTATTAGCTTATCGTACACCATAGCTGTGACTTTTTCACTTCTAGTATTCAAGCTTTTAACTCCTGACAATAAATACCTTTCAAACTTATTATATTCATCCATCCACTTATCTAACACTGGCATATAATCCTTACGATAACCTTCTTGACTATGCCCATCTAGTCCATATAATCTTGAAAAAGTCCTAAACCCTGCCAACAAATAATCTTTCACCAATACTTCAGATTTATGTTTATCCCTTAGAATATCGTATTTAGCTTTAAACATCAGGTTACGTCTTTTCCCATTTTGCAAACCTTTTAGATACTTAACTAGCTTTGGTCTAAGGTTAGAACTTACGTCTAGTCCTTCTACAAATTTATCTACATTCAAATCTTTTGGAATCTCTAAGAACTTAGGAGTTTGGTGGTTTTCCATCTTTCCTTTCCTATTCTCAGCACTCCATTTCATATTAGCTACATTGCCACTAGCTTTTAGCTGTTTCCAGACATTGTAAAGCTCTACACCATCGATTCCTAATTTCCTACCAAGTCTCCCCATTGTAGATACACCATCATATGTATCAAATAATTGGTCATAATTATACAGACTAGTTACTATCGGAAAAGATAAATATGGACCAATCTCTTCTTTTGTTAAAGGCACATCAATTACTGGGAATGTAAGATAATCTATATCCATACCATAGTCATCCAAATATTTGTGAGAAGCATAAAAATAGACATATTGCTTAGCTACTAACTCAAGCTCTTTATCAATACCATATGGTATATCAATCCTTACTCCAACTTTTCCATTAGGCATTGTCCATAACCCATCTCGCTTAGCAAAAGCCAATACTTGTTTAACCTCAGGATGATTTAGCATTGCTTGAGAAGCAGCCCAATGTGTCTCTCTATTTTTAGGTTTACCCAAATAGCCTTTTAAACATGGCATTGCGACCGTAGGGTTCTCAACTGATATTAAAAATAGCTTATTATGCACCTTTGCTATCTGATAATCTAAATCTATAAAATTAGTCTGAAAATATTTACTTAAATCTACAGTAAATTCTGGCTTCTTTGTTTGTAATGCTGCTATTGGAGTAACTGTCTTTGGAATTATCATATTCGGGGGAGTTGTTGGGTCTTTTATTACAATCTTTATATCAGGATTAATCCGTACTTGGGTTACTGTGTTTCCAGTATTGTTTGATGTTTCTGCTACTGGTTTGATTGTAGGCAGTACATTCCTTGGTCTATTTAATTGAATTGGTTCTCCCATTTTACTCTCTCCTCTAGTATATATATTATTTCGTCTGTACTAATATCGAGATTTATTACTGAGAATTGCAGTTAATTCATATGAAGTTATTGTGGTTATTATTATTCCACTCCCTTTCTGAATAACCCTCTCCCTATCCCTCTCCCAGGAGAGGGGAAAATCAAATATCAAAAGAATGAATAGCCCCCTTTATCAAAGGGGGATGAGTCCGTTAGGACGAAGGGGGATTAAGAGAAGGAATAAACATAACCAAAAACGAATAAATAAAGGCTATATCCAAAGCATTTGTACTAATAGCACATACATAGTAAAATCTATGTTGAATATTTGTATATTGAAGGAGGAATTGTAAATGATTGATGGTAATTTTGAAGCAACTAAACTAGGTGAAGACAATGGGGACCCTTTTAAGACTGAAGCCCCAATAGACAATGAAAATATAAGAGAAAATCTTTCCTTAAAAGGAACAACTCTAGGTTCGGAGAGTGAATTCGAACAGTCATTAAAAGAAGCAGAAGTAGCTCCTGCAGTAGAAGCAAAAAAAGAAAATAAACCTACAAGAGGAAGACAAGAAAAAGTAGCTGAAGTAGAAGAAATGTACGGAATGCCACTTAGAGACTATATTCCAGGAGAACTTATGACTGGAACTATTATTACAATAGAAAGAACTGGTATCTTTGTTGATATCCAATTCAAATGTGAAGGCTTCGTATCAAACGAAGAACTAAACATGTCTCCATCACAAAAAGAAGAGCTTAAAGTTGGTGACGATATCAGATTAATGCTTGTTCAGCTAGAAACAAAAGAAGGATACACTATCCTTTCTAAAAAGAAAGCTGACTGGGAAGGCGCATGGGATGACGCTTATGAAGCTTCTAAAAATGAAGAAATTGTTGAAGCAGAAGTTGTAAGTGCTGTAAAAGGTGGACTAGTAGCTAACTATAAGAACCTAAAAGGATTTATCCCTGCATCACTTGTTAATAGAAATAAAGATGAACATCTGAAGTCTTTTGTTTACAAAAAGATTAAAGTAACTCTTATTGAAGTAGATCATAAACGTAAGAAAATTATCATGTCTAACAAAGCAGCTGGTGCTGCTGCAATAGAGCCTAAGCATCTTGAAGCTTTAGCAAAGATTGAAGTTGGTCAGGTTCTTAAAGGCAAAGTAACTAGCATTAAAAACTTTGGCGCATTTGTAAATATTGACGGCATTGAAGGTCTTATCCATATCTCAGAAGTATCTTGGGATAGAATCGATAAAGTAGAAGATGTTGTTAATGTTGGTGATGAAATAGATGTATTTATACTTGGTGTTGATATGGATTCACAGAAAGTATCACTAGGTCTTAAACAACTTACACCAGATCCATGGGAAAGCGTTGCAGAAACATACCCTATTGGAGCTATTACAACTGGCACAATCAATAGACTAGCTACATTCGGAGCTTTTGTTAAGCTTGATGATGGACTAGAAGGTCTTATTCATATCTCAGAACTTAGTAGCGAACATGTAAAAAATGTTGAAGATGTAATTAGTGCTGGTGATAAAGTAACTATAAAAGTTCTAAGAGTTATTCCTGAAGAACAAAAAATTGGCCTTAGCTTAAAACAAGCTGGTGAAGAAGTAGCCGCTATTTCAGAAGAAATAGAAGTTACTGAAGCTCCTGTAGTAGAAGTAGCAGTAGAAATTACTGAAGAACCTGTTGCACCTGAAGCTGTTGAAGAAGAAGCAGAAGGAAAAACAGAAGCATAACATGGCAACTCCCTCAATCCTGATAATCGGGAGGCCTAATGTTGGTAAATCTACATTATTTAATTGGCTAAGCCGACAAAGAAAATCGATAGTACATGATTTCCCTGGTGTTACCAGGGATCTCATTTTCTCTTACTGTCAGCATGAAGAGAAACAATTCATTCTTATAGATAGTGGTGGTATTGGCATGGACGATTCTGTAAAAATTACAGAGGATGCTTTCCAGCAAAAAATAGAAGAAGTCGTAAAAGAAGCTATAGATACTTCTGACTATGTAATATTCCTGACTGACTCACAAGAAGGACTTAATCCTTATGACAGAGTTATTGCTAACCAACTTCGACCATACAAGGAAAAAGTATTAATAGCAGTAAATAAAACAGAAAATGAAGGACAGCAAATGTCTGCTGGAGAATTCTATAAATTAGGAATAGAACCATTATTTTATATCAGTTCCACACAAGGTATAGGCATAAACGATATGATGGAACATATTTTTGATCAGTTACAATTAAAAAGAACTAAAGCTCCAAGAATGGATGATGAAAATTTAAAAAAAGTAAGTATAGTTGGCAGACCTAATGTAGGAAAATCATCTATCTTTAATGCTATCGCAGGTGAAGATAAAACAATAGTAAGTGATGTATCTGGAACTACCAGAGATAGTGTAGACCATCTTATTACTTATCATAAACGACCATATCTTTTCATAGATACTGCAGGGTTAAAGAAACGTAACCAGCACACTAAGGATGCAATAGACTTTTATAGCTATGTAAGAACAATTAAAGCAATAGCAGACTGTGAAGTATGTTTATTTGTTATAGATGCTTCTGCTGACTCTATATCTAACCTAGACAAACATATTGCTGACCTTATTTTAGAAGAAGGCCGAGCAATGATTATCCTAGTCAACAAATGGGACAAAGTAGAAAAAGATACAGGTTCGATGATTCAGTATACAAAATATATATATGATCAGCTTCAGTTTGCTAGCTATGCGCCGCTTATATACACGTCAGCGGTTACTAAACAAAGGCTTATTAATGTTTTCGACACTATAGATGAGATACATAAGAATTTCACTAAGAGAATCTCTACGGCTAATATGAACAAATTCCTTGCTGATCTTAAAGGAAGACCGGGATTTGATTCTGTTTTCAAAACTGACGGTAAAATATACTATATGTCACAGGTAGAAAGTGCTCCTCCTAAATTTACATTATTTGTAAACAACAAAGCTCATTTCAAAGTGAACTTTACTAGGTTTATAGCTAAACATATCAGAGAACACTTTGGTTTTGTCGGCTGTCCAATCGAAGTAAACTATAAAGAAAAAGATAAAGAAAAGTATAAATACCGAAGAAAAAGACAAGTAACCTCTTATTCTAAGAAATAGCTTTTTTTATTCCCTATTCCCATTTGGCCTTGAATCTGAATACTCAACTGTTTGAGCTAGTATACTTTGTTATGATTTTATGAGAATTGTGCTCCACGCCTGAGTGGTTCGAATGAAATTATCCAAAAGATTAAGCGTTTTGTTTAAGACTCTTCATTTTTCTAAGAAAAGCAGGAATCTCGATATCATTACCGAAGTCATCATCGTCATCATCCGCAGAACCTTCAATAGTTTCTTCTGCTTCAATAACAGGATCATCATCTTCTACTGGTTCAGCTGAAAGAACAGCAACCTCATCTTCAGCAACTACTTCAGTCTTTAGTTTAACTGGATCTTCTTTTTCTATAGTTGATTTACTAAGAAAACTAGGTCTTTCGATATTAACATTATCTTTTTTAGTAATCTCATATGGAGCAGAAACTATTCTTCTATCATCTCTAGCTTTTAGACTAGGCTTAAATCCAGTTGCAATAACAGTAACTACTACTTCTTCTCCAAGATCTTCATCAATCCCAGCACCCCAAATAATGTTTGCATTAGGGTCTACAGCATCATAAATAATATCTGCAGCTTCGCTAACTTCCATCATAGAAAGACCTTCACCACCAGCTACATGGATGATAACACCAGTTGCACCAGTAATAGACTCTTCTAATAATGGACTACTAATAGCAGCTTCTGCAGCTTCAACAGCTCTTTGATTACCACTGCTCTTGCCAATACCAATCATTGCAGAACCAGCGTCTTGCATAATTTTCTTAACATCTGCGAAGTCTAAGTTAATTAAATCACATTTTGTAATAAGTTTAGAAACACCTTCCACTCCTTGTAAAAGAACATCATCAGCAATAGAAAATGCATCTTTAAGTGGAGTAGTCTGTTCTACAACTTGTAATAACTTATCATTAGGAATAACTATTAAAGCGTCTACTTCATCGCGCAATTTATCTATACCAGCATTTGCTTGTTTCATTCTTACTGGACCCTCAAACCTAAATGGTTTTGTAACTACTCCAATTGTAAGAACTCCCGCTGCTTTAGCAAGCCTAGCAACAGTAGGAGATGCACCAGTACCAGTACCTCCACCCATGCCACAAGTGACGAATAACATATCTGCATCACTTACTGCTTCTGCAAGGTCATCTTCACTTTCTAAAGCTGCTTTACTCCCAGTTTCAGGATCGGCACCTGCACCAAGTCCTTTTGTAATACTTTTACCAATATGAAGAATATTCTCAGCTAGAGTGCTACTAAGTGATTGCGAATCAGTATTTATTGACCAAAACTCAACACCATCAAGTCCCATACGGACCATTCTGTTAACAGCATTATTACCACCGCCACCGACTCCGATTACTTTTATTCTTGCAAATTGTTTTATTTCATCCATGACACACTCCGATTGCTAAAGATTATTCATCACCTATACTAAAGTATATCATATTAGAATAAATCCTCAACTACCTTAAATACCTTAGAAAATAAAGATCTCTTGCCAGAAGAAGTATCATATAAAAATATCTCATTATTTTGAGAATAATGAACATTACCAACTGCATAAATATGTTCTGGGTGACTAGAAATAGAAGAAACATCATATTTATCCATTTGCCAGCGTGAAGAAAGGTATTTATCGGCACCTGAAGGATGCCCCTTTCCTAACAATAAAAGCTTTGGACAATTGTCTATATTTGCTTCAACATCGATCTCTGCTTCAATCATACCAATGATTTCATCATATCTAGCCTCAACTACTTGATTAATCATTTTCCTAGAATAATTCATCTCTTTATAGACTACATTCTCTTTTGCAACATCTGTTTGTAATGATGAATAGGTTATCTTCAATCTCTCTGCATCCGACATTTTTGTCTTAAAAACATAAGCCAAATCTCTAGTAATTATCTCTCCACCATGTGGGATAGAAATAAAGTCCTGCAATGCACCACTTTTTATATAATAAGCATACGTAACCTCTCCACCCATATCTATACAAAAGATATCTTCACCCTTATCTTTCATACTAGCTGTGTTCAAGAAAAGATTAATGAATGATAACGGAGGCGCGATAAATTTACCTAATTGCATATTAAGGGAAGCAATAATGCTCTTAAACTGTTCATAAATAAACTCGTTATATGAAACAACAAACAAATCCATAGAAAGCTCAGTGCCGCTCTTACCTACTGGATCTTTTACTTCTTTACCATCAATACGATATACAAGTGGAACTGTATGTAAGATAACACCGCTCTTATATCTATCTCTTGCTTTGTTTATTAGCTCTACCTTATGATCATGGTCTACCATGTTGCTGTTTATAGGCATAGAAACGGGTATTATCCTGGAAGAGTAATGGCTCATTGGCAAAGTAACCAACACTTTACGCTCTACAATCTTAGTATCATCAACTTCTCCATCTATTCTATTAAAAGAACGGATAATAAAGTCACGAAACTGATTAAAATCTAACATTTTCTTGGTAAGTGGCTCTGGGTAACGAATTCTTAAATAATCAAGCACCCTAAAATCATGTTCATCCAACATCTCATTCTTAGAAATCTTAAGAGTAGTTGTACCAAAGTCCAGACCATAAACGACATTATTTATATTTAGCTTTGTGTTTTTAACTAGCATCATTTACCTCGATTCTGATTATAACATAGAACCTTCTCTATATCTTCAGATAGCTCTTCAAGAGAAGAATATACAAAATCGTAATCTTTTGATGGAAGTTTTTTACTGACATCAATCATAACCCGAACTGCTCCGATATTTGTGCCAAATGCCATATCTGACATTGTGTCACCTGCCATATATAAATCGGAACCTTCTACTTCTGGAAACATATCTACCGCCTTTTCATACATTCCTCTATTAGGTTTTCTGCATGTGCATCCTGTATTCTTTAGATGAGGACAATAAAAGATACTATCAACACTGCCATCTGCATCATAAATATCATCTATCATCTTCCTATGGATAACAGTCAAGTCTTCTTCAGACATTAATCCTTTACCAACACCTTGTTGATTTGTAACTATAAATATACGATCAAATTCTTTACTAAACTTACTTATTGCATTTAAAACTCCAGGAAGAAACTCAAACTCTGAAAGTGTTTTAACATAATCAGCGATTAACCTAACATTAATAACGCCATCTCTATCTAAAAATAAAACCTTCTTCTTTTCACTTTTCACTTTTCACTTCTCACTTTTCCGTTTTATCTTTCATACTTCACCACCGGATGATTAGGATACCTTACGTCTATATAAACAGCATCTGCCTTCTTTTCTTTAACTTCTTCAAACAATATCTTAAATACTGACATCTTCTCATCAACACTATTCATATCTCCTATTTTAATATCTAATAGGTCTCCAGTCATTACTGTAATATTCTTTTTATTACTAACATCCACTTTTATACTATCAGATTCTAATAAATATAAAAATTTCTTTAAAATTGATTTCAAAATAACAATATACTCTTCTGGTAATTTATCTTTATTCTTCAGCAATTTTTCATCAATACCTGTCAGAATAGGCATTTCAACAAATGTAGGCATATCAAAGACTTGCCCCTCTTCATCTACATTTAGGATTACTCCATTATCATCAATCACATAATAACGCGGATAAAAAATAATATTAATGAAGGGTTTCTTCTCTTCAAGAGTTATCACTAACTCTTTTGTAATAATGTTTTTCCTAATCGTCACCCTTGCTAACTGAGGTATTTCTTTCTCTAGCTTATAACTGAGCCTTGAAGCTGGAAAATAAAAAATGTTATCACCATAATCAGCTGTTGATGTCCTAGACAACACTCTATCATCTGAAACAAAAAAGCCACCCTCAATAACGATTTTCTCAATAGTCCAAAACTCAGATTTAGATGCAAGCCAAATAAAAATTATAGAAAATGCTGCTAGTGTAATTATCAGCAGATGTTTCCTGTTTAACATACAGACTCTTTCATAATGAGAGTTATTAGTTCATCAATCTCAATACCTGCTGCCTGCGCTTGTGCCGGCAAATCACTGGTCTCTGTCATTCCTGGAGAAGTGTTTAATTCTAAAACAAACGGACCCTTTTTTGCATCTAACATAATATCTACTCTTACTGCGCCCCTACACCCGACAGCATCATAAGCATGTTTTGCTATTTTCTTAACAAGTTCTTCGTCAGCCTCATTTAATACTGCTGGTAAAACAAATTCTGTCATGCCTTTTGTATACTTTGCTTCAAAATCATAAAACCTATTCTTTGGAACCAACTCAAGTACAGGAAGAACCCTCTCTCCTATCACACTAACAGTCAATTCTTTACCAGTTATAAAGCTTTCTGAAAACAAATGACCATAATCCTCGCTTAGTTTAGAAAACTTCTCTACGGCCTCTTCTGCATTATCTGCTATTTCTATTCCAATACTAGAACCTTCTAAAGCTGGTTTAATAATTATTGGATATTCTTTTATTTGGGATAAATCTTCTACAGATTCTAATTTAACATAAATTGGAGTAGGAATATTTTGAGCTTCTAGCATTCTCTTAGTTTTTAGCTTATCGAAAGCAATAGCTGAAGCTTCTACGCCGGAGCCAGAATATGGAAGCCCCATTTTTTCTAGTTTAGATTGTATCGTTCCATCTTCTCCACCTTCACCATGTAATGCAATATATGCAAAATCAGCATCTTTAGGTATTTCTACGAACTCGGTATCTACTTCAATTACTTGATAACCTGACATAAGTAATGAATCCGAAACATTTTGACCTGAACGGATGGATATTTCTTTTTCGGAAGATGTTCCTCCCATTAAAACTACTATTTTTTTTATGTCTTCAAATTTCATAATTATATTTTATCTCTTTTTCTAACAAGCTTAAAGCCAATAAATTCCATATTAATAACCCTCCGTCAGTCTTACGACTGCCACCTCCCTTGATAAAGGAGGCTATTTCAACAATCACACGCCTCCTTTATCAAAGGGGGAAAAGTCGCGAAGCGACTAGGGGTTTTATAGATAAAATTAAATCTAGGAAGGATCTATTCCTAAATATCTAATCACCCTTTCTGCAACTTCTTTGAATATTGGCACAGCTGAGTACGATGCATACTTCATACGCTGCGGGTCATTGACCATAATAACCATAGCAAACTTTGGTTTACTTACTGGAAACACTCCCACAAATGTAGAATTGTATTGTCCGCTTAAATATTTATTATATGCTGGTGAGAATATGATAGCAGTACCAGTTTTACCACCTACAGTATAGTTATCAATCTTCGTTGCTTGTGCAGTTCCTTCTTCTACTGTCCTTTGCATCATTTCCATCATGTAAGCTGAAGTCTCTTTACTAAAAACACGCTCACGTCTCTGTTTCTGTTTACCTTTAACAATATACGGGGTAACTAGCTCTCCACCATTAGCAAGTACTGATACAGCTCTTACCAACTGTATCGGCGTAGCATTAAGCCCGTAACCAAAAGATATTCTACTAAGATCAACTTTGTACCAGCTAGAAAAATGTCTTAATAGACCAGAGCTCTCTCCTGCAAGATCAACACCAGTCCTTTCTCCAAAACCAAGCTTCTTTAAATATCCATATAATTTTTCTGAACCAAGCATTAATCCAACTTTTGCAGCACCAACATTAAGTGACTTAACTACAATATCAGACAAATCTACAGTAGGAGATTCCCCTTCTTCTATATCATGTGCTTCCTCAATAACAGTTCTATCAACAATAATCCTTGATGGTGAATATATCTGCTGTCCTCTCTTCACAACACCTTCCTCCAAAGCTGCAGCCATAGAAAAAAGCTTCATCACACTTCCGGGCTCGTAGTTCATAAACAAAGCCCTATTCCAAAAAAGTTTAGGGTTCTGGATATAATATCTAGAATAGTTGTTCGGGTCATAAGTTGGGTAACTAGACATAGCATATATCTCACCTGTATGAACATCCATAATTATCCCTACGGCACTATTAGCTCCTAAACGTGATACACCCTTTTTTAGATGATGATCCATAATGAACTGAATATACTTATCTATCGTAGTCTCGACAGCATCGCCATCTTTTACAGGAAAAACCTTTTTCTTATCACTAAATATTGGTCTTCCTTGAAGGTCACTCTCCAAAATCATATAACCAGACTTACCTGCTAATATTGAATCATACTTAAGCTCTAATCCATCTTTACCCTTATTGTCCCATCCAACATATCCTAATAATTGTGCTGCTAGAGTATTCGCTGGATAAACTCTTTTAGTATCAGGCAACAGATCAAATGCTTTTGCTTTCAAAGACTTTGCAACCTCTTTAGAAACCTTTGGTTTAATTAGAACATAGTATTCTTTTGAAAATAACTTTCCAGCAGCCTCTTTGCTGATTCCTAACTTTGTTTCCATCTCCTCTAAAATAAGCTCACGATCTTCCTGCTTATATCTTGGGTCTAAGTAAATTGAATATGCTTTAGATGAAGAGGCAAGCTGTATTCCGTTTCTATCTAAAACATCACCTCTATTGGGATGTATTGTTATTTTTCTCTTCTGCTGAGAAACAGACTGTTTTTTAAAATAATCATGTCTAGCGATTTGCAAATAAAACATGCGCCCAAAAATAACAAATACTATAAGTATAAAAAATAAATAAATAAGCCAAAGCTTAACTGTTCCTAGCTTATTCATTAATATATATAATTTTCTTTGGGAAAATCATTCCCAACTTATTAATAGCAACACGTTCTATTTCTTCTAAGTCATTATGTGTTTCTATCTTTAGGTACAGAATCTTATTATCATCACTTAAACGCTTCAATTCGTTCTGTACTGACAGTAGAGAATAATTGCGTTCATTATTAACACTCAGCAATAACTGGAATAATAGAATTAAAATAAATACAACCAGTAACAAAATTGTATTAAGTTTATCTAATGGTATTTTCATCTAATTCTTCATAATCCCTCTTAGTCGTGCACTTTTAGCTCTACTATTATTTTGAACTTCTTCCCATTTTGGCGAAACAGAAGATCCTTTTACCAATCTTAAACCATCACCTTCACTGCGCAAAGTTTTAAAAACATTCTTCACAATCCTATCTTCTAAAGAATGGAATGTAATAACCAAAATACGCCCACCAGGTGCTAATAAATCCCATAAATCCTTCAAAGCTTGCTCCAGTGCACTAAGCTCACTATTTACTTCTATACGCAAAGATTGAAAAACTCGTTTTACCGAGCTCTGCTTATTTTGATAATTCCCGTATATTATTTCATGAATAAGATCTACAAGCTGCTTTGTTGTTTCTAATGGAGATTCCTCTCTACGTTTAATAATTTCAGCAGCAATTATGCGACTTTTTCTTTCATCACCATAATTATAAAAAATATCAGCTAATCGCTCTGCATCGTAATCTTGCAATATCTGCTTTGCAGTAAGTGCGTTATCATCATTCTGATTCATGCGCATATCAAGTGGTCCATCATTCATATAAGAAAACCCTCTTTCAGCCATATCTAGCTGATATGAAGACACTCCTAAATCTAATAGTATCCTGTCTACTTGTTTGATTTCACCCAAAACATCTGCTGCTCTAAAGAAACTTCCGTGAAAAAATGATAATCGTTCATCAACTAATTTTGTTTTAACATGAGCAAGTGCATCTTTATCCTGATCTAGGCCTAAGTATTCTAGCTTATGTCCTTTATCTAATATTAATGATGCATGTCCTCCACCGCCTAAGGTGCCATCAAGGATAGTTAATCCATCTTCTAGCCCGATATACTCGAGGACTTCATTTGCTAATACTGGGATGTGATATTCTGTCATTTTTTATTTATAAAACTTAAGAAAGCCCTAATCCCCGTATTAAGGTTCTCAAAATACTGTTTATTAGTATAAAAGAACATTAACAATGCAAAAAAGTTACAAGATCTAGAGAAAACTATCGCTTTTTCTGGAATGTACGGATCTTTAATAGTTTCTATTCGTTTTACTGCTTCATGCTTCAAAAAATTCTCATGGGAAAAGAATACTAATCCAACTTTAAGAAACTTAGAGGACTCTAACTCATAATTTTCATAGTTCCACCAATCATCATTCTTTAAAAGATTAACTACTAGCCCTTCTGAAAAGATATCTGCCTCATTATGTCCATCCTCAAAAAACATTTTAGGCACTACAACTGGTGTTGTTTGTGTATGGAATATAATGAAATCATCTTTATGTTCTGGCAGCATACCTGTAGAAAATAATTGGTTGTCTAAACCAAAGAAAAAATGTTTTAACGGCCCTGCTTCACGTTGAATTTTCTCAAAGGTATCCTTAGGAATATTTAATCCTTGCTTTAGAATCATAGTCATCATCTGATTATGAGTATTAAGTAATTGATTCATTTGCTGATTTTGAGCATGCTGCGCTGTCTGCTCTGAACGCTTAGCATTAGTAGTCTGTTTAACAGTATGTGCTCCGATATTTTCTAAGCTCATTCTTCCTCCTTATTAGCTCTAAAATAACGAGTTACAGATATGTCATCCAGAAACTTTGACTCTTCTTTATCCATCATTTTTTTCCATTCTATGCGTTTTTTATCTTTATCTTTATCAAGAATCTTTCTATCCTTCAATGCTTTTAACAATTTTTTGTCTTCATCCTTTTTTCTATCTTCAGCTTTTACTGTCTTCTTTTGTTGCTCTTCAAATTTAACCTTTAATGTTTCTAGGTGGTACTTGCGAAGCTGGATTTCTGTAAAGTCTAAAGCTTTTCCGCTTTCATACATATCGAGTATTTTATGGTGTTCAGTATCTTGTTCTTCTTCAATGATGCGTTCTTTTTCTCGCTCCGCCTCTACGCGACGTTGAGCTTTCACTACTTCCTCTTTTTGAAGAGTTTCTCTAATATTTCTAACCTTTAGGACTGATTCTAGACGGTATTTGTAACTTTTGCTTTTTTTAGGCTTAACCATAGTAATAGTATACTATAATCCCCCTTTGTCCTAAAGGACGACAGGATTTTCTTCTACTTCGTATGCTTTATTATATTCTGCTTTCAAAAAATTTGATTCAACACCCATATCAATAAAGTCCCATGGCAATTGTTCATCTAAACCATAACCAGCTATATATTTATTTACATCCAGCCCAAGCTGTTCCGCTGCAAGCTGCCATTTCTTATAATCGAATCTATCATACCAAGAATCAAAACTAGCGCCATTTTTGTAAGCTTGCAAAACCAAATCCGCTACTTTTTCATCACCTCTACTTAGAATAGACTCTAGCTGGCTTAGCTCAGGGTCTGTCCAACGTAACTCCATCTGCTTATGCCGCAAATTAGCTTTAAAAAAGGATATTTTCTCGTCTAAAAGCTCCATACTATCCTGCGCACACCACTGAAACGGAGTAAATGGCTTTGGTACAAAGTTAGAAATATTAACAATAAGCTTACTCTTCTTTGGCTTAATATGATGCATTATCTTATAGACCAACTCACATATAGCATCGAGGTCTTTCTGTGTCTCTCTTGGAAGCCCTATCATAAAGTACATTTTGATAGCCTTATTACTATTTTCTGAGGCAAATTTGGCTGTACGAAGAATATCTTCTTCTGATACTTGCTTACGCATAACATCACGCAAGAACTGGCTACCAGCTTCTGGCGCTACAGTAACGCCTGTTTGACGCACCTTGTTCATCATAAAAGACAGGCCATCTGTAAAAGAATCCACTCTTAAAGAAGGCAAGCTAAGCGAAACACTTTTCTTTGAACAGTCTTCATCCAGCTCTTGTAATAGCTCTATTATCTGAGGGTAATCGCCAGAACTAAGTGATGATAAAGAAAGCTCTTGGTAACCAGTACTTTCTATCACTTTCTTGCCCTGTTCTATTAGCTTATTCTTATCTCTAAGCCTAAGTGGTTTATTAATATATGATGCCTGACAAAAACGACATATTCTTGGGCAACCTTTCATTATCTCTAGGCTGAATCTGCCATGGACAACATCAATCAATGGAACTAAAGGATCTGTTAGTAATTCCTCTGTATCAAAACCATTATAAACAGCACGTTTAACAGTTTTCTTTCCCATCATCGGAACATACACGTAATCAAGTTTATTTAATTCTTCTAAAATAAGCTTTTTTGACAACTTCTTTGTGTATTTAAGTTCATAAATAAGATCAGCTACTTCTAAAAAGCTATCTTCACCATCCCCTATTACAAAAAAATCGATAAATAAGCTCATTGGCAAAGGGTTAGCTACTCCGCCTCCACCAGCATAAACTAACGGTTGCGAATTATCTTCTAATCGCTCAGAGCTAAGAAGTGACATCTTGGCCAAATCTAATGCTAATAGTGCATTTGTAAAACTAAGCTCTGTAGAAAAAGAAAATGCCAAAGCATCAAACTCTCTAAGCGCTTTTGTGGACTCTAAGGCAAACAAAGAAGCGTTTTTATCTTTCATAAGAGTTTCCATGTCCTCATCAGGCAAAAAACAACGTTCTAATAGATGCTCGGTCTTTCTATTAATTAAATCATAGAATATCTGCAATGCAAGATTACTCATAGCAATCTCATATCTATCTGGATAAACAAAACAAATCTTTGCTTTAGCCTTATCCCAGTCTTTTCTAATAATATTAAACTCATGCCCTATATATTGGGCTGGCTTTCTTACTTTTGATAAATTCTCATCAATAAACTCATTTATGCTCGACATAAGAAAAATCCCTCCACGCTTGCTGGCTTATATTTAACTAACTCTTTTTTCATCTCTTCAAAAGTTGTGCCTGTTGTATATATATCATCAACAACTAATATTCTTTTATTTACTAATAAACTTCCTTTGTTAATATCAAACGCATTCTTCATTGTTTTCAATCGCTCATTGCGCCCTTTTTTAAATAATGCACCTGTATATTTTTTTCGTTTCACTATTCGATTGTTATAGCCAGGAATCTTTCCAAATAATATATTTAAATGAACGAAACCTCTCAATAATGAACGCAACCAATGACATGGCACAGGTATCACTATATCATAATTAGCAAAGAATTCAGCAGGCATATCTTCTGTTAGAACTAAAGCGAGATGCTTTTGTTTATCTAGCTTAAAGGCATGTATAACTTTCTTTACTTCACCGTTATATTCATATAAACGGTATTTGCCCTCTCCAAACTCTTTTAAAACTGCAGAGTCCAGCTTAATGTCTTTGTATTTCCTAGGGAAAACTTTATCAAGAATTTGTGATATCGATTCTAGCGATACGTTGAACACGATTTATATCCTCAAAAAAAACAACATCAATAATCGACAATTCTTCACATAGATTACGCAAACCCTCAGACTGGTCATAGCCAATCTCCATAAAAATAATAACATTACAGTCCAAAGATAGAGACTTTAAAAGTATCTCCTTTATTACATTAAATCCATCTTCTCCACCATCAAGAGCTAACATAGGTTCATGGTCTTTTACCTCTGGCTCTAGCGCTTCGACATCATATGTAGGAATATACGGAGGATTTGTAACGATAACTAATGGAAGCTGATCATTAATGTCTTCATCTGCAGGAAAAAACCCTGAAACAAAGTTTATATCTACTTTGTAAGTTTCGGCATTCTTTTTAGCAACATTAATAGCTTGCTCTGAAATATCTGTTGCAAAAACAGGAATATCTGAAAAACTCTTTTTTAGATAAGTGGCAATCACACCAGAACCTGTACCGATATCTACAATAGCCTGAACTCCACTCATGCGTTTTATATACTGCTCTGCTTTTATTACTAATTCTTCTGTCTCTGGTCTAGGAATAAGTACCCCTGGTTCTATATGTATTGCCAATCCTATAAACTCTGTGTGCCCAACTATATATTCTAAAGGTTCATGATTAGTTCTTCTAAGCAGTATTGCTTTATAGTCAGCTAATTCCTTTGGCGACATAGGTCTATCAAACTGCAAAAATAGCTGCAATTTTGGCATGGATAATACTTCTGATAATAATAACTGAGCAGTAAGTTTTGGAGAGTCTATTTGATGTTTCTTCAAATAGTCAGCAGACCAGTCTAAAAGCTTTTTGACTGTCCAAACATCAGTTTCATTAGACATTACAAGTCTTTAAGCTTCTCTAACTGATCAGCAGCTTGTAAGCTATCAATAACTTCATCAAGATTTCCATTAACAATACTATCTAGTTTATATAAGGTTAAATTAATTCGATGATCTGACACTCTATTTTGAGGATAATTATAAGTTCTAATCTTCTCACTTCTATCACCTGATCCAACCATTGATTTACGGTCAGCAGACTCTTTAGAAAGACGTTCTTCTTCTTGTGCTTCCCATATCCTAGATTTAAGTAGCTTTAATGCTTTGGCTTTGTTTTTATGTTGAGATCTATCTTCCTGACAAGCAACTACGATTCCAGTAGGAATATGAGTTAATCTTATAGCAGAATCTGTTTTATTAACGTGCTGCCCACCAGCTCCACTTGCTCTATATGTATCAATCTTCAAATCTTTTGTTTCTACATTTACTGCTACTTCATCAACCTCTGGCATAATAGCCACTGACGCTGCAGATGTATGCAATCTTCCACTAGATTCTGTTACAGGAACACGCTGAACTCGGTGTACTCCGCTTTCAAACTTTAAACAACTATATACGCCAACACCTTTAATAAATAGAACAACTTTTGAAAAACCACCAGCATCAGCTTCTGTCGCCTCCACTAGCTCTGTTGTCCAGCCTTTGTTCTGAGCATAACGAGTATACATCTCAAATAAGTCTCTAGCAAAAATAGCAGCTTCTTCACCACCTGTTCCACTACGAACTTCAAGATAAGCATTACTATTATCATTAGGATCTTTTGGAATAAGCTCTACAATCAACTCGTGATCCATTATCTCTTTTTTTGTCTTTAGCTCCTCATATTCTTCTTTAGCCATATCAACTAATTCTTTATCTTCATTAGCAGCTATCATCTCTTCTGCTTCTTCCATTCCACGAAGGATGACCATATATTTACGAAACTTTTCTACTGGCTCTTCTAGATCAGTTCTTGTTTTATTCAAATCATTATATTTAGAAATATCAGAAATAATATCAGGATTAGTCATCTGACGTTCAATATCTATGAATTTTCTTTCCAAATCTTTAAACTTTGAAACGATATCCATTAAATAACTTCCTTTATTGCGGCAATTGCTGCCTTTATCTCTTTATCTGTTGGTTCTGATGTCGTTATCTTTTGTAGAAATAATCCTGGCCAAATAAATACATTTAAAAACCAAAACTTACCTAGCTTGCCACTAATCCTTATTAACTCATAAGCAACACCAACAATTACTGGCATTAATAACAACTTTAATAATACTCTCTGCAAAATTGTAAGATAACCCATAAATGAAAACATTATTACTGACACGAGTATAACTACTGCTATGAAAGCAGTTCCACATCTTTGATGTATTGTAGAAAATTTTCTAACATTTTCAACTGTAAGAGGAAGTCCTGCTTCATGTGCATGTACCGCCTTATGTTCTGCACCATGGTATCTATAAAGCTCTCTCATATCTTTCATAAACAAAGTTGTAACAAGAAAAATAAAAAAGATAACTAACTTCAATCCACCCTCTAACATATTTAGAAAAACAATATTATCTATACCAAAATCTCTAGCATATTTAAAAAATATAGCAGGCAACACTAAAAATAGTCCGACAGAAATAATCATACTAAGCACAAATGAGAAGCTAAATTCACCTTTATTAAGCTGTTCTTCTTCTCCCATGGAAATTTTTATGGAATACATAAGTGAATCCATGCCTATTTTCAACATATCTACTAAATTAAATATCCCTCTTACAAATGGAAGCTTAAGGATTCTATATTTATCAGAAAGGGAAATAAACTCAAATCTATCTACTATTAGATTTCCTTTTACAGAATATACTGCTCGGGAAATATACTTTTTCCCCTTCATCATTACGCCCTCTATTAGAGCCTGTCCACCAACTGCACTCATTTGACTACCTCTTTCTCTGAAGACATAAAAATACTACAACATGTATCACATGCTGTAGTAAAAATTATATTTATAACTGGTGTCTGAGTTAAAAGTACTACCTTCATAAAGGGTTACTTCATGCTGTAACGACGTTTGAATCTCTCTACTCTTCCTTCTGTATCAATAATCTTTTCTTGACCAGTAAAGAATGGATGGCAAGCAGCACAAATATCTACTCTTACCTTATCTTGTGTAGAGAATGTCTTATACTTAGCACCACAAACGCACTCTGCTGTTATGTCATGTACTTCTGGATGTATATCTTTTTTCATCTTATCTCCTTGTTGCTCGGCGTCTATTAAACTTTGATATTATAATGATAATAGGTGGTTTGAGTCAACTAATAATCTCATAGGGGTACCACCACCCTTTTTAAAGCCTTAGCCTTGTCTATTGTAGACAATCTAAAGTAATATTATTAAAAACAAACAATAAGGGGTTCTCAATGATCGATCAGATAATTACAGGGGTATATCTATTAATAATTTTAGCTGTAGGAATTTACGCTGGAAGAAAAGTAAAAACTATGGAGGACTTCTCTGTAGCAGGCAGAAACATGCCTTTCTATATTATTTTTGCTACTCTGTCTGCCTCGTTTATTGGCGGCGGTTTTTCTATGGGAAATGCTGAAAAAGTATTCTTATTTGGAATAGCTAACATATTCGCTTTATTTGGCTTCAGTCTAAAGGAAATACTGGTGGCTAAATTTATTGCACCTCGCATGTACAATTATTCTGACTGCATTACTGTTGGTGATATTATTGGTAATCATTACGGCAAAGCAGCAAAAATGCTTACAGGTGTTCTATCATTAATAGTTTGTGCAGGGATTCTAGGAGCTCAAATAGGAGCTATTGGCTACATTTTCAATGTCTTTCTAGGGATAGATGTCCTTTATGGAATAATAATTGGATGTGGAATTGTAATCCTTTATAGCACTATTGGAGGAATGAAGTCTGTTGTTATAACAGATGTCATTCAATTTATTGTATTAGTAATTGGAATACCTCTAGTTTTAATATTTGGAGTATATCATGCAGGTGGTTGGACAAACGTTATTAACGCTGTTCCTGATAAACATTTATCTATATTTGGAAATATGCCTGTTATGGCTTTTGTATCTCTGTTTCTAACTTTTCTTGTTGGAGAAACACTAGTTCCTCCATATATGCAAAGACTATTGATTTCTAAAGACACAAAAGCATTACAGCTAGGAACAATGCTTAGTGGATTACTATCAATTGTGTTCTTTAGCATTACGGGACTCATCGGACTTGTAGCTTATGCTCTCTTTCCAACTGTAGATGCGAATCTTGCTATGCCACATATGATTATGACAATCTTGCCTATTGGGGTGAAAGGCATTGTTATTGCAGGCGTAATCTCGATTGTAATGTCTTCAGCAGATTCTTTTCTAAACTCAGCAGCTGTAGCTGCTGTTAATGACATCGTGAAACCTATCTTTCGTGATAGCGAAAAGGCAGGAGCACTTTGGATAGCTAGACTGTTCACTGTAATTGTCGGATTAGGCGCTGTTCTATTTGCAATCAATATAAAAAGTGTTCTAGATATACTGCTTTATTCTTACAACTTTTGGGCACCAATAATACTTGTGCCTCTTATTGCTGCATTATTTGACATAAAAGCAACTAAAGGCCAATTCTTTGCAAGTGCATTAGCTGGTGCTCTTGGTGTATATGTCTGGAAATTCATACTACCTAACCAATACAACATAGATGGACTACTTGTAGGTCTGTTAGCTAGTTTCTTAGTATTTACTTACTATGCTTTCTTTGAAAAACACGAAGATAATCCTCCGTCAGCCTAACGGCTGCCACCTCCTTTGATAAAGGAGGCTTCATGATTAATTCAATAGCCCCCTTTATCAAAGGGGGAAAGGTCGCGAAGCGATCAGGGGGATTATAGAAATAACCCCTTAATTAATCTAAGTTAGACCTTAGGTCTTTAAGAAACTTTTGCATCTCTTCATGATCTTTGCCACGAATAATATGCGTAAGATAAGATAGTTTAGAATTAATTAACTCTATTTGTTTAAGCGTATATGGATTAAACATAATCTCAGCTAAAAGAAAATCATCTTCTGATAACAACCCCTTAGCAATCTCTAAGTGTTTCTGAAAAGTTGTACCCGGTGCTTCCTGATTTTTCATACATGCCGCAAATACCATAGACGATGCAAATGGCGTTGAAAGTGAATATGCTGTCTTCTTATCATGTTCATCAAAGCTAGACTCATACAGGTTAAGCTTCAAAGCGTTATAGAAGTCTCTAAAAAAGGTTTTTCCTTCTTCATCTGACTCTGTGATGATAATTGCATTCTGGGAGCTTAAATCGCTCAAGTCTGCAAAGGTAGGACCAAACATTGGGTGAGTAGACACATAGCGCATTCCTGTAGATTCATAATAGTCCTTCAAATCATTTTTAACTGAAGTTATATCAGATAAAATACAGTCCTTTGGTAAGGATGGAATTATCTTATCAAAAGTCTCTGTAGTATGTTGCAAGCTCACACAATTAATCACCATCTCTGGCGCAAACTTTGCTAACTCTTCATTGTTTCTTAAAGGCTTTTCTTGTTTAAGTTCTTTTAATTTATCTTCACTTCTACTAAGAACAGCTACCTCGTTTTTTTCAGCTAAGACTTTGGCAAACCAAAGACCCATTTTTCCTGCACCAACTATTACTATTTTCATTATGAAGTCGCTTTCTTTTCTTTATAACAACCCATAAGTCTTAGATCAGTTGTCATAGCTTCTAATTCTTTAAGAACTTTCTTAACATTATCGTCCTCTGCACAACCTTCAAAATCTAAGAAGAATACATAGTCACCAGGCTTACCTGGAACTGATTCAATTCTGCTTAAATTAATCTTATTCTCTGCAAACAATTCTAATACATGAAAAAGAGTACCTGCTTTATGTAGTGTAGAGAAAATAATTGAACATTTAGTTCCTTTTTCTGCTACTGCATCTTTTGCAAGTATAAGGAATCTTGTTTTATTAGCTGGAATATCTTCTATATTTTCTTTTAAAACTTCAAGGTCATAAAGTTCGCCACAAAACTTACTTGCTATCGCAGCTGAGAAAGCTTTTTGTTCTTCAGAAATATGTTTTGCTGATCCAGCAGTATCATAATAAGAAACACCGTTAAGTTTACTTCTTTCAATAAAGTTCTTACATTGTGAAAGTGCCTGTGAATGAGAGAACACTTCTCTTATTTCACGATGGTCTGCTTCAGGCAATGCTAATAAACAATGGTGAATATCTAAATCCACAGCACCAACAACCTTTAATGAAGTATTTATAAGTAATTGATTAACATCACCTAAAACTCCTCCAAGAGTATTCTCTACAGGAATAATACCAAAATCAAAAGCACCATTTTCTACGTTCTCAAATACTTCTGCAAAAGTAATACATGGAATAGGCACATATTTTTCGTTCCAAGCTTTTGAAGCTACTTCACTATATGCTCCATGTGCTCCTTGAAAACCAATAAGGCTATAATCTTTTGACTGAAAAGATTTGCTATCCTTAAGAATTAAGTCATAAATTTTAGAAATACTTTCTTTATTGATTAAACTGGAAGACTTACTAGCTATTCTGGCTAATACCTGTTTTTCTCTATCGTTATCTTTTATTTCTTTTTTAAACTTCTTAGAAACCAAAGCATGCTCAGTTCTGTCATTAAGTAGCTTTAATATCTGTGAATCTATAAGGTCTATTTTTCTTCTAATATTATTAAGGTCCATTATTTTTCTCCTTGTCTTTCCCCTAAATTTAATTAGGTTTTAAGCTATATATATAACCCCCTCTCCGGTGGAGAGGGGGTTAATTTAACAAATTATAAAATTTACCTTCTAAAAGATAAATCAGCTAATACAATAGCTGTCATTGCCTCTATCACAACCGGCACTCTTAATACGAATGCTAAGTCATGTCTGCCCTCTACCTTTAACTCATCCATTTCACTTTTGCTGAAATTATAAGTTTGCTGTGCAACATTTATAGTAGCTGTTGGTTTTACAGCTACTGAAAAGAATAACTGATTACCATTAGTAATCCCACCATTTATTCCTCCACAGTTATTAGAACTAGTTGTTCCATCCTTATCAATAATTGGATCATTATTCTCGCTACCGGTATACTCTGCAGCAGAAAAACCATTACCAAACTCAATACCTTTTATACCTGGAACAGAAAATACTGCATGAGATATTAAAGACTCTGCAGAATCAAAAAATGGTTCACCTAATCCTATAGCTAACCCATCAGTGCTACATTCTATTATTCCGCCTACAGAATCTTGGTTCTCAATAGCTTTATCTAATGTTTCTTCTATATTTTCAGAACCACCAATCATAGTAACTTTTGCAGAAATAACAACATTACCTAAGAACTTTTTAGCGACTGCACCTGCGGCAACTATTGGAAGAGTAAGTCTTCCAGAAAAATGCCCTCCACCACGATGGTCAGTACAACCAGCATATTTCTTTGCTGCTACGAAGTCTGCATGGCCAGGTCTTGGCATATCCAAGAACTGCGAATAATCTTTTGATTTTGTATTATTGTTATGAAAATGAATAGCTATTGGAGCTCCAGTAGTTTTGCCTTGGAACACGCCACTAACTATCTCTGGAAGATCATCCTCTACTCTAGGTGTTGTGCCTTTGGCACCACTCTTCCTTCTGGCTATATCAGCTAATAAGTCTTCAACTGAAAGTTCGATACCTGCCGGAACACCATCAAGAAGACAACCAATTGTTTCACCATGGGATTCACCAAAGATGCTTACTCTGAACATTTCTCCGAAGTTATTCATAATAGTTGTCCTTTCTTTTGTTAGCGGTAAACCGCTAGAGTTTTTAGTCTACTGTCCTCGCCAATGGCGAGGACAGTAGACAGTTATTTAGCTTACTTTTCCACCTAGTTCTTTAAAATCAGCAAAGAACTCTGGATATGATTTATTTACACATTCAACATCTTTTATAACAATTGCTTCTTCAGCATTTAAGGATGTTACAGCAGCGGCCATTGCTATCCTGTGATCATTATGAGAGGACATTTCTCCTCCCTTAATATTACCACCTTTAATAACCATTGTATTATTTTCTATCGTAATTTCAACACCTATGTTGCCAAATTCCTCAAGAAGCACAGTGGCTCTATCACTTTCTTTATGCTTTAAACGAGACACCCCTTCTATACGAGATTCGCCACTACAGTTAGCAGCTAAAGCAACTAATGGAGGGAAAAGATCTGGGCAATCTGTGGCATCAAAGCTAAATGGATTTAAGTCCTTCTTAGTAATAAGAACACTTTCCCCATCTTCCCATATCTCTGCGCCAACCATCTCTAGAACTTTCATAATAGCCCTATCTGCTTGGCTAGAGTCTAACTTTAGACCATCTAATTCAACTTCACCTGAAACTGCTCCTGCTACTAATAAAAAAGCTGCAGAGCTCCAATCTCCTTCTGCTTTATATTTCTTTGCAGAGAAAAACTGTTCACCTTTTATAGTAAACTTTTCATAATTATCGTTTTCTACTGTGCCCCCAAAAACGCTTATAGCTTCTAATGTCATATCGACATACGGCTTACTTTTTAAATTATCTACTTTAATCACAGAAACACCCTCAACTTTAGTAAGTGCTATAAGCAACCCTGTGAGAAGCTGAGAACTAACGGAACCGTCTACAGATATCTCGGAAGGTTCAAGTGGACCTTTAATAGTCATTGGAGAAAATCCTTCGTTTGTAGTGCATTCTGCACCTAGATATAATAAAGCATCTTGCACCATACCAAGCGGTCTTGAACTTAGAGATCCTTCTGTTTTTAAGATGACATCTCTACCTGCTAACCCGATAATTGGCGAAAACATTCTGGCACAAAGACCTGATTCTCCACAATTTATTTCATCTGATTCTGGGGTAACAACACCTGTACTCTTTATGACAATACGTTCAGTCGTTGCTTTTACCTCTGCACCAAGGTCAGCAATAACATTGATAGCAGACAAAACATCATCACAATAATTTGGATTAAGAATTACAGACTTACCCTTTGTTAATAACGATAAAGCTAACGCTCTTTGCAAATAGCTTTTAGATGTTGGAACTCTTACTGCTCCACTAACAGAGGAACTTTGAGCTGTAAGGTTCATTAAGCATTAATCCTCTTTAAAATATCATCCATTTCTACTGATGAAAGCTGACCAGCAGCTGTTTCGTTATCTTTATCTATTGAAACGAAAGTAAATGGAGCTCCTAATAACAAGGATGCAACTCTAGTAACCTTTCCTAGCTCTCCCATTCCAATTACGATTAGCGACATTTCGCTATCATATAGTGAAAGAAGACGTGCTGCCTCTTTCTTATCATTAACAACACAGGCGATTTTGATAATATCAAACTCTGTCTCCTGTGCCCATCTTAACAACTGCTCTAACTCTCTTCTTTGAGGTGTTTTATCATAATCATGATAAGAGATAATTATTTTACATCCTTTATCTCTAGCAAAAGAAACAAGCTCCTGTTTATAATCATCATTACTCTCTATCTCTATATCAACATAACTAGCACCAAAAGCAATAGCCTCTTTTAAGACAATTAATCTTTGGTCATCTGATACATCTGATGAAGGACGATAAGTAGCTACTGTCTGTGCTTCTACAGAAAACAGATTACTAACACTATCTTTATATTCAATTTTGTCTAATCTATACTCTACAATCTCAAAGCCTTTTGTTAACGCTACTGCCTTCTCAACTGATTTAACTGCTATGCTTAAACAATTCATTTATATCCTCCTCGAATTCATCCATTTTTACTTTTTTAATGACTGGCGAGCCAATATCTTCTAAATATATAAAATAGATAGAGTCACCGTCTCTTTTTTTATCTTTGAACACTGCAGATACTAATTCATCTTTAGTTATGCTAACTTGTTCAAACCCATATTTATCTAACATATCATTAATCTGTTCGGCTACTGTCTTACTCAACATACCTTTTAATACAGATAAATTAACAGAATATCTTAAGCCTGCTGCAACAGCCATTCCATGTGAAATGCCCTGAATCTTTTCTATAGCATGACCGATAGTGTGTCCAAGGTTCAGAACACGTCTTCTTCCCTGCTCGCGTTCGTCTTCATTTACGACTTCAGCCTTAATGCTTACAGAACGAAATACTAAATCGTTAATGAGGTCTTCATCTAAGGCTAGTACTGCTTCGCTATTATCAGCTAATATTAAAAATTTCTCTTTATCAGCAATAAGAGCATGTTTTATAATCTCCGCTATTCCGCAAAGAATATTCTGTTTATCTAAAGTCTTTAATAAAGATGTATCGCAGATAACAAATTCTGGCTGATTGAATACACCGAGCATGTTCTTATAACCTTCGGAATTCACTCCGTTTTTTCCACCGACACTAGCATCTACCTGAGCCAATAATGTTGTAGAAACAAAGCCAAACTTTAATCCGCGCATATAAATGGAAGCTATAAAACCAGCTACATCACAAACGATTCCGCCACCTATTGCTACAATAAACCAACTGCGGTCTACGCCTAGCTCAAGCAGCTCTGCTACAACTTTTTCTACAGTAGCTAAAGTTTTGGACTTTTCTCCCTGTCCTATTTCAATAACAGGAGCTGATGGAAAATTATCTTTATAAAGATTACGTACTTTTGAATCTGTGATTACAACTAGCTTAGATGCTGAAAGATATTTAGGCAAATTGGACAAACTCTCTCCTATAAGTAATTTAGAAGAGCTCTGTGCACCTTTTACCGATAGTTCTTTCATCCTACTATTTAGCGATTTCTTTCATCAAAGCATATACCCTTGAAACATCTTTAGCTATTACTTCAAATTCCTCTGGAGTAAGGGCTTGATCTTTATCACAAAGAGCTTCGCATGGATTGTTATGTACTTCTACAATAAGACCATCAGCGCCAGCAGCTACAGATGCGTTACACATAGGAGCGATTAGACTCTTTCTTCCTGTACCGTGAGATGGATCTACAATTATTGGCAGATGAGTTATCTCTTTTACAGCAGGAACCATACTAAGGTCTAGAGTGTTTCTAGTATAAGTTTCAAAAGTTCTAATTCCTCTTTCACAAAGGATTACGTTTGGATTACCTTCAGCTAAAATATACTCAGCACAGTTCAACCATTCTGATAGAGTGGAATACATCCCTCTTTTTAGCAATACAGGTTTATTTACTTTTCCTACCTCTTTAAGTAATGAAAAGTTCTGCATATTTCTAGCACCAATTTGTAATACATCGGCATATTCACTAACCCAACACACATCTCTTGGATCAATAACCTCTGTAACAATTGGAAGTCCAGATGCTTGTTTAGCTTTTTCAAGGTATTTAAGACCTTTAAGTCCAAGGCCTTGGAAATCATATGGAGAGGTCCTTGGTTTGAAAGCTCCGCCACGAAGCATATTCGCTCCCGCAGCTTTAGCCTTGATAGCAGTATCAATCATCTGCTCTTCTGTCTCTACACTACATGGACCAGCAATAAGCGCTAGCTCATTACCGATTTCAACATCGCCCACTTTAACAATGGTACGTTCATTTTGACTATTCAATGATGCAAGTTGTAACTTCTTCACAATTCTACTCCTCGTTAACTATTTCACCGTTTGGTTGAAAGGATTATAGCACTTTTTAAAAGCAAATGTAAGCGCTAATGTTACTACTAAGAGAAACAATAACCCTTCCACCCTTCGGGCACCTTCCCTTCGCAAGGGAAGGATCAATATTGTTTTATCTATCAGGATTAAGAATCATATCAAAGCCTTTATTAAAAAGCTTCACAGCATCACGGGTTATCTTATTCCTACCTTCTCTAGCAGTATTACCTTTGCCTCCAAGCAAAACTATAATAAGACGTTCACCCTCACGTTCAGCAGTTACAGCATAATTGTAACCAGACATCTTTATAAAACCAGTCTTAAGACCATCAACACCTTGATAGTTGCCAAGCAACTTATTAGTGTTACTTCTAGTAACCTTTTTATATTGATATTTCACACCTTCTACTAGGTTTTTCTTTAATGGATAGCTGAAAGACTTTAAAGAATGCAAATCGGCTAGTAATGGCTCATATTTATCTATATATAGTTTGCAAAACTCGGCAAACTGACGAGCAGTAATTCGATTGAAACCACTTAGACCTGATGGCTCTTCTAGATGCATCTGGTCAAACCCGTTCATAGAAAAGAAATCGTTTACTGTTCTAGCATATTTATCTCTTCCACCAAACAACTGATACACTGCAAAATAAGCAGCATCGTTACCAGAAACAATTCCTAACCCTTGTAATATTTGTCTATATGTAACACGTTGCCCGACTTCTAAAAACATCACAGCAGCATCTAATGGAAGCTCTTCTAACCACTCATCTTCATCAACGTCTACATATGCATCCAAGTCTAATTCTCCTTGCTCTACTTTTTCCATAATATGATAAAGCAAAAAGAGTTTTGATAATGAGGCTGCAGTCCAATATTTATCTGGATTCTTGGCGTATAGAACATCACCGGTATAGAAGTCTATCATTATTCCGATTTCAGATTGAATATCGGCAGTAACCATACCATAAGGAACCCTTGTAGATTTAATTGGCTCTGGTACTTTTACTACTTCTTTTGCTACTTCTACTGGCACAGGTGCAATCACATTGGTTGCTTCTAGATTTTCTCGAATGATATTATCCAGGGTAATACTTGTGGTGCCAATAATATAAGAATCCGATGTTACCGCTAGCAATAAGCCCAGCGATAATAATACTAAGAGTTTTCTCACGATAGTTTTTTATCTACCAATTCTTTAACTAGCTTACCGTCGATAGGAAGTCCTTTTTTCATAACAGCACCCATAACTCTGCCCATTTCGCTTTTGTTAGTTGCTCCTACTTCAGCGATTACTTCAGTTACTAAAGCTTCTGTTTCTTCGACTGTTAACTTCTTTGGCAAGTACTTTGATACGACCTCTAGTTCAGCTTTTAGTTCTTCAGCAGCTTCTGCTCTATCGTTATCGATAGATTGCTGTAGAGCATCTTTAACATTCTTTTCATAAGTACCAATGATCTTAAGAATTTCTTCTTCAGGTAAGTCTCCTCTAGCGTCTACAGTCATGATTTTTGTTTTCATCATTCGTAGAACACTAAGTGTTACTTTATCCTTTGCTTTCATTGCTGTTTTTATATCATCTGAAATTTTTGCATATAACATGTTGTCTCCTTAGACCCCTCAGTCCCTTTCTCACTTCGACTCCGCTCAGTGAACGGGACAGCTCCCCTATTAGTGGAGCCTCTTGATGGAGTTTTTTATTTTTATGAAGTTATTGTACTTTATTGACTGGAATTAGTTAAGGTTTATTGAATTGTGGCTACGCAGCCACAATTGGCGTAATTGACGAAGGGGGTTTATAAGGGCGGCGTAGCCCTTAACAAATATTTCCATTCTCCCCTTTCTTTTTTATATTTCTAGCGTAGACTAAAAGTAGTACTACAAAAAGGAGATAACACTATGGGTAAAGATAAACCAGGACGCGGTTCAAAAAAAGCACCACTTAAAACAGCTAAAGAAAAAAAAGCTGAAAAACAAGCAAAGAAAAACGGCTAATTCAGTAAGAATTATAAAATCCGAGCGAGCCCCCTTTATCAAAGGGGGAAGCGGCAACGCCGCAGGGGGATTATTCTTTCCCCTGGGGGAAAGTTAGATAGGGGGTTCTAGTTCATTCCTGAATTCCCCACAAACAAATGCGGTCTATTCTGCAACTCATCAAATACCGGTTGATACTCATGTTCATCTTTATGCTCTACTATCTCTATAGCAATCTTCCTAGACTCCATTATCATAGCTTCATCTTTTATAAGATTCGCTACTAACATTGTTGGTATCCCACTCTGCTTAGCTCCAAAATAATCACCTGGTCCACGAAGCTCTAAGTCTACTTCTGCTAACTCAAACCCATTAGAAGTTGCTACTAACGCTCCTAACCTTTTATTACAATTCTCAGTTTTTGATGTACTTACAAGATAACAAAACGAAGCTTTATTACTTCTACCAATACGTCCTCTTAGCTGATGCAATTGCGATAACCCAAACCGCTCAGCATGTTCTATCACCATGATAGTTGCATCAGGCACATCCACCCCTACCTCTATTACTGTAGTCGCTACCAAGACATCAATCTTCTTATCACGAAAATCTTTCATTACCTTATCTTTCTCTACCTGCTTCATCTTGCCATGCAGCAATCCTATATTATGGTTAGGGAAATAATTAGCTTTTATAAACTCCGAGCCCTCTGTAGCAGCCTTTAGGTCTATCTTTTCAGACTCTTCTACTAACGGGAATACCCAATAGGCTTGATTGCCTTTTTCTAGCTCTTCAGAAATCTTATTAAGTAATTGTTTGGTTATCTTACGAATCCAATCTGTAGCTATCGGTGTACGCCCTGGCGGCATCTCGTCTAATAACGATTTATCTAGATCACCATATAAGGTTAAGGTTAACGTCCTTGGTATTGGTGTTGCGGTTATGACTAACAGGTCAGCTTCCCCTTGTTTAGACTTCTTACGTAGTGCAGAACGCTGCAAGACACCAAACCTATGTTGTTCATCTATTATCGCTAGTCCTAGGTTGGCAAACTTCACCTTTTCCTGAAAGAGAGCATGCGTCCCGACTGCTACTTGAGCTAGTCCATTAGCTACCCTTGAATGACGTTCTATTTTCTTCTTTGCAGTAATACTACCTACTAGTAACTCTACTGTAATCCCTAGTGGCTGTAAGTAGCGAATCATCTTCTGATAATGCTGATAAGCAAGTATCTCTGTAGGCGCCATTATCGCTACCTGATAATCATTCTCTATAGCTGTAAGTATCGCTGCCATGGCAACCTCTGTCTTACCAGACCCTACATCTCCTTGCACCATACGGTTCATTGGTCGTTTAGATGCCATATCCTCACGTACTTCTGCTATCACCCTATCTTGTGCACCTGTAAGTGTATAAGGAAGGCTGTCGAAATATTGGCTACTAAGGTTATTCTTATTCTCAAAGCTGATGCCCTGCTCTTCTTCTCTATTTCTAGCACGTGCCATCATCAGTACTAGCTGTAAGTAGAAGATATCTTCAAAGATTAGCCTACGCTTAGCTTTTAAATATGTATCTCCATCTTTTGGGTAATGATAATACCAAATAGCATTAGCTAGAGACATTAGGGTATGCTTCTCACATATTTGTTTTGGTATTGGGTCTACAAGCTTTCTTAACTCATACTTTAGACTACGTTCAATAATAGCCCTCAGTTGTTTCTGATAAACGCCTTTAGTAAGCGAATAGATAGGCATCACCTTATCTACGTTGTCTTTTGTAGCGAACTCATAGTCGCTAACCTTTATTTGTTTCTTTCTGGACATCGGATCTATCACTATCTTGCCCGAAACAAGCACCTTGGTGCCTTCTTTTAGAATCTTTTTAAGATACGCCTGATTAAACCAAGTAGCCTGCATGCTCCCAGTCTCATCGTCTATAAGCGCATTAATTATATGGTATTTGCCTTTTTTGTATTCAGAAACCCGAGCTATCGTACCTATCGCAAAAGTATCCTCACCAGGTACTAGTTTATATATCTTTTTGATATTGCGTCTATCTTGGTAATTTGCTGGAAATATATGCAATGCATCTGCAGTAGTTTGTAACCCCAGATTTTCTAATCTCTTGGCAAATGCAGCACTAACACCTTGTACGTTTTGAATATCCATTCAGGAGCTAAGTATCTTACTCTTGAACCTGTTCTAGCCCTAACACATCACTTAGGATATGGGTAAGCTCATCGGATAATACTTTTGGCACCTTAATAGTAAGAAACTCTTCAGCTTCTGCTGCCTTATCTTCAGATATCCAGTCTGTATTCTTAAGCATATACTTAAGTGCACTACGGTTTACTTTTCTAGAAACACGTTTAGACTCATCTTCAATAGTTTTTTTCATGTTTTTAACAAGCTCTTTCTCCTGAGACTTTTCTTTTATTCCATTAACAGCTTGTTGCTCAACTTTTTTATTAACAGCTTGCTTTACTTCTTTTTGCTGCTCTTTCTTCGCTACTTGTTGCCCAGCTGCTTGCCCAGCTGCTGGATTAGCCGCTTGTTGTTGTGGCTGCTGAACTTGCTGCTGAGGTTGTTGCACCTGTGCCTGTTGTATATTTGGTTTTGCCTGATTTGGCATCATTGGCCTTGTCTGATCTACTGGTGCATGCTGCGGCGCAGGTTTCTGTTGTACCATTCCTGGTTTTGGCATGTTCTGAGCAGGTGGTGTGTTTGCTATAGGATTGACCACGTTTTGTCCCCTTTATTATATTTATTATCCCGATGGACTTAGTACTTATTATACATGAAGCTCAATAATAAGTGGATAGCTAGTATCTTCCTTTTTTCTTGATAAAAAAGGAAGCAAAAAATCAAGAGCACTCAAAACTCGCCGCATTACTTTTGAATGATTTTATTCGAGCCCCTCAGGCGGGGAGCTTAACTCTCAAAAAATCACTACAAAGTATAATTACTCAAACAGTTGAGTACTCAGGTAAAAACAGGGAGAAGCTGTATTAATCCTTCCCTTACAAAGGGAAGGTGCCCAAAGGGCGGAAGGGTATAAAAAAGGGGGCACCAATGGCACCCCTTCTTTTATTCTTTTTAAAAGTAGTTAACTACTATAGTCCAGCAGCGATACCTACTCTGAAATACATTCCAGATCTATCAATTGCTCCCATATCAAGACTAGCTCCTGCTCCTATTTCATCATTTATAGCTTTTTCGCCATCCCATAATTTTGAAAGAAATCCAGCTTGAGCAAACCAATGAACCATTGGAACTATTCCTTGTTGATAATGTGCATATAATCCGCCATAAAGGCTGCCAGGAACTATACCAGGAGTAGAATCAATAGTACCTAAATCAAATAACACAGAACCACCGATAGCAACATCCATAATTGCAAAAGGAAGCTTTGCTTGTAACTCAATAGCAGATGCATTTATTTTAGTAGCTCCTTCTGACAAAGTAAAATCTCCAAAACTTGGAGTGCCTGTTGCTGTGATATTTGCATCTCCTAACATATGATAATACAACGTAGTATCAAGAAATGGGATAAGTGGAAAATTAACCCCGATACCATACCCAGCCTGTTTAGCAAAAGATGAATACGTTCCTTCTACTCTTAATAATGAGAATGCTGAACTGGTCATTAATAAAACTGCAACTAGTAACAAAACTGACTTAAACTTTTTCATAATATTCCTACTATTTATATAATGGCTATTAACCACTTAGATTATTATAACAAGAAAAGGCGCTTAGTTTCTAGTGCCTAATCTTGTAACATATATTTAGATAGTACGTTTGGAATAGCATGCTCTGGGTCTTGTTCATGGACAGAAGAATGATGTACAAAAGGCATCTTAGTACCTGCCCTAATAGATGTTCCTCTATTAACAAGCTTTATAGGAGCATCTACTGGCTGTCTTTGAAGCCAATGATAAGTCCATTCTATGCGCTCACCGTCTTCATCTACTAACACTAAACTATTAAACATTGTGTACATAGTCCCATTAGGGTTCATCTTATTTGCTGAGAGATCATCATATTGAGTTACACAATCCCATAAGTATTCAGACACTCCCCAGCCAAAAATAATTAGATCGAACTTATCATTCAAGTTAGTTAGCTGTGTTTCAATATCTAATATCATTAAATTATCTCGGACTTTTCTATAGGCATCAATATCACTTTTGCTTAACTTAACTTTATTACGCAGAGCCCACCCTTTATAGCCCCTCTCACTAAAAAACTCTCCACTTTTTTTATTTATTGCTGTTAGTTGCAGATTTGCACCAAACTTTTGTTTTGCTTCTATAGCTTCACGTCCACGCCCTACCCCTATAAACAATGCTTTCACCGGTCCGGCTTGCAACCTATTCTGTATATCGCTAGATAAAGCACCACCGTAACAAACACTATCAAGGTTCTCAAACCCACGAGTAAGAAACTCTGGAACACTATAGTCTGTCAACCATGCAGGCAACATTAGTCTAACTTTAAAAAGTTTTGATATCTGAGCAGAAACCCTTTTTAATACTGTTGGTTTAGACATAGCTATTACTTTTGTTTGCATATATATTTATCGTAGCAAGTTTGCTGTTATTGCAGTGAATACAAGCTTGTTGCATGTTGGTTCACTCTCTGGTATCATACATCTGCTTTATATATATATAATCAGATAAAAGTGAGGTAGAAATGGCAAACAATAAATCAGCATTAAAGAGGATTAAGATCGCAGAAAGAAATAAAGAGCGAAATAGCAATCAGAAGTCTAAGATGAAAACTAGTGTTATCAAAACATTAGAAGCAATCGAGTCTAATGATAAAGAAAGCACATCTATTTTAAAAGCAACGGTTAAGATAATGGATACTATTGCAAGAAAAGGCATTATTCATAAGAACAAAGCAAATAGATTAAAATCTAGATTAACTAAAAAGTTAAACAAAACTTCAAAATAATTAATCCTTAATATTAAACCTCAAATTAATTTAAAAACCTCTTCTTCGGAAGGGGTTTTTTGTGTTCTAGTAATCCTCCGTCAGCCTAATAGCTGCCACCTCCTTTGACCTGCACGAAGCATAGCGAAGTATAAAGGAGGCTTCATGATTAATCTAATAGCCCCCTTTATCAAAGGGGGAAGAGGCAAAGCCGAAGGGGGATTATTCTAATAAAATGCAATCATGCTAAGTAAGTCTTTACGCATTCTCATACGCAATTCTGATGGTTTTAGTATTTCAACTTGTGCTCCGAAAGACAAAAGAAATCTATAAGTCGCCTCAACATCATTGGTCTGAAAACTAAATGCACTTCTACCTCTATCATCTTTAGTCTTCTTTAATGATGAGAATTTTTCTTTAACTACATCAACAACTTCAGGAGCAAACCTTACAACTACTTCTTGTAATTTATGATTACTAGCAAAAACGCCCGACTGTTTATTTTCAGGTGGCACAAATCCTGTAGCTAGCTTTCTTACTTCTGTTATTTGGCTAAATGCATACTTTCGTTCTTTATCTGTTTCATCTATAGCAATAAGAAACCATTCACCATACAAGAAGCTAAGCTTGATTGGTTTTACTGTCTTCTTCTGTGACTTTTGTTTTTCATCATGCGCTAAGTGAACTATCTTTAATAGCTTTTGTTCCTCAAGAGCTGCCGTAATAGTACGCAACCTTGAAGCATAGCGTTTATCAAGAGTAATATCTTTTGATAATGTTGTAGCAAATGAAAAACCTTCAGGAGATACTTCTATCTTATCGCCCAAAATACCAGATAACTTTTTAAAAGATTTATCCAAAACAGAGAAATATGATGTTCCCTTATAACTATCAAGAACAATACGTCCTAAAATAATAGAAACCAGATCACCCTCTGTTAGCACTAGGTTATCAAGCTTAAATTCTTTTGTATAAAAATATCCATTCTTTCCCTTAGAGTACCTAAGTGGTGCGGAGAAAGACTTCTTCATAAAATCAACATCTCTCAATATTGTTCTTTCTGATACGTTAAAAAAATGCTGAAGAGTCTGACAGTTAGGATACTGGTCTGCTCGTATTTGCTTATCTATTTCTATTACTCTTAAATATGCTTCACTTGCCATTACATTTTAAATACTACACTGAAGTCATCCTTGATGTCATCATATGAGAAACTAAAATCAACACAATTCTGAAATGGCAAACTGATAATATATTTCCTATGATAATAAGCACCTGACCACTTCTGCTTCATATCAAACTCAAAAGTAAAATATGGAAATCTTAGCTGGAGGTTATACAACATATTGTTTTCATTACTTACCTCGTACATATCATGCATAAATGGAGACGTTCCATTTAAGGCTAACATATACTCAGATCCAACCGAAAAGTGAAAAATATTATATGGAAATGATAACATTACTGTATCCCAGCTTCTAGAATGCTTCATAGTCTGATAATCATTCTGCAAAGCACCAAGCTCATTATTGATAATAAAAGCCCCGAAACGAAGCTCTGTAAATAACTGGCTTTTTAACTGTCTACGCCAAGATATAGCATTCGTCTTTTTATTAAAATCCCACTCATCAAGCTCTGCATGTTCATACTTAGACTTTAAAATATTATTATCATCAACTCTAAAAGTATTTTCTAATGATAACCGTGGCTCTTGGTCTACAAACCAATCATTAATCAATTCATTTTTATAATATTTTGCTTTAAATTTTAAACTATGGCGGTCAACATTCTCCTTATCAAAAAGATACCAAAGTAAATATCCAGGATCTTTCTCATGCTCAAAGAATTCGTAAGAATACTCAGCCCCACCTTGTAGAAACTTTGGATTGTAATAAATACCAAGATTAAGCATATTCTGGTCATTAAGAATCATAAAATGGTCCAAGCCTGTTTTCATGCCCATCTTTTCTAAATAACCTAAGAAAAAGGTGCCACTATGAACACTATCAATATAATAAGGGATTCTTTCCTTTACATAATTTCCTTCTGCAGCGTTACTGCCAATCTCTGGAATTAACTCACTAAAATCACCATATTTATGACCACCCATAAAGTAAGCAGGAAAATAGAAAATTGGTACATCATAAAAATATAAGATTGAATTAAACACCACCATGAATCCTATCTTAGGATAAATAACCATCTGACCACTTCTCATATAAAAAATTGGAGGGTCCCCATCACAAGCGGTGACTTTAACATCATCTAAATGATATTCATCACCTACTGTACGTAAAACATCTCCATGAATAGAATATTTATCAAAATCCATAATGACATTATTTGCTGTCATCATCTTGTTTTTATTATTAAGGATAAGGTCCTTTCCTTCTATAACCTGACCTTTATATAAAATAGAAAAATCATCATAAAATCTAAAAACATCTTCTTCTGTATAGTATTTAGCTAAGTCACTTTTAAAATGGTAAACATAGCTCTGTATCTGTACGTTGTTAGAAAGAACTAAAATACTTTCTTCAGAATTCAGGACAAAGCTATCAGCTGTAACATATACAGACTTATCTACTTGTTGTGAAAATGAAATACAAAGAGTTAGAACAAGAAAGACTAATCTAAGTCTACTGAACATCTGCTATCTTTTCTTTTGATCTAAACTTCGTAATATCCTTCTGGAAGACTAGCTGACATTTCCCTGTAGGCCCGTTTCTATGTTTCGCTATAATAAGATCTGCCAAACTATGTGGACCAGAATTGTGCTCATAAAAATCTTCTCTATGAACAAACATGACTAAGTCTGCTGTTTGTTCTATTTCGCCAGATTCCCTCAAATCGCTCAATTTAGGAGTTTTGTCATTTCTTTGTTCTATAGAACGACTAAGTTGCGAAAGAGCTACTAACGGGACTTTTAGTTCCCTTGCGATAGATTTTATCTGCCTAGCAATCTCCGAAATCTCCTGAGTTCTATTTTCAGACTTAGATTTACTTCCATGCATTAACTGCAAATAATCAATCACAATTAGATCTAGCCCTCTTTCGGCTTTTATCCTTCTAGACTTTGCTCTAATCTCCATTGCTGTAAGACCAGAAGAATCATCTATATATATACCCGCTTCATCTAGTCTACCCAATGAACGCATCAGTTTCTTCCAATCATTATCGTGAAGGTTTCCTGTTTTAAGTTTGTTTGAATCTATCTGTGCATCAGCACAAAGAATACGACTTACTAGTGATTCTTTAGACATTTCCAAGCTAAATATAGCCACATTCTTTTTCTGATTAAGAGCTGCATCCATAGCCATATTAAGTGCTAACGCTGTTTTACCCATGCTTGGTCGTGCCGCAAGAATAACAAGGTCAGATTTCTGAAACCCTGAAGTAATTCTATCTAAATCAACAAATCCTGACGAAAGACCCAATAAGCTAGTCTCATTATTATACATAGACTCTATCTCATCCATTACATCACCAAGAATATCTCTAATATGAGTAAAGCTCTTTTTCATGCGCTTATCAGCTACTTGAAAGATTTGTTGTTCTGCTTGGTCTAGAATATCTTCAACTTCCAAAGATTCAGAAAAAGCTTGCTCAACAATCTTTGAACCTGTACTTATAAGATTTCGAAGAATCGCTTTTTCCTCAACTATCTTTGCGTAATGCTCAACATTGGCAGAAGTACTAACAACATCTACTAAATCAGTAAGGTAAACCATTCCGCCTACTTGTTCTAGCTCATTATTAGTTCTAAGTTTTTCACTAAGGGTAACAAGGTCCACTGGCTCTGCTTTTGCTACTAGATCCAACATAGTTCTATATATTATCTGATGCGCTGTCTTATAAAAATAATCAGAAGACAGCTTTTCTAGCACACGCTGAATTGCTTCAGCATCTATTAAAACTGCTCCTAGAACAGACTGTTCTGCATCAAGGTTCTGTGGTGGTATCTTTTTATCTATGTCTGACATCTATTCCTCCGATAAGCTTTATTATACCTAAGTAAGCTGATTTGGTTAAGCTGGTTTAACGAAATATCTTTTGGATACCTTTGTATGTATCTCTAATTCTTTAGAAACTGGATGGCTGTCCAGCTTCTTCCTAACTGTTCCTACCGCTAATTCTTTAGTATTACAATCTTTACTAAGATGCGCTAAGAAAACATGCTTAGTACGCTTAGCATCTGACATCTCATATAAATATTCTGCTGTTTGATGGTTAGACAAATGTCCACTATCACCAACGATTCTATTTTTAACAAATGATGGTCTATCGGAGTTTGCCTGCAGATTATGATCATAGTTTGCCTCTATGAAATAGACATCACTGTTACAATGAAATCGTTTCATATTCTCCGTTAGATGTCCGAGGTCTGTCATAAAAGACATTCTGTGTCCATGTGCCTCAAAAACAAACCCAATATGTTCACCAGTATCATCATAATCCTTGCCTTTACCTAAATGAGGAAGTTTGCAGTAATAAACACTTAAATCTTGTACTTGCTCTTCATTGGAACCGTTCAATTCTTTAATTCTATCTTGATAAAGTTCAAGCTTTGGAAACTTCTTTAGAAGAACTCTTTTAGTTGCTGCCCTTGTATAGACATCCGCAGTGGTATTCTTTAAAAAAACCACAAGTCCTTGTGTGTGGTCTCCATGAGCATGAGTTATATAAACCCTATCAATGTCATGTACAGAAACATCAAAGCTCTCGAGCCCTTCTCTTACACGTTTATAAGAAATGCCGATATCTACAAGAATCTTAACTTTGTTTGTTTCTACAATGGTGCAATTTCCAGAGCTTCCACTTGCTATTGGGATATACGAAAAAATACTTTTCACCGCCTATAAATATTAAATTTCTGAGTTCCTATATAACAATCACCTGGCTTTAATGCTGTCATAGGCCAGACCAATTCAGCTTCTAAATAATAGTCATTTTTATATACTTCTATACTACATTGGTGAGGAAAATCTGTCTTATCATAATTTCGTGGTAAAACCAGCTCTTTCTCCATAACAACATCGCCAATATTGCAGGTTAGTATATTATTTGATGCTACAGCACCTACTTTAAAGTCATCACTCTTATTTGGGTCTATAATATACCTATCGTTACGTTTCTCTATGCTTCCTTCTAATAACAACTGTTCAACTGTTATATCTGGAGGAAAATCAAATATCTTTAAATCATTACTGATAAAATTCATCTCTAAATCTTGATTTTTTAATTGGGAAATATTCCATAGTCCCCACTCTTTAATATCTTCAGAAACATTTTTAATAGAATTATTTACTATTAGTGCTCCAGCTTCAAAGAATATCTTTCTTTCCAATTGAACACCGTTCCAAACTTCTGACCTAACAACTACTGCATCATCGCTACGTAAGACTTTCCATGCTAACTGATCAAACTCAGCAAGAGGTGGCCAACTTCCCCATTTACTTTGAGGAGCTAACCAAAGAAAGTCTCCTCCATGATTAATCCATCCAGTAGAATTGTCCTCCTTCAGCGGAACATATAACAATGGTAATGATTGAAAATATATTTGCTCTATTCGTCCACCATGTAGTGGATTGATAATTACTTCAATATTTTTATCTAGGAGAGATATAGCTGACACTATGTATAGTTAGACTTCTCTTCGTCATCTTTTCTTTTCTTCCAAATCAGATATATTACTATACCTGTAAGTATTAGAAGAATGATTATATATTTCCAGATGCCTGAATTACCTTCTCGTAAATCATCATACATTTTAGGATTAAACTCATATAATGATGCTATTAAATATTTTCTAGTCTTATTCTTTGGGTCATACTCTACAGCTACTTTATCTTTTACTTTCACATAAGCAAGTGTCATTGGGCTATATGCCTTACCTAAATCTATCATGCCTCTATAAACACCAGTATTAATAGCTGTCTCAGTAAGACGAGCCTTCATTGGATAATAATCTTCACCAGTAGGATAAATCATTACTGTAGTATCAAAAGCATCTACTCTGTGCTGATCTCCATCCTCACCAGTAAGCTCTATATATACCTTGCTAAACTTAATATTATCATCTTTAGCAATCTCTACTCTATATGCAGGGTCATGATAAAACTTGATAAACTCAACTAGGTTTGGTCTTGTATGCCCTATTCTATAATTCTTATTCTTAAGGTAAATCCTTAACATCTGTAATGATTGGTCAGTAGTTCCGTTTGAATCTAGTAAGAACTGAACATTTCTAACTGTTGAAAAATCAAACTCATCAGTTACGTCTATATAACGTTGATAACTATCACTCCAACCTTTCCACATTGTTCTATTTCTTATCTTATCTACTTGTAATAACTTTGTTTCAGCATCAGAACCAAATCCTTTTGCAGCAGACCATTCATAAATACCTGCACCCTTTTCTGAATCCCAAGCAGAAAATCCATTCAATACAGCTTTATTGCCATACTGATCTTCTATATCAACTCTTAATTCTCCAGGATTATTTTCTAAATTCATCTCAATAACAAAGTCTTCTTTATCAGACCAGTCAGCAAAACGATTCTTTAATCCCCATGCTCCAAAATATGGATAAGAATCACCTCTATAGCGCTTGCTTACATCTAATACCTTCTCTGATTTTGCATCTTTTACTTTTAGAGTATAAGATTTATCGTTCTGCTTTGATTCTGATATCCACCATGTGACTGGATACTTATCATTAATTCCACCATCTTCAAAATCATCAATAACATGAATCAGATCAAAAAGACCAACTCCATACTTCACTTGTTCATCTTTCTCTACTGGAGGGATTATAGTTATAGAACTGCCCCAAGCTGCACCTATAATATCTTCATTCTCATAAGTATTCAGCCCCATCTTAAACATGCCTCTATATTTGCCAGTATTCACTTCTGTTTCCGTAAGTACTGTGTTAATAGACTTGTTCTCTACAACTTCGTCATTACTATAAATCTCTATATTAATATTATCTTTACTATTCTTATCGCCATCTTTACCTTTTATTTCAACATATATATCTTGTCCATTAATAATCTCATTAATCTCATACTTATACTCAGCATCGCGGTACAATTTTATATAATCAATATTCTTTGGGTTAGTATTTCCAATATGCTTATTACCTCTTAACAAATATAAATTATCTACATATACAATCGAATCTGTTTGTTCTCCACCACCAATGCTTAGCTCTACATTTAAGATATTTCCTAATGTAAACTTATCTGTAACATCAATGTATTTATCTAACGATGTATCATAAGATTTCCAAAATCTTCTATCTTTAATTCTTCTTACATCAATAGCGGATGCTGCTACTGCTCTTCCTGTAGAGTAATTTGATCTCCATAAATACCAGCCAGCTCCTTTATCAGCGTTATATGGATTATATGAATTCAGAATAGCTGTCTGCCTATTACTATCTTCAATATCCACCTGGATATCACCAACATCTTCTGATAAATATATCCACATCTTAAATTCATTTTTATCATCCCATTTCTTAAGATCACCACTTAACCCCCACTTACCTAGGTACGGATAGTCTTTACTAAAAAATGTCTTCTTAATACGCATGGAATTTGGAGGAGACACAGCAAACTTATTAGTTATCAATAAGTCATAAGATTTTGTCTTCCCATAGTTCTTAACGATAAAAGGAATAGTATAAGCTTTGTTCCACTCGTTAGGACCTACATAAGTTTTATCTGGATATTTAACTCCATCTATATATCCTGCTACTTCAACAAAAGTTCCATCTAAGTAAAAATCAATGCCATCCTCAGCAAATTTTTCAAAAGCATTAAACTTAACATGCTTCGGTGTCTTCTGGACAACATAGTCACCATCTTCAAGGTTATATTTGCTTAAAATATTTATATTCCCATCACTCTTTAGTGAACCATAGAAATTATGTGATTTTTGATCTGCAGACCATCTTAACAACCATTTATTATTTTGTTTCCATAAATAGTATCCAAGCTTTTTACCCGCAGGATATATTGGTTTGCCATCTGTAGGGTCTATATTATCTACCCACCATGATTCAGGGCTAATTCCAGCTGCTATGTCATCAAAATCATCCAGTAACATTTGAAGTATAAAATCTCCAACTTTTAGTTTTCTAGCCAAGCCCTTCTTGGTATCTGAATATACTTTGATAGTATTTCCTGCACTAGCTCCTAATGTTCTATGTGCAAAGTCTGAGAAGACTCCTACTCGCAAATGCCCTCTATATACTCCTGAATTAATATCAGTTTCTACTACTTCTAGCTTAATGTCATCACAACCATCATATTCATCAGTTGTCTCAATATTTAGCTTAAATCTATCAATTGTATCCTTTGAAGAATCTTTTCCTCTTACCTGAATATAAAGATTATACTGTCCAAGAACAGAATTTTTCTCTATTAGTTCTGTATATTCCTTATCTTTATAGAATTCAATATCATAAATAGTTTTAGGACTATTAAAGCCATAATAATAATTGGCTTTCTTTAATGTTAAATTATCTATTACTATATCTGAGGAATCTTTCGCTCCACCATGGACACAAAACATAACATTCCGAATAGAAGTAAGGTCTAATTCATTGGTGCGATCTATATTTCTTCCTTTATCAAAAGACCAACCTTTCCACCAATTTCTATACCTGATAGCAAACGGTTGTACTAAGTCTGCATTTACATCAACACCATATGGGTTATTAGATCTCCATTTATACCAACCTGGCCCCTTTGATTTGTTCCATGGATTATATCCATTTAATATCGCAACTGTGCCATCAGCATCCTGAATATCAACTCTTATAGTTCCAACATCCTTTTTAAGATAAACATCGAACTCTAACTCATCAAATTGAGTCCAATCTTTATGAGCTTCCTCAAAAATAACAGCACCTAAATAAGGGAAACTCTTTCCAATATACTCTTTATCTATCTTAAGCGCATAATCTGAGTCATAAGCAATGCTGTCACTCATATGCAATTTATATGTACCAGTCTCTCCATAGTTTCTCAGTACCAACGGTGCTCCAAATGCACTCAAACTCTCTGCTCCTATTTTAAAAGATTCAAGGTCATAGACTCCATTACGTTTAATATCAAAAACTACATAACTACCATCTACAGTAAAATCAATTCCATCCATTCCTTGAATTTCAGAAAAGCTTAAATCGATATTTCGTTCTAATTTTCTTAGATGATCTGTTCCTTCTAAGTCTTTACCTTTTGTGTAACGAATCTTTCCATCTGTAAGAATCATTCCATGAAATATTTCTTTCTCAGAACCAGCTAAGAAACGAATATGCCATTTAGTATCACGCCATATATATATTCCTGCATCTTGATTCACAACAAATGTTGGCTTTCCTGAACCAGGAAAAATAGAATCAGTCCACCAAGCAAGTGGATTAGCATCATTGTATGCACCGTTTTCAAAGTCTTCTATCAATGTAGGTATAATTATTTTGCCAATATTGTATATCTTATACAATGACGGTTTTTGATGGACTATTAGTTTTATTTTCTTACCAACAGAGGCTGCAATCATATCAGCAGCTTCACTACTCTTTAGTCCTACACTTGCTTTGCCAGTATAAACGCCCGTATTCTTTCCTGTCTCAACAACTTTCACAACAATAGTATCTGCCCCAGCTTGATTAGACTCTATATCTAAATAAAAGAAATCACGATGAATTGGGTTTTTATCTTCTCCAACAGCTTTAACATAAAAAGTAGCTACTTTTATTGGTTGATTTTCATTAACTTTATAATTAAATTTAGGATCTAAGTATAAATCAAAATCTAATACATTGGGGATGTCATTTTCATATTCATAATAATTATTAATTAACCCAGCGAAGTGAGCCAATCCAAACCAAGCCCAAGTACTACTAAAGTAATCCATCTGACCATTCCACTCTGAATGATCAAACACAGTCCAATAGCCGCCATTGGAACTCTTAGAATACCAACCATCGCCATCACTATATGGAGTTCCAATATCATCTTTAGGATTAACTATATCTAAAGGTACTTGCTTTGCTATATTTGCAGCTGTTTCGTTTGCTAGACGATCTTCTGGTATAACATATTCTCTTTTACTAAAGCCATCTGCTTCAGGAGTAATAAGGGGTGTAACTAATTTCTCAATCATTGAAAAAGTCTTGTAAGTTGGGTTAGTTAGATACGATGCCCAAAAATAAGATAAGTAAGCACCATATTGTGCACAATTAGCTCTAGAGTCGTTAGCATTTGGAACATAGTTCTCGTTTATATCGTCAGGCTCATAGTTTGATTCATATAGATTATAAGCACCATCATGCCAGTATACTGATGCAAGCTTCTTTGTTTCATCATAGTTGTCAGTCATTTCCCAATCGCCTTTACGATCATGCATCTTATAGTATAAGAAATCATAGGGTCCAGTCTTACTATGGCGTTTTAGATACCTCTGTGCTCGCTCATCACTGCTCCAGTCATAATCTACAGCTATTCTCCATAGACCTCTAAAAGCATCCGTGCCAAACTCTGGTTCTCTTCTACTTAGTCCATCTTGAAAATTACCATCTTTATCAACACTAACCCAGTCAGGCAATAAATTTGGTCGAGGACCTTTTTTTCTTAATCTTGGATCTTGATTGTGAGTATACCCTCTGTTATCTGTCCAATTCTTTAAAGGAATAACAGATGACCATTCAAAAACCTTGTATGATGAATCAACAACATCCATCCAATTGTGTTCTGGATCAAAGTCATCGAATATTCTATAAGTGAATGGAGATAGATAACCAGGCTCTATATCTTTTATATTATCTCCACCAGCGAAGTATCTATCGTTATTATTTATATAGGTCTCTTTTTTCCAAATATCTCCAACAATCTCTCTAGCATTTTTTTCATAATCTAAAAACTTATCACCTTTCTTACTTCCCCATAATTTATGAGCAAAAATAAGACTAAGCGCTATATCTTCATCAGCATCTGATGCAGCATCATACCCATCTTTCCATGGTTCATTTGGGTCATTGCCTTTGGTTGGTTTCTGCCATCTATAATAAATAATTCCATCTTCTCTAATTCCATCACCATCTCTATCAGCAATTGATGGAGTCCAACGCCATGCAAATAAGTGATCGTTATCAATGCCTAATTGCTTAGGTGTCTTCCATCCATTTAAAGGACTTCCATCGTCTTTCCAATGATATACATATTTAAGCTGGCTGTGTTGAAGATTCTTCTTTGTCCATTTCCAAACTTTATCATAAGTCTCTCTATCTTTCATGAATATTGCACGAAGCATGGCATAAGAAGAAGATTCACTTACTACTAAAAGCTCAAAATTCTTTGTTGGATTAGACCAATCGATATCAGACAAGCCATCTTTATCAATATCTATAGAGTCCATAAATGCATATGGGGCACCATCATCATCAATCATTTTGGGATGTTTAAACTTCCCAGACCACCAGTCTCCCTCAAAGTTTTCATGTGTTTTATAATGATTCCAAACAGACTCAAGAATTGGCAGTGAACGCTTCTGATACTCTGCTATAAGCGCATCAAGATTACGGTTACCCTGACAACCTCTTAGCAGTAAATATATTATAATAACTGCAATTATTGCGCTGATAGTATAGAAGATCTTTTTCTTGCGACTATTGGATTGTTTATACTGTTCTATTTGCATATCTATATATTATGCACATCTTAAGAAATATAGTCAATTAAATAGGTTGAGTTTTTACAGGTTTTATAAGGGCTGTAATGCTATCCTTTAACTGCTCCAGCAGTTAATCCTTTTACAATATGTTTCTGTAATAGGAAGAACAGGATAAGAACAGGCATTGTTGCAACAGTAGCAGCAGCCATCATAAGGTCATATCTATTCTGATAGTTACCTACAAAAAGTCTTATTCCTATTGGGATTGTTAATGTAGTTCCTTCAGTTAAGACCCATGCAAACATCAATTCATCCCATGCCATTAAGAAGATATAAATACCAGTAGCAACTATGCCAGGCACAGCTAAAGGTAAAGTAATCTTAAGGAAAACTTGCAAAGCGTTACAACCGTCAACTCTTGCAGATTCTTCAAGCTCAACAGGAATTGATGCAAAGAAGCTTCTTAAAATCCAAATTGAAAATGGAACAAAGAAAGCGGTATAAATAAACACTAACCCAGCATGTGTTCCTTTTACAGAAATACCGGTTACATCATTCACCCATTTAAACATAATAAAAATAGGAATAAGGTACATTATCTGAGGTATCATCTGTGTAGCAAGAATAGATACTCCAAAAAACTTATTACCAGGGAAACTAAATCTTACAAGAGAGTAAGATGCTAATGTCGCTAAAATCATAGCGAATAACATAGTGAATCCAGAAATAATTAAACTGTTTTTTAAATATAGTCCAAAATCAATATTCTTCCATAAATCAGCATAATTCTGAAACATTATTAATCTATGACCAAGTGGTAATTGTATTGAATCATAAGGCTTAGCTGCAATATCCTTTAAAAAAGAAACTCGGCCATATGATGAACCTATATAGTACTCATAACCATTAGTAGCTATTCTAGTAGCTTCACTACTTGTATAATCAGATTTCAAATTAACTTTTACACCATCAGCCAACTCTCTAACAAGAGTGTCATTGTTAAGAATTTCTTCTTCAGTAAACATATTTACAACTTTGACACCTAATGGACTAACTATATATAAATTGGCTCCTTTTATCATGATGTCTTCAAACAAATTAATACCATAATCTTTTTTTGCAATTACTGCTCCAGCAGCTATATCTATAAAATAGACACCATTATTCACTAACAAGATCATTTCATTGCCAACAATTCTTTCTATCTGCTGTACTCCAGCTGCATAGTAATTATCACCAAGGTAAATCTTGTTTTTTTCTATAAATGTTTTTTTATCTAAAGCAATAATGTCTTTATTTGTTCCAACAAAAAGACTGTCGTCATTAACATATAATGACTTAATCAACCCATCACTATCCATTGGAAGTCGTACAGTTCTTTTCAGTTCTAAAGTTTCGTTATCATATATAAATAACTTATGCATTCCTCTAAGTTCAACTGAAAAGATGACAACATCATCATATGCTACTACAGATGTATTACCAAACCTATTTGTATCAACTCCAGTTATTGGATTTGGAGTCTTAGCTTCAATCTTCAAATTTTCCCTGTTTATTTTAAATATTCCTTTTGTTGAATTTACTAAATAAATATTTTCATTACCAAAATAATAATTAACATCTCTTCCGCGAACTTTCACACGGCCAATAGCTTCTTTTGTTTTTAAATCATATTCAGAAATTGCACCATCTTGTGAGAAAACATAAATACTATCTTCATCAACTTCCATTCCAATAACATCAGTCCTAGCCTTACTAAAACCAACATTGCCACTAAGAATATCATTATTATTTTTAATTGAACAAAAACCCATCCAAAAAATTGGAAAAGAATTAATCACTAAAAATAAAAACATTAATGTTAAAAATATTCTTCTTAAAATCTTCTCTTTTTGATAATAATTAATAAAACTCACTAAAAAATCTCCTCTGTCTTCTTGTAATGTTTGTACCAAAAGTTAACTAAGATCACCATAACTATTAATAGTAATACTGATGTTGCAGCACCTGCACCAAAATCCCATCTCATAAAAGAGTTGCGGAAAATATTTGTCATCATTAAGTCGCCCCATCTACCTGGGAATCCTGCACCGTTACCAAACATCATTATTACGATGTTAAACGAATAAGTGTTATAAATCATGCCGAATAATACAAGGATCATCCATACTGGGCTCATCATTGGCCAAGTAATCTTCCAAAAAGTCTTCCATTTACTAGCACCATCAATCTTTGCTGCATCATATAGTGACTGAGGAACATTCTGTAAACCAGCTAATAACATTAACATTGAAAAGGGCCAAAATCTCCAGATTGTTGGGATAATAATAGCCCAAATAGTATTCATCCCTACCAACCAAAAAGGTTTAGATGACAATAAATGCAACCAATCAACAAGAATTATATTAACAATTCCAATACTCTGTTGAAACATGAATCCCCATAGGATACCTGTCACATATGTAGGAACAATCCAAGAAAACATAAAAAGAGTTCTAACAAGACCTCTACCTTTAAAATCATAGTTCATCATGAGCGCAACAATCATACCAACTGCTGTCTGACCAATTGTTACTAAGAATGAATAAATAACAGTATTTCTTATTGCATCATAGATACCAATTCTCATTGGACTAGCAGGATTAATCATTACATCATAAAAGTTACCAAACCCTACAAACGGAGCACCTAAGTACTGGTTCAGAGTGAAATTATTAAGTCTAAGTAATGACATATAAAATCCCTGAACAATAGGAATGAAATGCATAAGCAACATCGCTATTGCAGTAGGCAGTATAAAATAATAGGCTATTTTATACTTAGAATAGTAATATTTAATTGACTGTAATTTAGTTCTAGTTACTTGAGCTTCCATATCTTATTAATCTACCTATTCATAAGTAGAACTTTATCTACTTCCGTTGCAGCTTTTTTCAATACATCATTGTATATTACATCATATGAAAACTGGTCTTTATTATTAAGAACATATTCCCACATAATACCAAATCTTCTATTTAATGGTTGCTCAATCTGTGCCCACTGAGGAATACATGGATAAGCTCTTCCATATTTTACAGCTTCTCGGTATACAGACCTTCTCTTGTCTTGTGTGAAATATGGATCATCAAATGCTTCTACAGCTGAAGGCATAAACCCACTTCGCTTAGAATACTCTACCTGTGCTTTTTTGGCAGTTAAGTATTTTATAACTTCCCAAGAAGCATCTTTCTTTTTAGAATTCTTAAAAATAGCTAAGTTACTACCACCAACAAACGTAACTCTTCCATTTGGTCCTTCTGGATAAGGCGCAAGGTCAAATCTCTTAGCAACATAAGTATTAGCTGCTCCACCTTGTTCTTCAGAAGTAGTTAATGCTCTCAGCTCATTTGAACCTGTAAAAATAATTGCATATTCGCCATTGTTAAAACCGTTTTCAACTTGTGAAGTGTTTTGCTCTAAACATGATTCAGGAACATATCCTTTCATAACAAGGCTAACAAGAAAAGAAACACCTTCTGCTGCTTCTTCTGAATATAAGTCGCATCTCTTATTATCTTCTGTAAGAAAATCTCCACCAGCCATCCATATCCATGGAGCTAAGTTATGAACAACGTTCCAGTCATTCTTACCAGTAATACCTAGAGGCTGAACTTTCTGTCCATCAATTTCTAAATTAGAAGCTTTAATCTTTGCTAATGTTTTTTCAAAAGATTCCCATGTTGATAAGTCATTCTTAGTAAGACCAAGCTTATTAAAAACATCTGTTCTATAGTACATAGCCCTTGCATCAACAAACCAAGGAATAGAAGTAACTCTATCTGTTCCATCTATACCAGAATATCTCCAAGAAGAAGGAAGAAAGTGTTCTGCTCCACCAATCTCTCCTACTCTATCTGTCATGTCATATAATGCGCCCATGCTTGTTACAGCACCAACCCATGTTGTTCCAAGCTGCATTAAATCTGGACCTTCGCCTGACATTGTTGCAATAGTAATTCTCTGCCAAGCTGATCCCCAATCCAATGAAGTAATTTCTACTTTTATATCAGGATTGTTTTTATGGAAATCTTCTAATATATCAACTAAATCGTTAATTGGTTCTAATGAGTTAGGCATAACCCACATTGTTAACACTGTAGGGCCACCTACTTGTTCTGACGAACCACAACCTGTTGTCATAACAGATACTGAAACTAAGAAAGTAAGGACCATAAGAAACGTTAGTAGTTTTTTCATAATTATTTCCACCTTTGAAGATTTTTTCAGGTGTAATATTATCATTGCCAAATACTGCTGTCAATTTCAATGATTACGTTTTAACAAAAGAAAATGACGCCAAGTGGCGCCATTTTATTAGATTAATAAACTATTAGTTGCTAATTAGTGTTATGCTGCGGCTTCCCGGTAAGGTCATTAACCACTTTAACTGGACCAAATGTCTCAATTGGAAGTTCTACAGTAACTGAATTAACTTTACCCATTCCACCATTCCATAATCCTGGATGCTCCATCCTTCTTACAGTTCTTCCTGACTGTTTATCTGTCTTTTCAACAACAAATGATCTGCCTGTATCAACAAATGGAGTAAGGTCAGAAAAAGCCTCTCCATGAATATCTATAGCACTAAATGCAATATCAACTGGATTGAAAAAATCTCCCTCATCCATCATATCGACTTGTTCTTGTGTTCTAAGCTCATCTTTTTCCACAATAGATACAGTAGGAATAAAATCAACTGTTACGTAAAAAGGACCTCCGCCTGGCTCTCCTTGGTTCTTAACAACACCAAGCACTCTAAATGGTCTATTTAAAGTGTGCATTAACATATCTATTTTCTTATTATCGTTTGCTGCTGAAAATTCTTCAAAATTCATAAATAGATTCAACTTATACTTATTTACTAACTCTAATAATTTACTCTCTGCCTTATCACCAGAAATTCTTTGATAACTAAGGTCTTGAAATATTTTATTAAGATTTTTATTAAAATATGCTAAAACCCCTGCCATTTTTTGATGTGAATTATAAATAGCTTCTTTGGAAGCTTTAGGGTTAGGAACATTATCAATATTTCGAATCATGCATGTTGGTGTGTTTAATAAATTATTCACTAATGAACCGTGCCCAGCTGGGAAAAACTTAACTTTTCCATCTGTTCCTCTAAAAATCTTTCCATCTACACCTAACCCAGGTGAATCTGTAGAAGTTTCCTGAACAGAAAATTTAATATCAACATCTTGTAGTGCGTTATTGTTACTCTTTATATCAGCAACTACTTCTTCATACCAAGATCTATGCTCTTCAGAAATAGTAAGGTGTAATTTTGACTGACCATACATCACAGCATCAATCATTTGCTCTTCAAGAGCAGTAACTGGCCTACCGTATACATCTGTATGAAAAGCAATTAAAGCCTTTGGTTTATTTGAATAATTAAGACCTTTTTCTTCTAAAACATATTCCAATATAGTCTTAATTCCACCCTCAATGTTCTGAGCACTATCAATTTCAGCTATTAACGCTTGTAAGTCGATACCCTTTTTTTCAAGCAATAAATAACCAAGTTCATCTAAAAATGAGAATTTGTGTTCTGATTTATTTTGAAGTCCCATTAAAAAATTAAAAACAAAAACTTCATGTTTTTCTGGAACACTGTTACCTTCTCTTAAAGACTTAAGTGTTTCTACTAATGGAGCAAACATTCTACTGGCTGCACCAGAAGATGGAGTAAACTTTGATATTTCCATACCCTCTGAAGAAGCCTCTGGTGATTCATTCAAAGAAATCACATCATCTTTAGTTAATGGTCTAACAACCGGGACTATACTTACGCCCTCTTGAATTATTCTTAATCTTTCAACGAATACCTCTAAGCTCATTCCATGATCTGCTATATCAACTAAATCTGCTTTCTCTACACCTATTGATGCTAAGAAGCTTATTAATTCCTTATCTATTGCTACAATTTTCTGATTCATATCGTTTTGTCTCCCATCTATTGTTTTATGTACATTTATCGACATAACTATATGCGCATCCCATCTATTATATATTGAAATTATTCGTTAAATATAGAATAACAAGAAAAACTAGCTATCGCAAATAGGACATCATGTGACCATCACGGGTCTGCTGACGTAGTTTCTCCAGTGCTTTTGCTTCTATTTGCCTAATACGTTCTCTCGTAACATTGTAGACTTGACCTACCTCTTCTAAAGTACGTGGCATGCCATCATGAAGCCCAAACCTTAGTCTAAGAACCATTTGCTCTCTCTCTGTAAGATAAGTCTGCAAAACTGATTCTAAGTCTTCTCTTAGCAAATCAGACAAAACTCTTTCTTCTGGATTTTTATCAGACTCGCCTTCTACTATATCAGAAAGGCTGTTGCTATCATCATCACCAATTGGAGTTTCCAATGATATTGGAAGCTGAGAAATCTTCACCAACTCCTGAACCTTTGTAACTGGTAATTCTGCTAATTCAGAAAGCTCTTCATCCGTAGGTTTCCTTTTATGCTCTTGCATGAAACCCTTTGATATCTTTTTAAGTTTGTTTAATGTTTCTACAACGTGAACTGGAAGTCTAATAGATCTAGACTGATCGGCAATAGCTCTTGTAATGGCCTGCCTTATCCACCATGTAGCATAAGTAGAAAACTTATAACCTTTTGTGTAGTCATATTTATCTGTAGCCTTCATAAGACCAATATTGCCTTCTTGTATTAAGTCTAGGAATGACAAACCTCTTCCGTTATAACGTTTAGCAATACTTACTACTAAACGTAAATTTGAACGGATTAATATTTTTCTTGCTTCATCGTCGTTTTCTTCTTGGATTCTTTTTGCAATGGCAATCTCTTCTTTGGTATTAAGTAATTTAATACGTCCTATTTCTTTTAAGTACATCTTAATAGAATCATACTTAAGACCTTTTTTATCTTCACCTCTAAGAGGAACATCTTCAATTGCAACAGCTCCAACCTGAGCATTCTCATTACTGGCTTCTTGGCTGGCTTCTTGCTCTGCAACTGTAGTCCTTGAAGGGTCTAATGTCTCTATCTCAACGGTAGTATTCTTTAATATTCCTAAAATATTATTAGGGGCATTGGCTGCATCATATAGAACTTCTGTACTCATTTGTTTTTAATCAACTCCGACAACTGCTGGTTTAGTTGCTTAATTTTATCAAAATCGCCTGATTTTTCAAGCTGTATTATCTGTTTCTTAAGCTCTGAGACATTTTCTTCATTAATTTTTTTCTTTAATGAGACCAATGCTTCTTCCAAAAAGAATTTTGGATCTGGGTAGTTGTCCTTCATGCATATGCCTACCAAGCCAGAGTCTGAAGATATATTACATAGGTGCTGAACGTCTTTATCTACATTATCTCCAATTAATGAGAATATCTTTTTATGATCAATATCCATAAAATCATCAACCTTAAATCTTTGTAAAAATTCTTCTCTTAAAGATACGTGATTAATGAGTACAGCAAGTATGTCTTCGGACAATTTGTGATATTTATCTTTTTTCTTTGGATTCAAGTTATATTTTTTACGTTTAGAAATAGACATACTATTATATGTAAAAAAATGACTCTTTATATATTCAACATCTACTTTCAACTTCTTAGCTATTGTCTTCACATACTCAGTTTTCACTATCTCATCATTAAACCGTAGTATTGACTTTAACTCTTTCACTATTCTACTTTTATCTTCAACATTCATATGCTCTAGGCTATTATCACTCTGAATTGCTATTGTATGATTAATTAAAAAATCTTTATAAGTAATTGCTTTACTAACCTGACCTTGGAAAGATTCCAGACCATACTCCTGAATGTATTCATCAGGATCCTTCATGTCCCCAAGCCCAATGACACGAACCTCCACGTCAGCTTCTTGCAATATATCACTCACTCTATACATAGCCTTTTTGCCTGCTTTATCATTATCAAAACAAAGAAATATCTTACTTGCGAATCTCTTAGCTAAATTTAATTGTTGAGGAGTAAGTGCTGTTCCTAAAACAGCAGCTACGTTCTTTACACCATATTGATGCATACTTACAACATCCATATAACCTTCTACTAGTATTAATTCTCCATTACTTTCTCTTGCAAACTTCTTTGCAGCATTCAGCCCATATAAAACGTTGCTTTTGTGATAGAACCTTGTTTCTGGAGAATTCACATACTTAGCACCTTCACCATCTATAATGCGACCACCAAATCCTAGTGTTCTTCCTTGCAAATCTATAATAGGAAAGATTATTCGCTTATAAAACCTATCCTTCATTTTCCCTTGAGCATCTATGCCAATACCTATATCGGCTATCTCTTTATGAAAATCCTTATGATCTTTTATATCACCCATCTGGTCACAAAATACTTCAGAAGCATATCCAATTTGGTAGGCCTGTGCTGTTTCTTTTGATAAACCACGAGCCTGCAAATAGTCATTAGCTACTTTCTTCGTTAACTGGGAATGATAAAAATCTTTTACCTTTGTTAACAATGAAAACCCGATTTCTCTATCATCTTTTTTGAATTCAGGCATTTGCGCCTCATCTATCTCAATACCCGCCTGTTCCGCTAATACCTTTACGGAGTCTATAAAGCTTAGACCATCTATTTTCATTAAGAATGTGAAGGCATTTCCGCCAGCACCACAGCCAAAACAATGAAAGATTCTTTTATCAGGGCTTACAACAAAGGAAGGCGTTTTTTCGTTATGAAAAGGACAAAGACCTAAGAAATTTGTGCCTCTTTTTTTTAACTTAATATACTGTCCGATAATATCAACAATATCTAATCGCTCTTTAATAAGTTCTAGTGAATTCTCGTCAACCATTCGGTCATTTTATCACAATTTTTGCTTTGACGCCCTGTTAACTATGGCCAAAATGTATTCAGTAGCTTTCACCATATCTGAGACTTTTATTTCTTCACTACTAGTATGAACTTTACTCATTCCTGTGCTTAATACTGCGGTAGGAATCCCCATCTCATTAAAGAAATTTGCATCACTACCTCCTCCTGTTGAGATTGGGTTATATTTTAGACCTGCTTTTTTGGCTGCTTTCTTACAAATTTTTATAAGAGTTTTCTGCTTAGATAAATCAAAAGAACTATATTCTTTTGTCTCTACGAACTCTACAGATGCACCTGCCTTTTTACACTGAGCAATAAAGGCCTCTTTTAGTGTCAACATTTGTTTTCTTAACTTCTTCTTTGAAAAACTTCGAACTTCACCTTTCACTACAACTTCTTCTGCAACTATATTTGTAGCTCTTCCGCCATTAATAATCCCAATATTTGCAACAGTGTCTACATCTATTCTCCCTAGCTTGCAGGCAGCTATTGCCTTAGAAACACAAACTATTGCATTAATCCCTTTCTCTGGCTCTATCCCAGCATGAGCAGCCTTTCCAGTTACTGTTGCTACAAATGCATCATGATTTGGAGCTTTTACAGCAATTGTCCCTATCTCGCCACCTAAGTCTAGAACAAAACCGTAATCCACCTGTATAGGTTGTATTTTTTTAACACCTTTTAATCCGACTTCCTCTTCAACAGTAAAAATTAAAACGATTGAAGCACTATCTAGCTTCTTTTCTTTGATAACAGTAATCATCTCTACAATCTCTGCTATACCAGACTTATCATCAGCACCAAGGATAGTATTTCCTTTTGATAAAATCTTATTATCTTTAACTACTGGGATAATACCTTTGCCTGGAGTGACAGTGTCCATGTGAGAAGAAAACAACAAAGAAGGACCAGCTACTGTCCCATGGTGTATAGCATACAAGTTGCCTTTTTTATCTACAGCTACATCAAGTTCTAAGGCACAAAGCCTTTTCTTTAAATACTTTCTAACTTTTTTTTCATTACCAGACTCGCTGTCTATTTTCAGTAATTCAAGGAATAACTTAACTAACCTTTTCTTATTAACCATGAGCAATTTGCCTCCTTATGTATATAAAGAATCATACCATAATCATTGGTTATATTTAATCGCCTTAAATAACTGATAATCAATTCCAATGAAATACCTCTATATGCTAAAATATAGCTACTTTAAATATTTAGTATTTAGACATGGGGGGATTATTATGAACGACAATTACAAAGAAAGACTTTCGAATGTTTTATCCAGAAAAGGAAAAGAAACACCACTAATAGAGGAATCATTTAAACACAACTTAACGCACAAAATTGTAAAGGATGAATACAACTCCACTCCCATGGATATTTATCAGGCACTTAGCTCCACAATTATGGATAACTTGGCTGATGGCTGGCTAGAAACACAAAGGCAACATCACTTCCATGATGCAAAAAGAGTATATTATTTCTCAATGGAATTCTTAATCGGAAGACTTTTAAAAACAAATATAGATAACCTTCATGTAAACTGTCATGTACAAGAACTATTAACAAAACTAAATGTTGATTTTAATGATATTGAAGAAATGGAAGCAGATGCCGGTCTTGGTAATGGTGGTCTTGGAAGACTATCTGCTTGTTTCATTGAATCAATGGCAACACTTAACATCCCTAGCTTTGGTTATGGCATTCGTTATGATTATGGTTTGTTCAGACAAAACATTGAAAAAGGATGGCAAGTTGAAAAGCCTGATAAATGGCTAGAAAATGGTTACCCTTGGGAAATCAAAAGATCTGATAAATATGAAATCAATTATTATGGACATGTTGAGAAACATAATGACCAAAACGGAAAAGAAATTTCGGTATGGACTAACTACAACAAAGTATTTGCTGTACCTTATGACATACCTGTCCCTGGATTTAATACTGGCACAGTAAATACTCTAAGATTATGGTCATCTAAATCTGATGATGAGTTTAAACTACAAATTTTTAATAATGGTGACTTCATTAATGCTTATGAAGAAAAAATACATGATGAAAATATCACAAAGATTCTTTATCCAAATGATAATGTTTATTCAGGACAAGAACTACGACTAAAACAAGAATATTTCTTCTGTGCAGCTTCATTAATGGATATTATGAGAAGATTCAAAGAAGATGATAATAATGATTTATCAAATATTCCAAATAAGGTTGTTATTCAATTGAATGATACTCACCCGGCAATTGCTATTCCAGAATTTATTAGAATACTTGTGGATGATGAAGGTTTAGATTTTAATACTGCATGGAATATATCTAAAAAAACATTTGCCTATACCAACCACACACTTCTTCCAGAAGCACTAGAGAAATGGCCAGAAAGAATGATGGCACATATGTTGCCAAGACATTTAGAGATTATCTATCTTATTAATAATGAATTAATGGATGATATCCAACAAAAATTTGGACCAGATATGGGTAGGATGAGAAAACTATCTATTATTGAAGAAGGTGCCGAAAGAATGGTTAGAATGGCTTATCTTGCGGTTGCTGGTTCATTCTCAGTAAATGGAGTATCAGCATTGCATACTGAATTAGTTAAATCAGACCTTATGCCTGATTTTTTTCAGCTATACCCTGAAAAGTTCCGCAACAAAACAAACGGAATAACCCCTAGAAGATGGTTATATAAATGTAACAACAGGCTTTCAGAACTAATTACATCAAAGATTGGTGCTGGATGGATTACAAACTTACATGAACTTAAAAAACTATCAGAACTAAATAACACTGAACACCTGATGGAAGGCTGGGATATTATTAAACATAATAACAAAAAAGACTTCTCTAACTTCCTAGAAAAAAATCATGGATTCTGTTTTGACCCTAGTTCCCTTGTTGATGTTCAGGTAAAAAGAATTCATGAATATAAAAGACAACTGATGAACATTATGCATGTCATCTATCAATATATTCAGCTTAAGAACGATCCAAATATGGCTTTCACTCCAAGAACTGTTTTATTTGGTGGTAAAGCCGCACCTGCTTACCATGCAGCAAAACTGCATATCAAGCTTATTAATAGCGTTGCAAACGTCATTAATAATGATCCAAAAATAAACGACTTATTAAAAGTATTCTTTGTTCCTAACTACAATGTATCAATTGCTGAAAAGATTATTCCAGCTGCTGATTTATCTGAACAAATTTCTACAGCAGGAAAAGAAGCTTCAGGCACTGGAAACATGAAGTTTGCTCTTAATGGCGCACTTACAATTGGAACATTGGATGGTGCAAATGTTGAGATTAAAGAAGAAGTTGGTGATGATAACATTTATATCTTTGGACTTAAAACACCAGAAGTTGCAAAATTAAAACAAAGTGGATATAGACCACAAGAATATGTAAATGGATTTGAGCCATTAAGAGAAATAATGGAACTAATTAGAGGTGGATTCTTTAGTCCTGATCAGCATGACTTATTCTACCCAATATATTCGAACCTAATGAATAACGACCCATATATGATTATGGCAGACTTCCAATCATATGTTGAATGCCAACAAAGAGTTTCAACAGATTACTTAAACAGAAATCTATGGACAAGAAAATCTATTGCTAATGTTGCTAATATCGGTAAATTTTCTAGTGATAGAACCATTGCGGAATATAACTGGGACATTTGGAGAGCTACTCCGATTGAAATCAAAAAAGACTAATAATTGTGTTGAATAAGCTTAAATGGGTTACGATAGCACTGTTCTTTTGTTTAACAGTGCTGCATACTCAACTTTTAGTATCCTCTTCTGAAGTATCACCTGAAATACTAGACTTAGAAATATCTCTAAATGATTTAATGGACGATTACGGAGTTATAGGATGCTCGCTAACAGTTATAAATGACAATAAAAATCTAATTAACTATAACTATGGATTCGCTAACATAGATGAATATGAGATGATGACAGAACATCATTCAATTAGACTAGCTTCTGTTAGCAAATTACTAACATCTATATTGTTCTTAAAAATTGCTGAAAATAATAGAACCATACTTACTAAAGATGTCTCAGCATTAATAAATACAGACTTTATAAACCCTTACTACCCTGAAACACCAATAACTCCGGTAGAACTACTTACACATACATCTAGCTACTATCCATATCTGGATTATGCCAAAAACTTTGTACAAAGAAGCATTAGTGGCAAAAATACAAAGATAAGTGAACTAACTTCACCTTCAGGCCAGTACTACAAGAAATACTTCTGGGACAAAAAGTTTCCTCCCGGAACAAAATATGCATACTCTAGTTATAACTTCATGGTTCTAGCGACTGCTATTGAAAAAATATCAGGCAAAAGATTTGATCAGCTAGCAAAAGAAATACTCATAAATAAGCTATGGCTTACACATACTCATTTACCAACTACTTACCCTTTTGCAAAAACTCAATATGCTACTGGATACAGGATGTATAACAACGTGCCAAATGAATCAATTAATGATAAGAACTTCGAAATAAGAAAAATGAATCCTAAAATTGAAGCTGGAGATAATGCGACTATACATTCTCCACAAGCTGGATTTCGCTCGAATATTACTGATTTATCGAAAGTAATGATAATGCTTCTAAATAAAGGTAAATATAAGGTGCAACGTATTCTTAAGCCAGAAAGCGTTGAATTGCTTGAGACAGTTCAATATAAACAAAAAACTATACATAGAGGCCTTGGTGCTGAGATTAACTATTATTTAATACCTGGTCTGAAAATGGTTGGACACACAGGTAATGCCTATGGAACAATCTCTCATTTCTTTTATAATCGAGAGCATGATTTTGGAGTTATATTTGTCATAAATGGACTTAAGAAAAACACAATGAGTGGTTCACACTTCCTTATTGAAAAAGAAATAGACAGATTAATCTATAATAAATTATTTAAGTAAGCTTTTTTCTACTGATTTTTTAATCTCAGCATTTATGTCTTCAACTGTTTTATCATTAGAACTAATAATATCACCAACAGTAACACTTATTTTAGACCCTATTTTAGGCAAGAATTTTCCCTTTGGAAAAGCTTTATAAGCCCCATTAATAGTCATCGCAACTATATTCTTATTAAACTTGCTAGCTAAATAGGCTGCTCCATCTTTGAAATCCCCCACCTGTCCATCACGTGTCCTAGTTCCTTCAGGAAATATAATCAGCGAACCACCCTGCCTTAGGATATCTGCGCCACCTTTAAGTGCTGGGAACACATTTGCGCCCCTATCAACAAAGATAGTATGAGAATATGGGAAAAGAACTTTTAGAAAGCTTACCTCCTGCTTTCCTATCATAAACACATTATTCCTTAGCTTAGCAGGCAAAGAACCAAGAATTAATAAAGCATCTAGATTAGACTGATGATTGCAAACAACTATACAATCCTCTAACCCAACTAATTTTTCTTTACCAATAAATTTATATCCTAAAAATAACTTAGCCTTTATGCGTATAATATCCACTAACAAAGAAGCTATTGGATTAAAAAAACTATATTTCTTAGTTTTTATAGCTCCGCTTATTAATTCATCTTCTTTACTTTCAACCTCGGTCTGTTCTGGCAAACTTGCCAAGTATTTGAATAGCTCTATAACTAAAGAAATACTCATAAACTTTTCCATATCAACCTTAACCATTAATTCTCTTTCTAACTCAACCACCCAATGAATCTTTGTAAGAGAATCTAGCCCTAGGTCATCTAAACTATGGCTCAGATAGAGTTTGGGAACTCCAAATCTTTTAATAATGCTATTTAAAATAAGCTGCTCTCTTACTGATGCAGCCTTTATTTGATGACTCTCTGTAAAATCTTCATTATCAGCAGTCTGATAGCTGCCTTGATGTAAGTTGGTTGCTACTTCCCTAATTATCACCTTCTTAGACGAAGTTCTTGGTAATGGATCAAAAGACATAGCGAATTCTGTAACACGCATATAATCTGGAAGTTTATTGTTTATACGATTAACTTCCTCTTTTATAGTTTGAAAAGAGGAACTAATATCTTTTGGCACTATCACTGCTTGGACTATTATTGAAGCACCTTTCTTATGACCAAACACAGCTAATTCTTCTATAAGGTCAGAATCAGAAAGAAAAGACTCAACCTCCTCAGGAAATACATTCTTTCCAGAATCAAGAACTATAATATTCTTAGTTCTTCCTGTAATTTGCAAATTGCCATCCTTATTTATGCGTCCTATATCCCCAGAATCGAACCATCCATCGGCATCAAACACTTCTGCATTAGCTTTATCATTATTGAGATAACCTAGCATAACTGAAACACCTTTTAGCCAAATTTCACCTATTCCTCTGTTGTCTGCTTTTCTAATTTCTACAAAATTATTATTGGTTGGTTTCCCAACACTACCAGGTGTATTCTCATAAGATTTTGTAGCAACAATGGCGGCTGTTGTCTCTGTTAGTCCATATCCCTCTAAAATGTTAAATCCCATATTATGGTAATTCTTAAAATACTTTGGATTAAGTGCAGCACCCCCACTAACAAAGAACTTCATTTGTACGCCAAATACCTTATGTATTGGCTTAAAAATTATCTTAGGCAGAAACCCAAGTCCCATTGCTTTTAATATATGCGCATTGTTTACCATAAAATTTAAAATATGATATTTAGCAATCGATGCATTCTTTGTTTTTTTCATTATACTATCGAAAAATAATTCCCATAATTTTGGAACTCCAGGAAAAACTGTTACAGGATATGCTTCTAAAGATTTAATAATATCAGGACCTTGGAGTGATGGTTGCACAACCATGCTTGAACCGTTGGCAATGAAAGCAAGGAAGCAAACAATAACACCAAACACATGATACAAAGGAAGAACCGAAAGAACCACATCTGGCTCTTTATTCAATTCCATATGATCTAATCCAGCAATACAGGTACTAACGATATTATCATGAGATAACATAACAATCTTCGGGTCTCCAGTAGTACCAGAAGTAAACAAATAGGCCACTGCTTCGTTTTTATCTAAAACAGGAACAACATAATCTTTTTCATCAGCTAATGCGCCACTAAGCTCAACAGAAATAAATTTTACATCCTCATCAGATTTATAACCTAAATCATCAGAGACAAAAGCTAGCTTACAATCGATTTTCTCTAACATCTTCTTATGAATATCTAAGGATAAATGATTATCTAAAGCTACAACAATCGCACCAGCATATACAATTCCAAGATATGTAAGCATCCACTCTTCACTATTAGAAGCTATCAACGCGACAGTATCTTTTGGTTTTACACCAAGAGACTGAATATATGCAGCTCTCTTCTCAATAATCTCATACGCTTGAGAATAAGTAGTATCTGGCTGGAAATATATATTTTTAGAAAACTTTTGAAAATATTTGTCTATGTATTGCGGTAACGTGTGCATCTTTTAATTATATGTAATTAGTTCATTTGTTCAATAGTTAATTTGTTCAACTGGGGAAAGTGGCAAGGCCACTGGGGGATTATTTAAAAGGAAAATAAAACTTCTTAAAGAAATACCAACTACTCTTCCATGCTTGTTTTTTTAAGGACTTTGAAGAAAAAGTACTACCTCCTCCTAAATGCACTAATTGAATAGTTGGGTGATAGTAATTCTTATAACCTTTTTTCGCTAAAGTTTTACAAAGATCCAAATCTTCATTATAGAAGAAATAATTCTCATCAAAGCCACCAGCTTCTATATATAAGTCTGTAGAAATAAACATTGCAGCTCCTGATAAAAAGCTAACTTTTCTGGGGTTTTTGCCAACATACTTTATTCTACCGAAGATACTTCCATAGTACTGGATGCTTCTATCTTGATTCAATAATCTTGGCCCAAGTATCCCTATAGTTTCTGTTTCTTTATAAAACCTAATCAATGGATTTAAAACATCACTATTGGTGACGGTATCGGAGTTAAGTAAAAATAAAAACTCACCAACAGCCTCATTAGCACCTTGGTTATTTGCTTTTGCAAATCCAACATTCACATCATTATCAATAAAGGTAATATTTGAATACATATCAGCTAACTTTTCTTTATCAAACTTTTTTGTAGAAGCATTGTCAACAACAATCACTTCAAAAAGACCGTCTTGGTTATACTCATAAAAGGAAGCTAAGCATGTAGCTAGTAGCTCTGGAGTATTATAATAAACAATTATTACGGAAACCTTCATGCGTTATCTCTCAACCTTTCTATAAAGCATTCTATTCTTATTTTTGTTCGCATATCAAGAGCACCTGGAGCATCTCCTTCTACAGTTAATACAGGAACACCTAAACTTTCCTTGATAATAACATCATCTAATTGTCTATGACAAAAGGACTGAGCATAATGAATGATTCCTTTTAATTTTCTCTTACTAATCTGTTTCTTCATATCATCTACTCTAGATTGCAAATCATAAGGATACTTAAAGAGCTGATACTGTTCTACTAAGCCTTGACTAGACCCTATCATTGCAAAATCACGCTCAACCTCAAAATAAGTAACCTTAACAGCTAATTCATCTTCTAAATATGAGAATAAATCATCAATAATTGTTGGCACTCCAACATAGCCAATATTAAGAGTACTCTCAGAAGGATGTAGGTACTTTGTTTTCTCTATCAAATCTTCTACTTTTGAAGCATAGAGCTTAACATCACTGCAAAAATCTGATGAAGACACCATGATTTGTTGAACTTCTTTAGCCGGTAAATTATTATTTTGATAATGCAGCTCATCTAAACTAGAAATATTTTGTCTAACAATATCCAACTTTTTCTTCTCTGCCATAGCTTGCTCATATGAAACTCCAAGAAATTCTCCTAATTTATCTAGCTCATATCTAAGCTTTTTAGGATCACGGTCATTTGGATAGGCAAAGCTAATTACTTTTAATTCAGGAAAGTAGTACTTATATAAATTAACCAAACCATGATTATTGCTACAATCACCCTCAGAAACAGCAATTACTGCCTCTAAATCCTCATGATGAGCAACAACTGCACCCATAAGACCCTTTATCCAGCTACAAGTATTTCTAGGAATTCCATGTTCTTCGCCAAGCTTAATAAGCTCGTCACTGTTACCTGTTATAAAAAGATTATTCAAATCAACAGGAACCATTCCTGCTGCCCATATATATTCTTGAGGGATAGTAGTGGTAAAAGCTACTTTCTTCATTTGTAGTTCTTTAGTTTATTGTACCTACCGATAATCTTATCAACGTATTTCTGTGTATCTGGCTTGAATGCTGTTCCCTTCTTAGACTTAATTGCATTATGCCCCTCATAATAAGACGCAAGCGCATAATTCACATTACCATCCCACATATCTAATAAATCTTTCATCATCGTAGCCTGAGCTCTTGAGCCTTGCTGTATATCAAATGGATCTGAAATATTATATTTTTTAAAATTAAATGGCATTAACTGTCCCAACCCTTTAGCCCCTGATGATGACACTGCTTTTCTATTAAAGCTAGACTCTGCTGACATCTGTGCAGCTAATAATAATGGATCAACACTATTCTCTGCGCCATATTCCACTGCTGCTTCTGATATTGCAATTACCTCAGATAAAGGAACTGTTTTATTGTAATCCATAATATATGAAACAATCGTTTGATAAGACAACGATGAATTAGAAGAATAGTCTATATTACTTGGCAATACTACGGATTCTTTCTGAACTTTATTTTCATAATCACTCTGACTTTGGGCTTGATTAGCAGCAACAGCACCTTTGCTGTAAGTTTTAACTGCGCCAACTGGCCTCTTTACTTCAATGCTAGGATTAAAAGATGTAAATACTGTAAAAAGACTTACAAAGACAATAACAATGGAAGCCCAGCTCATGAAACTGTTTTTGCTTCCTTAACCTGATCTATAATTTGCTTGATTGCTTCATTAACTGTCAGTTCTTCTTTTGGTTCTCCACTACGAAGGCTGTACTCTACTATTCCTTCATCAGCTTTCTTGCCAACTATTATTCTATAAGGTGCTCCGATAAGGTCAGCATCATTAAGCTTAACACCTAGACGCTCTCCTCTATCATCATAAAGAACATCAATCCCTGCATCTTTTAATGCTTGATAAACTTGTTCAGCTACTGCTACTTGTTCTTCTTTGTTCATATTTACTGGAAGTACTATAGCTTCAAATGGAGCAATAGCTACTGGCCACAAAGGACCTTTATCATCATGATTCTGTTCGATAGCTGACATAGCAGTTCTACCAACACCAATACCATAACAACCCATGATAAATGGTTTCTCTTTACCTTGCTGATCCAAGAACTTTGCATCCATAGATTCCGAGTACTTTGTGCCAAGCTGGAAAATATGACCTACTTCTATTCCTCTTTCCTTCTTAAAAGTTCCTTTGAAACATGAAAGACAGATATCTCCTTCACGTACTGTTTTTACATCTACTGTCTCTTCTACTTCAAAATCTGTTCCTGCATTAGCATTCTTATAATGATAATCTGCTTCATTTGCACCAATAACTGCATTAGTAATACCGACTAAGGAGTCATCTATTAATATTTTATAATCACCCTCTGGAAGTCCAAATCCCATAAATCCTGGGACAGTATTAAAAACTGATTTAATATCTTCATCACTAGCAGCATCAAGGCCTAATGCATCTAGCTGATTAGCTAATTTAACTTCATTTACATCATAGTCACCACGGATATAGACCATTACATATTTGGTTTCTATCTTTTCTGGCGCTACTTCTTTATCATATTTATAGGCAACTGCCTTTATTGTCTTCTCTGTAGCAACATCAATGAATTCGGCTACTTCTTCAATAGTTTTCAAATCTGGCGTATGCACCTTTTCTATCTTCAATGCTTTTTCTTCTATATTATCTACTTTAGTAGCTGCTTTCTCTACATTTGCTGCATGATCACAATCTGTACAATAAAGGATCTCGTCCTCACCTGTCTCTGTTACAATCATAAACTCTTGAGAAGCATTACCACCAATAGCACCAGAATCTGCGGTAACTACTCTAAACTGCAAACCACATCTACTGAAGATACTCGAATATGCTTTATACATATCTTGATATGTCTGATCTAAACACTCTTGATCAGCATGAAAGCTATATGCATCTTTCATAGAAAACTCTCTAGCTCTCATTAGTCCAAATCTTGGTCTAATCTCATCTCTAAATTTGTTCTGAATTTGATAAAGGTTCATAGGCAATTGTTTGTAGCTTTTTACATCATTGCTTATTAAATCAACAATTACTTCTTCATGAGTAGGACCATAACAATATTCACGCCCTCCTCTATCAGTAATTCTTAATAATTCTTTGCCATATTTGAACCAACGTCCACTTTTTTTCCAAAGCTCAGCTGGAACCATAGAAGGCATAAGAACCTCTATAGCATCTCTTTTATTAAGCTCTTCTCGGATAATAGCTTCTACTTTACGGATTACTTTAAGTCCTAATGGAAGATAATCATAAATACCTGTAGCTACCTTTTTTATATAGCCACCTCTTTGTGCCAATAATTGGCTAGGTATCTCTGCATCTGCAGGATTTTCTCTAAATGTAGGAATATGATATTTACTATACCTCAATGTTACTCCTTAAGTATGTTAAGTTTTCCGCCAGCTAATAAATAGTCTATCTCACGCTGCGAAAACCCAGTAGCAAGCTTGTAAACAGTACCATTACTGCTTTTCATTTCTACAGTATCAGTAAAAATCTGAGCTCTAAGATTATCAATAGAGAACTCTTCATCTGCACTTAAATTATCATAATCTGCGTCGTTATGAAATGCTAATGGAACGATACCAAAATTTATTAGATTAGCTCTGTGAATACGTTCTATACTCTTCACAAGCACAACGTTAACACCTAAATACATAGGACAAATAGCAGCATGCTCTCTAGAAGATCCTTGCCCATAGCTAAGTCCACCAACTATCAAGTTGCCATACCCATCAGCTACATTTGCTTTACACTTTGCCGCAAATTCTGGCTCAACGTCATTAAAAACAACGTCTGAATATTTATCAATATTAGATCTAAACTTTAGAAATCTACCTGCTGGCATAATATGGTCTGTAGTAATCTTATCTTCTACTTTTACAACCGCTTTTAGCTTCATACTATCAGCAAGCTGAGTATTAATAGGAGGTGGTCCAATATTTGGTCCTTTTACAATCTCTACGTTTTTTCTGTCAGCATCTTTAAAAGGTTTTATAACAAGTGAATCATTTACTAGAAATTCTTTAGGTTGCTCAAAAGCAATCTCTCCAGAAAATAGTTTTGTAGGATCAGTAATCTTACCGGTAAGTGCACAAGCTACCGCTGTCTCAGGACTTACCAAATATATACCAGCACTCTTTGTGCCGCTTCTACCAAAGAAGTTACGGTTATTAGTTCTAATACTAACAGCATCAGTATTAGGAGATTGCCCCATACCAATACAAAACCCACAGCTAGACTCTAGTAATCTGCCACCAGACTCTACTACATTCCTCATTAAACCATTTTTAATCATCATCTCAAGTACTTGTTTAGAACCAGGAGCAACACCAAAAGAAACGGCATCACTAACTTGTTTGCCGTCTAATAATTTTGCAACTGTATATAAGTCTTTATAAGAACTATTAGTACAACTACCAATTAATACCTGATCAGCTTTCATTCCTTCTACTTCAGACACTTCTTTAACATTGTCTGGAGAGTGAGGTAGGGCAATCATTGGTTTAAGTATAGTTAAATCTATAGTTACTTCTTTATCATATGTAGCGTCTGCATCAGCAGTTAGCTCTACCCAGTCTGCTTCTCTACCCTGAGCTCTTAAAAACTCTTTAGTAATCTCATCTGAAGGAAATACAGAAGTAGTTACTCCTAGCTCTGCACCCATATTTGTAATAGTAGCTCTTTCTGGCACTGAAAGTGTTTGAACACCTTCACCAGCATATTCAACGATATAGCCAACATTACCTTTTGTGGTTAGTATCTGTAATAGTTTTAAAATAACATCTTTAGCTGCCACGAATGGAGACAAGCTACCAGTTAGATTAACTTTAATAACTTTTGGAGCTGGAAGATAAAAAGCACCACCAGCTAAAGCAGTAGCGATATCCAAACCTCCTGCGCCAATGGAAATCATTCCTAATCCACCACCAGTGGGTGTGTGAGAATCGGACCCAAGCAATGTCTTACCGGGCTTTCCAAAAGATTCTAAATGAACTTGATGGCAAATACCATTCCCTGCTTTTGAAAAATAAAGACCAAACTTAGCAGCTATTGACTGCAAGTATCTATGATCATCAGCGTTTTCAAAACCATCCTGAATAGTATTATGGTCTACATAGCTTACAGAAAGCTCTGTCTCAATAGAGTCCCGGCCAATAGCCTCAAACTCTAAATAAGCCATAGTACCAGTAGCATCTTGGGTCAGAGTCTGGTCTATTTTTATCCCAATCTCTTTCCCGCTACCTAGTTCACCATCAACAATATGTTCTTTTAAAATCTTCTCAACAATATTCATTAAAGATACCTTTTATAATATTTCGTTTGCGAATTCATCGAAATTGAAATCAATTGCAACGATACCAATAATATGATCACTATCATCAAAAATTGGAGCAGATGCTGTTAATGTAAGCTTATCTGTAATAATTGACATATAAATATCTGTTAAATGAATCTTTCCATCTTGCATTGGAGTATGGAACCATTTTCTGTCAGAGAAATCCATGTCTAACATTTTTTCTTGATATGCTTTTCTATCATCTATTTGAGTAATGTTTCTAGATATCCTTTTACCTTCTTTATTTGTAATAGAAAGTAGTTTGATAGCTGGATCTTCATTAGCTAACTTGATAAGACTAGATTCGAATTTCTTTGGATCTAGCGATTTAACTTCAACTGACTCTGCAAGACATTCAATAATCTCAAATGCATGCTCATCTAGTCGAGTTTTGAAGTCTAGGTAAGAAGTATTAACTAACTCAGGAATATAATGTCTGATAGCTTTTTCCATCTCTTGGTCAGAGATAGAAGTAATTCTGCCGTGATTATACTCTTCAATAATCCAGTCATATACCTTAATCACCTTAGGATGCTTCTTTGTAAAACCAAGCTCTTCTGCTTTAGGATAATTCTTAAGAATCCAGTGAATAACACCAGCTGTTCCAGATTTATCAGTAATACTTACGCCTAATGGTCTATTAAGTAATGCTGTAGTATCAAATACATTATAAATCTCTTCATTCTTAACAAGCCCATCAACATGGATACCTGCTCTTGTTGTATTGAAATCTTCACCAACAAAAGGTAAGTTTCTTGGGAATTTATGATCTATGTTGTTTTCGAAATATTCTTTAATCTCCGTAATAACAGTAGTATCAATTCCTTCAGTGTTTCCAAAAAGGCTCATGTACTCGAAGATCATACCTTCAATTGGGCAGTTTCCTGTTCTTTCACCTAATCCAAATAATGCACAGTTAGCACCAGCTACACCATGTAACCAAGCTGTAGTTGTATTAATAAGTACTTTATGAAAATCATTGTGACCATGCCATTCTAACCACTCAGCAGGAACACCAGCATCATGTCTAAACGCATGTACTAATTTTGCGATACCTCTTGGAGCCGTAGCCCCAGGATAAGTAACACCAAAACCCATTGTGTCACAAAGTCTAATCTTAACTGGCATACCAGCTTCTTTAGCCATAGCCATAAGCTTCTGTGCCAAAGGAATACAAAAACCGTAAAGGTCTGCTCTTGTAACATCTTCGAAATGACATCTAGGAATAACACCGTTGTCTAATGCGTGTGCAACGATATCTACATAGAAATCAAATGCTTGCTGTCTATCCATCTTAAGTTTCATATAGATATGATAGTCAGAAACACTAGTAAGAATACCTGTTTCCTTTAGTTCGAACTGTTTAACTAATTCGAAATCTTTCTTCTGTGCTCTAATCCAACCTGTTGGTTCTGGATACTTAAGACCTAGCTCTAATACTTTTTCTAAAGCTTGCTTATCTTTATCTGAATACATAAAGAATTCTGATTGTCTGATAAGACCAGTAGCTCCACCAAGCTTATTCATTAGCTTGTAGATGTCTACAATCTGCTCCACTGTAAATGGCTCACGTGCTTGCTGACCATCTCTAAATGTAGTGTCTGTTATAAATACTTTTTCTGGCACATCAAATGTAATAATATGATCATCAAATACAATTTTAGGTACTTCACTATATGGAAATATCTCTCTATATAGCTCTGGCTCTGGTCTATTAACCAGCGGATATTCTTTTCTTACTTTTCTTAAGAAATTGTGGTGTCCTTTTTCAAATTCCATATTTCGCCTCCTTTGCCTACCCCATTATATTTTCTTTTATATTAAAGATCGGGTGGCATGTTTATTTCTATTTATTTATAAATAGTTTGTTGCTTTGAATTTAGCTTGATTATTTTAGTGCATTTGACCTACTTTTGCAAGGACGCAGTACTGCAGGAGGAGAGTCTAGACTAGGTTATATTCAGTGAAGTTATACTTCTCGGCAGTTTCCAATAGCCTTGGTTGTAGTTTAGTATAGACGAAAATATCTTTATCTTTCTTACCAGAGAAACCTACTTCCTTTAGTTTTTCATAGGCACTCTTTGCTACAAACTCTGCTGGGTCTATTGTTTGAAAATTTGGATAAAGTTCTTTAACCACACCATCTATATGCGGATAATGAGAACAACCGTATAGCAAAGCATCCATAATCTCATATGAATCTAAATATTTAGGCAATATAGCTTTTACACCATCCATATCACCAGATTCTATTAATGGAACTAACTCCGGAGTCGCTTGTTGAAAAACTTTTATATTTGAATTATAAGCAGCAAGGATTTTTAAATAAGACTCAGAATTCACAGTTGCTTGAGTAGCTATTATGCCAACCCTAGTTGCTGGTTCCAAATCTCTAGCAAAGGACAACCCATCCTGAATCATATCCACAAAAGGAACATCATAATTTATCTTATCGTAATCAATTGCTAAAGCAGATGATGTGTTACAAGCAACAACTACCATCTTAACTTGATGTTCAAGGAAATATTGTATTATTCTGTCGTTAATATCTAGGATTTGTTGAACACTCTTATCTCCGAATGGACTATTATTATTATCCGCGAAATAAATAAAATTCTCATTAGGCAACATCTTTTGCAACTGCTGATATACAGTAAACCCACCCATTCCTGAATCAAAAACACCTATTGGATTATTATTTACCACGGTAATAGTCTACAACTCCTTCTGCAACTGCTCTGGCAATTCTATCCCTAACCTCTTGCTTTAACAACATATTATATTCATATTTATTAGATAGAAAACAGGGCTCTATCAATACTGCGGGCATCTTTGTATGGAACAGTACAAATAATCGTCTTTGCTTAATACCATTATCCCTAAACCCTGTGCTGCCAGCTATTCTCTTCTGTATAGTTCTAGCAATTGGCTTACTAGCGTAACTATAATAGAAAGTAGAGCTACCTTTAGCCCGTTCATTAACAAAGCTATTATAATGCACACTTATGAAAAGATTTGCGTTGTTTCTGTTAGCAAATTGGGTTCTTCTGGAGAGAGACATATATTGGTCTTTCCATAAAGGCATTAGAACAGTAGCGCCCCTAGCAGTTAGCTCCTCTTTTATTTTATAGGCTGTATTAAGCGTGAACCATTTCTCGTACTTTCCGCCTATGCCAATAGCGCCAACATCTGCACCTCCATGCCCTGCCTCTACTACAATCTTTTTGCCAGCTAATGGCTTACTGCTAGTTACTGCTAGCTTCTGAGACTTAATCACAGCTTTCTTTGCATAAACTGCTTTACCATCACTATTATCTATAAATACTTTTATTTTATCCCCAACCTGTTTCACGGTAAGCTTTGGAGTTTGTTTAAAATGAATACTCATTCTGGAAGCTAATGGGTCCCAAGAATACTGGCTTCCTACAATCTTCTGCAAGAAATAATCTTTAAAATAATAAACATCACGAGCCTTATAAGATGCATTAGGGATATCGATATCTAGTTTACTGCCTGTTTGCTTCCAACTAATCTTGCCAAGTGATGATCCATGTATTGTTAATAGGTTATATTTGTCATAAGGCTGATACCATACCTTATTAATCTTACCGGCTGCCTGAACCGCAACCCTTGTTCCATCATCAGATATAGAAACACCATAGCTAATATCTCTCTTTATTTGAATAACTACACGCACAGTCTCTTCATCAAACTGAGCTACCTTTACTAGCTTTATATTACTATCTTTAACCCTTAATACTTGTTTTGCAACATCTAACACTGCATTTGGAATATCTAGAATTATTCTATTAGGATCTCTAAGTGCAAAGATCTCTTTTGGTTCTATTTCAGCATAGGAGGAAACAACTATGCTATCTCCACTCTTTGACTTCTTAAAACTAACATTATTAATTATCGGATTAACAAACAGGGTATGGATCCGATAGTCCCAACGAAGACCTATTCCAAGCTTTTTTGCTAAATCCTGTAATGGGATATAATCCACGTTTTTCAAATTATAAACTTTTACCTGAGTATCTACCTCTTGTTTATCACCATACTTAACTATCAAATTACCTACACTAGAAACATTGAATTCAAACCCAAAAGGAAGCAATACTTTCTCGGCAGGAACAAGATATTTTCCATCACGGTGTACTGCAACTCCAGGCAAAGTAAGTTTTGTGCCTTTCACGCTAAGAATAATATTCTTCACATTAACAAAGGAAGGAATCCAGACAGCTTTATCGCTGGCTTTGTTATCCTTAATAACTTCAACATCTTCTGGGATATATTGCTCTTTATTAGGAACGGGGATATCGGCTATTTGTTTTGGACTAATAGTAAGTTCATTTAAAGCTGACTTTCTAACAAACAATTCTTTTTTGGAATTAATAATCAGTTTTGCTAAATCTGGCTTAGTGGTGATCTGCCCAAGAACAATATTGGATGCAACCTTATTCGAAAGAGTTTTTCTAGGAAAGGACAGGACTGTGTCATCTAAACTCAAGGTATACTTGCCAACTGACTTAACTAATTTTGCAGAATAGTTGCTGATATTACATGCATACTGAAGCTTAATAGAATCACCAGTAGCATCCATGCCTACTAGTCTTTTCGAGATATAATAATTACTTCCAGTCCTATTCATTGTATACCCTAAGTACCACGCATAATAACCTAATGGGACATACCAAACATCATTGGAATAGAAGGTCTTATCAGCCATATAATACTTTGTATCGTTAACCATTACTTGATCATGATTTGCTAAAAAAGAAACTTTCTTATAGCTATTGTCTTTAACGTGAATTTTTTTACCCTGCTTCTCATAGAACAAACCAGCTTTCTGCGAAAACTCTTTTACTGGAACACAAAGTCTATTGTTGTGAATAAGCACTGGAGCCCTTAAAAGAACTCTCTCACCATTAAAAAAAATACTGGCATTATCTTTCTGATAATAAGCAAATAGCGTAACCGTTACAAAACAAATTGCAATTACTAGTCTAATAATACTTTTCATTAACGGAATCTATTCTTAAGGTAAATTCTAGAAATATGAATGAGCAATGCCAATGAAAGCAGATAAACTATCATGACATTTGTATGTATAAATAATGTAAGCAACGCTGATAATGCAAGGAATGCTGATTCTATATAGATAATTACTACTGTCTGGCGATGAGTAAAACCACGCTTCATCATCCTATGATGAAAATGTTCACCATCCGCATGGAATATATGCTGACCTCTTTTAGCTCTTCTTAAAATAGCAGAAAACACATCATAGATTGGGATGCCTAAAAGAATCAAAGGAATACCAAAAGACATTATCTTAGGCTGATTCCAACAAATAACAATAGACAATACTGCTAGGTTATACCCAAGAAGCAAACTTCCAGTATCACCCATAAAGACTCGTGCTGGATGAACATTGTAACGAAGAAAACCAAACACAGCAGAAAGTAAAGCTATCATAATAAGCGCAGCACAAGCTTCTCCCCAGAAAAAGGCACAGACTACCAAGGAAGCTCCTGCAATAGCAGTAATCCCACCAGCTAAACCATCAAGACCATCTATAAGATTAATTGCGTTCATTATTCCGATTATCCATACAACAGTAAATGGAATAGATAATATTCCAAGATCAAAAGTAAAATTTTCTAAAATAGGAAGAGTCGTGATGGCTATACCAAAACCTGCTATCTGAGTAGACGTCATAATTGCTACTAACAATTGAAGAGCAAGCTTATACATCGCTCTAATATTAAATAAGTCATCTAGAAAACCAAAAAAAGCTATTAGCAAAGAACCAACAGCTACTGGAAACACAAAGCTACATCGGAAAACATAACCAATAATAACTAGTAGCACGAAATATACCGCAAACATCACTACTCCACCAACTCTTGGCTTGCTATATTTATGTATTTTCCTAGCATTTGGCCTATCGAGAATTCTTAACTTAATTGCTTTTTTTATTACATAAGGCATTACCATTGATGTAGCAGTATAGCCAATCGCAAATATTATAATTGAAGCTATGATTAAAAAAATTAAAGATCCACTGAACTCAACCACTCTTTGTTCTCCTTATACCAATCAATGGTTTTAGTTAAACCATCTTTAAAACTAACTGTGGGCTTCCAACCTAGAAGTTTTTCAGCCTTATCAATATCTGCCCAAGTCTCTAACAAGTCTGCCTTATGAAAAGGTTTATTATCAATAATAGCTTTCTTGCCTAATTGTTCTTCAATCATAGAGATAACGGTGTTTATTGATATCGGCTGTTTCCCGCCACCTAGATTAATCACTTCATACCCTAAATTAGTCTCTGCAGCTAATACCACACCCTTTGCAATATCATCAACAAAAGTAAAATCTCTACTCTGGCTTCCATCACCAAATAACTCAATAGGAGTTCCCTCATCAATCCACTTTATAAATCTAAAAATGCTCATATCTGGCCTACCTGCTTGACCATAAACTGTAAAGAATCTTACAACTGAAATATCCATATCATATAAATAACTGTAGGAATAACACATAACCTCGGCTGCCTTCTTTGATGCAGCATAAGGAGAAATAGGCTCATTAACTGCTAAGTCCTCAGTAAAAGGCATTTTTTGACCAGCATATAAAGAAGATGTTGAAGCTAATACTTTCTTCTTCACATCAAACTCTCGCATTAATTCTAATAAGTTAAGAGTTCCCATTGCGTTTGTGGTCATATACACATGTGGATTTTCCATGCTATATCTCACACCTGCACGTGCAGCTAAATTTATCACTGCATCAAAAGTATTTTTCTGAAATATTGTTCTAAGGAATTCTATATCTTCTATATCGCCCTTAATAAAGGTGAATAATTTTTGATCTTCTAACTTTTTTAATCTGTAATTCTTTAGACGAATGTCATAGTAATCGTTGACATTATCAACGCCAATAACCTCTATTTCCTTATCACATAAAAGCTCTGCCGTTCTCGAGGCGATGAATCCGGCAACTCCGGTAAGTAAGACTTTTTTCATATAGGCTTAGTATACCTATAATCATAACTATAGAAAAGAGTGCAAATACTTTAATTCGTTGTCAGAATATAGCTCTTCACTTAAGTGTAGCTTCTTTAAAGATGGAAGATTTAGAATTATTTCCGATAGCTGACTTACATAATGGCCCTTTATATTAAGAACTTGTAAACCTAAGCAATGCTCAATGCCACTTATTGAATATAACTTATAATCTTGCAAGTCTAAATTTTTAAGATTTAAAAGATCTCTTGAGTTTAATCCACGACCAGATACCCCTAGTTCTCGCTTAATGATAAATGCAAATAATGGGTCTTCAAATTCAATATGAAAGAATTTGTTCTTCAAGTAACAGATTGGATTTATATCAGTCAAACACCTTCTTCTCTCATCTATCTTATATCCAAGATCATCAAAAGCTGCAAAGGAATATGACCAAAAGCTATCATTCATCGCTTCTTTATAGAAAGCATATCTATAATAGCCTCTGCCCTCATCTCCAAAGATAACTAATATTTTCTCTAAAGACTCCACCATAAATAACTTCTTGGTGTCCAAATACTTATCTCTAATTGTAAATGGCATAAGATCTTCTTCTTTATTTATCATAACCCATGCAGATTTATATACTGAGCTAGTTGATGTGTCTAGGAAAGCCTTATTATGCTTTATCTCTTTCACTTCCATAAACTGACCTTTATTATCAACTAAGAACCTGCTTTTAAAAAACATTTCAAACTCTTTATTCTTAATAATAACTAGGTTCCAGCCTGGATATAAATCAATGCATTCAGAATTAGTACTTATAATGGGGAAAGATCCTTTATGTTCATCTTCAACCCATCCTTGAAATCCATTTTCATAGACACAGACATCAAACTTCTTATTACTTATCGAAAAGCTATTCATGCCTAGCTTTAGTTTCGCACGCACTATACTAGAAACATCCACTGAAAAGGGAGTGGTATCATCAACAAACTTAACAACTGGGTAATATATTTTTGAAACTGTCTTATTGATTGTTTTTGTATCTAACATAATGGTACTCCTATCTTATTTTCTAATAAGTTTTCGGAGCATCTCGTTAAATATTTCATTCAAGAAAAAAAATCTTTTGAATTATTTATTCAATTTTTGAATTACTAGCTATATTCAAGTTTTTAATTCATTAATTCAAGTTTTGAATAGATATTACTGAAGCACAGTAAATATAAGCTTTTTAAGGGGTTCCTTTGATCCATTTTTAGAAGTTAAAACAGCTAAATAACTATCATTTGCTAAAGGGAATCCAAACTCGTTTGTTAGATCATACGCAACCTTATTATAAGTGCCCCCATCTATCGCAGATGTTTCTGTTGACCAAAGTTTCCTGCCATTGAGACTATAAACCGTTATTTTTACATCTGCATTATTATTAATATAAAACCCAAACTCAGTTGCACCTCCTGCCCTAACAGGATTAGGATAGTTTAAGAAATTTATTACCTCTATATCTGAAATACTAGAGATTGCGGTGGTAGCTCCTTCATCATTACTTGAACTAAAAAAGCTAACCTCAATCTTTCCTTTTCCAGTATATTTATCCCATCCAGGATAAGATATCTGGTCATTTAATGGATGAGTTACATCACTTGCATACTTTGCAACCACTTCATCACCAGCCATATTTACTACACCTTCGACATTAGCTAATGCTCCTGAAAGATAAGCAGTTGAAATACTAGTTCCATCTAATAAATAAGATATACCGCCAATACCTATAGAAGGCACATCATCTCCAATACAAGAAACATCAATATAATCACCATAATTGCTAAAACTTGTTAATTTATCTGCACCATCCAAAGCTGATACCGCAATTACGCCACTGAGCGCAGCTGGATACATAGCGATCTCTCTACTATTGTTGCCTGCTGCCGCTACAACAATCACACCATTACTAATTGCATAGTTAACTGCCATAGTTAAAGCTTCTGTTGCATACCCATCTCCAAAACTACAATTAATAATATTAGCTCCTCTATTTACAGCATAAACAATTGCCTCTGCTACTGAGAATTGATAAGCATACCCACCACTATTAAAAGCTTTAATAGGTATTATCTTCACATTACCCTGACTATTAAGAGCAATCATACTAGTCATAAACGTGCCATGACCATTATCATCAACTATATTTCCATTAAAACTACATACATTCGCGCCATAATAATCATCAACAAACCCATTGTTATCATCATCTACACCATTACCATCAATCTCTCCACTATTAACCAATATATAGCCTCTCAATGTCTGATTAGCGACATCTATCCCTGTGTCTATTACTGCAATATTCACATTTGCTGGGTCACTACATGGTTTTATTATCAACTCATTCTGAATGCTAGATTTTACTGCTTGAAGAGAAAATAATGACAAACTATGATCTTGTTGTTCTACTTCTGAAAATGCTTGCGAGCGCATCCCTACTACTGGATGTTTTGCAATTCGGAATTCTCTACCGCCTTTTTTAAAAACTATATCCCCTGCTTGTTGAACAATTCTTACTGTTCCCCCAAGATCACTGGCTAGTAATACTCCAAACATTAACACTATCAAAAGTTTCTTCACTTATTTACCCCCTACTACAAATGCAATGTCATTGAGAACTGACTATTGTTTCCATATACTTCATTAAAATCTTGTCTAATAGCTACATCAAATGCACCTAAATTAATCCCACATGATACTGACGCATTTAAAGAGTCACCCATCATAAGCTTGGACTCTACTCCTATTAAACCGAATAGGTCTAATCCTACTTTCATATAATCATCATTAAGATCGGAGGCAACATAAGAAACATATCCAAATGGTAGTGTTTGAGAAACTTGATATGAAACATTTGCTTTTAGATGATCTACTGTGCCATTGCTCCACTCATGATTAGTATTATTTATATCATTATAAGTAGCACCAATAAATGTGCCGCCTACTTTCATAATAACTCCAGCATCAAAACCTACAGCTGTCATTGTTACATCTTCGATTGTTTCTTGATAAACCTTACTATTCACACCATAGAACAGAGGCAGAAACGGAAGCTTCTGGCTAAAAGTAAGCATTGCTGCTGATTTCTCATGACTAAAAGTATCAGTTACAGAAAAGACACCAGCAGACTCAGTAGTTTTTTGAAGTCCAATTAACGAATCGTATTTTACAGTTAATGCGAGATTAAAAAAGTATCCTGGAATTACTAAGCTTGCAAACTGAGATTTAGATTGACCATCTATTGAACCATTTTGCATAAATGTTAAGGAATGATCCATAAATCGAGATACAGCTGGTTGCTCTAAATAGCTTAGTCCAATTCTTTGATTAACAATATGTGAATCTTTTAAATAATCATAGCTAAGGTCTGAAGCGAAAGTAAATGCTGATAAAATTACAGTTAGAATAATTCCTAAAAAGATGCGTCCATGCTTCAAATCCCAACCCCCTATTTTCTTTCTACATAGATACCTATGCCCAGAAAATGGGAATCTTAAACATGGAATTTCTTCCTTATTCTAATATATCGGTGTTTTCCAATAAAAATTGCATTGATATTGTGTGGTTTATAGTGAAGGCTTTGTTATAACTGGCTATTAGCGATTTTGTTTATTTGAAAATAACTGCCCAGGTTGTTGCTACGTTAAAGATAACCTGTGTCCAGTCTAAGATAAGTTCTAATGGATCTATTTCTTTAAATGTTCTTGTAGGTATGACAACAGTATCACCCTTATTCACATGCAAACCTCTATCAGTTGATCGGTGAACAGTGCCATTTGCTTTAACAACATATACTTCACCTTGATCCGCATCTTTTCTAAAGTTTCCTGCTTTATCTAGATAGTAGCCCATATTACTATCATTAACATATAAAAATGATCCAGCATTATATACTCCACCTATTACTCGGACCTCTTGTGGCACTAATGGAACATCTATGCTGTCTCCTGCTCTTAAAACAACATCATATCTTTCAACATATCCATTATCAGAACTTTTTTCAAACAATTCTTTAAAATCTACTTTTAATCTATTAACATCTGTAAGTTCTGAAACAAGCTTAATACTAGAAACATCAGTTTTATCCATATGAGCTTCTGTCTCTTTATATACCTCATCATCTAAGTTACGATAATATTTAATACCACCAATAAAAGCATCATCTCTAAACCCACCTGCTCTTTGAACAAGCTTAGTAAATGTTTCATTCTTATATAGAGGATATATTCCTGGATAAAACACTCTACCTGTTAATGCAACTGAACCATAATAATCATAATTTGATGATTTTCTGATATAAACCTCATCAAATGGCGCTAGTTCAGTAGCTAGGATATCAATTGCCTCTACTGAATTCAGTTCAAATACTTTATTATCCTCTTTAGTATATTTTCTTAGTATCTGGATATTTTTAGTATCTGCATACGGAGAATATCCATTTGCTAAAGAAAGCATATCTCTAACAGTGATACCTTTATAATAAACGAAATCCTTTGGCTCATTTACCTCGCCACCAATACTAACTGTAAACTTATTGTTTCTCTCTTCGTTTGAATAAATAACAACCTTATCATATTGTTGCAATTTAAACTCCTTTTCACCAAGGTCCTTAAGGCTAGCACCCATCACTGTATATGAATTATTAGCATTCAACCTAAAAATATTAACTCTATCTAAATAAGTCATCTCAGTTAACCCTCCAGCTGTTTCTACAAGCTGCTTTAAACTCTTAGATTTGGTTAATGAGTATCTTCCTGGCTGGGATATTTCACCTTTAACTTCTACCCAATCTTTTAATTCTGTGGAAAGGGACATAAGCTCAACTATATCGCCATCTTTGATAGATATCTGTTTACTTAGTGCTAGAAAATCTTTCCAAGTTGGAAAAGAAAGTGTCTTTAACTTGAATTCGCCTGTCGCTAAGTCTTTTCTTATTATATTAATATCATTTATATATGTATCTCTTGTATACTTACCAGCCATTGTTATTAAATCTGCTAATTTTGTACTATTCCTTATCTCATAGATTGCAGGGTTCTTTACTGACCCATGTATAGCGGCAACATCACCAACTGTTGGAACAAAAATAGTATCACCTGGCTTCAGTAGAATGTCTGATGATTTATCACCATATACTAGTAGATCATATAGATCTATCCATTTAACTGTTTTATTATTCCTGATAACCCTTACTCTTCGTAGTGATCCTCTCTTCGTTGGCCCACCTGAAGCATAAAGAACATTAAGAACAGTAGATAAAGAACCTACATTATATTTACCTGGTGTTTCTACAGCTCCAAGCACAAAGACAGGAATAGTCTTTAGCTGTCCCATTGTTATATCCATAGTGAAGTTAGCAAAATGCTTACTCATTTCTGACTCTATTACTCTAGATGCTTTATCTAAAGATAGGTTAACTACTGTTACTCTACCTACCTTTGGTAACTCGATAACTCCTTCAGAATCTACAATAACTGAAAAATTCTGTTGTATATTTCCCCATAGGTATATCTTCAGCTCATCACCAGGACCTAAGATATAGTCTCCTGCAACTGGAACATTAGTAAGCGGAGTAAATGTCAGGGCTAACTGATTGAATACATCATAACCAAACTGTTTTAAACCTGAAGGAAACTTTGCTGACACAATAGGGTTTAGTAAATCATCCTCTTCTGTATCAACCTCTTCTTTAGGCTCTTCTTCCTGTTCAGAATCAAAAACAACCATTTCTGGTTTTGGTGCTGTTCTATAAACATTCATTGTTGGAATCATGTCGTTTTCATCGAGATAGACACCAGCTGCTTGCTTAACCTGAGCATCTGTTACACCATACTGCTGTTTAGCGGTATTAATCATCTGAGGAGTAATGTCTACTGCATATGCGAATGCCAGCAATAAAACTAATTGTAATATTATCTTTTTCATAACTTAGTAAAGCTTACCATTTTCAGAAAATGTTGCATAGGTTGATGAGTATAAAAAAAAGAGACCCAGGCTTTCACCCGGGTCTCTCAAATTCTAACTAATTAAAGTAAATTCTTACGCGTTTACTTTTGACTTAGCAGTTATTGTTCCAACTGATACGTCTAATTTAGTTTTTTTTTTGCTTGCAATAGCAGCTTGTGCAGCAGCTAATCTTGCAATAGGCACTCTAAATGGAGAACAAGACACATAGTTAAGTCCTACTCTATTGAAGAATTCAATAGATTTTGGATCTCCACCATGCTCACCACAAACACCAATTTTTAAGTTTGGCTTAGTAGATCTTCCTCTATCAACACCGTATTGAACCAACATGCCAACACCTTCTTGGTCGATAGACTGGAATGGATCATCAGCTAAAATCTTTTGATCAACGTATTCTGGTAAGAAAACACCAGCGTCATCTCTAGAATAACCAAAGGCCATCTGAGTAAGATCGTTAGTACCGAAAGAGAAGAAGTCTGCTTCAACAGCAACCTGGTCTGCGATAAGAGCAGCTCTAGGGATCTCGATCATTGTTCCAACTAGATAATCAAGCTTAACACCAGCTGCAGCGATTACTGAATCAGCAACTTTAATAGCGTTATCTTTAAGAATCTTAAGCTCAGCAACTGTTCCAATAAGTGGAATCATGATTTCTGGAACGATTGCTTTTCCAGATTTAACGATATCAACAGCAGCAGAAATAATAGCTTCAACCTGCATGTCATAAATTTCTGGATAAGTAATACCTAATCTACATCCTCTATGACCTAGCATTGGGTTGAACTCATGTAACTGGTCAACTCTTACTCTTACTTCTTCTGCAGACATTCCCATTTCTTTAGCCATGTCAGCTTGTGCTTCAGCAGTATGAGGCACGAACTCATGCAAAGGTGGGTCTAATAATCTTATTGTTACTGGTAGTCCGTCCATTGCTTCAAAGATTCCAACGAAGTCACCTTTTTGCATAGGAAGAAGTTTTGCTAATGCAACTTTTCTACCATCAAGATCTTTTGCAAGAATCATTTCTCTTACAGATTTGATTCTATCGCCTTCAAAGAACATATGTTCTGTTCTTGTAAGACCAATACCTTCAGCACCGAACTCACGTGCAACAGTTGCATCATGTGGAGTGTCAGCATTTGTTCTAATAGCCATTGTTTTAAACTCATCAGTCCAGCTCATGAATGTTCCAAAATCGCCAGATACTTCTGGAGTAATAAGTGGAGCTTCACCTAAGATAACTTCACCTGCAGAACCATTAAGAGTGATTGAATCACTAGGACCATATACTTTACCGTCGATAGTTACTGTTTCTGCTTTTTCGTTAATATCTAACGCAGCACAACCAGCTACACAACATTTACCCATTCCTCTAGCAACTACAGCAGCATGAGAAGTCATACCACCTCTTGCTGTAAGAATACCTTCAGCTGCGTCCATACCACCGATATCTTCTGGAGAAGTTTCTTGTCTTACAAGAATAACTGACTCACCGTTAGCTTTTCTTTCTTCAGCATCATCTGCAGAGAAAGAACATTTACCAACAGCAGCTCCTGGAGAAGCTGGAAGACCTGTAGCAATAACTGTTAGTTTTGCTTTAGGATCAATAGTTGGGTGAAGTAACATATCTAATTGCTCAGGAGTTACTCTTCCGATTGCAGTTTCTTTATCAATAAGATTTTCAGCGAACATATCAACAGCCATTTTCACAGCAGCTGCAGCAGTTCTCTTACCAGTTCTTGTTTGTAACATATAAAGGATACCTTCTTGGATTGTGAACTCCATGTCTTGCATATCTTTGTAATGTAATTCTAAGTTTTGGTAGATATCTACTAACTCTTTGTAACAATTAGGCATAATCTTTTCTAGTTCAGAGATCTCTTGTGGAGTTCTAATACCAGCAACTACGTCTTCACCCTGTGCGTTCATTAGGAATTCACCATAGAACTTGTTTTCACCGTCTGATGGGTTTCTTGTGAAAGCAACACCAGTACCTGAAGTTTCTCCCATGTTACCGTATACCATAGACTGCACGTTAACAGCTGTTCCCCAGCTATCATCGATACCGTTTAGTTTTCTATACTTAATAGCTCTTGGCACGTTCCAAGAACCGAATACTGCAGAGATAGCTAATACTAACTGCTCAAAACCATCATTAGGGAATGATTTGCCAGCATGAGTTTTTACTACTTCTTTATATTCTTCTACTAACTGTTTAAGGTCATCACCAGAAAGATCAGTGTCATTTTCTACTCCACGTGATTTTTTCATAGCAGAGATTTTTTCTTCGAAATGCTCGTGATGAACACCCATAACAACGTCACCGTACATGTTGATGAAACGTCTATATGAATCATATGCGAATCTTGGGTTGCCAGATTTTTTGATAAGTCCTTGTACTGTGATGTCGTTTAAACCTAGGTTTAAAACTGTATCCATCATACCAGGCATAGATACTCTAGCACCTGATCTTACAGAGAAAAGAAGTGGATCGTTAGGATCGTTAAACTTCATTCCCATTGCTTCTTCTGTTTTAGCGATGTTTGCTTTCACATCAGCTAGAAGCTCATCAGATAGCTTCATTCCATTTTTATAATAGTCTAAACACATCTCAGTTGAAATTGTAAAACCAGCTGGTACAGGTACTCCTAAGTTAGTCATTTCTGCTAAGTTAGCGCCCTTTCCTCCTAGTAAATTTTTCATGGAAGCATCTGCTTCAGCTTTTTTGTTACCGAAAAAGTATACGTTCTTTGCCATCTAGTGTTCCTCCTAATTATTTCAGGGATTTAGTACCTTTATTTGACACCCTGTAGCCAAACGATTGTTATTATACAGGTTGTCAGCGATAACTTCAAAGAATTCTTTTGTAAAAATCAAAAAATAACAAGAAGTATTTTCGGACACTTAGTCGGCGAAAACATGATACAATCTTTTTCTATGAGATCACATATAGAATGCGTACCATGTATATTAAATAGTGTTATAAGGATACTAAACGAAAAAATCGAAGATGTTGAAACAAGACATGAGGTATTTCGGAATATTATAAAAGAGCTTGGTGATAGTAATCTATACACACTTAGCCCCCCTGTCCTTACAGCGAAACTTCATGAATATTTAAAAGAATTCATCGGCTCAGAAGATTTGTATAAAGATAAAAAAGTACTCTGCAATAAAGGTGCGTTAGAAATATACCCACATGTTGAAGAACTATATAATGAAGCTGAAGATAAGCTTGAGAGTGCAATCAAAATAGCTATCTCTGGAAATCTAATAGATTATGGCGCATTAAATAATTTTGATATCAACAGTATTGTTGATGATTATGTTCATCGTGATTTTGCTATTAATAATTACACAGAATTTAAAGCTGATTTAGAGAAAGCTACAAACATATTATATATAGGGGATAATACTGGAGAAATAGTATTAGATAGATTGCTAATAAAACATCTAATAGGAATGGGCAAGAAAGTTGTCTTTACCGTAAAGAGTGCTCCGATACTTAATGATGCACTTATTGAAGATGCTATCGCTGTTGGAATGACTGAGATTACAGATGTAATTGAAAGTGGCTGTGTATTAGCTGGCACTACCCTAGCAGGAACAAATGAGCTGTTTCATAAAAAACTAGCAGAGGCTGATATGGTTATTGCTAAAGGACAAGGCAACTTTGAAACTCTTACAGAAGAGACTTTAGGCAAACCACTCTATTATCTATTCCTTTGTAAATGTGACAAGATTGCAACTGCGTTTGGAACTAATAAGTTTGATTTGATGTTGTTGAATCATGGTAACTATAAAAAGTATTTTTAAATAAGGGTCTCCGCGACCCTTAATATCCCCTCTGCTCTGATACTCCACTCCTAGATTTCGTAATCTCATTACGCTACCTATCAAATTCGCCATCCTAGCTCAGTTGATAGCTTAAGAACGTCCTATTCTTAAATTACGCTTCACTCAATAACTGCATCTATAGTCGCTCTCGCAAAGGAGTAAAAAAAATCAACTAAAAGTCTTTTATGATTTCATCATAAACAACTATACAAGTAAGCATATGTTCTAAAATTTGTTCTTTTTTATAAATTTTTATAGATTTCATATATTCAATAAGCTCATCTTTGTTTGTTTTATTTTCTACAAGTAAATAAGAAATATCTCTCCAATTAAATTTAAGGTCTGTTTTATCTTTTAATTCTTTATTTGCGTTTTCATAACTATATTGATTCTCTATCTTATCAAGAGATAAATAGTGCTTAATATGTTCACAACCTGCTATTTTATTTATTATTTTTGGATCTACAATGTATCTCCATTCATTTTCGTCATAAAAAAGAACTTTAGCCTTATTAAATTTATGTTCTTCTTTTGACCAAGGTTGTCCCTCATACATCTTAGTATAAAACAGCAAGTTCAAGAGCTCCCAATGTATATCAGGCACATCATTTGCTTGATTATCTAGCAGTTTCCCGATTACGTTTAAATGTTTTTTAGTCTTTGAGTCTTCATGAAGATAAAGAACTGGACTAATATGATTTTGCATACCCCATTCCTTCTTAAGTCCTATGGCACATTTCCCATAGGTTTTCATATGATTCTTCGATCTGGAAAGAGGTATATCGCAAAAGCATACCATTGGCACTCCTAGGTAAAAGGGCTTATACGCATAGTGTATTTTTTCTACAGAATATGACGGCTTGAAACATGATTTTTCAAGAATTCCTTTTAGTGATTCGATCCCCGTAAAGTGAAACAAAACATTTGAGTTTGGGTTATCCATATTTTAATTATACTTTAGATAAGTTATTTTTGTCCGAAAGAAACTGTCTGAATGACTTACTTATATAAAAAATCATCCTGAAGTGTTTTGCACAGGAAGTGCAACCAAACCATAGCTGTAGCCATGGAGGGCGTGAAGCTATGGCACGAAGGTGATTATTATATATAAGTTAGGAGTGAGTTTTTCTGAAGGACTAGCGGGATTGTTAAGGGCGGCAATGAGCCCTTAATCTACCTTTTCTACTGTCTTCGCGTCAAACTGTTGCGCAATATTCTTAATAGAATCAGGTATTTCAGAATTTTCTAAATATGAAGTCTCTTCAAAATTATCTTTCTCTAAATCAGTAGGCATATCAGACCCATCTTTAAAATCTACTTTAACAGTAATCTTTCTACTAAAGATTTCAGAAGCAGCCGCATTAAGTGCATTCTTGCTATCATCTTCATTCAATTTCTTATGATGGAAAGAAAACTTCCTATCTATAGCAGCATCAATATGCGTATCTGTTACATTTATAGGAATACATTCCTTAAGCATTGCTGAAAGCTGAGCCTTCTTTGTCTTCTTAAGAAAAGCCAATATCTCTGGCCAATAATGTTTCACATTAACTATATCTAATACCACATCTGGTCTTACTGCCGGCATTGGTTCTGCTGGTGCCTGTGCTACTGGTTTTGCAACTGCCTGTGGTCTAGCTGGCGCTGCTGCTGGTGCAGTATACGCTGCTTTTGGAGGAGCTGATTGTGGTGTAGCTGCATCCTTCTTTGCTGGAGCTGCTTCTCTTACTATCACCTTTTGTTCAAGCTGTCCTGTAAACACCTGATAAAGCATAACTTCTAAAAACACTCTACTATCTTCCATATGTTTAACTTGTTGAATAGCTTTAGAACATTCTTCTATAGCTGTGTATACTTCTTCTTTACTAAGCAATTCTCCTACCTGTTCAAATACCTTAATTGTACTAGTAGGTCCCAGGATCATCTCTCTTAGATCAATCTTAAGAAACAACACCTGACGTAATAGCTCTAACATATCTTCAAGGAACAAAACTGCATCAAGCCCTTCATAGAAAAGCTTATCCATTGCTCTAAAATACTCTGTATGTGCATCATTCTTTAGGCCAACAATTATATTAGCTAGGTCTTCTACATTAGCTGCACCTAATAGTTTATAAACATCATCTATCTTCACGTCACCATCACTGAATGATAGTACTTGGTCTGTAATAGAAAGCGCATCTCTCATATGCCCACCACTATATTTAGCAATAAGCTTGATAGCATCTTCAGTAATCTTCATCTTCTCTTCTTTAAGAATATGCTGAATCTGACCAACAATAGCTGACTGAGAAATCTTAGTGAAATCCAAACGCTGACATCTAGACTGGATAGTTACAGGAATCTTATGTGGATCTGTAGTAGCTAGTATAAATATCGCATGTGCTGGTGGTTCTTCTATAGTTTTAAGTAACGCGTTAAACGCTGAAGTAGAAAGCATGTGAGTTTCATCTATTATATATATCTTCCATTTACCCATCGATGGTAAAAAGTTTACTTTTTCTATAAGATCACGAATATTATCAACACCAGATGTACTAGCAGCATCTATCTCCATAACATCCATATGTGTTCCCGCTGTAACCTGTTTACAATTGTCACAAGTATTACATGGTTCTGGATTATCATTCTTTAGATTGCTGCAGTTTAAAGTCTTAGCGAATATCCTTGCTACAGAAGTCTTCCCTGTCCCTCTTGGGCCAGCAAATATATAAGACTGAGCAATCCGCTCAAACTTAATAGCATTCTGAAGCGTCTGAACTACAGCTGTCTGCTCTACTAGTTCTGCAAAAGATTGCGATCGATATTTTCTATATAGTGAAACGTATGACATATCAAATTATTATATAGCATAATAGCTCCCTCTGTCATTCGTTAAACTCATGACATCCCCCTCATCGAGGGGGACTAAAATAAAGGCTCCCTCGATGAGGGAGCTGTCGAACATATTCACGAAGAGAATTGAGAGACTGAGGGAGTTAACTTTTATAAATTCTAGTTACCCGCTTACCGATAGAGGTCATTACTTCATAATCAATAGTATTAGTTTTATCTGCTATATCCTGTGTGGTGATGATTTTTCCATTATCATCACCTATCAAAATTGCATCATCACCTATATTTACTTCTAGCCCATCAGGAATAGCAACCATAATCATATCCATACAGACATTACCAACCACAGAACAAACCTCACCATTGAGTATAACTTCACCTTTATTAGATAAAGCACGACTATAACCATCCGCATATCCAACACTTATAACTGCAATCCTCTGGTTATCATTAGCCTTATAAGTAAGACCATACCCTACGGCATCCTGCTCGTTAATATCTCGCACATACAAAACCTTGGCAGTGAAGCTCATTATCCCTCTATACAAATCTACTCCAACCCTAACCATGTCATAAAAAGGCTTTACAGAATTTAGAGTACCAGCAGAATTAGAAACATGTTTAATTGGAACCTGTATACCTTGCTTACTCAGATTAAATATCACATCATCAAATATCTTTAATTGCTTCTTTGTATAGCTAACATCATGATTATCAGAATCTGCTAAGTGGGTAGCCAACCCCTCTAGTTCTATTAATGGATTGGCGATAATCTTATCAACTAAACTTTGAATATTACTTGGTTCAACACCTAGTCTACTCATTCCCGTATCTATTTTTAGATGAACTTTTGTTTTCTTTTTAAAAGATTTAAGAAACTCTATCAATGTATCCAAGAATTCCTCTGTATACACCATAAGAGTAATATCATAATAAATAATAGGTTGAAGCCTATCCCATTCTGTTGGCTCAGCGAGCACAAGTATCGGTGTCTTTATCCCAGCTTCTCTGAGCTCTATAGCTTCAGACAATGTAGCTACACCAAAATAATCCACACCCTCTTCTCTAGCGATATTAGAAAGTGCGACAGCCCCATGCCCATAAGCATCAGCTTTTACTACTGCTAGTAACTTTACATCTTTTGGAAGACGTTTTTTTACTTCTTTAATATTTTGGGAGAATTTATTAAGATCTACTACTAAACTAGTCCGCATAACCTTTTGGATGAGTGCTATGCCATTTATGCGCTGTTTCGATTATTCTATCCAGATCATACCTAGGCTTCCATCCAAGCTCCTTAATTATCTTTTCAGAAGAAGCAATAAGAGTATCAGGGTCACCTGCTCTTCTACCTTCCATCTTGGTAGCAACATCTTTACCTACCACTTTTTCTACAGAATCTACTATCTCTTGGACACTGTAGCCTGTTCCATTACCTAAATTGAAAACATTAGAATCTCCACCGTCCAACAAATGCTTAAGTGCAAGAATATGTGCAGATGCTAAATCATATATATGTATATAGTCCCGCACACATGTTCCATCAGGTGTTTTATAATCATCACCAAAAATGGATAAGAACTCACGCTGTCCATTAACTACTTGGAATACTATTGGTAAAAGATGGCTCTCAGGGTTATGGTCTTCACCAATCTCACCATTATCATCAGCTCCTGCTGCATTAAAATATCTAAGTGCTACATATTTGAAATCATAGATACTGTCATACCAGCTAAGTACTTTTTCAAAAATAAGTTTTGTTTCACCATAAACATTAGTCGGCTTCTTTGTAGTTGTCTCTTTTATAGGAATCTCATCAGGTTGACCATAAACTGCTGCTGTCGATGAGAACACTATCTTGGATATCCCATTTTGTTGCATCATCTTAAGTAGGTTAAGACCACCAGTTACATTATTATCAAAATACAATTCTGGCTTCTCCATAGATTCGCCTACAAGGCTTTTTGCACAAAAATGCATAACTGCATCTATCTTGTTATCAGAAAATGCCTTGTTCAGGTCATCATCATTACGAACATCACCATGGTAGAAAGGAACACCTGCAGAAACAGCTTTTCTGTGACCAGTAGAAAGATTATCAAAGACTATAGGATTAAACCCAGCTTCTTTAAGTTTTCTTACAACATGAGAACCAATGTACCCTGCTCCGCCACATACTAATATATTTTGCATAACTTTATTATATGAATATATGTAAGTTACTGCAATTGCCTCGATGAAAAGAATCTTATCATCAAAGATTTACGTTCAAAAAAGACCTATAAATATACATTAGCATTTTGCTTCCGCAAGCTTGACAAAGCATCGGGATAATCTGTTTTATGTTTAACATCCCTTATAACGGGAATAATCTAGTTTGTAACGATAAAAAGAGATATAAAAATTCATTGCAGAAAGGAGTATTTGCTTGTTATAAAGGATACAGGAAAAGAAGGAAGCGTTTTTAGTAATAGGATTGGTCCGCATGTCGGAAATCCCTTTTAAAAATAATTGTATATTATTTTTAATCCAAAAAAAAACACGTATCTCCTTCGATAAGCTATTTACTTAGGAGGGGATCAATATGTTAAACGCAACGGAAGAAAAGGTAATTTTACAAGGGATTCAAAATGGCGATAGAGACAGCAAAGAAGCGATACTTCAGAACAATCTAGGATTACTATACAAATACACGAGAAGGTATAGTCCGCAATATTCGCAAGATATTTTCCAAGAAGCAGCAATCGCGTTCTTACACGCAGCAACCAGATACGAATTTGATAGAGGAACTAAATTCTCTACATACGCAACATTCTGGATAATGCAGGCAGCTAACAGAGGCTACCAAAAACTAGTAAGAGACGTAAGACTTCCATCAAACATCTTAGAAAACGTACAAAAAATTAAACGTGCAATCACATTTCACATGACTGAGTTTCATTGTGAGCCAGATTTAGAAGAATTATCAAGAATCACTGGCATACCTGCTGCAAAAATAGAATATTACAAAATGTTTGCAACAAACTCTTCATCTCTAGACATGATTGTTGACGATAACAATAGTACATTAGGTAGCTATATTGAAGATAAAAACAATCCAAGATTTGAAGATAAGCTTGATGAACAAGAAATGGATAATTGTCTTTATGATGCACTTGATGAACTAAGTAGTAGAGAAAAATTCATTATCGAAAGACATTTCGGGCTAAAAGAACTAGAACCAATGAGTCTTTCTGAGATTGCGAGACTACTACAAGTTAGTAGAGAAAGAATTAGACAGATAAAAGAAAGATCAATTAAGAAAATTAAAGAGAAATATGGAGATACGTTAACAGTATATCTATAATCCTCCGTCTTCGCTAAAGCGAAGCCACCTCCTTTGATAAAGGAGGCTATTGAAACTCTAACAAGCCCCCTTTATCAAAGGGGGTAAGATGCACAAGCATATGGGGGATTATTCTACAGGGTAACCGAGCTTTTTCCAGACTTTAAATCCATCCATCATACTAAAAGAACATTCAAAACCACGTTCAATCATATAATCTAATACCTTCTTACTCTTAACACCTTTGGCGCAATATATAAAATATGGCTGCGATTTATCCATACTATCCAATTTCTCAAAAAACTTAAAATCATAAGGCGATAAATGTTTAGCATCTTTAATATGCCCTATTCTATATTTTGATTCTCCACGTGCATCAATAATATTAATAGACGGATATTTTTCATATACTTGATAAGCCATTGTAATTCCTATTTGTTCACCAGAAATAGCATTAAGACTTACTACATTTGAAAATGATATTGAGATAATAAAAAAGAGAAAAAAGCTTTTCAGCATCAACCTATATTATAGAGCATCTAACATGGACTCTAAATCCACTTCTTCTGTCTGCTCTTTTTTAGTTGGCACTAATGGCACATCTAAATCAATATTTAGTTCATCCATAGAATCCGACGCTTGTGCAGGTTTGCCAAGATTAGCAATATTGCTTGAAATATCGTCATCGCTAACTTCAGCTTTTTTTGGTTTAGGCATATCTTTAAGTACATTAGCGACCATTGAAGATGTATCAACATTAGGCGTATCTAAAGATTCAATACCTGTTGATGAAATCATACTATTTAGTTCATCTATGCGAACATCTATTTTAGCTAACTCTTCTCTGTGCTTCTGTAAAAGATTCTCTCTTAATACTTTCAGTTCTTCTATTCTAATTTTTACGAATTCATCCATAGCCAATTCCCCCGTGTTACTTATTATATAAAATTATAGCAAAGAACTACCTATTAAGCATAGCCCTTTCATTAATTATATTTAACAAAATTGTGAATAAACACAAGAGCTAAACAGAACTTCAATATCAATTATTCAAATTGCATAATGGCTAAAATGGTAGTACTATAATACCCGTTTGCATCGGGGTACTGATGTAAACAAAACTATAATAAAGAGGAGTCCAAAATGAGTAACAAGAACATAGTAACTGTAGATGGCAACAACGCTGCAGCACACGTAGCTTACGCATTCAGTGAAGTAGCTGCTATTTACCCTATTACCCCATCATCAACAATGGGAGAATATGCTGACGCATGGTCAGCTGCAGGAAGAAAGAATATATTCAACGAAGAATTAGATATAGTTGAAATGCAATCAGAAGCAGGAGCTGCTGGTGCTTGCCACGGAATGCTAACTGGTGGAGCTATGGCAACAACGTTTACTGCATCTCAGGGATTATTATTAATGATGCCTAATATGTTTAAAATAGCTGGCGAACTACAACCCACGGTATTCCACGTTTCAGCGAGATCACTTGCTTGTCAGTCACTATCTATATTCGGTGACCACTCGGACGTCATGGCAGTAAGAAGTACTGGTTTTGCTCAAATAGCAGCATGCTCAGTACAAGAAACTCACGATTTAGCTATCGTTTCTCATTTATCGACTCTTGAAGCAAAGATTCCTTTTATAAGTTTCTTTGATGGTTTTAGAACTTCTCATGAAATACAAAAAGTAGAACTAGCTGACTACGATTTACTTAAATCATTTGTAAATATGAAATACATTGAAGAATTTAGAAATAATGCGATTAGACCAGAAAACCCAATGGTAAAAGTTGCAGCTCAAAACCCTGATGTATATTTTCAAGGCAGAGAAACTGTAAACAAATTTTACGATGCTACTCCTGAAATAGTTAAAAAATATATGAAACTAGTTGGAGACAAACTAGGAAGAGAATATAACCTATTTGATTACGTTGGAGCACCTGATGCTGAAAACATAATCATATCTATGGGTTCTGGATGTGAAACTATTGAAGAAACAGTGAACTATTTAACTGCTAAAGGCGAAAAAGTAGGAGCAATCAAAGTAAGATTATTCCGTCCTTTCTCCGTATCTGATTTCGCAGATGCTATTCCTTCTACCGTTAAGCGAATTGCTGTTATGGATAGAACAAAAGAACCAGGAGCTATTGGCGACCCTCTTTATCTAGATACGCTTGCTGCACTAAAAGACAGAAAAGATCTTACTATCGTTGGTGGTAGATACGGTCTTTCTTCTAAAGAATTTAATCCTAGTATGGTTAACGCTATCTATACTCACTTAAATGGTAAATGTACTCATGGTTTTACTGTTGGTATTAATGATGACCTTACTGGAACATCAATCGAAATAAAAGAAATCATCAATACAGAACCAGCTGGCGTTGTAAGATGCAAGTTTTGGGGATTAGGTTCTGATGGTACTGTTGGTGCTAACAAGAACTCTATCAAAATCATTGGCGATAACACAGACATGTATGCTCAAGGTTACTTTGAATATGATTCAAAAAAATCAGGTGGCATTACTATCTCTCACCTAAGATTTGGTAAAGAGAAAATTAAATCTCAATACAAACTTACTGATGCTGACTTTGTTGCTCTTCACGTTCCTGCTTACATCGGAAGATATGAAATTCTTAAAGGAATCGTTGAAGGTGGAACATTCTTGCTAAACTCTCCTTGGACTCCGGCTGAAGCATTCAACCACCTAACTAAGGAAATGCAAGAAACTATCATTGCTAAAAAAATCAAATTCTACACAATTGATGGAACTAAGATTGCTGAAAAAGTTGGACTTGGCAGTAGAGTTAACACTGTAATGCAAGCCGCTTTCTTTATCCTTTCTGGTGTTCTTCCTCAAGATGAAGCTACAAAGCTTATCAAAAAAGCAATCGAAAAAACGTTTAAAGCTAAAGGCGATGAGATTGTTAAAATGAACTGGGCTGCAGTTGATAACACTTCTGAAGCTTTAGTTGAAGCAACTATTCCTGCAACAATTACTGTATCAGCACCTATCAAAAAATTATTTGCTGATGATGCTGATGATTTCTGTAAAAAAATCATCGAGCCAGTAATGAGATTAAAAGGTGATGATATTCCAGTATCTGATATGCCAATAGACGGCAGAATTCCTACAGGAACTACAAAACTTGAAAAACGTGGAGTAGCAGTACATGTTCCTAACTGGATAGCTTCAGAATGTATCCAATGTGGACAATGTGCATTTGTTTGTCCTCACGCTGCGATCAGAATAAAACAGATTGATCCTAAAGATCTTAAAGATGCTCCTGCAACATTTGAAACTCTTAAATCAAACACTAAGAACGATAAAGACTTACAATTTAAAGTACAGATTTATACTGAAGACTGTGTTGGTTGTGGAAGCTGTATCGAAACTTGTCCTAGTAAAGTTAAGTCTCTTGTATTCAGCGAACTAGAAACTGAAAAAGAAGCTGGAGAAGTTGAAAATCAAAAATTCTTCACTTCATTACCTGAGAATGTGACTGAAGGGATATCACCAACTTCTATTAAAGGTTCTCAATTCAAACAACCATTATTCGAGTTCTCTGGAGCTTGTGCTGGTTGTGGAGAAACTCCATACATCAAATTAGTGACACAACTATATGGTGAAAGAATGCTAGTTGCTAATGCGACTGGTTGTACTTCTATCTATGGTGGAACATTCCCTACTATTCCTTATTGTAAGAATGCAGATGGTCATGGTCCAGCTTGGGCTAACTCTCTATTCGAAGATAATGCAGAGTATGGGTTAGGAATGAAGCTTGCTGCTAATTCAAACAGAAAACAACTTAAATCGAATATCGATAAAGCTCTTGAAGAAGGAGTTTCTAAAGACTTAGAAGCTGCTCTTAAGAAAAGCTTAGAACTTTGGGAAGATACTTCTAAAGAAGCTATTGATCACTCAATGGTAACTAGAAACCTGCTATTAGATGAAGCTAAAGCAAGTGCAGCTGTTGCTAAAGCAACTGAACTTGGCGACTACTTAGTAGCTAAATCTGTTTGGATCTTTGGTGGAGACGGATGGGCATATGACATGGGATTCGGTGGACTTGACCACGTTCTTGCTTCTGGTGAAAACGTAAACGTTCTTGTAGTAGATACAGAGGTTTACTCTAACACTGGTGGACAAGCATCAAAGGCAACTCCTAGAGGAGCTGTTGCAAAGTTTGCTGCTTCTGGAAAAAAGACTGGTAAGAAAAATCTAGGTCTTATGATGACAACTTACGGTAACATCTACGTTGCTTCTGTAAACATGGGTGCTAACAAAAACCAAGTAATGAAAGCTATGGTAGAAGCTGAAGCATATGATGGACCATCTATCATTATTGCTTATGCTCCATGTATCGCTCACGGTATCAATATGAAAATATCTCAGGCTCAAGAAAAACTTGCAGCTGATACTGGATACTGGCCAATCTATAGATTCAATCCTGAATTAATGGATGAAGGTAAAGATCCATTTACTTGGGAATCAAAAGCAGCTACTAAAGAGTTTAGTGAATTCACTGTAAGTGAAAACAGATACAAAACTCTTATGAAGTCTAACCCTAAAGAAGCTGAAAGATTGTATCAATTAGCTCTTAAGGATAATGAAAAGAGATTTTCAGATCTTCAAAACTTAAAGCAAGATTAAAAATTAATCAATGTTTAAAGATAAGAAAAAGGCCAGTCAATTGACTGGCCTTTTTTATTTTGGAAAAAACATTGATGCATTAACTAACTCAACAATTTTAGATTCATAATCATTAAGACTAAAATCAGACTCATCTCTTCCTAAATTTATATTAATTATTTAAAGGAAACGACTTCTTTTATGGCACAAATTAACTTGTTTAATTGATTATCACTAATAACATATGGCGGCATAAGATAGATAAGCTTTCCGAAAGGTCTTATCCAAACACCTAGTTCTACAAACTTCTGTTGAAGATTTGCCATATCAACTTGCTCTTTCATCTCGACTACGCCTATTGCTCCTAAGATACGCACATCTCTCACGCTAGAAGCATCTTTAATTGCCAATAACCCCTCTTTTAAGATGTTTTCTATATTCTGTACTTTTTTCTGCCAATCACCCTCTAATAGAAGCTCTATGCTCTTATTTGCAACTGCACAAGCAAGGGGATTTCCCATAAATGTTGGGCCATGCATAAAAACGCCACCATCTTTGGAAATAGTATCAGCTACTTCTTCAGTAGCAAGTGTTGCTGCAAGACTCATATATCCACCAGTCATTGCTTTTCCTACACACATAATATCTGGAGTTATTTCTGCCCACTCTGATGCAAACATCTTTCCAGTACGACCAAAGCCTGTAGCAATTTCATCTACTATCAGCAATAATTCATATTCTTCACATAGCTCTTTTGCCCTTTTCAAATAACCAGGAGAATAAAACCACATTCCTCCAGCCCCTTGAACAATTGGCTCTAGTATTAATGCAGCTAAGTCTTGATGATGTCTTTTTATTTTGACCTCTAGGTCATAAATATATTTATCGTCCCATTCTTTATCAAACCTACAAACAGGCTTATCAGCGAAGATATTCTCATTCACAACGCCTTTGAACAAATGATGCATTCCTGTTACTGGATCACAAACAGACATCGCCCCTATTGTGTCACCATGATAACCACCCCTAATTGTTATCAGCTGTTTCTTCTCTGGCTTATTCTTTGCCTGCCAATACTGAATAGCCATTTTTATAGCTACTTCTACTGATACAGATCCTGAATCAGAAAAAAAGACTCGTTCGAGTCCTTTAGGAGTAATATTAAGTAATTTTTTAGCTAAATCAATTGCTGGCTGATGTGTTAATCCACCGAACATTACATGGGCAACAGACTTCGTCTGATTTATAATTGCTTCGTTAAGTTCTGGGGCATTATAGCCATGGATTGCACACCACCAAGAAGCCATACCGTCTATGAGCCTCCTGCCATCTTCTAAGATAATCTCGCAGCCCTCTGCAGAAGCTACAGGAAAAACTGGCAAGGGATTAACCATCGAAGTATATGGATGCCAAATATGTTCTTTATCGAAAGATAAATCCACTTTATTTCGCCCCCGAAGACTGATTACGTCTATCTTCCCCGCCAAAGGCGGGGAAGATAGATAAAACTTTAGCAACATCATCAATATCGAGCTTCTCCATATACGGAACTCTGACTGTATTGCTAATACCTGAAAGTTCACTAACAATTTTCACATTATCAGACAGAATCATATCATCTCCAGGTTGAATATCATTAAACACTAACCACTCTGGAGAACACCCTGCTTGCTGCAATTTATCAATAGAGAGCATTGCCTGATTAATGGCACCTAACCTGTTGGCTATTACTAACATCACAGGAACAGGTAACTCTTTAATAATATCTAATACGTATTTACCATTACCTAGCGGGACCATGAGTCCACCAGAACCCTCAATAACTACCAAATCATGTTTTTCAGCAAGAGACTGATAGTCACATACGATTTTATCAATAGAAATGGATATATCCTCAAATGAAGATGCTAAATGTGGTGAGCAAGGCTTCTTCAGCAAATAGGAACATAATTCTGTTTTAACTATATTCATATTATTTGCTTCTACTACTTTGTTAATATCTGAATCATAACCAGATTGGATAGGTTTATAAGGAACAACATCTGCACCTTTTGAAAGAAATAAATTAACTAAAGCGCTAACAACAACTGTCTTTCCTGCATCAGTATCTGTAGCTGTAATAAATATTCCTTTATTTTGCATAGATGAAATTATAGCATAAATATCTTTTTAGCCCCCTTTATCAAAGGGGGTGGTCAGCCTAGGGCTGGCCGGGGGTTTACTTTTCGATATCTATCCACTCAACATTAGGAAATCCTCTAAACCAAGTTAGCTGACGTTTAGCAAAATTTCTGGTTCTCATCTTAATAAGATCAATTGTCTCATCTTTTGTAAGTTCTTCATTAAAACACCTTACTACCTCTTTATACCCTAGAGCTTGCATCGAAACCAAGTCAGAAGAATATCCCATATCTAATAGCTTTTGAACTTCTGCAAACAGTCCTTGTTCGACCATTATGTCTACTCGTTTATTAATCCTATCATAAACAATTGATCTATCAGTGTTTAGGCAAATTAGTTGGAATTTATCTGCAAATGACTCGTCCATTGATTGCTGAGCTGAAAATGGTATACCTGTAATATCAAAAACCTCAAGTGCCCTTATAATCCGAAACTCATCTGCTTTCTTTATTTTAAGCGCAGAGTCTGGATCCACCAGAAACAACATCTTATGCAGTTCATCAACACCCTTCTCCAAAGCAATATCCTTATACTTATCGCGTATTTCTTTATTCGGCTCTAACTGCGGTGTTTTAAAATTATAAATTAGAGATCGAATATAAAGCCCTGTCCCTCCAACTACTACTGCTCTTCTAGCTGTTTCAAACAACAAATGCCTAGCTTCTTTTAGAAAACTAAAAACATTCCAATCCTCATCAGGATTTATAATATCAATTAAATGATGAGGGATTCCTGCCATTTCTTCTTTAGTTGGCTTCGCAGTTCCAATATTCATATGTTTATAGACCTGCATAGAATCTGCAGAAACTATCTCAAGGCTCTTTTTAGAAGCCAATTCTAAAGCGTAATTTGTCTTACCTACTGCCGTAGGTCCAATGATAATAGGTATCTTTAACATTGTTAATTATTCCTTACTTCAAATCTTTTGAATTTATAATAAACGTAACTGGACCATCATTGCATATATCCACCTGCATATTCGCTGCAAAGACTCCTGTTTCAACAGGGATATATTCACTTAACTTGTCACAAAAAAGCTCATAAAGAATCTTTGCTTGAATAGGCTCCTCTGCTTGATCAAAAGATGGCCTCCTGCCCTTATTAATGCTTCCACCAAGAGTAAACTGCGAAATAATCAATGCACTACCTTTTACATCCTGAACTGAAAGATTCATTTTACTGTTTTCATCACTAAAAACTCTTAAGAATGCGAGTTTATTAACCAATTTATCTGCATCTTCAGGCGTGTCTCCCTTTACAACAGCTAACAGGATATTGAATCCAATAGCTATCTCTCCAACAACCATATCATCAACAGATACCTTTGAAGAAGAAACTCTTTGAATAACACAAATCATTGAGACTAAGCCACAGTATCTTCGATATCCACTTCGCTTTCGGAAGGGTCTTTTATGCCTCTCACAAACTGACCAAGACTATTATCTTTCGGTTTACCTTCATCATTATCTCGTTCTTGTTGATCATTAAAAGACATTACAAGAAGAATCCCATCAGCAAGCTTAGCAGAAACTTCTTTAGACTTTCCGTCACTTGATTTCTTCTTTACATTCTCGCTTCTTCTTATTGGAACACTTCCTAAAATATTAACCATTAAAATTCCTCCCATAAATATTATCAGAAGCAACTCCCACTGAAGACCTTGTCCCTCTGCTATATGCTAAGTTTTCTATTGCACTATGACTCATAGTCTCATCTTTTATAATCTCCATTATATCTTTATGAAGCTCATATAAATCTACAGAAAGCTTCTGATAAGCATCCGCAAACTCTCTTATAAACTCACTAGCATTAGTAACACCTTGCTTACCAATAATCTGGATATCACTATTATCTGCACTAGTCTGTATATATAGAAACTTACTCTCGCTATAAGCTTGAAAAACTATCTGCTTCATTACTCTCTTGTATGCCTCAGTTTTCTCTTTATACAAATGACAAGAATCCTCAAAACATTCAGCAATAAAACCAAACTTATCCTGCATCTCTTGCGAGAAACGCTCTATACCTCTAACACCAAGATTATTAAGGACAACATTATATTTATGTAGAACATCTATAGTTTCTACGACAAGCTGAGCTACAGTTGCGTCTTTAAGCAACTTTATCTGCAACAAGTGCCCATAAGCATTGAATTTAAAATACAAAAACTCTTTTGAATATTCATATTCTTTTACATCAAAAACATTTAAAAATTTAGAAAAAAGACCATTAGCCATACTGACTTCTTGGTCTTCTCCACCTATTTTATTACTTATATCATTTAACTCAGACACCAATATCCTCCTACAAAATAACTCTTCTAACTATAACAAAAAAAGACTAAAGATTAAAGATTAAAGACAAGCAATATATGCTTACAGGCATCTTTCACCTTTCACCTTTCACCTTTCGCCTATATACTATAGCGAATGAAAAAACATCAAGAAGCTTTAGGTGAAATGCCTATCAAAAAACTACTTTTTAAAATGGCTACTCCAGCAATCATCGGTATGCTTGCTAACTCACTTTACAACCTTGTTGACACAATTTTTATTGGACAAGGTGTTGGCACACTTGCAATCGCAGGACTTACTGTATCATTCCCAATGCAAATGCTTGTACTTGCTATCAGCTTCCTTATAGGAATGGGTGCAGCAGCAATGATTTCTAAACGACTTGGGGAAAAAAACTTTGAGCTTGCTTACCTTGCTGCTGGAAACTCTATGTTTGCGGTATTGATAGTTAGCGTTACCATTGCTATTCTTGGGTATATTTTCATTGAACCATTATTAATTGCATTTGGTGCAACAGAAACAATTATTCCTTATGCAAAAGACTATTTATCAATAGTACTAATTGGAAATCCTTTCTTTGCTTTTGCTGTAACAGCAAACAGCATTATTCGCGCGGAAGGCAATGCAAAAACAGCAATGTTTAGCATGTTACTTGCACTAGGTCTTAATATTATTCTAGATCCTATCTTTATTTTTGGATTAGATATGGGTATTCGAGGTGCCGCATTAGCAACTGTTATCGCTCAAGTAGCTGGTTTTATTTATGTCTTCCACTATTTTGCTGCAAAGAAAACATCTTTAAAACTTCAACCACACCATTTTAAAATATCTAAAAAAATAATGAAAGAAATCATAGCCCTAGGATCTTCAAGCTTCTTTAGACAAGTAACTTTTATTATTCTAGCTATCGTTATTCAAAATGCTTTAAAAGTGTATGGCGGCGATATCTATATTGCGGTATATGGAATTATCAATAGAACCCAGATGTTTGTTATGATGCCTTTATTTGGCTTTGCCCAAGCATATCAGCCTATTATTGGATTCAACTATGGAGCTAAAAAATACGATAGAGTATTGGAAACACATAAGCAGACAATGAAATACACAACTATTTATAGCACAGTATTTTGGTTATTTATGATGTTTTTTGCTAGTCAGATAATAAGTGTATTTACTACAAACCAAGAAGTAATCATGGTTGGTGCTTTTGCTCTTAGACTCAACGTATTGATGTTTTTTCTTTTTGGGACACAAATGGTTGGTGCTACTTACTTTATGGCAGTAGGTAAAGCAGGGATTGCCCTCTTCCTAACACTCAGCAGACAATTACTTATTTTAATACCTTTAGTAATTATCTTACCGTTCTTCTTTCAAGTTAATGGAATTTGGTATGCATTCCCAATTGCTGATGCAGCATCAATAATATTAGTCTACATCCTCCTCAAAAAGGAATTAAAGTTATTAGCTAAATAAATCATTAATCTTTACTACTTAACCTCTTTGGCTTTTAAGCATATAATATATAAATGAAAATCGTAATACTTGGATCAGGAGATGTTGGCTTTTACTTAGCAGAGAAGCTTTCTTCTGAAGGACATCAGATAAGCATCATAGATAAAAATATCCAAACAATTGAACAGCTTTCTACATCGCTAGATATTTTAGCTATTCAAGACTCATGTCTTAACCCAACTGCTTTAAAAAATGCAGGCATAGAGAAAGCAAACATGGTTATTGCTGTTACTAATTCTGATGAAACAAACCTTATTGCCTGTCTATTAACAAAAGAATTTAGCAGTGCATATACAATTGCTAGAGTAAAAGGATTAGAAGAATCTTACGGAGACTACCTGTTTCCTTATGACAAAATAGGTGTTGATAAAGTTATCAATTCCGATCTAGCCGCAACTAATGACATTATAAGGCTTACTCAAACTGATCATGCATATAGTAAAATAATGGACTTCTCACATGAAAGGATGCAGTTAGTAAGGCTAGATGTAGAAGACCATCCTCAGCTTAAAGGCAAACAACTTAGTACACTCAGACAACAAATATGGAACTACTCTTTTCTTGTAGTACTTGTTGTTAGAAAACAAGAAACATTCATACCAAAAGGTGATTTCATTCTTACCGATGAAGACCATTTATATCTAATGATTAACACTTCAGATATCGGGAAAATGCTAAAAACTTTTCATACACAAAAAAAGTCTAATAAAAAAATATTAATAATGGGCGGAGAAAATATTGCATTATCTGTAGCACAAATGCTAGAAAAGACTTCAGCAAAAGTAACGATTATCGATGTTAATCAAAGCAGATGTAACTATCTAGCTGAGCAGCTTGATTCATCAATCATCATAAAAGGTGATGCTACTGAGCTTTCTCTACTGCTTGAAGAAGGCATTAATAACACGAATATATTTATAGCTGCAGGACAAGATGATAAGAAAAACTTATTAGCAAGTATACTAGCTAAGAATAATGGAGCAAAAAAGACAATTTGCGTAATGAGAAGACCAGACTATGTATCACTTGTAAACGAGCTGGGAATAGACCACATTATTGCACCTAGAGTAAGCGTATCTAATGAAATTATCCAAAATGTGCGACAAGGAAAAATAACCTCTTTTTATGCATTACCTGAAACAGATATTGAAATAATAGAACAAGAAATTACTGAAGAATGCTTACTTACTAAGTGGAAATTAAAAGATATAGAGATAAGTCAAAATCTGCTTATAGGTGGAATTATTAAGTCTAACAACGCAACACTTATCCCTTCTGGTGACTATCAATGTGCTGTAAGGGATAAAATTGTAATCTTTGCAAGAGAGAAATCTATCAAGAACATAGAGGACTTATTTAAATAATGCACCCTAGAAGCATCTTCTTTGTTCTTGGAAAAATGCTTACATACTTCTCATTTATCATATTAGTACCACTACTGTATGCAGTATTTCTTGAAACAGCGTCAATCAGACCATTTGTTGTAACAATATCATTCAGTTTAGGGATTGGATTAACATTCCAAATTCTGAGCCAAAAAGCTAAAGACATTTCCATAAAAGATGGATTCCTAATTGTTTCTCTTGGCTGGATTCTTTACTCAATAGTTGGCGCTATCCCGTACCTTTCAGCTGGCACATTTACTAGTTTTGCAGATGCATTTTTCGAAACAATGTCAGGACTTACAACAACAGGAGCCACTGTTCTTGGCAACATAGAAGGGACTCCTAAGGCAATCTTATTATGGAGATCAATAACACAATATATTGGAGGCTTGGGAATTATTGTATTAGCCATTTCTGTTCTTCCAGAAATTGGACTTGGTGCTGTAAGAATGTTCAACTCTGAAGTTCCTGGACCTACAAAAGACAGAATACTTCCGAAAATAAAAGACACTGCAAAAGCACTATGGTTAATCTATATATTCTTTACAGTTCTAGAGGCAATAATGCTAAAAGTCGCAGGCATGACAGTCTTTGAAGCAATAAACCACTCACTTACAACAATGGCAACTGGCGGATTTTCTACAAGGAATCTATCTATTATAGGATTCAATAGTCCAGCCATAGAATGGATAATTACATTATTCATGTTTATCGCAGGAATAAACCTTACTCTTCATTTTAATTTTGTAAGAACAAGAAAACTTTCTTACCTAAAGAACCCTGAGTTTAAGATATATCTTTTCATTGCATTGGGAGCTTGGGGATTATTTCTTCTAAATATCCAGACCTCTCTTGGAGGTGAACTACTAACAAATATCAGACTAGCTGGATTCCAATCAATATCTATCCTTACGACAACTGGATATGCGAGTGCCAATTTTGAACTATGGCCTTATTTTAGCCAATTTCTTATATTATTCTTAATGTTCTTTGGGGGTATGGCCGGCTCTACTGCGGGAAGTATGAAAATAGGAAGAATCATGATAATTGGGAAATTCCTAAAAAAAGAACTTACAAAAATTCTTCATCCAAGAATGATTTATAAAGTAAAAATTGGCGACCAAAGTGTGCCAGATGCTTTGCTGCGAAATATTTCTGTATTTGTTTTTTTATATATTATTATTTTTGCAGTATCATCACTTATACTCACACTATTTAATATAGATATCACAACATCTATTAGTGCTACTGCTAGTTGCCTTGGAAATGTCGGCCCTGGATTAGGTGAAGTTGGAGCTCTAGATAATTATGCTCATCTACCAAATATTGTTAAATATTTCTTGTCATTACTGATGATGACTGGAAGATTGGAACTTTATACTGTTCTTGTGATTCTTAGCCCAAGATTCTGGAGAGATTAAGCAGCTGTCTTTTCACTGTCTTGAAATTCACCGATAAACCCTTTTATAGCGTCTGAAAGATTCCCTGTTCTATGCATAAATGCTAGAAATTTAATAAACCCCTGCTTAGTGTCCTCAACATCAAACATGTCAGACTTAACATAAGATGACCATAATGACTTATAAACATGTTCATCCTCTAAGAAACTGTCAAATGGATTAGCTCCAGATTTTTGCTTATCTACATATTCAGCCATTCCTTTAAAATTTAGACCTTTAAATCCAACACTAGTATTTTCACATACGGCTTCCCAAAGATTGTGCGATTCATGTCTATATAAACTTATTAACTTTAATATACCTTTATCGATTTCAACATCTGCTTGAGCATGAGCAATCTCAACATCAAATTTAGCTGACCAATAACCATCCAAGCCCTTAATAAAACTGCCCACTTGCTTAGAAAACACACCAGATGACTTAAAACCATTAGCAAATGTACTCTTAAATATATTAGCCAACCGATACCCTAGCTCACCATAATCTTTTACAGTTAATTTCCCATTATTTATTGTAAATATCTCTTCTACATTTTTTATATTATTGAATATATTATCAGCTTCAGCTACTGCCTTTGCCCGAACATTAGTATCAAGCATACCTAAATTACTGTTTTCAGAAGTCATGTTTTCTAAGCAAACTTTTTGTATAAATGATAATAGCTCAGTAGCTATATCCTGCTTACTTAAACTTATACGCTGTTTAATTCCACTATTAACCATGTTAGCGAAAATGCCATAGGCATTTGAGTTCTGAACTGACTCAGGGTAATCAAAAAGTTCACCAAATTTCGTTAATAATTCAAAATCCTTTACATCCATATTCTGCAGGTGACTAAGAAGTACTTTTCTTATTACACCAAAACTCTTATTATCAATCGTATATTGATCTAGCTCTGGTTTATAAGCAAACTTAATAAGAACATCAAGCATATCATAAACACCAAATCCATTTTTATCATTACTTCTAAAGTGATCAACTAGTCTGTCTACAAAAGAATCATTTGTTGAAATAACAGACAACACATCTATAGCCAACTCCGTATTATCCTTAAGAAGCGACTCAATCATCTTCATTGCCTTGTCTTTATGGCCTCGTTCTGTAAACATTTTAAATACATACAGAACTTCACTCTTTGATAAATGAAAACACCATTCATTAAAAGTAGTATCAAAGAAATCAACCATGTCATCAAATTTATAATCTTTTATCTCATAGCTATCATCCACTTTATTCTTAACATAAACAGGTACGCTATCGATATTATTACTTTCTTGAAACTCAAAAATTAATTTCATTGCTGCATAATGCCAATGAGAATCATATCGATTGGAATCATCACTACCTAACAATCCATCGCTAATATGACTGTTTCCCAATACCGATTTTAAGGCATTCAAATCATTCATAGTAGAAGCATTATCAGGATGATTATATGCTGCTGTAACTGCAAGTCGAAAAAAAGACTCAACCAAATTATCAGAATAATTAACACTTTCTGAATACTTGCCATTAATATGGCTATTAACTTTTTTGCTTATTGCATATTCGTTCAGAAATGTTGTAGAAATTGATTTTGCAAAATCAAAAACATCTTTATCATATTCTCCAGAATCTTTAAGACCTCGTATTGCTAATATCAAGTTATCACTGAATTCACCTAAATCATTAACTGCCTTGTCGCCGTGACTTTCACTAAAGAACTTATATAGGTTATCATAAGATACAGTGCCCATTGCTAATTTGAGCTCTTTCACCTTTATTCTAAGACTATCTACTAATTCTTGGTCATATTCCTGGCTACGGAAGATTTCCAATGTTCTCACAATATTCGTTTCTTTTAATGCGATAATTTTATGATTCAATATTAATTAAGCTCCCTCTTATGTTTAACATCTTGATATAGTTAAGCCACGAAAACAGGGAATTAAAACATTGAAAGATGCAGTTCTAACCCATCGGTTTATTCTAATATTTAAAACAATAAATATTAGAAAGAATTATCTACTCTTGTAGCTTTAGCTTATCTCTACTCTTAATAAGCACTATGTTCTTAAACGCTACTCTATACTTTTCATAGAAATTCAAAAAGTCGCTATCCTCATCGCCAAAAGAAAGACCAAGAAATACCACATCCGACGCCTTCGAAGCATTCATTATTGCGCAACAGGTATCATCATTATCCAATACAGTACATATTTCTGCATCAATTCTTGAATCCCTAAGTAATTGTGTTAGCTCTTCCTTTGCCTCTGGAATCTCTAACCTATCATGAACACTTCTCATAAGCCTAAGCTTGGCATTCTTAATCTGCTTACTTTCTATCATTAAATGAGCCAACATAAGCATCAAGCCACCATTAGCCTCACCTCTCCACCAAATATCAATCACTGTCTCTTTAGAGCCATCAACTAGAAAATCTAGAAACCCATCATAAATCACTATATTCTTTCCAAACTTGTTTGAAAAACGAATCATCTGCAAATAGTCTTCTAAATCTTTACCTTGCTTATCTGACCACCCAAGTAATAATGTATTTGGCCTAAATCCATGGAACCCATAGGACTGAACGATAGCCTTAACACTTTCAAGATAATCATCTACTACTAATACATCTCCCAGAATCTTGATGCCTTCGCGTTTAATAAACTCAAACAAATCTCTTTCAGCTTTCACTTTAGCTCTTAATGGGTTCCCTTCGTAATAACGCAGAATCCGAACTAAAGAAAGATTACCTCTATCTGCCTCTATTAGTTTCCCAAACTTAATTAAATCTACTCGCTCTTTAGGATCTCCTGTAAGAAGTAGTATCTGAGGTCGCCAATTCTTCATTTCTACTGGTCTATTCTGCAGTTTGATCAAATACTCTTTTATTCTTTGGAAGTAATACCCTGTACGAGCATCCTTAAACTCTTTTTCAACCTTTCTTCTATCTAAATAATAGTAGAGGCCTAGCAATCCCAAAAAGGCAAATACGGCGTTTAAAGGGTCTATTAGTAACATGACCATAGCTATTACAATTACTCCTATTAAAGAGAGCGCCCAATGGTTATATTTAAAACTTGGTCGAAAAGAGGGGTTCTTTGAATATGCCTCTATAAAAGTTGCATAATTCATCATTCCATAAGATATCAAAAAAAACATTGTAATAACTGGAGCTATTGTATTTAAGTCCGCCATTATTATACCTACTGCAGCAATAAAGAAAGTAAGAACAACTGCTCTTTGAGGCTCTCCTGTCTTATCACTTCCTTTTGCAAAAAACCCAATAAATGGAAGCAACTTATCCTGTGAGAATGCTTGTAAAATATGAGGAGCTCCCATAAAACTACCTAAAGCAGAAGACAAAGTAGATGCAGTGACTCCTATTATTATCATAAACGGCAAGAATGAGATTGTTTTAATTATGTGATAATTTGTCTGCAGCTGATCTGGACTAGCTGTTCCAGCAATAAGCAGCATTGATACCAAATAAATAACAAAACCTGTTGCTACAGCCAGAAATGTACCTACTGTTATGCTTCTCTGAGGGTTCTTAATAATTCCTGACAAACTAACTCCTTGAGTGAAACCCGTCACAGCAGGGAAAAACAAAGCAAACATTATCCAAAAATTCATACCATCTAAATAACTTGGTTTAAGATTTGATGCAAATACAACTGGGTCGAATTTGATAAAAGCACTAACCATAAAAACTGTTAAAGATAAGCTTAGTACCATTAAAATATATTTCTGTACTTTTGCAGCAATATTTGCCCCTTTATAAGTAGGCCAAAATAATAAAATTAAAAGGAATAACGCTAATATTTTCTTATAAGATATAAAAAATGGAACAAGACTGGCAAAAACATCACAAAAACCAATAACATACATCGCTATTGATATTGTTTGTGCTAGGTATAATATTATTCCAATTGCACCTCCATAGCCTACACCGATACTTCTAGATATAAGATAATATGCCCCACCACCTTTTACCTCAGACATATTAGTAGCAATAGATGCTAGCGAAAAAGTAGTAATAACCGAAACAATATGGCAGAGGACTAAGACTAGTAATGATGAAACTAACCCAGCATTACCAATTACAAAACCAAGCCGCAAAAATAGTATTACACCAAGTATGGTCAATATATTAGGAGTAAACACTCCTGCAAACATAGATAATTTAGGGTAATTGTTATTGATTTTCATTTAAATAAATTATATTAAATTTTATAGAAAAAAGTAAGAGCATCAATCAATAAAAAAAGGCTAAAAGATAATTAATAATCTTTTAGCCTTTAATCTTTAATTTTATAAAAATTAAGCCTCTGAAATTGCACTTACTGGGCAAGTATCAACACAAGCACCGCATGAAATACAAGAAGATTCATCTATAACTCTTTTTCCATCTGTTTCAGAGATAGCCTCTACTGGACAAGATGGGTCACAAGCACCACAATTAATGCAGTCATCACTGATTTTATAAGCCATGTTTTTCCTCCTTTAAAAATTTAAAACAGCCATATGGTACGCCGGCAGATAATAATTGTCAACCTGTTATACAGGCAAACAAAGAGAACCTTCCAGAAGCATCTTTTTCTCTTCTATATGAAAAATAATCAGCATTACAAATAGTACAATTTTCCCTAAAATCTATTTTACTTTCCGGCACTCCACTTGATAACAATTGATCTTTTAATACTACTCCTAAATCGAAATATAACCTGTTGTTTTTTTTATTAAATGCATGATTAAACCCAACAAACTCTTGTTTGTAATCATCACCTACCTCATAACAACATCCCTTAGCAAATGGAGCGACAATAACGTTACTGATTTCATGATTACAACCAAAATCTTCTACCATAGAAGAAAGAATCTTTGGAACTATTCCTGCCTTTGTTCCTCTCCATCCAGAATGAATAACTGCAAACACTTTTGCCTCATCGTTATAAACAACTAACAACGGACAATCTGCCCCTTGTGCCATGAGAACAATATCAGGAGTATTGGTAATTAATGCATCCACATTATCAATAGCATTGTCAGATGTATATGCACCCTGTCCGGCATGTTCTTTTGTAACTATCATAAAATTTGAAGAATGTGTTTGATTCATTACAACCAAATCTTCTAAAGAATAACTAAGCTTACCTAAAATATTCCGCCTATTATACGTGACATCTCCATCACCAGCATAAAAAGACATATTGCCATCTGCTTTATCTGAAATGTAGTAATTAAAGCCCTTCACTCTTAGTTACTTCAACTCCATCTTTAGCTTTTTCTATAAAGATAGCTTCAATTTCTTTCAAACTATTAACCAAATTCAAACCTTTTTCTAATCCCATGCCTATTAACCCAGTAGCCAATGCATCAGCAAAAACAGTACTATCTGCAATCACCGTAACGCTTAGCAAAGAATTCTCAACAGGATATCCATTATGGGGATCTATAATATGCTGATATTTCTTGCCGCCAAACTCTCGAAAATTCAAATAACTACCACTAGTTGCAACACCTTTATTTTTTATCCTTATGGTCATCAAACTAGCATTACTAGGAATAGCAGGATTAGCTATTTGCACGTCCCATCCATTCCTAAAGTACTCATCACCATTCACAAACAATTCTCCGCCAATCTCAACCAGATAGTCTTTTTTTTCTGAATTCATTAATATTTCAGAAATAATATCTACAGCATAGCCTTTTGCAATTGAAGCAAAATCAACAGTTACTAACTTCTTCTTACTTATTATGTTTCCTGAAATAATAATACTTTCATACCCTATATTGATTAACTCATTATCAATTTCTTGTTTAGAGGGATATGTATTTCTAAAATCTCGACCAAAACCCCAAAGTCTCACTAATGGATCTATTGTAGGATCAAAGTATCCATTGGTTAACTTATGTACTTTTGCTGATATTGATAATACCTCTGACATTTTCTTGCTCACGCTAACTATCTCATTAGCACCCGACTTATTTAATTTACTAAGCTCGCTATCATGGTTGAATGTTGAGAATGTTTTATTTAAAGATTCTAGACTTTCACTAACCTGTTGTTTCAATTCCCTCAATTCTTCTGGATCAATAAACCTATCATAGATAACAACTTTATATGTAGTACCCATTGTATAGCCACTAAAGTGATAGACTTTTCGTTGATAATTCAGGAACAATATAATTGCAGCAATAGCAACAATTACTAATAAACTAAGAAGCTTTTTTTTCACTTAAAAATCCTTTTTGAAAGAAATACTCTCTTAATAAGATTTTTTTCCACTTTGACAGACACATGCCTTCAGCTAACACTCCTAGCCAGCTCTTAACGGTTTTAGGCATTCTAGAAAGGACTATATAGATAATCCTATTAGCGATATTAATCCCCAAGAAAGTTTTAAGTTCAGGAAACTTTTCTAACATTATATGAACTGATTTGCCCATACTTTCACGTCGAAAAACTTCTTGAACATCAGTCCATACATGAAAATGATAATTTATAGCTTTATCACAATAAAGAAGAATCTTCTTATTCTTCTTTAATAATTTATAGCCAAATGCAACATCTTCCCATCCATAATTCTGAAAACTTTCATCAAAACCACCAAACTCTTCAAAAAACTTTTTTGGAAAAGATAAATTACCAGTTAAACAGTAATAAAACCCCAATTTCTGAGCATGCTTAACCTTATGTGTAATATATGGTCTACGAATATAGTCAGTAACTGGCTCTTTTTCAGCAGTTAAGACCATAGTCTTGCCCTCAATCAAAACTGAGAAGTTGTTTTCTTCTTGTAATAAATAATGCTCCGCCAACATATCTTTATCGGCAATCATATCAGCATCAGTAATAAGAACTAAATTAGACTGTGTTTCCTGTACACCTCTGTTTCTAGCAGATGCCTTGCCTTCATTTTTCTGCCTTATATAGCGTAATGAGTATGAATAATTAGAATCAGCCATCCATTGTGCTGTTCCATCATCACTCTCACTATCAACTACTATTACTTCAAACTCACTGTGGTTAAAAGTTTGTTTCTCAAAAGATGCTAAAACTAATTTTAGCTTATCAATTAGATTGTAGGTTCCCATAACAACACTTATCTTTTTAGTCATATACTTATTGTCATAGAAAGTTCCAATATTTGCAATTAGCGTTTTAATATGTTATTAATTAAACTGTATGGTGGGGACCATTCAGAGGGGACGTTGCAATTCATGAGATCTATAAATGTGTCGTATATTGATGAAGCTTGCTATATAGTGATAGAAGGCGATATTGAATTCAATGATTCGGGAAGAGTGCTAGAAACCATTAATGGCGTCATGTCAAAACATCATCCTAAAATAGTAATAGACCTCGGAAACTGCAAATATATAGACAGCTTGGGATTGAGCACTATTAACCAAGCGTACAATATAGCAAAAAAGAATGAAAAACAGTTAGTATTATGCAATATAGATAAAGACTGTGAAGATATTCTGTTTATGACTACACTCTGGAATAGAGTTCCTATATTTAAAGACTTGGACTCTTGTCTAAAAAGTAATTAATAACAAACGACTGAAGCTACAGCTACTCCACCATCATGTGAAATAGAAATATCAAAAGATAATTTTTTTTCTTCGACAATGTCTTTTGTTCTACCAGAGAAAATAAAGTAGGGTCTTCCATCCTCCTCATGATGAACAGTTACTTCTTTCATTATTAAATCTTTCACATCTGGAACTGATTTAAAAAAGGCTTCTTTAGCAGCAAATCTTGCAGCCATTCTATTCATTTGCAAGTCTTCATTATCTGACTTGAATATATATTCTAATTCTTTATCAGAAAAAACACGCTTTTTAAAATGTGTATCCGTAAGGATTTTCTTGAATCTTTCGACAGACACTACATCTATGCCAGTTGTATATTTACCTCTCATGCCTTATCTCCGCTACATATAATTGAAATAATTCTATAGGGATTAACGACATTCTTGTTATTCTTGATGGTTCCTGTATTAGTCTAAATAACCACTCAAGACCCAACTTTTGCATCCACTTAGGTGCACGTTTTAACAATCCAGCAATAACGTCAAAACTTCCTCCGACAGTTACCTTTATTGGAACCTCGATCTGATTTTTATATTGGTGCACAAAACTCTCTTGTTTAGGAAACCCAATGCCTACGAATAATATATCAGCACCACTGGCATTTATTTGCTCAATTATTGCATTATCTTCAAAAGCATCAAAATAGCCATTTCTATAACCAACCACATCAAATGAAGGGAGCTTTTTTTCGGTCATTTTAACAGCTTTTTCAACAGACTCTTGTTTAGCTCCTAGATAAAAAACCTTGTATTTTCTATCTGGATTGTTTCCTAGCTTATATATAGTATCGATTCCGGTTAATCTGCTAGGAAAATCTCGCTTAAGTAGTTGCCCTAGTTTTACTAGTGTAATGCTATCTGGAAGTAAAATATCTGCCTCGCTCAATACTTTGGTCATATGTTCATCTTTATAAGATGCATACAATATTTCCGTTGTTGGAGTGATAATAAAACAATTTTTTTTGCTATCAATAAATGAGTTTATTTGGGTTACTAAACTATCATAGCCTTGAACAAAAAAAGAAAATCCTAATAAGTTATTTTTCATATTATTACTGCTTTAAGAAGCTTTCTTAAGGTTACTAGAATTAGTATTTTTTGTCCATATAAATATGAGTTAAAAAACTCAGAAGAACAACTCTTACTTAATATAATGTATTAATAAATTATTAATAAACTCAGGCATTGATGCTTTTTCTAACTCTTCCATCCAATAAGAAATAACATTTTTTCTAGCCTCTCTGTCTTTATATACATTAGATATTTTCTTAACCATATCCTTTGTTCCTATACTAATAATTTCCTGTTTTACCATTTCAGCAAATCCAACACCTTTATCATTATTACCTAAATAAATAAATGGTGTTCTGCCTGCTGCACTAAAAACCAGACTATGATACCTTTGTCCTATAAGCATATCCATTTGCTTTATAGCTCCCATAACCACACTTGGCTCTTTATCTTCTAAAATATCAATATCTATTTTTTTCTTTAATTGGTTGTAAACAGTTCTATCTCCAGGGTTAAAAGGGATAAATATAAAATCAATATTATTCTGGGATTGGAATGATTTCAAATTCTTTATTATTTTGGGAAGACCCTCAGCACTCATCAAATTTACTCCGACGTAACCCTTATAATTATTGTCTTTTTGATAAGGTTGTAAAAACAAAGCTGTATCAATCACAAAACCTATCTCTTTTGATATTTTTAAGTCCTTTTTTAAATACATAATACTTTGTACATCTCTAACACTTACTCTATTGGCCATTTTTATTGATTTTTTTAATAAAACTCGACTTATCCTTCTTTTCAATCGATCAAAACCTTGGGAGTAAAAAATTAGTTTCTTTTTATACAAACGGCATAATTTTGCCACCCCATAATAGTAAAACATATTTAAAAGGCTAGTCTCATCTTGAAATAAACTACCTCCAGTAAAGATAATAATGTCGCAATAGTTAATTCCGGCTACTAGATGAGAAATTTGCTTCCTTGAAAATGTAATAACATTATACTTTTCTCTTGTTTTCTCTGGAGTATCTGTAAAAACAACTATCTGGATTGGCTCGTGGTATTTCTTTAGCTGACCAATCATTGCTTGGAGAATTGCCTCGTCTCCAAAATTATTATTTCCAAAAAAACCAACTAAGCCTATACGCATCAGTATTGAAATAAATACCTTTCAATAGAAGAAGCAACAATATTACCATCATTCATAGAGGAAATAGCCATACTATTTGATCCTGTTCGACAAGATCCGACTGCATATATACCTGGAACATATGTCTCCATTTCAGAATTAACCTCGATATAAGAATCAGAAAAAAAAGCTTTATCATATAGGAATTTTGCACATGCAATTGGCGTACTGCAATCAAAAACACACTCTACATCAATCGTTGACGAATCTTCCAATAAAACCTTCTCAATAACCTTCTCGCCAACTAAACTAAAAAACTTTTTTGTATGAATTGTTGTGTTTTCTAAGGAATTAACCCTGTCTGACATAAAGGCACCTACTTTTGCAACATTCTCTTCCAGTATCAAATGTACTTCTTTAACTAATGGACTAAAATACTCAGCTATTCTAAAGGCATGAATATTATTACCCAACACAGCTAATCGTTTGCCCATATAATAAACTACATCCATCATAGGATCATTAGAAAGCTCTAGAACATCATTTGAACTGCTTCTTTTTTTAAAACAAACTCCTGTCGCAACAACAATAGTTTTTGCAAAGACAATTCCATCAACTGTATGAATCTTTTTTACCTTTTCACCTAACTCGAATGAAGAAACAACCTTAGAATATTTGCAATGTATTTTTAAATCTCTAAACTTTTTTTCTATTCTCTCTTTAGAAAGAAGATCACTTCCAACAAGGACACCTTGCTCTTTGAACTCTGAAATAATATTTAAAATATTCATCACACTGGTTTCCTCAATAAGAACTACTGACAAGTCTCTGCTTTTCAGCTCTGCTGCTGCACTTATACCGGCTGGCCCAGCGCCTATTACAAGAACATCATATACAAATGGAAATTCATCTTGAAGCTTCTGGATGTCTAAATCTTCAAGTGTCTGCATAGTACTATTCGTTACTTATCCTAAATCTAGTCTGGTTATCTGAATAAATCTTGTTCTGAATCAAATCAATATACACATCTTTACTCTCTAACACATTATTACTCTGATTGATTGTTGTAGCTCCATAAAACTGCATTTTCCCATCATTTAAATAGTAGATTAGCTTATCTCCATGAATATCATAATCTTGGTACGCAGAGCTAACTTTATCTGTTGCTGTTATAATACCCTTATCCCTGTCGTAAATCATTGTCTGACAATAAACACTAACAGATTCATACTTTGTTTCAATATTTCCAAATAAATATATTTTTTGCTTTGACTCGTTATATGTTGCCATATCTGCATTGATAACTAAATCTCCTTGAGTTATTACAATATCATTTTTAACCTCAAAATAATTTGTAGAAAGATTTACTTCAAAACTCTCTGCCTGTATATCCAGATTTGGTTTTGTTGTAGCAATAACAAATGAGAAACATACTATAATTAATATTAATAATTTATTCATTTTAATTGAAACTTTCCTCCGTTATATGCCTTAAGTAATAATCTTTTCATATCATATTCTAATTCATTCCCAGTGTAAATGTGCTCTCCATAACTAAAATACACATTTGTACTAGCATGTAAAAAATTAATATTAGGATAATAGGTCATAATACTAGCAGAAATAATAGCCCCCTCTTTCATTAGAATTGTAGAATTTTGCATTACAAATTCCTTGTCATATATTTCTATTGTCTCTGCTTCTACTTCAAACTCGAGTTCGCCTTGCACAAAATGCTCAATACTTGCTCCCATAAGCACAAAATTAGGCTCATTTTTTTTCTGTTTGTTATTAGAGAAATCAACTCTTAAAAAGAGCACATATAATAAAGCTATAAAGCCAAGAAAAAAAATATATCTATTTTTCATTCTTAAGATTGTTAATATTATACTTATTAAACATACCGGAAGCTTGCATTGCTCCTATTTGAAAAAGCGTTCCAGTAACACCAAAAAAATCTCCAACCTTTTGCTGCCCATAGGCTTTTGCAAGAAATAGGCCCATGCCATCTGGCTCATTCCGTATCGCTTGATCGATTATTTTCAAAGCTGTCCTCCATTGTGATTGCTCTCCATAAATATATGCAATATAGCCAAGCGACCAACCTTTTACTGACTTTTCATTTGTTAATTCGAATACTTTATAAAAATAATCTCTTGCCTCATCTTTACGATTATTAAAATACAAGGCAAAAGCATAATAAAAATTACTTTTCCAGCTTAAAGGATCAGTACTAACAACTTGCGCTGTCTCTATTAAAATATTCTTATGGAATTCTGGATCCATTTTATTTATTACATCTAGCTCATGAAAACCTTCTTGTAAGAAGCCGGTATATGCATACACCATTGCTAGATCAAATTTTGCACGAACATCTGCAGTGTTTTCCTGTGAGATTCTATAAACTTCTTTCACTTCTTGCCATTGAATTTCCGTAATTCTTGAAAAAGAAACTGATAATAATAATAAACATAATAAAAGTATTCTAAGCTTCATCCCATGCCCCCTACAGCTATTGAAAATTAATTATATTCTACTTTTTGGATATAAGATCGTTTGTCTTTAGTAAATATTTTAACTTTTATTTTTTCTGCCATTTTCTTAACAGTTATCCTAAACTTACTAGCACTTATATTCACTTTTTTGTCATTAATAAAAAGTGAAACAACCTGGTCATCTACGCTTCCTTCTACGGTAATATAATCATCATTTTCATTAATATCAGTTAGCAGTAAATGTCTGTCGATTGCTTCAATGTTTTTTCTTGGTTTAAAAACAAAGTCAGCTAGTCCACGTCCGTCCATCTTCATAACTCTTGGAGACTTTAAAGCAAAAGAAAATGGCGCACTGGAAATATCTACTTTGAGTGTATATTCTGAATAATCATCAGAATTAAATGAATAGAGACCATCTTCATCTGTTTTCACTACATCTTTATTAACAACGATTCTTACTCCTGAAAGAGGTTTATCATTTGCCGCATCATATCTTCCATTATCATCAATATCCACATAAGCTCTGCCATGTATCTTGCCTGAAATAAGTATTCCAAAATTAGCTAAAACTCTACCTGAGCGATCTAACATCAATACCTTTGGATAATCATCAGTATGTAAAATACTCGTGTGCTTCTTATCTATATAAATAGTATGGTCTCCAACTGGAACATTTCTAAGAGTATAAATACCCGACTTGTTTGTGATAGCTTCTTTTCCATCAGACAAAGAAACCCTCACATCTGGAACCCCTGTTTCACCCTCGTCATAAATACCGTTCATATTAGAATCTTTATAAACAATACCCGTAATAATTGAACTTCCAACACCTAGTCTTAAAATATAATCAAAATTCTGAGAATACTCTATTCTTAGCTCATCAATAATAGAATCTACATGTAAATCATCATCCTCGTCATTAAGACGTCTATATGCTCTTATAGCAAATTTGCCATCAACATTTGGGTACCATAAGTACTGAAGCATAAAATAGTGAATTACTTTCCATTCTGCTGACTTATCTATATATCTACTCTGCAATTGATAAAAACCATCAAGTGTTTGGGCAGGTCCTATTTCAATAGGGTTCATTATTAAGAAATTATCAAATTCTGCTTCATTATAATCACCCGTAATCCGATTATACTCAACATCTCCCAATGAAGAACTGTAATCAAAATGTCGAGCTGTAGTTTCAAATTGATAAGAATAATCTTTCAGAAATGGCACTTTAAAACCAACCGAATGTTGGGTCTTTTTATAATTTCTTGTAGTTATAGTCATATTTTCATAATTGTATGGACTAAATTTATACCATACTGATACAGGGTTGAAGTCTTTGTATACTTTGAACTGATAAGATTCATTTTGATACTCATAATTGTCTTGTGAAATAACATATGAATTAGCACGATATTTAGAATAATCTAAACGGAAATCAGGCAATAACGCACTTTCTTTGGAAGCATAGTAATTAGTATTTATATAATCTCTCTGGTTAAAGAGTGATTGAGAGTTTATTAAATCTAAATACGTTTCACCATTATACGCAACATCCCATAATGGACTCTTACTATAATACGCATTATATTTCAGGCCTTTGTACCCTGTGTAATTCTCTATTCCAACAGGCATTGAAAAGCCTTCGTCAATATGTAAATATCTCAATGAACCATTCAATCCGCCAAACGAACTATATGACGCTTTAAAATCTCTGCCTATTTTACTCGCAACATCTGTGCCGAGTTCTCCGAATAATTTATATTCACCAAAGCCCCAATCATATAAAAGACTGTAAGATTTATTGCTAAGATTCATACCTACTTGATTAAATCTATCTAAATCATACTGTAGCTTTGCATAAGCAAGATTGTTATAACCTCGAGTATCTTCTCTTTCTAAAGTACTTCCCCAAGAACCAAAATTATTTCTACCTAAAAAAGTGTATACTTGAAGGTCAGAGAATCTATGTGACCAACTAAAGCCTTGCAATGGTTGTGAAGGCATAACGATTGTTGATTTCCCAAATAAATATTGATCACCAACCTCAAAAACACCAATCTCACTATCTAATCTGGCGTTAAAATCATAAACACCATGGAAATCACTTTTATTTTTAATTCCAACTCTACCATAGAATCCACCCCAAGGAGTCAATCCTCGAGCATCCAACTTATAGTACATATAGCCATAATTCCAACGGTTCTCTACATAAGATGACTTTGAGTCTCCTCTTCCATAACCAGCTGTAAAATTGGAAACAAATTTCTTGCCACTAAAATCCAAATGAGACTGTCTCATCTCTCTATTTAAAGGTTTTGGGTTCACTTGAACTATAAATGATTCTTTACCGCTTTCTTTTATAGCAATAAACTTTGACTTACCAGGGTTTAAACCAGTCACTAGAATTGACTCTTCCTCATTAATAGCAATTTCAATATTCTGTGGATTATCATATACAATAACTTTTTCTAATCCTGGTATTGTTAAAACTCTAGACTCTTTATAATTAATCTCAACATATGCTGAAAAGACTGTTGAAAATAGTAAAGACGCTAGAAGTAATCGTTTCATCTAACCACTATCTCTTCCATATGAATATTGTCATCACCAAAATCAAAAGTCATTAACATCGTTATATCCTTACTCTTCAAAGAGTAACTTGATAGCATTAAATAATCATTAACATTCTTTGTTTGACCAGACATAGCGGTTATATTCTTAACATTTTTTCTAGCTATTACTTCGTTATCACCATCTAAAACAAGGATAGTAAGCTCCGGGCGTAATAAAATATTACCTTTATTCAAAATATCAAAACTATAATAAAGCTTCTTAGCTGATAAATTTGCTTTTGTTTCTGCTACAGAATAATTAACTAAAGATCTATCAGTAATCTCTTTATGGATAATACTTCCTATTCTCCCTCCAAAACTTAAGCCACTGCCTTTAGGCTGACTCTTAGGTCTTGCTTCAAAAAATAACACGCCATATTCTCCAGCAGTATCATTTTTCTCTGCTCGTACATTCATCATTACTTGCTTACTCTCACCTGGCTTCAGGGCAAGGTATGAAGGATAGTATTGCACCGAATCTTCAAGGCTATAATCTGTTCCACCAACAGGCATAAATACTTTTTCATCACCTTTCAATATCCAATCATTCATATATACTCTAACCCCAATCTCTTCGTCACCTTTATTCGTTACATTAAAAAACTTTCTTGTAAACGAATCTGCATCCATTTTTAAATAATAATGGCTTGGCGATACTGCAATATTAACAGCAAAACTAACTGTTAATAAAGCTAATAAAATTATAATTTTTCTCATCTATTTCTCCTAATTAACATCAAAAACAACATCAAGACTGTCTAAATTGTTACCTTTTGGCTGACTTGTTGGTGATACAACTACATCAAATGAAAAATCTAAATCTACCGTCTGAGAACTATTTAAGTTCCTAATAACACATAAGTCCTGAAAAGTATCAGTAATAAAAATACTATTATCAATACTCTCAACACTAACACCTGCCGGCATTTCATTTGCATGGTTAACTCCATCGTAATACCCATAGTAAGTTAACTTAGGATTAGCGATATACCCAGTAGCCTTTATTCTTCTTGGAAAATTAATAACATTCTCGGCACGAACTTTTACGGTAATAACATCATTCGGATCAAGTTTAAACGTTATTTTAGCTGACTTAAATCCAGAATAATCACTATTAGCGCCAGTAACCCAAGTCTCAGTTGACTTTGGCGAAAGCTGAGTTGCATAAATCGGACTCCAAGATGAATAAGAATCCTCAACTAAAACAAAATCTGATAATGCAAATATTGAACTAATAAATAATAGTATAAGTATTTTTTTCATAAAATTGCCTTTCAACAATTACTCAGTAAGAGTAAATGCAACTATGGATCGATACTTACCACTATTTTGAGAACCAGGAACTTTTAATCTAAACTTAAATAATAAATCAGTTCCATCAGGAAAGTTATTATACTCAGATGGGGCAGATGAATACGCCATTACTGGGTCTAAAGAGAACCCAATCGCGTCTCTTCCATACCATTTGCCTAAAGCCTTAGCACCTGGAAAACCATACCAAAAAAAGTTAGAATTTGGGATAACATTGTTCCCATCAGATAACTCCATAGTATTATGAATTTTTAAATGCCAAGGTTCTCCATTATTTGTCTTAATGTTAACTTTTATTCCTTCGTTATCAGGAATGTCGGAAATCAAACTACCTGGTCTAACACTAGGAACTTCCAAAGTGTGCCTATCAACATTGATTTCATAAACACTCTCAACGTTAACAACAACATTTAGTTGGGCTGTAGCTGCAAAAGCAAATACACCAATTAATACTAATAAAATTGTAATCTTTTTCATAAGCTTCTCCCTATTTACCCATGTCAACAAGCTTAATATTATCAAGCGCAACATCAAGAACGCCCTCTTTCTCTACAGATAGACAAACTATCTGAAAGTGAAGAAGTCCACCGGACTCACCGTTAGTTGTAGGATTCCATTGGTTATCACCAACAGTTTTATTAACATCTTTAAATTTTGCAATTGGAATTAATAGAACTTTCCAACCCTTCCAAGTAATTTCCTGTGTATATTCAAATTTATCATCAAAAATTGGATCATAGTCATTTTCTACATCCTGTTCCAATTTAAAGTTATTATTATCATCATCATAGAATTGAATAGTTAATTTTCCACTTTTAGGTCCGTTGCCATAAACATATAACTTTAAGTGAGTATAACGCGAAGCGTCTATTCCAACATAAGTACCAATACCGCCAATATACCAAGAATCTGTACTTCCTTTAATCGAAAGAGCATTTTCTCCTAAATACTGTTGCAAAGGATCACCATTATATAATCTTGAACTAACTGGAACAGGATTAATCTCCCCAAATGTCCACCATTCTGGCTCTTCTGCAATAGTTCCATCCTCAAACGCATCTACATCGTAAACCTTTGGAGACTCCTCAGCAAACATTGCTGTTGTCATTAATAATAATCCTATAATAAATAACCTTTTCATAACTATAACTCCCTTTTTTATTAAATACTTAACTAATTATACTTTATAAAAAGTCCAGTTGGCAAATCAAATACCTTTTATAATATGCAATTCATAAAAAACAAAACACATTTTTTATCTTGTAAATTAACGTACCAAGTTAAGTATTATTGCACTGAATTAAAAACAGTAGCTCCAAGTGCGCCGTTAAACTGATTAAACTTAGGCACAACTATCTCTACTTTCAAAGAATTTTGTATAATTTCCTGAAGTGCTCTGTTCTTTGATACTCCCCCTACAAAGACAATAGGACTATCACTTATCATTGAAAAAAGGAAAGAGGAAAGCCGATCATAAACACTATAATTCACGCCAGCAGCAACCTTTTCTATAGCAACCCCTTCAAAAATCTTTCCTAATACTTCTGACTCGCCAAATACTGCACAAGTATTACTAAACTTCTCTGGATCCTCATAATAACTAGATATTTCATCCAGAGACATATTTAGTACTGTTGCCATATTCTCTATATATCTACCAGAACTAGCGCCACATTTATCATTCATATAAACATCCAGCATCTTACCTCCTACGACTTTGATAATCTTAGTGTCTTGTCCGCCTATGTCTAACAATGTGAAGTCTTTTAAGCCTGTCTGATGTATTGCGCCAAACATATGAGCCTTTTGCTCAGATATTCGATTAACACCTTTTATCTGCAAATTATGTTTTCCGTAACCAGTTGCTGCTATATTTGCATCCATAGGAACACCAATATCTGTCAGATCTAATTCCAAGGAATGATCCTTTGTTTTTTTTCTAAAACTATTATAAAAACTAATAGAATCATATATATGACTATCAATTATATTATTATCATCGTCTAAAACAATGAGCTTAACAGATCTACTGCCTAAATCAATTCCAACATTCATACTGCTAACAACTCCTCAAATTCAACTTCTGAAATAATTGATACTCCCAAGTCTTTGGCTTTTTGATACTTCGATCCAGGATTCTCTCCAAGTATCACATAATCTGTTTTCTTACTAACACTTCCAGAAACAAAACCCTTATGAGATTTAATAAGCTCTATTAAATCGCTCCTATTATATTTCTCTAAGCTACCTGTAATAACAAACTTCTTTGCATTTAACAAATCACTCTTAAATGAATTCACAGAAACCAAAGATACTCCATTATCTTTTAAATAGTTAAACCCATCTATTACTTGGGTGTTGCCTAAAAAATCAATCAAAGACTGAGCTGTTTTATCTCCTATTCCATCAATTGCTGAAAGCTCATCTAAATTCATTTCTAAAAGACTTTCATAAGAACCTGCAGCAGATGCTACTAATTCAGAAGCTTTTGCCCCAATAAACTTAATGCCCATGGCATGAATAATTTTACTTAGACCAACGCTCTTAGACTGTTCTATTTCTTGCAATATGTTATTAACCGATTTCTCTCCCATACGATCAAGTGAAATTAACGTATCTTTATTTAAGTCAAACAACTGCACCCATTTTGAAATAAAGTCCTGATCTACAAGTTGTTCTACTAGTTTTTCACCTATGCCGCTTATATTTAAAACATCTCTAGATACTACATGTGTCAGCTGTGCTTTCAGCCTTCCCTTACAACTTAAGTTTGGGCAATAAATAGCCACATTATCTTCTTCTTTCTCTAAACAAGTTCCACAAATAGGGCAATTGCTAGGAAACGCAATTTCTTCTCTATCTTTTGCGCGATGAGATACCATCACAACAGCAGGAATAACTTCAGCTGCTCTTTTTATTACAACCTCATCTCTCACAGCAATACCCTTCTGGGAAATATAATCAGCATTATGCAGTGTGGCCCTCTCTACAATAGCCCCTGAGACTTCTACGGGCTCTAATACGGCAACAGGCGTAATTGTTCCTAACCGGCCAACCTGAAAAATAATATCATTTAATATTGTCTTAACATTCTCTTCAGCAAATTTATAAGCGATTGCCCATCTTGGAGTCTTCATATTAGAAGCTAGCACATCTTGGTAGTATAAAGACTCTGCCTTTATTACAACTCCATCAAACTCATATTCTAATTCGTCTCTTTTTTCTTCCCATTTTTCACAATAAGCTATAGCTGCTTTTATATCTGCTTTGGCAAGATAATTTGAATTCACAACAAAGTCCTGTTTTTCTAAAAAATTAAAAAGTTGAGAATGCAAAGATAATCCATGTTCTGCTGGATTGACTATATAATAAGGATAAAAGCTGAGCCCCCTGCTCTTAACAACTTCCGAATCTAACTGTCTTATAGTTCCTGCTGCAGCATTTCTTGGATTAGAGAACTCTGCGTCTCCTTGCTCTAATCTTTTCTTATTTATATCAACTAACTTATGCTTCTTCAAAAAGATTTCTCCACGAATCTCAATCTTTCCTTGGTAACTCATTTTATAGGGTATATCCTCGATTGCTTTAATATTTTCTGTAACATCCTCTCCTATCTTACCATCACCCCTTGTAATAGCTTTTATTAATAAGCCTTTGTCATAATGAATACTTATAGCTAATCCGTCCATTTTCAATTCGCAACAGTACTCCACAGATGAGCTGTTTTCTACTTCTTTGGCCAAGGCCTTAATTACCCTTGCATCAAATTCCTGTAATTCTTCAACTGAATAAGAATTGCCTAAACTTAACATAGGCACCTTGTGTTTTACTTTAGAAAAATTAGTGGAAATACTTCCTCCCACTTTATTAAGAATAGAATCTCCTTGTGTTAAATGAGGATAGTTCTCTTCGAGATATAACAATTCTTTAGCTAAAATATCATACTCAAAGTCATTAATAACTGGTTGGTCTTTATCATAATAATTAGCATTATGCGCTGCAATTTGTCCCGTAAGTTCTTTTATTCTCTTTAATATTTTCTTTTCACTAAGCATATTTGTTATTCTAATCTAAAGTAATAAACTGCTCCATCTTTTTTAATCTAATTGGGCCAATCCCTTTTACTTTTAACAAATCTTTTTTTGTCTTAAAAAACCCACTCACATTTCTATAATCAACTATATTCCTTGCATAACTAGGCCCAATCCCGGGCAAAAGAGCCAATTCATCTACACCTGCAGAATTAACATTTACTATTCTAGTTACGTCTAAATTAATTATCCTTGTTGCGTTTTCAACTTCCTGTTTTCTGGGTGGAACCTTAAAGCATTGACCGTCTTTTAAAATTTCTGCTAAATTGAATTTCTGCAAATCAGCTTCTGGTAACGGCTCCACAAGTAACAAAAGTTCATAAAGATGCATATTCTTAGTAACCTCAAATACACCAACATTCTTAACTGCTCCCTCTACTTGGACTACAATCTTTTCATTAGAAACTTCAACCTTTTCTGCTACCCGCTCTATCATGCTAATATTTTTCTTTTGCCCCTGTTCATAAATAACAATACCCACAATGGATAAAATAACTATCAATACAGGGAAAATAATTTTCTTCATATTTTTCATGCGGCCTCCTGGTTGCGCTTTTCTCGTTTTCTTTTAATTTCAAAAACCATTGCTAATAATTCTGCTACCTCTGTATAAAGTTCTGGAGAAACTTCCTGCCCAACCTCTGTTGTATTATAAAGATCCCACGCGAGTACTTTATCTTCAAGAATATATATATAATTTTCATCCGCAACTTTTTTAATCTCTTCTGCAATTAATAATTTGCCCTTTGCTACTACCTCAGGTGCTTGCATAATCTCTGGGTCATACTTAACGGCTACAGCAATATGTGTAGGGTTTGTCACTACAGCATCTGCTCCAGCTGCACCGCCAGACTGTCTTCCTCCAGATAAGGAAAGGGCCATATCTCTTTGCCTTTGTTTGATAAGCGGGTCGCCTTCTAATTTCTTATACTCATCTTTTATCTCTTGTTTACTCATCCGCATCTGTTTCATAAATTGATGTCTTTGCCAAAAATAATCTATGGCAGCCACTGCCAAGAAGAACATGCCTACCTTAATGGCAACATCAAAAGCTAACCTGCCAACTATAGAAACTCCTGCTAGAATTGGCATATTGCTGGTCTCTAACAAGATTGGCAATACTGGAGTAATTGATTTAAACATAATGAATATGATAATTGCCATCTTTACAATAGACTTTGCCAACTCAAATACACCCTTCATAGAAAAAATTCTTTTAAATCCTTCTATAGGATTAAGCTTACTTAGCTTTGGTTGCAATGGTTCAAAAGATAAATTAAATCCTGTTTGTAACGATTCCAAGAGAATAGCTACAAAAAAATTAACCATCATAATGGGCATTAATGATAACAATAGAGTCATCAAAGCTTTTTTTAATAACAGACCCGTGGTAATAATCTCTATATTTCCACCTATCATAGTAAATGCTAGACCATAAAAATCTGTAAGATTGCTCCAAACTTTTGGCAAAAAATTACGCAAAGCATAATATGAAGCAAAGAAAAGAAATGCAGTAGTCATTTCCTTGCTTTTTACAACTTGCCCCTTTTTTCTTGCCTCTCTTAATTTATGAGGGGTTGGCTCTTCTGTTTTGTCGCCTTGGTCACCCATTAGGAAATAATCACTCCATTAAAGAAATTCACAATTTGAACAGCCAAATCATCCATGATGCCAACAACCTTAGACATCATTGTTGGTATTAACAACAAAAACAATATTGCGCCTAATGCTGGTTTCATCTGAAACCCTAAGAAAAAAACATTTACTTGTGGCGCTAACCTTGCCAGCAACCCTAGTGAGAAATCTAACATAAAAATAATAATAATAACGGGCAAGGCAATACTTATAGCTATAAGAAACATCTGCGACCCTAAATAACCTACATGGCTTACCCCCATTGGATATGCAATCTCACTAAACAAGGGAATAGTAGTATAACTTTGATGTATGGCAGCTAGCAGCATATGGTGTCCATCAATTATTAAAAAAACAGCTACAGAAGTAATATACATCAACCTACTCATAATTGTTGCTTGTGCTCCAGTAGCAGGATCAAATGATGCAGCAACACTAAGACCCATTTGCATATCCATTATTGATCCGGAAAGCTGTATGCCATAAAAAATAAGCCTAGCTATAAACCCAATGAACAACCCTAACAAAAATTCATTAACAAAGGCTAGAATTAATTCAATTGGGTGCTCAGGAATAAGCACATTTTTAGGAATCATATACATCATTACAATAGCTATCCAGATAGCAAAGATTATCTTTAGCACTTGAGATACAGAACGCTCGCTGAAAAAGGGCATCAAAATAAAACAGCCAATTACTCTTGCTAAAACAAATATAAATAATAAAGCTGAAGGACCGTCAATAGTCATTTATAAATAAGGGATTGTTGACCAGATAGTTATCACCCAAGAAGATAAACTTGCTGCGATCCAAGGAAATGCCACTGATATAACAAGAAATACTACAATCATCTTTGGAACAAATGTTAGTGTCTGCTCTTGAATCTGTGTAACTGCTTGAAATAATGAAACAAGCAATCCAATGACCAAACCTGAACCAACTACGGGTAACACAAGCGAAAGCAATAATGTAATTGCTTGTCGTAAATAATCAGTTGCTATACCTATAGTCATGATTATTTAGTATACACCCTTTCTTTTACTATTGTAACCGTAGTAGGGTAGTTCGAGCCAGGTAAAGGAATTGTTACAAATCTTTTCATTCCTGGCCTAATAACGGTTATTTCTCCAATACTTTTATGGCTACTACTATAATCACTAAACAATTCATCTCCCAACAAGAAGACACTTGCTGCAGGTCCACCATTTGCAGTAAATAATAACTGATAAGTTCCTAATTCAGAGAAATCTAAAAAAAATTCATGTTTTACGCCATAATTTCCAACCAGCAAATATGGCCCATTATTCAAATATTCCTCTTCCACACCTATCTTCAAATTGTATCTAATTCTATCTTTATCAATCTTTAACCTTTTGGAAATAATTTTATTTTCAAAAATACAAGTTTCCTTATCAATAAACACGTCGGATTCCTTGTTGAAATATATTTTAACTTTTAATGGCTCATTGATATTGTCTGGGAAAACATCAATTATGCCTGAAAATACATCTAAATCTTTCATAGTGTACTCCCACTGCATAGGTAACTTAATATGCCTGGATGCATCTTCATTCTGTAAAAATCTTTCACCAAGAATTTTACCCACATAAAGCTCACTTTCATTTGGCCCTGCAAAATGATCTTTTATCCTTGCTCCTGCAACTTTATTCCCTATTACCTCTATATAAATAATTCCATTATTGCCTGATTTATTACAATGTGAAAAAAACAAACGAAAACTTCCAGTAACTTCAACTTCAAATAATGATCCATCATTAATAAAACTCTCTGGCTGATTACTAAAAACCAATTTACTTGGTTCTGAAGAAAATAAAAATGAAAATAAAACTAAAAAGACTAGTAAATACTTAACCAATATAACTCTGCATTAAACCTTTAGCTATAAGGTTGAATCCATCAACTAAAACAAAAAGAAGTATCTTAAAAGGCAATGATATCATTACAGGAGACAACATCATCATACCAAGTGAAAGTAAAATATTCGCAATTAATAAATCCACCAATATAAATGGCAAGAAAATAATAAAGGCTATAGTAAATGCAGTTTTAAGTTCACTCATCATAAATGCAGGGATTAAAACAAATATAGGAATATCATCTTTTGAATCAATTTTCTCTAAGTCCAAATCAGCAAATTGAGAGAATAATGCCAAATCATTCTCATTAACTTGTTTAAACATGAATTCTCGCAATGGCTGAATTCCAATCGCTATTGCTTGATTCTGTGTAATTTCACCTTGAACATATGGGGTTAAAGCATTCTCATTAATATCGTTCCACACTGGGGACATGACAAATATCGTCATAAAAAGAGCTATTGCTACAATGACCATGTTTGGTGGTGACTGCTGAGTCCCCATAGCACTTCTTAGCAATCCAAAAACAATTGTAATTCTTAAAAAAGAAGTTACCGATATTAAAAAAAATGGAACAAAAGACATCAATGATAGCAACAAGATTAAATTAATCGAATTACTAAATTGAATAGGAGTATCTATTAAAGTAGCTAAATCCATACTACTTGCTAGCAGCTGTATTGCTTACAGTGCTCTTAGCTTTCCTTTCAACTTTTTTTTCAGTTAATATTTTAGAAAAATCTTTTATAGATTGAGCTTCTAAAGGCTGTAAGGAGTTAATTGTTTTATTACTAAAGCTCATTATGAACTCTTTTTCATCAACACCAACTAAATATAGTCCTACACCAGGACCTATCGCAATATGCTCTATTATCTTCAATCTTTTAGATTTGTTTGATGATGTTTTTCTTCCTGGAAATATTGAAAGAGCAAAGTAAATTAAGTACAGCATTGCCCCAATCGCTATTAAAGATAGAAAAATTCTAATATAGTGCTGAAGCATGTTAAGACTTCACAATATCTTTTATCATAATCCCATAATTGCTATCAATTGCAACAACTTCTCCTGTTGCAATCAGTTCACCATTAATCTTTAGGTCTAGTGGCTCACCATAAAACTTATCTAGCTCAATTACAGAACCCTTTGATAGGTCATGTACATCTTTTAATGATATTGTCGTATTGCCTAAAAAAACATCAATTGTTACAGGAATATTAGAAAACAAATCAACATTAAATCCCTCACCAGTAATTTGGTTACTAACTTCAGGAAAATCTATTTTTTTAACATTAATATATTCTTGGCTCATAGCATCTGAAAACTCATCATAATTTAAAGTGGTCTTTCCCATCTCGAATCCTTTATTATCTTCTACTTTAGGATTGTTATCAATTATATTAATTGTGTCATTTTGCTGTTCATTTGTAAATGAGTTATCTGGAAAGCTAACCTCATTATGAACTATATCTTTAATCATTTCTTGCTCATGCTCATTAATATTTGGCATAGGCTGACTAACAATCCCTGATATTTCATGTAATTCTTCTTCTAATGCCTCTTCTTTCTCAATAATTTCTGAGAGCTCTTTAGTCCCAAAATCTTCATCTAGAGTACTTTTATTTTCAATCCCAATATTTGCATCTATAGTCTCTAAATCTAAATCAACATTCTCATCAAAATCAAAATTGTCTAAATCAAAAATATCTTTGCTATTTTCACTATCATCATCCAAATTAAATTCATCTGCAACTTCAACTTCTTCAAGAGTCTCTTCTTTAGTCGCAACAATAGTCTCTTCTTCAGGAGGCATGCTTAAATCTAATGAGATATCTTCCAATCCGCTTAAATCTGAATCAGATTCTCCAAAAAAATCATCCTCTAACATCTTTTTCAATTCATCTTTATTCACAGCCATTATAAGTTCTCCCAATCAAATTCATCTTCAGCGCTTTCCTCTTCTTCTATAACAGATTTCTCTGCCTCTAACTCTTCCTTAACATCTACTTCATCGAATGAGTCCATAAGCAATTCCTCTTCATGAACCTGGTCAACAGACTCTCCTAAGTCCATGCTTTCGGCTACTTCTGAATAGGAGCTACTAACTATTTGCTCTTCAATTTTTATAGCATATTTGCCCTCACTTTGACCAACGGTACTATTAAAAAAAAGCTGATCTGCTAATACAAACTTAATTGACTCCCCTACCTTATTATTCAGCACCAAAACATCACCTTGCTGAATATTCATGAATTCACCAAAGGTTAATTTTGCTTTACCAAGCTGAACAACTGCATCAGTAGTAATACTACGTTTCATTGAATCTGATAAAGACACACCAATATCTTTTTTCACATTTATTCTCTGCAAAAAATTATCAGATGAATGCTCAGAATAAAATAATTTAATAACTGATTCATTGCTATTAGCAAAACTTACATTAAAATTTACGTTCACTAAATTTTGATTAGCTGCTAAGAATTTCATAGTTTCTATCTTACCTAAATGATAGTTAACTTTATAATCCTTATCTAAAAACTTACTTGTCTTGAAATATTCTTCAAAAAACTCACTATAAAAAGCGTTAATAATAACCATTTCCATATCGCTAAAGGAAAAACTACCTATTTTACTCATATCAGAACCAAAGTACATCCCTAGTAAATTCATTAAGAAAACATTATCTAATGAAAATATAAACTGACCTCTTTTATCCTGATACTCAACAACTAAGTCATTGCCTAATATCCGATCTAAATCATTTATAAAAACTTTGTTTGATGAAACTGATTTTAAAGTAAGTAATAACTGATAGTTGTCAGTAGCTTTATTAATAACTTCTTTCATCCATTTAATAAAAATGTTCAATTCAGATAGCACGTTTGATTTAGAGGTCTCTGACAACTCTTCCTTCATCAGCGATGCTTCTGGGTGATATAAATGCCACTGCCCTAAACTCTTGGGCAGTTTTATATCCACACTAACTACCATTTACTACGTTCCTAACTGTTGTATTATATTCTCTATCTGCTGACTTGCTATCTTTACTGCTGTTAAACTTGCAGACATAGCACGTTGCACTTCCATTGCATCTACTGTTTCTCCAATAAAAAACACATTAGATTTTTCTACTGCCTGAGACAAAGCTTCTCCCATACCATTTGTAGATGGTGGAGATGGCTCAAAAGGTATGCCCGCAGCCGGGGTAGCCTTATAAGTAGACCCATCGTGTTGAATTAAAGCTGACTTATTTGGAAAATCTGTGAGTGCAACTTGATACAATGGATTCGCAAGCTCAAATTCACCATTAGCTGATAAATCAAAGTCTTCTACCATAATCCCTCTTGTACCCTCGTACTGCCAACCAGCATTAACAGGATTTTCAACTAGTATTGGCTCAATCTTACTAGTATCGAAGTTGCCACCTCCAGTTGATTTGTACCCATAAACATTTCTGCCTGAATTATCTAACAGATATCCACTTTCATTAAATTTAAAGTTTCCTGCTCTTGTATATAAAAAAGTATTCCCTTGATCAGGAGATACAATAAATAGCCCATTACCTTGTACTGCTAAATCTAATTGACTGCCTGTTCCTAATTCTCCCTGAGTAAAATCAATTGTAATATTTGCTAACGCTACACTTGAACCTTCCTGATATGGATTTGTTCCCCCTTGTGTCATTGTTCCTGCTGAGCCAGTATTTAAAACTTTATTAAAAATAGTCTTAAAAGAATACTTTAAGGATTTATATCCAGTAGTACTCATATTTCCCATATTTGCAGTTTGAAGTCTTAGAGCTGTTTCAAAAGCCCTCATCGCATTTTCACCGTTCTTCATAATATCTAGCATGTCAATTCCCCCCTTTTACTTCCAGCAGCTGATCCATAGCAATAAGATCACCCTCAATTCTGAAGTAAATGCCCCCCTGGTCATTCACCACACTCTCAATCGTTCCTGTCAGCCGCTGACCATTAAATGAATAAATGGCCTCTTTGTCTATTAGATTAGCTGAGCTGTTCAAAAGTTCCAAAGAAGTTGCAGAAGTACTAGATCCTGATTGCTGATTCTGCAATTGCATAATTTGAGTATAGTAATCATAGCTACCTGCAAATGGGTCTGAACTAGATGATCCAAATACATCTGAGGATGAACCACCTAATAATCCATCTACTGAATCACTATCATCATCATTAGAGATAAAACTGTTAAATATATTGGTGAAACCTTGTTGAAAGTATAGAACAGCTTCCTCTGGTTTATTCTGGTCCAAAGTATATTTTGAACTTGTTGCTGCACTATAATTATATGAACTTGTATCATTACTTATCATATTAGTTAAGTTAGCACCTGAAAATGGCAGTGTCAATTCAGGGCAATCCTTTCTGCATATAGCGTTATCGACAAAATGACCACAATGAGTTATCAAGTTCACTTGTTCATCCATTCACTTGTTCATTCTAAAGCATAGCTTAGAACAAAAAAAGCTCACATATCCCCAACAACTATTGAACAATTGAACAAATAAACTATTGAACTACAAATTAGACACCTGTGGATAACTATAATATATTTATTTTTTGTGATTAATGGACAAACTTAACTAATTCAGCTAAAAGGACATCTACACCTTCACCTGTTACTGCTGAAATATAAAAAACTCTTTCATTGAATTCTTTCCTATACTCATCTAGCACACTGCGATCTTGCAAGGTATCAATCATATTAAAAACTATCAGTTGTTTCTTGTCTAAGATTTCCTCATTATATAATCCAAGTTCTCTATTCAACATATCAAATGCTTCTTTTGGATTCATTGTTTTAAAATCAGATACATTTAGCATATGTACAAGAACACGTGTTCTTTCAACATGTCTTAAGAATTGATAACCTAGACCATGCCCCTCATGTGCATCTTCAATAATTCCTGGAACATCTGCAATAACAAATTGTTTTTCACCTTTGTAGTTCACAACACCTAAGTTTGGAACCAATGTAGTAAATGGATAATTAGCTATCTTAGGCTTAGCATTTGTAACTCTAGATATAAACGAAGACTTTCCTATATTTGGAAGTCCAATAATGCCTACGTCGGCAATCATCTTTAGTTCTAAGTGAATATTAAACTCTTCTCCCGGGGTTCCAGGTTGAGAATAGTAAGGAGTCTGATTTACTGAATTGGCAAATCTAGCATTACCCTTTCCGCCAAAACCACCTTTAGCTAAAACATATTCCTGTCCAGCTTCGATAAGATCTACAATAATATCTCCATCGTTCTCATTATTTGTGATTGTAGTACCAATAGGAAGGCTTAAAACAATATCCTCACCTTTTTTTCCATAACAGTCTCTACCTTCTCCAGGTAATCCTGATTGTGCTTTATATATTTTTTTATAATGAAAATCCATCAAACTCTTTAATCTAGAATCAGCCTTAAGGATGATATCGCCACCCTTGCCGCCATCACCCCCATCAGGTCCACCTCTAGGAACATACTTCTCACGTCTAAAGCTAATACAGCCTTGTCCGCCATTTCCTGATTTAATTTCTATATCGGCTACGTCTATAAACATTTATTACTCCTATAATAATAAAAAAGCGGACACAATGTCCGCTTTTCATTATATAACAAAACTAAGTATTTCTTTAAGCTGCTACTTCTACGCTAACTTTTTTACTATTACCTTTTACATCTTCGAATAAAACTCTGCCTTCTATTAATGAGAATATAGTGTAGTCTCTTCCTAACCCTACATTCCTTCCTGGTTTGAATTTTGTACCTCTTTGTCTGATGATGATATTACCTGCTATTACTTTTTCTCCACCAAACTTCTTTACACCTAAGTACTTAGGATTGCTGTCTCTTCCGTTACTGGTACTACCTTTTCCCTTTTTATGTGCCATATTAGTAGCTCCTTATGCTTTTTCTTTGCCTTCAACTTTTTTAGCTGATGCTTTTTTAGTTGCTGGCTTTTTAGTTGTTGTTGTTTTTGTCACAGGCTTCTTTGCTGCAGTTTCTTTTTTCACTACAGGCTTAGCTTCAACCACTTCTTCTTTTTTAACTGGAGCTGTTTTCCCAAAAGAAATATCCTTAATAGCTAATAGTGTGTACTGCTGCCTATGTCCTTGCTTCTTATGGTAACCTGTTTTGTTTTTATATTTAAAAACTATGATTTTCTTATCTTTATACGCAGGGTCTTTAACCTCTGCCTTTACCGAAGCTCCTGTTACATATGGAGTTCCAATTTCTACTTTCTTACCATCAGTAAAATATAATACCTTATCTAAAGTTATTTTTGCATTAACTTCTTCCCCTAATTTATCTACAAAAAGGTCCATGCCTTTTTCTACTTTATACTGTTTTCCAGCTACTTCTACTATTGCGTACATTAATTTCTCCTGTCCATTCATGACTAAATGTGGCTTAAAATTTAGGTCCCAAACCGGCTATAAATTTTACCCTCTTAGATAAAGAGTGTCAACAAAGAAAAAGCCGACTATTTCACTAGGTGCTCTCTACTATAAAAACACAATAGTCAGCTCGTAAATTTGAAAATAATTTTATAACTTTTTCTGAACCATTCTTTGTAGATAACAAAGGCATAGTTTTTATAACTCTAACACCACTTTCTTCACAGAAATCATAAAAATCTTTTATTGTTAAAACCCGCAGGTTGGGTGTGTTATACCATTTATATGGCAAAGCTTTTGTAACTGGAGTTCTTCCTTTAAAAAAAATATTTAAACGACATTTCCAAAATCCAAAATTTGGAACACTTACTATCGCTTTCTTCCCTACCCTTACTACTTCTTTAATAGCATCATCTGGTCTTGCAACCTGCTGCAAAGTCTGTGAAAGAATAATGAAATCAAAAGAATTATCCGCATATTCCGGAAGACCTTTATTAAGGTCATACTGAATGACGCTAAGGCCTTTGGAAACGCATTCAGCAACACTTTCTTCTTTAATCTCTAGACCATAAGCTTCTATATCTTTTGCTTGTTTTAAGCTGCTAAGCAGCTTACCATCGCCACAACCGATATCCAGCACTTTAGAATTCTTTGTTATAAATCCAAGGATTGACTGAAGATCTTTTCTTTTCTTTAAAAACTCAATAGCTCTTTTCATTTATACATTCTCCAAAAAACCTGAAACTAATTTCTCATGCAAATCATTCTGCAACAAAAAGGAATCATGTCCATAATCAGCCTTAATTTCACAAAAAGAAACATTAACATTGTTTTTTCTTAAAGCATTTACTATTTCCTCAGATTGATATGTTGGAAACAACCAGTCTGAAGTATAAGATAATACCAAAAACTTGCTATTAACGATTCTAAAGGCCTCTTGCAAGGAACCATAACCATCTGCAAGGTTGAAATAATCTATTGCTTTTGTAAGATAAATATATGAATTTGCATCAAACCTTTCGGTAAATCGTTGTCCTTGATAATGAAGATAACTCTCCACCTGAAATTCAGTAAGAAACTCATATTGATACTCTTCTGCATTCTGAAGCTGTCTACCAAACTTCTTACTCATACCTTCTTCTGAAAGATATGTAATATGCCCCAACATTCTGGCAATACTTAATCCTTTATCAGGTGTTTCTTTATTACCGTAATAATCACCTTTATTCCAAGCTTTATCAGAAATTATAGCCTGTCTTCCTACCTCATTAAAGGCTATAGCTTGTGGCGACAACCTAGCAGTAGTAGCAACAGCGATTACTGACCTTACAACATCTGGATATAACTGAGCCCACTTCAAGGCCTGCATGCCACCCATTGAACCTCCAGCAATAGAATGTAACGTTCTTATTCCAAATGATTTAACTAACTCATATTGAACTTTCACCATATCTTCTATGGTAATTACTGGGAAACTCATTGCATATGGCTTATTTGTATCTGGACTAATTGAAGTTGGCCCTGTTGTACCAGAACAGCCACCAAGTACATTTGAACATATTAAAAAATATTTATCTGTATCAAATGGTTTTCCCGGACCTACCATTAAGTCCCACCAACCTGCCTTTTTGTCACTGTCTTTATACTTTCCTGCCGCATGCGCATCTCCCGAAAGAGCATGCAATAGCAATATAGCATTACTTTTACCCTTATTAAGCTCACCATAGGTCTCATAGGCAACGGTAACTGGGCCAAATTGTCTTCCGCTTTGCAGCACTAACCCTTTGCTCTCTGCGAAAGTAAAAGTTCCTTGTTGGAGATTTATATTTGAATCTGATGTCATAGTATCATTATATGTTTATTGATATACTTCGACAAGTTTATAGAAAGCACAATCGCACACTAATTAACTAATGAGATAAAAAGCTATTTTTTTTACCTTAAACTATTTATACTATTAAGTAAGACGTAAACTGAAGAATAACCAAATAGGAGATATTTATGATAATAGTCACTGGTGGAGCTGGATTTATAGGAAGCAATATTGTAAAAAAGCTTAATGAAGAAGGAATAACTGATATATTAATAGTTGATAACTTATCCAATTCTGAAAAACATCTGAACTTAAACTCTTTAAAATATGTTGATTATATCGACAAAAAAGATTTCATTGAGAACCTTGATAAATTCAAACATGCTAGAACAATATTCCACCAAGGTGCATGCTCAAAAACAACTGAAACTGATGGCATTTACATGATGAAAAATAATTATGAATACTCTAAACGATTACTTCATTTTGCTATTAGTAACTGCATAAACTTTCTTTATGCTTCTAGTGCATCAGTATATGGAAACGGAGAAAATGGCTTCAAAGAAGATCCTTCATGCGAATACCCTCTTAATGTATATGCATTCTCTAAATTCTCTTTTGATAATTATGTAAGAGATTTAAAATCAAAAAGTAAAAACATAGACTCTCAAATCTTAGGACTTAGGTATTTCAATGTATTCGGTTACCAAGAAAACCACAAAGCTAGCATGGCTTCTGTACCGTTCCACATGTTCAACCAGTTAAAAAGAAAAGAAAATATTAAGCTTTTTGAAGGTAGTGAAAATTTTCTAAGAGACTTTATTTTTATTGATGATGTAGTAAAGGTAAATATGTTCTTTTATAAAAACAAGAAAAGTGGAATCTATAATTGTGGCACAGGCAAATCTAGAAGCTTTGATGACATGGCTAAAGCATTGATTGCGCTTGAACCAAAAGCTAAACAAGAAACTGTGCCTTTCCCAAAACACCTTGAAGGAAAATACCAAGTGTATACAGAAGCTGATATTTCAAAGCTCAGAGCTGCTGGATATACATCAAATTTTCACACTTTAGAAGAAGGTATGACTAAGTATTATAAGAAGTTCTTAGAAACTAGTGGTTATTTAAAATAAGTAAGAAAATCCTAATTTTCTTACTTAAAATTCTTCTCGTATAGGCTCTTATATAATCCATTATAAGCTATTAGCATATCGTGGGTTCCTTCTTCGACAATTTTCCCACCATCGACAACAAGTATACGGTCTGCATTAATAATTGTTGATAGTCTATGCGCAATAACAAAGGTTGTTCTCCCTTTCATCAGCTTATCTAGAGCATCTTGCACTAGTTTTTCAGACTCATTATCTAAAGCAGAGGTAGCCTCATCTAAAATAAGAATCTTAGGATTTTTTAATATTGCTCTAGCTATAGCTATACGCTGTTTCTGACCTCCAGATAATTTTTGCCCACTATCTCCCAATCTTGTAACATATTTATTTTTCATTTTGAGAATGAATTCTTCAGCATTGGCAGCTTTTGCAGCCGCTTCTACTTCTTTACGAGTAGCTCCAGGCTTACCATAAACAATATTGCTCTCAATAGATCCTCTAAAAAGAATTGTTTCCTGGGGAACCATTGCAATAAACTTTCTATAAGATGCCATACTGATATCCCTTATATCTTGCCCATCAACAAGAAGTGCTCCTTCGCTTACATCATAAAAACGAGCGACTAAATTAACTAAGGTTGTCTTCCCCCCGCCACTAGGTCCAACAAGCGCTATTGTCTCTCCAGTTTTTACTTTAAAATCAACATTATCTAAAACGTTTCCTTCTGACTTATCATAAGCAAAAGAAACATTTTTAAACTCAATATTACCATCTACATTTTCCACCTTAATAGCGTCTTTTTTATCTGTAACTGTAGGGATCAAATCTAGAATTCCAAAAATACGTTCAGCTGAAGCCATTGATGCTTGTACTTTTGTATATGCCTTACTTAAAGCTTGAACTGGCTCAATGATAAGAAAAACACCTGTTATAAAAGCCATCAAATCTGCAATAATCATATTTCCAATAATTATTTCTCTAAAACCAAACCAAAAAACAAAAATAATAGACAAAAATTGCAAAAAACCAACTAATGGTTCTTGTAAGGCATTTACTCTTACATTCTTCATAGTAAATATGAAGTTTTGTTCATTCTGCCTTAAAAATCTCTTTATCTCATGATTCTCCATTGAAAAAGCTTTTACAATTCTGATTCCAGCCAAAGACTCCTGTAACACACTAAGCACATCAGCATTCTTTCTTTGCATTTTACTAGTGTATTTTCTTGATCTGCCAGCCAATGCCTGAATAATGTATATAAATAAAGGAACCATCAAAAACATCATGGCCGCTAATTTCCAATTTAAAATAAACAAATAGGTAACAGCCCCAATAAGCGTAAAAGTTTGGGGAATTAGCTGAACAAAACTATCCTTAATAACTAACTCGATCGCTGAAATATCTGAAACTACTCTACTAATAATGTCGCCTTGCCTATACTTTTCAAAAAAATCTAATGACATTCTTTGAATATGTGTAAACATCTCCATTCGTAAATCAATAGTTAATCTACTTGTAATATAAGCCATCCAATATGTTTGAATAAACTGTGATGCCGTTCTAATGCCGTATAAAACTGCGATATATGCTACATTTAAGTTAAACATCCTCATGTTTTTACTAGAAATAACTTTTGTTAAATCTCGCATAAGTGGTAAAAAGAAAAAATTTGCTACAGCAAATAACGTAGCAAAAATAAAAGCTACAAGAAAGTGTTTTAAATATGGTCTTGCATACTTTATGATTCTAAAATACATTTTAATTCCTTTGAAATTTTGTTAGCAGCTCCACTAGACCCCATAATCTTTGGACCATACTCTAAACCAGTTTTAATAAATTCAAGATCACTCATACTCTTCTTAATTGTTTTTGCAATTATATCACTATCTTGAGAATCAACATATACAGGCAAACCTCCTAGCAGCTTTTGTTGATCTAAAAATCTTCTTCTTGTAGTCTGAGTTCCAAAACCTGGGAAAGTAAACAAAGGCAATCCTACGCCAATAACCTGTTCATTAGCTGTGCCTGCTAAACCAATAACTGCATCTGCTGAATTCAACATATCCTCGAACCCTACTATCTGAATACTATTCATTTTCTCAGATATTAGAAAGTTTGACCTATCCAAGTTAGATGGAACAGCTACTAAAATATTCCAGCTAGTAGGCAATCTTAGCAAAACTTTTTTGATTAAAGTATAATTTTTATAAGCCTCTTTTCGGCTTCCTGGCAATACACCTAAAGTAAGATCCTTCTTGTTATCAGAATTTATTCTACTTCTCACCTTTAAGTCATCCATCATTACGTTTCCTAAATATTTGGCATCAACACCTCTAGCCAGAAGATTATCTGCAGTTATCTGATCTCTAGTAAGAACTTTTGCTTTAGCCAGTTTAATAAACAATCTTTCAATAAGAAAATGCTTCTCAAATAAATCAGACTTGGCCGTTGAAACAAGTACAATATTCTTATACTTTAAAAAAAAGAAAGACAAAATAAATGGGAAAAAGTCGCCAACACAAACAACTAGATCATATTTATGCTTAGAAGCATTCCTTATTTGACGAAAATGCAAACTCAACAAACCTGCTAAAATATCAGTAAAAAGTAAGCCAATTCTTTTTATAAACCCACCTGAAGCCATTTCTTTTTGAGGACCTATAATGTTTATTTTCTTATCACCCCTAAGGATATCTCCTTTGCCAACCATTGGCAGAGCAAAAACCTCTTTCTTTTTAAAATTTTTTTTAAATGTCTTAATTATATTAGAAGAAATCAAATCTTCTCCATGTCCATTTGAAATAAATAAAATATTACTCATTAATGCTCCAAGTATTCTTTAAATGATTTCAATGCATTATACCTATGGCTTATTAAATCCTTTTCTGCTGGAAGCAATTCTGCCATTGTTTTACCTTTAGACTCTATATAAAAAATAGGATCATATCCAAACCCGTTTTCCCCTATCATTCCCTTGGAAATTATCCCTTCGACAAACCCTTCAAAAAAATTAACATCTCTATTTTCTGGGTGATAATAAGCTAAAACGGTAACAAATCTAGCATTGCGTTTTCCTCGCGGAACATCTGATAGTTCTTCAATTAATTTATTACACAAAGCTAAGCTACTTCTATCATTTCCAGCATAGCGTGCAGAATGAATCCCTGGATCTCCATTCAAGGCATTAACTGCCAAACCGGAATCATCAGCTAAAATTAAGTCATTGGGATATTTTGCAGCTACTGCAGAAACTTTTATTTTTGCATTATCTTGAAAGGTCAAACCATCCTCAACAATTTCATCAGTCCATCCTAGTTGTTTCAAGGAAACAACCTCAAATCCTTTAAGGATATTGTTTACTTCAATTGCCTTATGGTCATTGTGAGTTGCTAATATTATTCTTTTCATTATAAATTATTATAAATGTCTAAATGCCTTCTGGGCGATATCTTTACGAAAATACTTCTTAGAAAAACTTATACCTTCTACAGCCTTATATGCTTTAAATATTGCTTTTTCTAAATTACTATCCATAGCAGTAACACCCAAAACACGTCCACCAGAGCTTAATATTTTCCCATCATCTATCTTTGTTCCAGCATGAAAAACCATAGCATCTTCTTGCTCTAAATTAGATAATTCAATATCCTTTGGATATTTGCCGGGATAACCTTCTGAAGCAATTACTACGCAAACTGCGAATTCATCTTTCCATTCAATTTTAATGTCAGATAATCTATCATTAACAACAGCATCCATTATTTTATATAAATCTGTTTTTAACCTAGGCAAAACTACCTGTGTTTCAGGGTCACCAAATCTTACATTAAACTCTAAAACCTTTGGTTTCCCATCTTTTATCATTAGACCAACAAACAGGATTCCGTGATAAGGCATATTCTCAGTATTCAAGCCAACCATGAACCTATCAAAGACTTCTTTCTTAATCTTCTTCTGCATCGCTTCATCGACTATTGGTGCTGGGGAGTAAGTGCCCATGCCACCAGTATTTGGTCCAGTATCACCATCATAAGCTGCCTTGTGATCTTGTGCTGGAGCCATAGGAACAATTGTCTTTGAATCTACAAACGCAAGAATGGAAGCTTCTTCCCCTTCTAAAAACTCTTCAACAACTACCTTTTCTCCTGCATTACCAAAATCTTTATCCTTCATTATTCTATCTAATGCTTGTAATGCTTCTTCTTGATTATTAACAATTATCACGCCTTTACCTGCAGCCAAACCATCAGCCTTTATAACAACTGGATAAGCAATACTTTCTAGATAGGTGCAAGCTTTATAATAATCATCAAACTCCTCATAAGCAGCTGTAGGAATATTATATTTTTTCATAAATCTCTTAGCATAGGCCTTGCTTCCCTCTAAAAGCGCTGCTTTCTTTTGAGGTCCAAATACTGGGACACCTTCTGCAAGCAACTTATCCGCTAACCCGTCGACTAATGGATCTTCGGGACCAATTACTACTAGACCAATATTGTTATCTTTTATAAAAGAGATCATAGTATCTATATCTGATACTGGAATAGAAACATTCTCTGCTATAGAAGCTGTGCCACCATTGCCAGGACTAACAAAAACCTTTTCTACGTCATCACTTTTCACTAAGGACCAAACTATTGTATGTTCTCTGCCACCACTACCTATTACTAGTACATTCAAATCTATTTTCTCCTAAGTATATTTCAAGATATTTTCGCTCTCAAGAAGTAGCATAAACCACATTATCATCAGCGTCAAACCTTGCTATATTCTAATAGCTAAATAACTGCAATATCTTAGTCTTTGACTCGATATATTAATGACAATCATTATATAAGGAAGGGATATTATGTATTTATTCCTATATCATGCAATGAAGTCTTTATTAAATTGTTCGGATATTGTTGTTTATCAAACTATGTTTGATCAAATATATGGGAAAACAGATGGGGACCATTTATGAATAACAACTTTACACGCAGACCCCCACCATAGTTCAAGATTTGCTGTTAAAGAAATACACAGATCAGAAGATGACGAAACTTTTGTTGAAATATTAAACATTTTTTCTATTGAGGACTCAAATGAATTTGGATTTGAAACTATAATTAAAAATTTGAAAATAGAAAACGGGATAATGTTTGCAGAATTACCAAATATAAAAGACAAAAATGGTAAAACAATTAGCACAAAAAAAGTAGAACTTTCTGGCAATTCAGGGAAAATTGCGACAAGAGTGCCACTAACATCGAATAAAACACAAAAATTTATGGAACTCAACCAATACAGCAGTATTAATTCAATTAGAGAAGATCAGGACGGTAAAACAACAGCAATTTTTTATCAAAACAAGGAAGTAGGCATTCCCTCTTCACAAAGAATGTTACACTCCAGTTATGTATAGAACTTATTGGAGATGTTCAACAAATTTTAAAAATAGATAATAATAATAAACTCAAAATAAGATCAGCAGCCTTTAAAAATAATAATAAAGAAGACACTAAAGCTGTAATAAACGTAGAGAAATCTGATGATGCAACAATGCTTGGACTAACTCTAGATTATGATATATGGAATTACCCTGATAGGGAAATATTCTTACGCCTAGAGGAAGGAGTAAGTAACACTTTAGAATTTGAAGAAAATGGTCAACCGAAAACTGCCAAAGATATTCCTAATATACTACTATCTGCAAACAGAATAACAACTCAAGAAACTAAAGAACACTTAGTTATGGAATTTTTCAAAAAAATGCTTTTATACAGAACTTATAGCGAAGACAATCCAATCCTAATCAGATGTCTTAATGATATTAAAACCAGACACTTAGCCCTCAGTTATTTTATTAAGAACCATTTTGATTCACAAAAAGCACTGAGTATGTCATCAATGATTCAAAGATTACTTTTTAAGTATTTAATCTTAGATGCAACAGATGCGAATTTTGCACTTCACGAAATAAGAAGCTATACACTGGCTGAAAACTTAAAACACAACCCATTTTACAGGACCATAACTGCTGATCTAGCACAAAATGTTTCTACAGAAAACTAGAAAAATATTCTATCTTTCTAAAACCAACAACTTGATCTAATACCTTGCCATTCTTATCGATAACAACTGTTACCGGAATTCCCGATACATTAAAATAACTAGCAATCTCAGTTGTTCCTACAACTGATGGGAACGTAACTCCCAATTTATTAAGCTTATTTTTAATCTTTTTAGTGCTCTTATCAAAACCTATCGCTACAAAGCCTACATTACTGGAAACTTCTTCAGACATTCCTTGAAAAGCTTCAAGTTGCTTTGAACACCAAGGACACCAAGTAGTAAAAAACACCAAATAACTAATATCTTTACCTTCAACGTAAGTACTTAGTGCTACTTCTTCACCTGATAATTCACTTAGCATAAAGTCTGGAATAATCTCATCTTTAGTTGAGATTTCAGCGAATACTACCCCCAAAGAAAACAACATCAACATTATAATTAATAACTTCTTCATCTCTTCCTCCTTCTAGTTACCCACTAACACCCATATACCTACTACAAATAATAGCACACCAGAAACAAACTCCACATAACGCGAATATTTATTTAGTCCTTTTACTTTTTTCCTAATACCTTCTGACATAAAGGCTACTAATAAAAACGGAATAATTAATCCTACACAGAACATTAATAAAACAACAACCTTGCCATACAATCCATTTGCATTTGCAGCTAGAATCAGAACATTTCCTAATAAAGGCCCAATACATGGTGACCAGCCGAATGCAAACAAAACACCGAATATAAAGGATGAAGCAACATTAAACTTCTTTATATTAATATTTCTAGTATCTGAATATAGTATTGGTATTCTAAGAACTTTCCAAAAATGTAATGCAAAAACTATCATAAGAACACCTAAAATTAGTTTAAACACATAATACCTTTGCATGAATGAAATAAAAAAACTTACAGAAAGACCTAGCATTAAATAAATAACAGTAAACCCCATAATAAAAGCTAAAACATTTAAAACTAATTTCTTTTTACTTTTATTTTCGGCATTAACCCCAGAGAAATAAGCAATATACAGGGGGACTAACGGGAACACACATGGTGATAAGAACGATAATACCCCTGCAAAAACAGCTATTAAAGCTAACTCAATCATTTTATAGCTATTGCGTTAATGTCTTGTACTAATTGAGGAGCAGGTCTAAAACCTACTAATCTATCAATCTCTGCACCATCTTTAAAAACTATTAAGCATGGAATACCTGTAACCTGATACTTCATTGCTGTATCTTGATTCTCGTCAGTATTTAATTTAACAATTTTAGCTTTATCCGCAACTTGCGCTGCAGCTTGGTCTAAAACTGGAGCCATCATCTTACAAGGACCACACCAATCAGCATAGAAATCCACAACCACTAACTTACCCTTCTCGTCTAATACCTCACTCTGAAAATTTGAATCTGTAACTAATGCAACCATTTTTATTCCTCCTATTTTATGAATATTTGCAACAAAGCTCTAACAAATCCTTAACAAAATCATTAACTAATGTATAAGAAACCTCTTTATGGTTTCTTGTTGCCTTAACTATTCCCATCCTTTTAAGAACAGATAAATGCTGAGACACTGTTGACTGTGGCAAATCTAAATTTTCTTCAATATCAGAAACACAACAACCGACACCCGCTACGTGTTTAAGAACTCTCATCCTTACGGGATTACCCAGCACTTTTAAAGTCTCCGTAACATTCTCACAAGTATCCATAAACCCTCCTCATATTTACTTATCTAAATGTTATGATATCATGGATAAAAAAAATGTCAAACTATAAATTAATTTTCGTGAATAATTGGTACTGCACTTGCATAATCTTCATAATGAATATTACCGTGAGGCACTGTAAACTTCAGAATTTTAACCCATTCTGATTCTTCAACTGATAAAAGGTAATCTTCAACATCTTTTAATGAATTAAATGGCATAAGCCCATTTTCTTGTTCAAGGAAATATGAATTTTTCATTAAAACAGCCGCTATACTCGTTGCTTTTACAAGAGGCTCTCCAGCTAAATCCAAAATAACTCTTCTCCTTGATTCTTTCATACGAAAATAAGCCCTATTAATGGCCTCTTTTCTTTTATAGCTAGAGTTCTTTAGAATAAGATCGGTATTAACTTCTCCCGATGCTTCTGATACATTTCTTTTTGAAGTGCCTGTAGAGATACTATGTTCATGCAAAGATTCCTCTTGGTCTAGGACTACTTTAATCTTTCTAGAGTATGAAAACTTAATCGAAGTACGTAATCTTAATATTTGAGATTCAATAGAACTTCTCAAGCCTTCAAGCTCTTCAATATCTTTTTTATCCAATGAATAAACCCCATACTCAAATTCAGGCTTTAATTCATATTCATTAATAATATTAGTAATTTCATTCTTTCTAAGATCTAATTTTTCTGTAGCTGCTATTTTTTCATTTCTAGTTAACTCTACTCTTGTGACTGGCAAACTCCAACTTTTTAACAAGTCAGATTTATCTACTTTCAATTTAGAATAAATTGCTAAAGACTCCGCACTCCAAAGCTCTAAATTCATCATTGATTTCATACTTAGCTCAATATCAGCTAAATCTTTTCTGAAAAAATTTTCTGCCTCCTCAAAAAGATCCAGTTGATATGGTTTTTTTATAGATATTACTTTATTTTCCATACAGGAAATATACCCACTAATATATAAAGTTAAACCTATATCTAAAAAAAACTAGTTCAATTTTGAAGAAAGCTCTTGGATTGCTTGCTTAACTGCTTCATTATCTTCATCAATACTAAGGATTTTACGAAATGTTCCAATTGCAGTATCTACATTACCCATATAATAAAGCCCAACTGCTTTATTGTATAAAGCGTTCACGTTATCTGGTTCCTTAGACAAAATTTTATCACAAAAGCCTGTAGCTTCTTTATAATCCTCATTCTCAACTGCAATATTTGCAAGATTAAACAATGCATCTTTATGAAACTCATCAATTTTCAATATGGTTAAAAATTCATCTTTTGCTTTATCAAAACGCTTTTTCTCATAATAATATAGGCCTAGCTGAAAGCGTGCTTTTAAATTATTAGGATTAATATTTAAAGAATCTTGAATTTCAATGAAAGCTAAATCAATATCCTTTTGTTTAAAATAGTGCTCCTTAATACCTTCTAGTTTCTGTCTTACTAAAAAATTTTTCCTTTTGAGAATAGCTTGCATTATTGGTTTACTAAGCTCTACTTCTGGAACTCCGTACCAATGAAGCTTTCTGCCACAATATGGGCAAAACTGACGTCTAACAGCCATTTTGTCAGAAACTAATTTTTCACAATAAGTACAATACATACTTATATTATATAACTTCTCCCGCAGATGCGGGAGAAGTTATATTAAATTGACACTTATTATTAAGAAAACATTCGGAACATTTGGGATTACGGGGCAGACAAATATTTTGTCCTAATAGCACCAAGTACTGATTAATTGTCTTCCAATACTTTCTTGGCAATATATTCCTCAACTCTATCTCTGTATCATCGGGGGTTTTAGTTTCCAGCCACAGCCATCTATTTGCAATTCTATGCACATGAGTATCAACACAGATACCGTCATCATCAAAAACCTCCGTTATGACCAAATTAGCCACCTTTCGCCCAACTCCTGGCAATGATAGCAGACCCACTATTGTCTCTGGAGTTTTGCCATCGAAATCATTAAGAACAATATCTGCAATCTTTTTTAGCTGTTCGGACTTTCTCTTATAAAAACCACACGGATATAGCAAATTAGTTAAATCTTCTAAAGATATAGTTTGAAGCTGTTTATAATTTTGAACACTTTCAAAAAGTTTCTCAGAAACTACCCATGTAACAGCTTCTTTTGTCCTAAGACTAATTACAGATGAAACTAATACTTTGAAAGCTTTTTCTTCTTTATCTGCAACATCTTTTAAAATGATATCCACCTGTTCATAAATAAAATCTAAATCACTGAAGCTGATCATAGCTAGCTCCTTCTTTCCAAATCTTTTCATACTCAGCTGAATATTCAGTTATTAACTTACTCTCATCTAAAATTAAACAATTTTCATAATTATACTTCTCGGCATTGGTACTCCAATTATAAGAACCCGTAACCAAGTATGTTTTATTAATTAACATGAACTTATGATGCATCATGCCGCGACCATAACTTACTGGCAGATATCTAACAGGGACATGTTCTCTTAATAATTTCAAAGCACTGTACTTTCCATTGCCCTGTCCTCTGTCTGCAACTATTCTAATATTACGGCCTTTTTTATTTTCCATAAGCAAAGCCATTGCTAGTTCCTTAGAAGTAAAACTAAATATAGCTATATCAATATTCCCAGTGGTAGTTTGGATTAGATTTATAATCTGCTCACGAGTTCCTCCATTTGGAGAAAAGAAAACCTGTGAACAAAAAACTGTTGATAGTAATAGTAATCCTATAATGAAACGCATATATATATAATACAATTGTTACTTGTCATTGAAAACCAAAGGTTCTGTATTGCGTAAAATTCAAACTTCGTCTAAAATAAACAGGCAATTTAATGGCGATGTAGCTCAGTTGGTTAGAGCGCACGGCTCATACCCGTGTTGTCGTTGGTTCGATTCCAACCATCGCTACCATTAATATGCATCACAAACAATTCGTTTTCTCCGTTTTATGTTTAACTTCCCTGTTTATGGGCAAATATAAGTTTAACAAAAAAACAAGGGGGCCTTATTATGGAGTTCGAAAGTAATATGCTAAGTTTTGATTCAGAAATTAAATTAATGAAACTACTTGGTGCTTCAGAAGAAGTAATAGACGAACTACTAGAAATGAAAGTAACCCGAGAGTAAAAAATTAACCTTCTATAAGGTCTACTCTTCTTTGATGTCTTCCACCCTCAAAGTCTGTCGTTATCCATACGTCTGCTATTTTAATAGCATCTTCAATAGATGTAGTTCTAGCTCCTAATGATAATACATTCGCATCATTATGTTTACTTGCCATCTCTGCATCAAATTCTGTAGTACAAAGAGCAGCTCTTATTCCCTTAACCTTGTTAGCAGCCATAGAAATACCAATACCTGTTCCACATATTATAATACCTTTTACTGCGGAGCCATCAGCCACTAATCCAGCAACTTGTCTTCCAATAACAGGATAATCTACAGAATCTTCAGTATCTGTTCCAATATTTAAAAACTCATGTCCATACTTATCAGCTAAATAAGTCATCAAAGATTTTTTCATCTCTACGCCAGCATGATCATTACCAATAGCTATCTTCATTTAATTCTGCTCCTTTTCACATACTTTTTCTTGCGAACACATATATTCATCAGCAATAATTGCTGCTACTGCACCATCAGATACAGCAGTAACCACCTGCCAAACAGGTTTATTTATTAAATCACCGGCAGCAAATACACCAGGAACAATTGTGCGCATCTTAGAATCGGCTACAACATATCCTTGCGCATCTAATGTGACAAATTCTTTAAAGATATCAGTATTCGGTAAACTTCCTATATAAATAAATACTCCATCAACATCTATTTTCTCTTCTGCTTCTGTTTCTTTATGTTTTACTGTTATTGATTGAACAGTTGTGTCACCATCAATGCTTGTTAGAACACATGGAGTTTCTATTTTTATTTTAGGATTATTCATCACTCGTTCTATTACAATCTTTTCAGCTCTAAATTCAGAACGTCTATGGTATATGGTTACTTCTTTTGCAAACTTAGTTAAAAATAATGCTTCTTCAAAAGCAGCATTACCACCACCTATAACAGCAACTTTTTTATCTTTATAAAAAGCACCGTCACATGTAGCGCAAAAAGAAACGCCTCTTCCAGTAAACTTTGCCTCTCCTGGTATATCCATTTTTCTAGAACTTCTGCCAGTTGCCAATATTACTGCACCAGCATTAACAATTCCGCTATATGCTGTCTCTATAACTTTAACTCCATCTTTATTCTGGATATTTTTGACTTCATCATACATAAACTCAGCACCTTGTGTTTCTGCTTGAACTTGCATTTTTTCAGCAAGAGCCATCCCTGATACTGGATCTTTTCCTGTACCTGGATAATTTTCAATATGTTCTGTCATACTCTGCTGTCCGCCAACCATTGCACGTTCGATAATAAGTACTTTTCGAGTAGTTCTAGCTGCATAAATTGCGGCACTCAAACCAGCTGGTCCAGCACCAACAATAACTATTTCATAATATTTTTCCATGTCGTCACCTCTTGAAAAAAGTATAACATATTATCATCTATTGAGAGATGCTGATTAAATGATTAATTGTATAACTAGGCCAAATACAAAATTAAATATAGGGTCGAGTACATTCATGTATAGCAAAAGAAAAATCAACAGGATACCATATTTCTCTAGCTTGTTATATATAGCTTCCTGATCTTTGTTTAGAAAAGGAAATAACAACCTGCTTCCATCAAGCGGAGGGATAGGAACTAAGTTAACCACAGCTAATGCTGTATTAATAAAAACTAATTGCATAAAAACTTCTATAGCAATGAAAAGCAATGGATCTGCTGCTATCAGCTGCATTTTGGCTGTATCATTAATCATCAAAAAAACTTGATAAAGATCTTGCCCATATTTTCCCTCAATCAGCACACGCAACAACCATAACAATAATACGCCGATAACGGCTAATGAAACATTAGTTAAAGGGCCAACAATAGAAACCGTTGCAATATGCTTCTTTGAATCTTTTACTTTACTCATATCTATTGGAACTGGCTTTGCCCAGCCAAACATAACAGGACTATGAGTAATAGCTAGAATTGCTGGAAATATAACAGAACCAACAAGATCTAGATGCTTAATAGGATTAAAGGTAAGTCTTCCTGCTTTCTTTGCAGTATCATCTCCCAATACTAAAGCTACGAAACCATGAGCTAGCTCATGGAGCATCACTGAAATTATTAAAACAAAAATTCTAATAGTTATAAATATCATAATATTTTCAGCATATCCCTTTCAATCATGCTCTAGGATGAGCTTTCTTATACACATCATGAAGTCTATTTGTACTAACAGCTGTATAAATCTCTGTAGTTGAAATATTACTATGACCCAACAATTCCTGAATATATCTTAGATCAATATCATTCTCTAATAGTAATGTTGCAAAAGTATGCCTCAGCATATGTGGCGTTATCTTCTCTTTTATTTCTAATTTATCTCGCCAATCACTTATTATCTCCCATACTCGCTGCCTAGTCAGTCCTTTGCCATTCTTTTTAGATATTACAAAATCTCTAGCAATAAACTTCCATTCTACTAAAAAATCCTCAATCTTTGGCAACACTTTAGCTGCTATAGGAACAACTCTTTCTTTTGAACCTTTGCCAAAAACACGAATTGTCTTTGCATTAACATCAACACTCTTCATCTGCAATGAAACAACCTCAGACACTCTCAATCCACATCCATACATTAGCGACATCACGGCCCTATCTCTAAGAAATATTTGTATATCCTTATAATGTTTTTTCATAGCCAGCCCACTAATCTTCTTAACTACATCTTTGCTAACTATTTTTGGTAATCGTTTACTTTGTCTTGGAAAATCTAAGAATATCTTAAGGTTTTCTTTTATAATGTCCTTTTTTAGCAGGTAGCTTATAAATGAACTAACAGCAGATATTTTTCTTATTAATGTTTTATTCGAAAAACCTCGTCTTTTCATTTGTAACATAAAGTCATTTATCGTTTCTAATGAAAGTGATTCTGTATCAATAGCTTTACCCCATTTAATAAACTGGTTTAAATCTATATTATATGAAGAATATGTATTCTGCGAATAACCCTTTTCGTACTTTAAATAAAGTAAAAAATCTTCTACTGATTGTTCTATCTTCATTTAGCAATTGATATTGTAATGATACCTTGTCCTGACAATTTCAAACTTATCTTTTGGTTATTCTTTATTTCTTTCTTTAGAAGCTTTTGAGCTAATAAATCTTCAACCTCTTTTTCAATTATTCGAGCAAGAGACCTTGCGCCAAATTCATCAAACTGAGCATCATTAATGAGCTTCTCTTTAGCTCCTTTGGAAATTGTCATCTTAATACTCTTCTCCGCTAACCTTTGATATATATTATCCGTTAATAAATCAAATATTCTAGACATAGAATCAAATCCTAGCTGTTTAAATACAACAATTCCATTTAACCTATTAATAAACTCTACTTTAAAATTATTTTTTATCTCAGCCTGCACATTTTTCTTTATTACATCATAATTGCTATCAGCACTGTCAGTATTAAACCCAAATGATTTAACTTGGTCTGCTCCTAAGTTTGTTGTCATAATAATAGTAGTGTTTCTAAAATCTATCTTTCTTCCTTGGCTATCTGTCACAAACCCATTATCAAGAATCTGTAATAGAATATTAAAAATCTCTGGATGTGCTTTTTCTATCTCATCAAAAAGAACAATACTATATGGGTTTCTACGAACTCTATCAGTTAACTGGCCTGGCTCATTATATCCAACATATCCGGGAGGAGCTCCAATTAACTTGGAAATATTAAATTTCTCCATATACTCACTCATATCATACCGAAGAAGCTTGTCTTTATCTCCCATAAGATATTCTGTAAGCACTTTTGCTAATTCAGTTTTGCCTACTCCAGTAGGCCCTGCAAAAATAAAAGAACCTATTGGTCTGTCTGGATTCTTTAACCCCGAACGAGCACGTTTCATTACTCTTGATATTTCCTCTATGGCTTCATCTTGACCAACTATCCTTTGTTTCAATTCATCTTCCATATTTGTATATTTATCTAGCTCATTTTCTTGTAAAGAAGTAAGAGGTATCTTAGTCCAATCAGAAAGAACAGTTGAAATATTTTCCTTACTAACCTTAACAACTTTTCTGCCCTTTTTAGCCATCCACTTCTCTTTCTCTTCAGTTATCCAAGTCTCTATGTGCTCAATGTCATCTCTATACTTTGCTGCTTTCTCATACTCTTGATTCTTTACAGCAGCTTTTTCATCTTTTCTAATTAGAATTAATTTTTTCTGAGCTTGTTTAATAACGACTGGAAGCGAAATAGAATCCACTCGAACCATTGCGGCAGCTTCATCTATTAAATCAATAGCTTTATCTGGCAGAAATCTGTCAGTAATATATCTAGAAGACATATCCACTGCATATTCAATAACATCATAATCTATCTCTACTCTATGAAAAGCTTCATATTTATCTCTAAGACCTTCAAGAATAGATACAGCCTCTTCTTTGCTAGGCTCTGTAACGTCTACCTTTTGAAACCTACGTTCAAGAGCAGCATCTTTCTCTACATACTTTCTATATTCATCTATGGTTGTAGCACCGATACACTGCATTTCTCCCCTTGCTAAGGCTGGTTTGAGAATATTTGCTGCATCTAGTGAATTCTCTCCGACTGCGCCTGCCCCAATTATTGTATGAAGCTCATCAATAAAAAGAATAATATTAGAATCTTTTTTTGTAGCTTCTTCAATCAAACGTTTTAGTCTATCTTCAAAATCTCCTCTAAACCTAGTTCCGGCAATAACAGATGATAATTGCAGTTCAATTACTTTTTTGCCAATTAAGTTCTCGGGAACTTCTTGGTTAACTATTTCTTGGGCAAGCCCCTCGACTATTGCTGTTTTGCCAACTCCAGGGTCTCCTATAAGTACTGGATTATTTTTTGTTCTTCTAGATAAAATTCTAATGATTCTCTTTATCTCATTTTCTCTACCTATTACGGGATCTAATTTATTCTCATGAGCTAAATTAGTAAGATCTCTACCAAATTGTTCAAAAATATCAACATTTTTATCTTCTTTTTCTTTCACATCAACTTCTGGACCATTAAAAAAAGAACCAAAGAATTTATTAACATCTTCATCCTTCTTTTTGTCTTGGTTGTCTGGCATCTTATGTGAGAGAAACTCTAAGAAAGTATTAATAGTTATTCCTCTTTTCGTTAAATATATAAAAGCGATTCCCTCTGCTTCTCTAAGAAGACCTATTAATAAATGCTCTGGCCCTACATAAGGACTATGCATCTCTTTAGCTGCATTATAAGACAACTCTACTACCTTTTTTGCTCTAGGACTGAGCTTAACCGTGACCTCCTCACTATCTTCTTTCTCTCCCTTCCCTAGTGCCTCATCTACTTCTTTAATAAAGTCTTCGACATTAATATCATCTGCCTCAAAATATTTATTTACGATACCATTCTCTTTTAATAAACCTAATATCATATGTCCTGTATCTAAAAGTGAATGACACAAACGCTTGCACTCCTCTTGAGCAATGTACATAGACTTATTCGCATGCTCACTAAACATGCCATATACTTTATCAAAAGAAGGCTGGTTAAATTGTTTTAATAAAGAATCTAAAAAAGGTGGCAAATTTTGTTGTTTGGATAATGAATCTAATAATGGTTTTGGGAATAATAGATGATTCTTCTCTTTAGCACATTGCTGACAAATATGCAGCGATTTATTAACACCATTCATGTTTGTCTGAAGGGTTATTGATGCTTTTCTTTTATTACAAATTTGACATATCATAAATGTATTATATCACGCAGACAATAAGGATTTCATCTCTTTAATTGCTGTCTCTAATCCTACAAATAATGCTCTAGAAATTATACTATGTCCAATATTTAATTCTACTAGCTTGGGGATATCGGCAACAGGCAGAATATTTTGATAATTAAGCCCATGTCCTGCATCTACTTCTAACCCAATAGAATCTGCGTATTCAACAGCCTTTTTAATATTCTCTAGTTCAAGTTCAATAGCTTTTCCCTCGGCATTTGCATAACTACCTGTATGTATTTCTATAGCATCAGCACCTACATCTTTAGAAGCTTTTATTACCTCGATTGATGGATCTACAAATAAGCTAACAATTATTCCCTTTGCCCGAAACCTAACAATTATATCAATCAACCTTTGTTTATTAGCAAGAACATCAAGTCCCCCCTCTGTTGTTACTTCTGCTCTTTTCTCAGGAACAATCGTAACTTTAAATGGATTTACATCTAATGCTATATTAACTACTTCTTCTACAACCGACATTTCCAAATTTAATGGTTTTGTTATCTTTTCTTTTATTGCATATACGTCTGCATCTTGTATATGTCGTCTGTCTTCTCTCAAATGAATAGTTATCAGATCTGCTCCTGCTTGCTCAGCAACAAAGGCAGCATCTAAAACTGATGGCTCTATTCCTTGTCTTGCTTCTCTTATTGTTGCCACATGATCTATATTTACTCCTAAAAACATTTAGTGCTCCTTACATTGTTTGTACTCTTACTTTTTTACCATTACCAATACCTAAAGCTTTTAAAGCATTGTCTCCAACACCTAGTTCATTATCTGCTAAGTTTTTTTGATTATCAACTATCTTAACAACTACAGTCCAATCTGTTTTTGTATTTTTAAGTCTTAATAATGTCCCTAACGGATAATACGCATGTGTTGCAGGCAAAACTCCGTCATAGGAAATCAAGTCCGTCTTAATTAATATCATTTTATTAGCAAGCCCTTGCTTAGTATCTTTCTTAATTGAAACTTTACTAAATTCAGAACTACTATTTGCAAATAAAGATGCAGCCTTTACTATATTGTTGCCTCTTCCATCATTAAGCCTTTTTTCTAATTCAGAAAAAACAACTACCTTTTCTGTATCCCAATAAAGAACTGATTGATTTTCCTTCTTCTTCCAAGTTAAATCCTTTAGGCTATAATTTAGTTCTCCAAGCAATTGAAGTTGAGAAATAGCAGAAACTGCCTTTTCTAAAGATTCTTGCCCATGCCCAAGGAAAGCTACAACTTCTTTACTATCAACATATGCTGAAGTTATCTCATTGCCATCAAAAACTGTTTTGATATACTCGAAATCATGCGCAAAAGATGCGCTGATTAATAATAGAAGTAAAGCTAGTACGCGCCTTGCCATGTCAGAACATAAATCAATGTTTTAATAACAATCTTAACATCAAATAATAAGGTCCAATTATTTATATAATACAAATCATACATTAACTTTTCATTAACTCTCGTTGATAATGCTGCCCTTCCATTAAGTTGCGCCCATCCAGTTAGACCAGGTAATACTCTATGTCTTAAGTCATAATCCGGATACTCGTTCTTAAACTGTTCAACAAACATAGGACGCTCGGGTCTTGGACCTACAATACTCATATCACCTTTGATGATATTCAGTAATTGCGGCAACTCGTCTAAAGAGGTTTTGCGAAGTATTTTACCTATCCATGTAGCCCGATTAGAAATGGACTCAGTATTAATCATTGGACCTGTTTCCTTCTCAATGTTTTCTGGCATTGTTCTAAACTTATACATCATAAACTCTTTACCCTTCAACCCTGTTCTTTCTTGTGAAAAGAATGCGCTTCCCTTATCACTAAACTTGATTAAAAAAGCTATTAATAAAATAAATGGACTAAGCAAAACTAAAACAGGAATAGCTAACACCAAATCACAAGCTCTTTTACAAAAAAACTGAAGTCCAGACAGTTCACTAGGTTTAATACTGAAAAAAGCCATGCCTAAATCATCACTACTCTCTAGCTTGCCTGAAGATACCTCCAAAAATGATGGTTGCAACTTAATTGTAACTCCAAATTCAATTAACTTTTCCATTAATTCCGAAATAAGATTAATGCTCAGTTCTTGTGTTACAACAAAAACAGTATCTATTTTATTGTTGCTTACAAAATCAAGAAGCTCTTCATACTTACCTTGATAGTTAAACTTTTCTTCAACAGCATAAATTAGTTTATTGGGCTTATTTCCAAAAGCTCCCTGCAAGTCATACTGATGCTTCTCGTTAAGCATTATCCTTGCATATACATGCTGAGCTGACTCATCTGTCCCAACAACAATTGCTCTCTTGCAATTTCTGCTCTTATTTCTAAACAAGCTCCTTAACTTAAAATTAAATTGATGATTTATAGATATAAACAATACCGATAAAATCGCTCCATAACCAAATACATGCCGGGAATAATCGCCAGTATAAAACAAAAACGTTGAAGCAATAATTAATGCTGTAGACAAAAAACTTGCCTTAACTATATTAATGCTTTCATCTATACCTGAAAGAACACCTCTTCTTTCTTTATAAACACCAAAAAGTATTAATGAAAAAGACCATACAATTACTATTATATATAACAAATGCAAATATGGTTCTATCTGAGCATGATTAACATAATTACCATAACCAATTTCTGAAAGATTCCAAGATAGGTTTATTTTAAACTTAATAATATAAGCTAATATATAAACAAAGCTTATTAAAACAAGATCAGCTATAAATGCAAACAAAGAGAAAAACATATTATCTATTCCTGTATCTTCCTGCTAATCCTTTGATTTTGTTGTAATCATCTCTAGCTTTCTTATCTGTGCTATTTGTCTTAAAATACCGCTTAAAATTCTCAATACTACTATTAAACAATCCTATATTGTAATAGAGATAAGCCAAATACTTATACACATCCTCTTGGTTCGGATTAATAGATATAGATTTTTTATAGCAATAAATTGCGCGCTCTAGCTGATTATCTTGATGATATGCCATGCCTAATCCCTTCCAAACAGAAGGATTTGTTTCTTGTTTTTCTAAAGCCCATTTATACATGTCAATAGACCTTGCCATGTCCTTTTTATATGAAAAATACAGTTCAGCTAATTTCTGTCTATAGTTACTAAAATTACCACCCTTTACCCAACGACTATAGCTATCGCTTTTTTTATAATAATTTATTCTATCTGCTGAAGTAATTCCTTCTAAATACTCAATTGCCTTATCATAATCACCTCTAGAAAGTTCGATTTCTGCTAAACGATAATAAGCTTCCACAAACCAATCATCTAACTCTATACATCTCTCGTAATATTTATATGCATCTTCAACCATCCCTGAACGATGCAAGTAAAAACCATAAGACATTTGAAATAATGGATTAATAGGATCAGCTTCTGATGCATTTTTATATGCATCGCCAGCTAACTCAAAATTTTCTTTTTTTTCGTCAGCATCCTGAGATGCATTAAATAACCCAAGATAAATTGAGGCAAGTCCATTCCAATACCAAGGATTATCAGGATTTAGCTCTAGCATGTACACATATAAATCTCTTGCTTTAATAAGCCACTCTTTTTGTTTTATTGAATCATTTTCTTTTCTTGAAAGTGCTTCATAATTACGAACCTGTGTAATTTGATAATATGTTTCCCATGGCGCTAATTTCAAACACTTATTTAAGTATGTAACAGATGCTGAATAATGTTTCTGACTATTTGCGATATAACCATTTCTATAATTACGTTCAGCAAACCAAGGCAACATAATCTGCCAATATCCAATTGCAACAAGAATTAAAACAATGATTACAATAATAATTCTAGTATCTTTACTTAAAGATTTATTCATTATTTGCATCCATATTAGTGCTTAAATTATTGCCAAACCCATAGTAACCTATTGCTAATCCCAAGCCCATTAACATATAGGTAATTGATGATGTTGCTACAACTCCAAAATTAAAAAGCACTTGCCCTTGATAAAAAATGAATCCTGCAAAAGTTGCAGCTATCAAATAAAAAGAAGGCTTATTCTTATTTTTATATAAATAACTCACAATCATATATGCATAAAACCCTATTACCAATAAATACCTGCCAATAAGACCTAAAAAACCAGTAGCAGCAAAAGTATTCACATATTCATTATGCAATCTATCAGGAGTAAGATTATGCCCTCCCTCACGTCTGGCATACTCTATTCTTCTATATGATGGATATTTCTCTTTTATCGTATCAACACCAGTACCTAATATTGGGTTATCCAATCCCCATGTGATACCACTCTTCCACATACTTACTCTTGCTGATTTTTCACCGATAGCCTCTGAAGAATAAGACTTAACTTTTCCCGCAGCTGTTTTTAAAACTTTCAAGTCTAAATCTCCTGAACCAAAATTGTCTAAATAAATAGTAGTACGAGGTATTAATAAAAAGGATAATAAAACAAGAACACCTATTGTCACATTTCTTACTGCTTTAATTGAAATAGTAATAGGCAATCCAACATTCTTTTCAACTAGTGAAGATGCTTTTATCATATATGCTACAAACAATACTCCTAAAAATATAAACATTATTCCAAAATCTTTTATAGTAGGCGCTGCTACAATATACCCAAAACAAAATAACAATAAAAATATAAGTTTATTTTTAAGCAACACGCTCTTCTCTTTATAATGGAACACATGAACCATATAAATTGATAATAGAAGCAAGTTATAAATAATGAAATGTGTAAAGCTAACAGATATTATTTGCATTATATAAGTTAATGCAATTAGAAGTATTCGATCTAATAAATTCCAAACCGTTTTATTTTTGATAATAAAATAACTATAAGCCGTCACTAATAATCCAATTGGAGCCCATGCTAGCAAAGGCAATATTTCATAAAAATGGAATAAAAATATTACATAAACTAAGCCTACTAGAACTACTGTAAATAAAAAATCCATAAAATAACGAAACTTAGTATTATCAATAAAACTTTTATTTGAAAATAAAAGAAAAAAAGTAAGAGCTCCTTGCAGCCCCAACCAAGTTCCTCTACCCCAAGACAAAAACATAGCATCGTAAGTTATCAATGTTAGGACAAAAGAAAGAATATACAAAAAATGAAACGCCCACTTATTCATGGTATTTTGAAAATGTTTAACATTAAGCATATACCCAAATGTAAGACAAATCATCATACCTACATATGGCCCATAATGAACTGGGTTATTTATGCTCCCAAAGGCTCTAGCCGTAGCATCTGCAGACCAGCGCATAAAATCTATACCATTACTCTGAACTATCCCATAAGTTGCAGACATAGACGCTGAAACAATAAAGGAAAACAACATCCAATAAAAGAATCTAATGGAATCAACCTGCTTAGCAAATACCATCACAATAAATGCATAATTAAAAACAGTTATAAGGCCTTCCCATCTATCATAAGCCCCAATTATAGAAACAAAAACATTATCACTTAAAATGGTTGATGCAACATTAACAATAAGCCAAAACAACATTGGAATCTCAAGACCTGTTTTATACCATTTTATGCCAAGAAGGCGATAATAAGGCTTCCCTTTATGAAGTTCACTAGGATAGTCTTTTCCATAATCAACTAATAATGTTTTAACTACCCAAAGAGCCAAAACTGCTAATGATACAAACCTTAATAAAAGCATTTTATTTACTTCAAACACACTTCTGGTTACTGATGTGAAAAATATGGGAACACCAAAAACAAAAACAAGCATTAACCCATTGATAGCTCTTTTAACAGGATGAACTTCCTTCTCTTTTAAAAAATAAGAGAAAAACAGACAAGTTACTATGAATATTTCTACAAATAAAAGATTGTCCCTGATAAATTGTGTGAAGTTAATCATTATACTAAGTATAAAATAAAAAAAGCCCACTGTCAGTGGGCTTTTTTATTATTTTTTTTTACTACATCATTCCTGGCATTCCGCCCATTCCTGGAGGCATGCCACCACCTGGCATTCCAGGAGCTTCCTCTGCTGGTTCATCTGCTATTAAAACAGATGTCGTTAATAACATTGCAGCAATGCTTGATGCATTCTGAAGCGATGATCTAACTACCTTAACTGGATCAACTACTCCAGCCTTAAATAAATCTTCATATATTTGAGTTAAAGCGTTAAATCCATTATTACCTTTTAATTCTTTAACTTTTTCAACAACTACAGCACCTTCAAGTCCTGCATTAGTTGCAATAGTTCTAAGAGGAGTCTCTAATGCTCTTTTAACAATAGCTATACCCGTCTTTTCATCTTCATTTGTTGTAGATTGTTCTAATTTCTCAACAACAACAATAGCTCTAATAAGCGTAGTTCCTCCACCAGCAACTATACCTTCTTCAACAGCAGCTTTTGTTGCGGCTAATGCATCCTCTATTCTATGCTTCTTTTCCTTTAACTCTGTTTCAGTAGTAGCACCTGCTTTTATAACAGCAACTCCACCAGCAAGCTTAGCTAATCTCTCTTGAAGCTTCTCTTTATCATAAGTAGAATCTGATAATTCTAATTCTTTCTTGATTTGAGCTACTCTAGCCTTTATATCTGACGCAGAACCAACACCTTCAACAATTGTTGTACTCTCTTTAGACACTGTTACTTTTTTAGCTCTACCTAACATCTCCACTTCAGCTGTTTCAAGATTATGACCAGCATCTTCAGAAATAACTAATCCACCAGTAAGAATTGCAATATCTTGAAGCATAGCTTTTCTTCTGTCTCCAAAACCAGGAGCCTTAACAGCTACAACATTTAATGTTCCTCTAAGCTTATTAAGAACAATAGTAGAAAGAGCTTCTCCTTCAAAATCTTCCGCAATAATAACAAGTGGTTTGCCCATATTCATTGTCTTCTCTAAAATAGGCAATAAATCCTTAATAACGCTAATCTTTTTATCTGTAATAAGAATAAATGGATCTTCCATAATAGATTCCATTCTTTCAGCATCAGTAATCATATATGGAGAAACATATCCTTTATCAAACTGCATACCTTCTACAACATCTAAAGTAGTCTCAAATCCTTTTGATTCTTCAATAGTGATAACACCATCTTTGCCAACTTTATCCATAGCCTCTGCAATAAGGTCACCAATCTCTTTGTCATTATTTGCTGAAATACAAGCAACTTGAGCAATAGCATCTGTCTTATCAACAGACTTACTACTTGATGCAATATTTTCAACAGCAACTTTAATTGCTTTCTCGATACCTTTTTTTACAACCGAAGGATTCATTCCACGCTTAACGCTCTTTAGTCCTTCTTTAAAAATCTCATATCCTAACACTGTTGAAGTTGTTGTTCCATCTCCAGCAATATCATTTGTCTTAGATGCAATTTCTTTTATAAGCTGAGCACCCATGTTTTCGAAAGGATCTGATAATTCAATCTCTTTTGCCACAGTTACGCCATCTTTAGTAATAGTAGGTGATCCCCATTTCTTATCAATTACTACATTATGTCCTCTTGGCCCTAAAGTTACCTTCACCGCATCATATACTTGTTTTGCTCCACTATCTAAACATTTCCAAGCTTCTTCATTATAAACTAATTGTTTACCCATTAAATTTATCTCCCTGTTTTTAGTATTTTGCTAAAATATCGGATTCGCCGATAATTAGTAATTCTTCGCCATCAAATTTGAATTTTGTTCCTGCATAACTAGAATAGATAACAACGTCACCAACTTTAACATCCAGACCGATTACAGTACCATCGTCTGATCTTTTACCAGGCCCGACAGCAACTATCTTTCCTTCATTTGGTTTGTCTTGTGCAGAATCAGGAAGAACTATCCCTGACTTTGTTTTAACTTCTGCCTCGGTTTGCTTTATTATAACTCTATCTGCCAACGGTTTTAACATAAGATATACTCCTTATTTTTATTACTAAACACTTAACTAATTTAGTATTCTTTTCGGTAAAATATTCTATAACATGAGGCGTAAATAGACAAGCTATATATATGCTATTTGTCCTTTAATAGCTCTATTATTTCATCTAATTTTTCTTGAGTTTCTATATAAGAAGGACTACGTTTTATTCTAGTTCTTTCAGAAGCCTGAGGAAACTTAACGAACCTCTCTAAAATAAACCCAAATATCCATACTCCAAAAAACATTGATGGAACAAATATTAAAACTAACTGATTAGTTCTAAATGGTAATAGTCCTTTTAATTGATCAGATGAAGCAATGACTAAAAGAGTAAAATTTAAAATAGATAAGAACTGAATGCCTTGGTCAAATCGATATTTTTGCTCAATAAAAAAATCACGAACTCCAACAACTTTAGTTTTATCCATGGCTAACCTCCCACAACTCATATAATTTTGTCATATTTTTTTCCCATGTATACTGTAACAATAATGAGAAATCATTAACATAATAAAAACTTTCCCCAAAATCTATACCATCTACATCTTTTGAACTTTGAAAATCTATTTTACTAAAACAATTTTTAACATATTCAGTTGTAACTACAGGAACATTACTAGCCAATGCTTCAAGTATTTTATTTGGCATTCCTGTCCCGATAGTTATTGGATAAACACCCAAATCTGCTCCTATTAAAAAATCGCTAATATTTTCGACAAAACCAGTAACAATAACAGAATCTCCATCATGATATTTCTGAATATTTACATCTGGGTCTTTTCCAATAATGAACAGTTGAGCGTTTGGCTTATTTTGTTTTATTATAGGAAATATCTCATCTACCAAAACTCTTACAGCTTGAACATTTGGAAAATATTGCATATTTCCATGAAAAACAACTTTATACCTATCATTCCTGTTTTTCAATCCAACTGGCTTTATAGCTAGTTCTACTCCATTAGGATTAACAACAAATTGATCTAAACTTATATTTTTAGAAATTGCTGATCTATCCAAAGGAGCTACTACGCTATATTTTGAGAATATCGCAAGACAATGTTGCTCATACTTTTCACAAAGAAACGACTCTATACGATAAACAAATGACAACAACAATGGAACTGTCTTAGACTTAATATTCATATTTAAAGATAATGCATCTATAAAATCGATAACTTTGTTATCAGCTTTCTTAAAGAAATTTAAATAAGCTGCCATTCTTATTGTTTGAACATGGACAACGTCAGGATTAAACTCAAGGATTATCTTTGCAACTGCTCTCCTCATAGCTTTTTGATTAAATAACCCTACCTGCAAAGGTTTCATTATAAGTAACGACATAATCATTCCAACTAATCCTTGGACTCTAGAAAACTTAACAGTTGTTATTTTGCAGCTAGCTCCTAACTCAGATATAAGTTGCTGCTTTTCCTTCTCTGATTTAACAAAAGTTATTAAATGTAAATCGATATCACCATGAATTCTCTTTAGTTGATTGTAGGCAATAACTTGATCACCTTTAGTTACAGGAAAAGGTGAACGCGCTGTTAGGTACAACACTCGTTTTTTAGACAAAGAGCTTTCTCCACAAAGCAATAAATGCAATCTTGAAATCCATAAAGCTTCTAAAGAGTAAAACTTGTTTAATTACAAACCTTGGGTTTAAAAAAAACTTTAAATTATTCCAATAAACAATTCGTTCAAGTTGTCTTTTGCTCAAATTAGGCAACGAAATAATGGCTTCTTTTTGAACATCAACAGGAGAATAATCCCCATTAACAAACAAACCCTGTTCTTTTGCAATATCATAGTACTCTGTGCCAGGGAAAGGCGCTGTGATAGACAGCATGATCTGGTCTACCTTTAACTCCTTTAACTCACTAATTGTCTTTTTAATAGAATCCATTGTTTCTATAGGAGCCGCTCCAACAAGAATATTAATTTTGGTAGGCAATCCATAATGCTTCATTAACTTAATAGCATTTTTAGTCTGCTCAGCAGTAATGCCCTTATTAATAAACGTTAAAACATTATCATCTAATGACTCAACCCCAACATCTACATATTTACAGTTATTCTTTACTAATACTTTCACAATATCTTCCGTAACAAAGTCAGCTCGTGACTGACAACCCCAAACAATATTATGAAATTTCAACCTCTCGGCTATTGGTTTTAATCTCTTTAAGCCAAAAAGGAAATTATCATCCTGAAAACTTATAGCCTTATATCCCTGTTCTGCTAGTAAATCAATCTCTTTTATTACATTCGCTACTGACCTCATTGCTACCGGTGGTTTGCATCCTCCATTGCCCTTCTTATATTCTAACTCTCTAGCAAAAGTTAAAGAACTAGGCACACAATAGATACATTTGCCTGGACAATTTCTCGTAGTCACCATAGGCGTATAAGGTTGTTTCTTTAATTTGGGATTTGAACTTTCTTTTATAAAATCAGTTATCAAATCTCTAGCAGGGAAAGGATAATTATCCAAATCACCAACTAACGGACGACTGGAATTGTCAAATTTTTCACCCTTCAAGTAATAAGAAAGACCAAGAATATTAGACATTTCATTATCACCTGATAATGCAGACAACAAATCAACAAAAGTTTCCTCTGGCTCACCTCTAAGTACGAAGGCAAATTCGTTTAATAAAAATTGTTCTGGGAACTGAGTAGGAGCAGGTCCTTGAAAAACAACTTTAGATTCTGGTCTTAATTCATTAATTATCGACATTGCCTTTAAATCATTTTTCACGCCTAAATTCACAGTCCAAATAGCATAAACATCGCTATTATCTTTAGATAAAAACTTCTCAAAATCACCCTTTGTCCATTTATTAAACACAGACTCTACATAACGAACTTCATGCCCCTTAGACCTAACATATGAAACTACTGCTAGCTCATATATATTTGGAACTGGATAAAGAGAATATGTGCATCCAGCAACTCTCTCTGTTGCTCTATTGCCTTCTAGTATAGGTGGTACAAGGAATGTTATTTTCATAAGATATGATTATGTCATAATTTATAACATTAAAAAAGTATTGAAATAATATTAGTACATATTACAAACAATTGACTCAACATATAGAATCGGCAATAATTATCATTAATGACTGATATAAAAAAACTTAACGAAGACTACTACCTTAATTTCAAGGACAGAAAATCAAGAGATATTGACGCCAACTCAAAATATAACAATTTTGTTACATTAACAAATGGTTTAGTCTTTAAAAATATACTTGAAATAGGTGCCGGAGAAGGAGCATTTTTAGAAAAAGCATCAAAATTAAATATAGAGTTGTATGGAATAGATATTTCTTCAGAAGCTAAGAAACTATGTGCAATGAGAAAAATACCTAATTTGAAAGAATATAATATTTATGATGGCAACATAATACCTTATCAAAATAAAAAATTTGACATATGCGTGCTATCCCATGTTTTAGAACATGTTGAAAATGAAAGGGTACTCCTATATGAAGCCATTAGAGTCTCAAAAAAAATATTTATTGAAGTGCCTTGTGAGCTTAAATTTAGAATGAGAGATTTCGCTTTTTATAATAAATACACACATATCAACTTTTATACCCCATTTTCTGTTAGACTTCTACTCGAATCAATAAACCTAAAAATAGAATCAATAAAGGTTATAAATTATGGACTAGATTATTACGTATCAATCCACCAAAACAATTATATGAAAGGATTTATACATAAAAAATTAAAAGATATCATACTAAGAATAACTCCCAATTTTGCGCCATACTTGTTTACATATAATTGCTGTATTTTATGCAAAAAATAATTCCATCAACAATCAACCTAGTTTATTTTTTATTTTACTATCTATTAGATTTTTTTTGTAAATCCAACACCTCAAAACCAAAGATATACTCCACAATAGTCATTGAACTTGCTGCGCTTGGAGATCTTACAATTAAGTTATCAAACTTAAAACAATTTATTGCAGACATAGATAATACTTTGATTATTTGCTCTATTGAAAATGAAGAAATAATCAAGAAATCTATTGGTTGTCCTACTAAAGGTATTAATAAGTCAAAATACTTACGAAACCCATTTTATAGAGTTATTACTAATAATAAATTATGCAAACTAAAGACAACAACAGCAATAAACTTTGCTTATACCCGATATATATTTGCTGATGATTGGGTTTGCAAAAAAATAAACGCAAAAAACAAAATTGGCGTACTTGGAGATTGCAGAACAAGAAACATATTTCCCATATCTAATAAATGGTATACAAAAATCATTAACTGCGACCTTCATAATAAACATATAACTGAAATAAATAAGGATATTTTTTCATCTATATCTGGAATTTCTTCAGATGAAATTAATAATTTTAATCAAATTGATTTAAAAATTAAAAAAAATCTATTTAACTTTAAAAACTATATAATTGTATTCCCTGGTTCAGGAAATAATAAAAGAAACCTACCACACAAAAAATTAACTGCTGTTTTAGAAAAAATACCTAAAGACATACAAATAATAATTGCAGGTTCCAAGAACGATATCCCAATATCCCAAAGTATCAACATGCAACTAGACAACAAAACCACCATAGACCTAACAGGTAAAACCACCATAGAAGAAAGCATTTGGCTTATAAAAAACTCTAATACGCTAATCTGCAACGAATCGGCACCCCTTCACATTGCCGCGCTATACAACATAGAAACAATCTGCTTTCTAGGTGGTGGCCATTTTGGCTTATTTGCACCTTATCCAAAGCTTCTGTTCCCTAATGCCAACTTCATATCAGCTAGTGAAATGACTTGTTTTAATTGTAATTGGCATTGTATATATAAGCACACACAAACATGGCCTTGCGTAGACAATATTTCTATTGAGAACTCAATAGAAACAATAATGAAGATAATTAATTCTAAATCTATTTCGACCCAATAATCAAAATAGCCATCACTATAATCTAATCATTCTTCTATATTAACTTTAGATATTGAAATATTGATACAATCTAACTCGTTGTGAATGCTAAATTCTATTTAATAAAGCACTATACATATGTTTTGTATTAAGGGCTATATTACCCCACGAAAAATGGCTAACGCTCTTTTTGCAATTATCTGACTCAATCTCTTCACTTAGAACAAGTAAATTTGAAATCTTTTCCGTTAACTCTTCCCATGTGTTTGTTTTAACAAGAAATCCATTATAAAAATCAACTATAATCTCTGAAGCTACTCCTACATCAAAAGAAACAACTGGGATACCTGATGCTAATGGTTCAATAATACATGAGCCCATTGTTTCTGAATCAGACACACATATTCCTAAATTCATATTTGATAAAATATCCGGTATCAAATAACGTGATACTCTACCAGGTAATTTCACATACTCAGATAGGTTATTATTTAAAACATAACTTTTTGTTTTCTCATACTCCACTCCTCTTCCAAAAAGCCACAAATTAATATCATGTTCCTTTATTAGTGAGGTCAACGACCTTATCAGCTTCATTTGATTCTTTCCTTTATGAAAATCAGCTAAACAAATCATATTTTTCTTTGCAGAATTATATCCAAATTCTACAAGCATATTCCCAACAGGCATTGGATGAATATACTCTTCAAAATCAATACCCATAGGAAAAAAATAATGATTAATCTTATTTTTATTAAATAAATTAAATTGTTGAAATTCAATATATGCCTTTTTTGACAAATAATGGAAAGTAACATCTTTAAACATATTACAATAAAAAGAATACAAGTTTGTATACAACACTCGAATCTTTGATAAATGTCGAAAAGCATGAAAGGTAAGAATAATATCTAAATTTACCCTACTTGTTTTTCTATTAAAAACTAAATGAGAAAGTTGTTTGAAACCCTGACAGTGAATGATGTCTCCACTTTGGAATTTATAATATCTCAAATCCTCAACGCAGGATAATACTTCTATATCTATGCCTTCATCAGAAATCTTTTTTATCAAACCTTTCTCTTGCTCTTTATCTACTATAATAGCTTTAAACTTTACTCCATTATTTTTAAGAGCAATAGCCCACTGAGAAAAATATAAAGTTACACCACTATTCTTATCAAAAGCAACAAAATATATCACCATTTACTCCCTTTTATCATCAACTTAATAGGCATAATCACAATCCTATACCAAAGTGCTACTAAAACACCAACAAAACCATAATATTTAAATATTATACTATACTTATCTTTTCTTTTTTGATAACTAACAGGCTCAGAAATTCCTCCACCCTCATAATCAGAAATCACTGTTGATGTTGATTGGAAAAAGTTCCGACCATAACGCTTCAAAACTTTAACTAATATCTCGTAATCCGCAAATATTTTATAATTCAAGTCATAAACTAAGTCATCTTTTAATATGCCTTTATTAAAAAAAATCGACTGGTGACAAGCAATCATTTCTCCATAATATATATAATGAAATGGCCGAATACTTTCGAACACTCCTTGGCAATAGTTTGCCCCATAAAAAATCGCCTTCGTTTCATCAACCTCTTTGTTAAATCTATTTAATACTTGGGGATTATAAAGCGTATCTCCTGTATTTAAAAATAGAAGCCACTCGCCATTAGAAATCTTGATGCCTTTATTCATAGCATCATAGATTCCTTCATCAGCCTCACTTATAAATCTATAACTAAAACCTTTTCTGGAAAACTCTGACTCATATCTCTTTATAACTTCGACTGTATTATCTTTTGAATTCCCGTCAATAATAATATACTCAAAACTTTTAAATTCCTGAGACAATACCGATAAGATTGTTTTTTCAATGACATCCTGAGCATTATAAGAAATTGTTATTATTGTTACTTTACTCATATTCCAATGTCATGCTCTAACAGCTATAATCCTAATAATCCAGGGATCCTCTTTCTTATATTTAGCAAGTCCTCTTTCCTCTTTTGCCATAATGATTTTCATATTATTACTTGTTAATTGCTCCTGAATCTCAATAAAATCAATATATCTCCGATAATGATCATTACCAAATTCTTTTTTTATACTTATATCTTTTTTGCTTCTTGCCTCTAATAAAAACAATCCATTACGTAGTAAAAGGCTCGGAAGTAGCAACAATAATTTTTGCTCACTTTCTCTATCAATTGCATGCAAACTAAATCGAGAGTATATATAATCATATTTTTTATTACTTTCTAATTCAGTAAAGTCCTTTGATATAAATTCAACATTTTCATAATTCAAGTCATTCAAAAAATCGATCTCTTCTTGCACTTGGTCTACAGCTGTTACCTGCATGCCTTTACTTGAGAAATAAACAGAATCTCGTCCGTTTCCGCAACCTAATTCAAGCAATTCGCTCCCTTTTTTTAAATATTTTCCCACAACATAAACAGCAAAACTGGATGGGGCATTATTTAACCGATGTTTGGCATAAAAGGATTCCCCATATGCTTTTGTGTCATTAATCAACGCAACTACCTACTTTCATATATGTATTAATCTAAACCTTACTTTTAAAATAAGACCATATTTTTTTCACTACCTCAGGTGACATAAGATAAATTATTCTTTTATATTTCCAATAGACTGAACTAGTCTCATGCAAGAACCCTTCATCAGGAATCTGCCAATCTTTCGAATAAATAGCTTCTAATAAAAGCTCAGGATTGTTGGGGATAACCAAATTCTTTCCTAAAAAAGAATATTCTCTGAAAGGTTTCTCAAAAAATTGAGATGGATACGCAAACTCACCACAAACGCGTTTGTTAACATCTAATACTTTAGCTTTTTTAAAAAAATAAATATCTATATAATCATCATCTTTTATTATAGACATCATATACCCTTTATTCCTAATCACCTTTAATCCAGCGCTATCAAGTTGCTCTAAAATTGACAAGAAATTATCTTTATCCTCCTCTAAAACGCATACATCCACATCCTCATCATGAACAATAAAGTCTCCCTCCCTTATTGCACCAAGTAAAGTCCCAAACATAAGAGCATAACTTACGTTATTAACTACTAAGATATCGTGGAATATGAATAAATTTTCTTTAGCAACTTCTTTATTAATCTTTTTTCTACCATTAAAAAGATCTACTTCTTTATATACAAAATTACTCATATTTTTACGTTTAATAAACATATTTAACCTTCCATAATGACTAAAAAAACCTATAACTCGATGGAACTAATAATAATGGGTACATAGAATTTTTACAACTATTCAAACCCCCATTTTCACCAATAACAACCTTTTTCTATATTATCAAACCCTTTTGGCTTTAGTTGCCCCCCTGGTCTAACCCAGTAATTATTATAATATTCCCGAATGTTTTTTCTTTGGTCCCACCGACTACCCTTTATCCCAAACAATAGTTGCAACTCACCACCTTGGTGAATTGCAGTTCTTCCACTTTTTCTTATATGCGCACATAATGGCAATCCGTATGCTCCTGCGCCGACAAGTGCCACATCAAATTCCAAACCATCTATATCTATACACATTTTATTTAAAGCCTCTATCCATGATTTATATTCATTCTCAACATGACGACTGTCCCCAATAGACTGTATTGCCTCATAAACAATAAGATCCATTTTAGGCAAAATTCTATTATCCTCAAACAAATCGCTACGCTTTTCATATTGTTGTTTAATTAAATTAGCATAAGGATGAACTACAAGAACCCTTTTACCCTCTAATGAGGAAGTATAAGGAGGATTATTATTCATCAAGAAAAATAAGCATTTAAAATCCATAATAATTGAATTTGAAGCATAAGACTTAATTAATACATCTTCATTGCTATTATATAAAACACCAAAAATATCAACATATTTTAGCGACTCAATATATTTTTCACAAAATAATCTTAAATCTTTATTTGAGGCAATAGGTCCAGGGAAAAACCCAGCATTATTACAGATTAACATCCTAAGCTCTAAAGGGAATCCCTTTTTAATCACTTTTTTGTTTATTAAATTATAATATGCTAAAACTCTTTTCTCTATATATCCTAATCTGGCAAAGGCAAAAACATTGTCATTCCTTATAAAATTCTCAACAACACTACTTCCTTTTTGTCCCGTCAACACGTCATTATTATAATCAATATCCGTTATTTTAAACTCTTTAAATTCCCTTAAAAAAAACATATTGTATAAATTATCAAACGCCCACCAACTCCAATAATAAATATTAAAGCCAAAAAGAAGATAACTATCATATATATAACATATAAATCTATTCTTTTTTATAAACAAGAATCTTTCCAACATCTACTCCATATCAATATCATTAATTACTAAATATAAATAACTATATTATTTAAATTATCTATCAAATTAACCTTAACCTGTTTTTGTAATATAAAAAGAACCTGGCTCACCGTCGTTAACTAGAAAAGGACATACGTGTTTAAGCTCTTTGAAATAATTATGATGTAAAAAATTTATAGCTCCAATTACTTTCCACTTACTATTATTTGTCATAAATGCCTCTAACATATATTGTTCGTTCCATAATAAAACATCTTCAAGAATCCACTTTGACAAATAATCCTTAGGAGTAAAAATATCATGAATATGAACAATGACCCCTTTAGATAAATCAGGAAGCAACTCTAAATACTCATAAACGACATCTCCTTGTGGGCGTAAAATATGTGAAGAATCAATAAACAAAATATCATCAACACTTAATTGTTTAAAAAGTTGTTTGTCTACATTTTCTACTTTTTCCCTAATTATAGTGACATCAAGTTCTTCCAACCAAGGCATCAAATAAGGCTCAATACAAATATGATGACAAGAATACAACTTATTTTCTTCAGTATTTTTTTTAATTGCTAATTGGGCAATCTTTGTAGAATGTCCACTGCCAATCTCAATAATTTTAGATGGTTTTTTTAATCTAATAAGGTTATACCAATACTCAGCATCGCCAGCTTCATAACAACCATTTTTGAAATGAAATGTTTTATGATTAGTAAAATCATCAGTAATATGAGAAATTTCGCTACTATAAGTTAATGACTTGAGAAGCAACAACTGCTCTTCAATATTTAAAGATATACCTGGCAGCAGCCTGTCTATGGATAAGTCGTAGGTTATATTATGTTTGCTCACAAATGGCTCATAGAAATGTCTTCGTATTGGAATAATTCCTATATTTAATGAAATTTTTCTACACAAAACTAAATTACTAAAACCAACTTTACGAACAACCAACATGACAAAAGCTGAAAAAATAACTAAAGGCAACATTAACAAGTCAAAAAAAATTGATGTAACAATTGCCTTTATAAATTTACGTAATTTTAAAATAACACTATCCATATAACATCACTTGCCATCTTCTGAAAATCTTTGACTATAAACAATCACATTAATATATCTTTACAAAAAATTTCAATAATAAAAAATCTCTAAATACTTTTTTTCTTATCAAGAACAAATCAAACCCAAAAGACAAAAATATAATTGTCAACAAACTTGCAAACGCAGCACCTACTAATCCCATTTTTAATATCAACAAATAATTTAATAGAACGTTTAACACAAATCCCGCGATAGATTTTAATAAAACAATATTACCATAATTCTCCATTACTAACCATTTATTAGAAACCATATTAATTGATACAAAAACTAAATTCCAAATATAAACATTTAAAACCATATATGATTCTATATACTTTTCACCATAAAGAAAACTAATGATTTGTTTCCCTGCTATTCCAGTAGATAACGCAATAAAAATGGAAAAAACTACAAGCCAAAATAAAATAGCCTGCCAACGTTTATAATACAACCCTTTAGTGCCCCGATTGCTTTGAATAGCTGGCAAAAAAGCGACAAATACAATACTAGGAATGTGATACCAAAACTCACTTAACCTAAACGCTATTGAGTATAGACCAAGTTCTCTCACTCCTAACATATGATGAATCATTATTTGGTCTATTCTTAAACAAGCTATTGCAACTAATCCTGTCAATAACAATGGATATGCATCTCTAAATAATTGAATTGCCTTACTATGATTAAATCGCCAACAGGAGATACTTGTCCCCGAATTATTATAAAAAAATATATATAATGATGTTACAACTAATTGTTGAAAAACAACGGAATACATAAAGTAATGTAATGGTGCGTCAATTGAAATAAGTATCAGTCGTAAAGCAGCAAAAGAAATTGTACCAACAAGCAAAGAAATTGATGAATATTTCAAGCGCATATTGGCTTGATCATAGGAATAAATAATATCAAAAACATTAAGAATACTACCAAAGGAAATAATAGATAACATATATATAACATACATATCTGACTGAATTAGTAATGAAGAAATTAAAATCACAAAAATCATTAATATAGTAGCTATTACTCTAATAACAAAAGCTGTTCCCATTATTTCATCTCTACTGTTTGGAGAATCAATTAACTCCCTAGAAACTATATCAAACAAACCCATTCCACCTATTGGCGCAAATATAGCAACAAGACTCAAAACATAATTCAACATTCCAAAATCCTCTACAGATAAATACCTTGCAACATAAACTCCAACAAAGACATTTACCAACATAGTAAAAAGCCTGCTAGATAACCCCCAATTTAAGTTTGCTATATATTTACTTTTAAAAAAGGAAAAAAACATTACTTATAATCATCTCCTAATGGCTTCTAGAATATAAAAACTTGCAAATCTATTAGGACATATATTAGACATTTTCGCCATAATCTCAGATGGAATCATTGACAGAAAAAAAAGTAATATCGATTTAAAAAAAAGAAATGGACTTTTAAAGTTCAATGTATTTTTAGACCTAAAAGCTTGCATAAACCATCTCTTTTTTATAGTGAATCCAAATTTATCTAAATCCTGAACAAGCTCATTATAATAATAACGCCTTACATGCTGAACTCCATCTGGTTTCATATTTGGCACAGAAACAAAAAACGAACCACCAGTTTTAATAATTCTGGATGCTTCAAACAACAACAAATTAGGATACCTTAAATGCTCTAAAACCTCACAACAAAAACCAATATCTGCCAAATTAGAAGCAACGTCTATTTTTTCTTCAAAATTTATTTTTTTTATACTATAACCTCTTTTTTCAGCCTTAACTAATCCAGAAGTTGAAACATCTAAAACTAAAGCTTTTCTAATTTTAAAATAACTTAGAAACTCACCTGAGCCACCACCGAAATCAACTATTTCCTTATCAATATTGTCCCTCTTATGAAAATATTCTAAAACACGGGAGTAAATATTTTCATAATACCCATCTCGCTTGCCGTTATCCCAGTAATCTTTATAATCATACATAACTCACTCCTTTACTAAATCAAAAATAGGCTTATTTCTAAACTTAACCAAATCCCATACAGAAAATTTATGATTGCGAATGCTAAAAAAATTGTCGTTATTATTATTTGATAACGGAACAAGTTTATTACCATACACTCTAACTCCACCGAACTGTTTTAACAAAACAAAATAATCATCTAAATAAGCAAAATCACTTTCTCTAAAAGTTGAATCCCATAGCAACAATAAAGCAGGACCTTTTCTAATATCCATCACTTTTATTCCCCGCGTATAATAGACCATAGAAACACCTTCAGGATTCACATCAATATATCTAGGATTAAACCCTAAGACAACCTTGCCCAGCAACCCTACATTTATAGGCGTATCAGCAAGAACAATATTTTTTTCATCTGTAATCGATAATGAATACTCAACTGCATTGCGTATATCTCTACTAATTCTATTAATAAAAAAACTATCATCAATGTAATACGCAAAGCAAATACTAATAATCAGGAATAATAAGAATAAAAACTTATTAATTTTATTAATTAAAGGAACAATAAACAAAACTATTAATGGTGATAACAAAAAAAGGAACTTCATTGAGTACCCTTTTAATAAAATTGTCGGCAATATTATTAATAAACCTATAAAAAACATTTTTCTAACATATGAATCTCTTGGGGTATCTTTCAAAGATATAAAAACAAAACAAACAGTACTTATTCCCAATAATAAGAAAACATCAACAACAAAACTAAATAAGTTTGAACGTATTGATAAATCTAAAATAAAATCAACATGTTCCGCTGTAAAATAAATTCTAGAAAAAATTGTTATCCCTATTGCAGGGATACATGAAAAAACAAAACCATAAATATATCGTGCTGATTTATGAAATAACCATAGAGAAAAAAACATTGCAAAAACTATTGGTACTGTTATTAACTTAGCCCACATTAATAATGAAGCAACTATTAATAACCACACAAAAGAATTATTGTTCAGCGATTTCATTAAAAAGCATCTAAAAGTAAACAAATACAATAATGTTATCAATATAATTAAATATGGCTCATGTAAAACAGAACCAGAAAAAAATATTGAAGAAGGCAAACATAAAAAGAGAACAAGGACTTTCCATGAAACAATATTTATATCTTTATAAACCTCCTTTGCAACATTAACTAATAACAACCCTGCAAAAAATACTGAGAAAATTGAAGCACATTGCAACACAAAAACATATGGCATTCTTAATAAAAAAGAAAAAAAAGAAAGTATAATAAAATTTAAATAAAAAACAAGAGGTCCGTTCATTCCAATCTTATCAGGATAAATTAATTCAGCCCAATTGCCATTAAGCAGATTGTGTCCGACAGATAAACTTCCTGTAAAAAAAGCTGACTCATCAACAGTATGAAACCCTGCACGAACTCGAATATAGCTTAATATAACAAATAAAACAGAAAACAAAATCAATAATTTATTTCGAATAATACTTCTATATGATTTGACTAAAAATAAATTATTTAAAATAACCACATCTCTTTTCTGCAACAACATAATATTGTCCGCCTAAAATACACCAGTTCAAAAACCTCTCTATGGGCTTTAAAAAGCTCAAAAATGGCGGGGAAAAAGTACAATAATTAAGACGAATTTTCAGGAAACCTGCTTCGTTAAAGATTCTTTTTGCATAAGCTGATTCAAATAATATTGCACCTTTATCAAACTCGCAATTGTTTACACTTCTAAGTGTAATTGGGTTCAATTTATTGTGCTCAAACATGATAATTACTCCATCGGAAACAAGCATTTGATATAAAGACTCTAATGTAGAAGCATGCTCTTTTCGGTCGATATGATGAAAGACACAGCTTATAAAAATTACATCGAACTTCTCATTATTAGAACGAACAAAATCATCATCAAACACATAAAACTTATTATGATATTTTTTTCTTGCTAGGATTAATGACTCTTCAGAAACATCAGTTCCAACGATCTCGCTATCCTTAAAATATTTATTAAAAAAACTGAAACTATTACCTATTCCACACCCAAAATCTAAAATGCGATAGTTTTTATTACTTAGTATTCTTTTTAATATATCAATCTTATATTCAGAAAAATATTCAGCTTTACCTCCTAAAAGTCCCTTGCCAGAAGCATTAACTAACTTAGTATAAGTATTTGCAAAATCATCAAAGTTTATCTGGTTATCTATCAAAAATATACCTGTATGTATTTAACTTTCTACTAGTCAATTCACATACTCCTCATTATTCTTTTTATAATAATTGAAAGTTTTTAAAATTCCACCAGTTATAAGAATATACTCTCCAATAATAGCAAGTGTGAAAAACTGAACTGCAGAAAAAAACATTGAAAAAACACCATCCATTGAAAATTTTAGCATTTTTGAAAAACTATATTTTATCTTTCCTTCAAAGCGAATATCACGATCATACAAAAATTCCTTTTGAGTAAAACCAAGCCAAGCAACTATGCCTCGAATAAAAGGACTTTTCTCTTTGCATTGCAAAAAAGCATCAACAACTTTTCTATCCATCAACCTAAAGTCGCCAGTATCAACAAGAATATCAACATCTGCGCCTTGTTCCCAAACTAATAACATTTCTGAGATTATTTCTGGAAGATCCTGTAAATCACCATCCATTACAAAGACAACATCGCCACTACTTTTTTCTAATCCTGCAACTACAGCATTCTGATGACCAAAATTCCTTGAAAAGTTAACAACAGTTACTCTATCGTCAAGTTTAGATGATGCACTGATAAGGTCAGCTGTCTTGTCAGTTGATCCATTATTTACAAAAATAATCTCAGAATTTATCTCTGATAAATTATCTATAACCTGATTAACTCTTTGAACTAATTCTTCAATTGTTTCTTCTTCATTAAGCAACGGTATCACTATTGATAACAATTTTTTCTTCAAAAACCTATCCCCCTACTCCATAAAATGTCTATCACTATTATAGACTACCTGGTATTTATTTAAAACGTCATCTGGCACTTGCAATCCATTAATATTTTTACTTATTTCTATGGCATCAAAAGGTAAATCAGGAACAAACCCTAGTTGTGAAATCAAGCTATATTTCTTTCTATTAATATGTGATGGGATTATTAACCACTCTGTTACATCAATAAAATCCCAAATATCATCAACGGACATATCAACAGCAGCCCCCAAATAATATGGCACTTGCATAATAACTTCTTCCTTTTCGTTTACTACCGGCTGTTCGCCAAATACTGTTAAATCATTTGGAATTTTAAGAATCTTCTCTTCGACAACCTTATCAAACAACATAGCTTTAGCTAAATCATCTGTAATACATAGAACATGCAATTCTTCCTTTGTAGTAAGCTCCATACCAAATAATGGTGTGACACCCTGTTTTTCACATTCATATTTAAATGCTGGGCAATTTTTAGCAGAACTATGATCAGTCAAAGCAACAACGTCAAAACCATTTTCTTTTCCATATTTTGCTATATTACGTGGTGACATATCAAGGCTTGCACAAGGTGAAAGACATGAGTGAATATGAAGGTCTGCTTTGCCTTGCTTATTTAAAGAAAGAATTTCTTTTTTATCCATAGGGATAAATTACAATAATGTGCCGACAATATTACTTGCTTGATATTGATTTAATTCTGTAACAAAAATTGCAACATTTTCTTGCTTAGCTGATGCTAAAAAATCTTCATCTGTTTCACGATCATTACAAATAATCACAGCTTTCATATCAAGGAGCTTACAGACAGCAATTGTATTCTTATGTGCCTGTATAGTTATCAATATTGAACCATTAAGGGCATTAGCCATAACATCGCTGAGTAAATCTGACGTATATCCCGCAACAACGTCTACATCATCAAAACTATCTTGAACTAACTTAATCTCTTCAATATTTTTTAAATCAGAAACTTTCATAAACTTACTCCTTATGACTTAATATCAATAACAGACTTAACTGTTGTACCTTTGCCCAGTTCAGACATAATCTCAAAACTATCAGAAACTCGTCTAACATTAGGGAGTCCCATTCCTGCACCAAAACCCAATGATTTAATAGTATTATCTGTAGTTGAGAACCCTTGTTTTAAGGCCTTATCTACATTCGCAATGCCAGGAGCTTTGTCCTTAGCGACCACTACTACTTTATCTCTATCTAGTAGAAACTCAAGTTCTCCACCTTCAGAGTGGATAGCAATATTTATCTCAAGCTCATAAGCAGCAACTGCTACTCTTCTTACAAACTTTGTATCAAAGCCTCTTTCTTGTAATAACTTTTTTATCTCATTAGAAGCTTTCCCTGCATTAGAAAAATCCATTTTGTTTATCTTATACACTTCCTTTAAGCGTATAATCTGAACATTCCTCTCATTATGGACTTCATCCTCCAGCCGAGATACCTCTTTATTGAGCTGATATAACATCTCATGAAGGATATCTCTACTTGTAATAATCCCTACTAGTTTCTTATCTTTATTTATTACAGGGAATCTTCCATATTTAAATTTCTCAAAATATGTAATACCAAAAGCAAGCGGCATATCGTCTTCGAGCACAATTAAATCAGTAGCCATATGTTTCCTTGCTGGCTCTTGCATATGTCCACCATCAATTGCATTAAAAATATCATCAATGCTAACCATTCCCACCAATTCTTCTTCTTCAGTAATTGGAATACCCGTGACACCTACCCTTTTCATCTGAGCTTGAATCTCAGAAATAGGCGTATCTGGAGTTGATGTCTCTAATGTTGTAGACATAATATCTTTAATTTTTGATCGGTAGATAACATCTAATAATATTGTTGGAGAATTCTCTTGTAATAGCTTTATGCTTTTTTTAACTTGCATAATTATTTAACTTTCTGTAATTCATATAACAAACAACAAGATTCATATTTAGTAAGATTAGCAACAAAAAGATTTATACCACACTCTTTAGCTAGCACCTTCATCTTATCAGTAACCTCTTTGCCGTTTACAATAATAACCCCAGACATATCCATAATATTAGCTGTTCTAAGAACTTGATCTGTCGCAAGAGATGTGACCAGCAAGTCAGCTTCATACTCTACTAAAAGAACATCACTCATTAAATCTGAAGCTACTATGTTTATAACTTCTGCCGTTTTAAAACTTTTTGATTCATAAACTAAATCCAATTTCAAAGCTTCTGCAATATCTCCAAACGATATAGCCTTTACATCTAATTTCATATTGTTTTTCCCTTTTCCATAAAATTAATATAATAAAAAAGATTTTCAATATTAAGTTCCAAATTAACATTACTAATAAAAACACCGTCTATCTCTCGCAAGTTAACTCTAGCAAAATTCAAGAAACCTTTCACTCCGATATTAACTAGTTTATCGTAAACTTCCGCTGCAACATTATCAGGAACAGCAATTATTGCGACTTTTATTTTTTTTCCATTGATAAATTTTTCTAAAGCATCCATCCCATAAACAGGAATATCAAGATCCTTCTCCACTATATCAGGACTTATATCAAACCCAGCAACAACATCAAAAGTATCACTATGAAACCCCTTATAATTCATAAGCGCTCTTCCTATGTTTCCGCACCCTACTACAATTATTTGTTCTTCATCTGTAGAACCTACAATATCTTTAATATTCAATAGGATATCATCGATTTGATAGCCACCTCTTTTGTTTCCGGTTATTTTCAATAAAGAGAAATCTTTTCTTACCTGAGATGCAGTAACACCTGCAGTATCAGCAATATTATCTGAGAAAACTTTTAATACTCCCAAATTTTTCAACTTTAAAAGTGCATTTTTATACTTCAATAAACGAGAGACTAACTCTTTATTTATAGCCATTTATGTCCTCCATATGTCTTTTATTGTTCTTAACAGTAACATAAACTAAGCATTAACTCAAATTATTATACCCAGATACTGCACTTTAAACACAAAAATGCAGTTTATATTTAATTTGTTGCCATAAAAACCATTTTACCTCATAATTATTTAACTAAAATTTTTATATAAATAGATAAAGCTGGAGGTAAAAATGACAGAAGAAATTCAATTTTCACAAGAACTCATAGATTTCATAAATAAATGGAAAGAGAAACCAGGAAACTTAATCATGATCCTACATAAGGTTCAAGAAGAGTTTGGCTATATTCCGAGAAAGGCAGCAATCAAGATTACAGAATTGATAGACGTAACACTTGCCAAAATATATGGCGTAATTACTTTTTACCAATTCTTCAAACTTGATAAACCTGGAGAATTTCAAATACAAGTTTGTATGGGGACTGCATGTTACCTTAAAGGCGGACAAGACCTAATAGATGATTTAGAAAGCAAGTATCATGTTCCTATAAACGGAATGTCTGTAGATGGAAAATTTTCAATGGAGGCTGTTCGATGCATTGGTTGTTGTGGACTAGCTCCTGTTATGGCAATTAATGGTGAAGTATTCGGAAAAGTCACTAAGGACCACCTTCCTGAAATAATGGGGAAATACAGCTAAAATGCACTACTCTGTTTGTGATTATATTTCTGACCTTACGCATAACTCAATCGAAGCTGATACTAGTATGATAGTTCTAGACTATCTTGAGAATGATAAAGAAATAAAAGTAACAATTACAGATAATGGAAAAGGAATGAGTGATGACAAGCTTAAGAAAGCAATTGACCCATTCTATTCTGACCAAGAAAAGAAAAAACACAAAAGAACTATTGGCCTGGGACTTCCTTTTATCACACAGGCAATAGAACAAGCTAAGGGAAAAATAGAAATCTCTTCTAGCGAAGGCAATGGCACTAGACTTTGGTTCTCATTTAACAAAAACGAATTAGACACTCCTCCTATTGGCGATAAAGCAAACACATACGCAACGCTTATCACCTACCCTGGAGACTTTAATATAATCATCAATGAAAATATTAATGGCAAAAAAGCTAGTTTAGAAAAAAAAGAAATATTTGAAGCACTAGGTGGAATGGCTAACACAGTAGAAGCTATTAAACTTATTAATCAATTTGTATCTGAAAACATAATTAAATAAAGGAGGAAGCAATGGGAAAACTAACATTAGACGATTTAAGAAAACTTAGAGAAGCAAAGAAATCTGAGCTATCAAGAAGAAATAACGAAGATCATTCAACACAAGTAATAATTGGCATGGGGACTTGCGGAATAGCAGCTGGAGCAAAAGTAACACTAGCCTCTTTTGTAAAAGAACTTGATGCAAAGGGACTAACGTCTGTAGTTGTAAAACAAACTGGATGCCTTGGAGCTTGCGATGTAGAACCTACTGTAGAAATAATTGTCCCAGGGATGCCTACAGTCGTTTATGGCAAGGTGGATGGAGATACAGCAAAAGAGATTATTGAAAAACATATTATTGGCAAAGAGCTTTTGGATAACCACATCCAAGATAAGCCGGCAATTGACATCATCGAAACGTAGAAAGGAAATATAAAATGGCAACATATAAAAATTATGTATTAGTCTGTGGTGGTACAGGTTGTGAATCTAGCAAATCTGGAGATATATTCACAAACCTCCAAAAAGCTATCAAAGATAACAATTTGCAACATGACGTTCAAGTAGTTAAAACAGGTTGTTTTGGCTTTTGTGAACAAGGACCAATTGTAAAAATTCTTCCAGAAAACACATTCTATGTAAAAGTAAAACCAGATGATGCAGAAGAAATCGTAGCTGAACATCTAATTAAAGGAAGACCAATTGAAAGATTAGAATACAAAAAAGCTGAGGACACTGGAAGAGTTCATGTAGATGACATAGATTTCTACCAAAAACAATTCCGCGTAGTTCTTAGAAACTGTGGAGTTATCGATCCAGAAAATATTGATGAATATATAGCAAGAGATGGATACGCAGCTATTGAAAAAGTATTGACTACTATGAGTCAGGATGAGGTTCTTGAAGAAATCAAGACATCAGGCCTTAGAGGTCGTGGTGGAGCAGGATTCCCTTCATGGATGAAATGGAATTTCACAAAAAAAACAGAATCTGACATTAAATATATTGTATGTAATGCTGACGAAGGAGATCCAGGAGCATACATGGACAGAAGCGTACTTGAGGGAGACCCTCACTCAGTATTAGAAGCAATGTCTATTGCTGGATACACTGTTGGTGCTCAAATGGGATACATCTATATAAGAGCTGAATACCCATTAGCAATTGAAAGATTAAATATTGCTATTGATCAAGCAAGAGCATATGGACTTTTAGGAAACAATATCTTAGGAACAGATTTTAACTTTGATATTGAAATCAGACTTGGAGCTGGAGCATTTGTATGTGGAGAAGAAACTGCACTACTACAATCTATTGAAGGAAACAGAGGAATGCCAACTCCTAGACCTCCATTCCCAGCAGTAAAAGGTCTTTGGGGAAAACCCACTGTCATTAATAATGTAGAATCTTTGGCAAACATACCAGTAATCATCAACAAGGGTGGAGAATGGTTTAGCAAAATTGGTACTGAAAAATCAAAAGGAACTAAAGTATTTGCTCTTACTGGTAAAGTAAACAACTCTGGCCTTATTGAAGTTCCAATGGGAACTACACTTAGAGAAATTATTTTTGATATTGGCGGCGGAATCATTGACGGTAAGGAATTTAAGGCTGCTCAATCAGGTGGTCCATCTGGTGGAGTTATCCCAGCTGAATATTTAGACACACCAATAGATTATGACAATCTTATAGCAATCGGATCAATGATGGGTTCTGGTGGACTTATTGTAATGGATGAAGATGACTGCATGATTGATGTAACAAAATTCTATTTACAATTCTCAGTCGAGGAATCTTGCGGTAAATGTTCTCCATGTAGAATTGGCGGGAAACAACTACTAACCATCCTTGAAAAGATATCGGAAGGTAAAGGAACGTTAGAAGACATAAAACGTCTAGAAGATATTTCTGAAGCAATGAAAAATGCATCTCTTTGTGGACTTGGACAAACTGCAAGTAATCCTGTTATGTCTACTTTGAAATATTTCAAGGAAGAATACCTGCAACATATTAATGAAAAAAAATGTGTAGCTGGAAAATGTAAAAAACTTGTTAGCTATGAGATCATTGAAGACAAATGTATAGGCTGTACAGCTTGTGCAAGAAAATGTCCTGTAAATTGTATTTCTGGCGAAGCAAGAAAACCACATACTATTAATCAAGATGAATGCATCAAATGCGGTCTTTGTCTTGAGACTTGTAAATTCGATGCAGTTATAAAGAAATAAAGGAGAAATAAATGGGAGACAATATGATCAATTTAAAAATTAATGATATTGAGGTTCAAGTAAAAGAAGGAACTTCCATCCTTGATGCTGCAAAAACAGCTCAAGTAAAGATTCCTACACTTTGCTACCACGAAGACTTAAAACCAACAGCATCTTGTGGCCTCTGTATTGTTAAGATTAAGGGAATGAATAAAAAAGTTAGAGCGTGTGCTACAGCTTGTGGTGAAGGCATGGAAGTAAAAACACATGACAATGAGCTATACAAAATCAGAAAGACTACTTTAGAACTAATTCTTTCTAATCACCCAGATGACTGTTTGCAATGTCAACGTAACGGTGACTGTGAGTTGCAAACTCTTGCTCAAGAATTTGGAATAAGAGAAGCTAATTATGAAAAAATTCTTAAACCTTTCCCAAAAGATACTTCTACTAAAGCGTTAATATTTGATCCTCAAAAATGTATTAACTGTGGACGATGTGTTCAAGTATGCCAAGAAGTACAAGACGTTTGGGCACTAGAATTCATTGGTAGAGGAATGGATACAATTGTAAAACCAGCCGGGGACCTTCTATTAAGTGAAAGTCCTTGTGTACAATGCGGACAATGTTCTGCTCACTGTCCTGTTGGGGCTATTGTTGAAAATGACCAAGTAGATGATGTATGGGCTGGACTCAACGATCCAGAAAAAATTCCTATAGTTCAATTTGCTCCTGCTGTACGTGTTGCATTTGGTGAAGCTTTTGGCGGAGAATCTGGAGATATAGTTACAAATAAAATATACTCATTACTAAGGAGATTAGGGTTTAAAGCTGTATTTGATACTAACTTTTCAGCTGACCTTACTATTATGGAAGAAGGTTCTGAATTTGTAGATAAATTCACTAACAATCCCACTAGCCTTCCACTGATAACATCATGTTGTCCTGGTTGGGTGGATTATTTAGAAAAATATTATCCTTGTATGATAGATTATTTTTCTACTGCAAAATCGCCTCAACAAATGCTTAGTGCACTTTCAAAAACTTACTATGCTGACAAACTTGGCGTAACTAGAGATAAAATTTTTATGGTTTCTGTAATGCCTTGTACTGCTAAAAAGTATGAAATAACTAGAGATGACAATATGTCATGTAGTGGCTGCCAAGATACTGATGTAGTTATAACTACAAGAGAACTAGCTAGAATGACTAAATCTTCAGGAATCATTTTTGATGACCTACCAGAAGATAAAGCAGATTCACTTATGGGTGAATATTCTGGTGCAGGAACAATCTTTGGTGTTACTGGTGGAGTTATGGAAGCAGCAATTCGTTCTGCATATTTCTTAATAACAAAAGAAGAACTAGAAGATATCGACATTACGCCTGTAAGAGGACTTAAAGGTGTAAAAGAAGCAGAGATTGATATCAAAGGAACAAAGGTACGAGTTGCTGTTGCGCATGGATTAGCAAATGTAAAATCTGTTATCAACCGAATCAAAGATGCCAAAGATAAAGGAGAAGAAACTCCTTGGCATTTCGTTGAAGTAATGGCATGTCCCGGTGGATGTATTGGTGGCGGAGGCCAACCATATGGAGTTACTAATGCTGTAAGACAAAAAAGAACTGAGGGCATTTATAAAGATGACCAACAATCTGAAGTCCGAAGGTCTCACCAAAATCCTATGATTCAAAAAGTATACGAAGAGTATTTAGATCATCCAAATAGCCATAAGGCACATGATTTACTTCACACTTCCTATCAACATAGACCAGTATACTTGAAATAAGTTTTCTAGAAAAACCCACGCTTTTAGGCGTGGGTTTTTTTTACCCCATGTGTTACTATTAAAAGTAACGGGGGATATTATGCAAGATACTTACAACGAGTTATTAAACACATTCACTGAAATTACAAACAAGGATGAAATGAGAAAATTCTTAGGCGAAATACTTACAGATAAAGAACGTGAATCTGTTGCTCTAAGATGGCAAGTTTTAAAAGGATTGAACGCTGGGAAAAGCCAAAGGGACATTGCCAAAGAATATCACATGAGCCTTTGCAAAATAACTAGAGGCTCCAAGATACTCAAAAACAACGAATCTATATGCAAAAAATTCATCAATAAATACAATAAAGACAATTAACATCAATCAGCACTCAGAACTCGCCTAAACACATAAATTACTTGACGATTTTCCGGATTTCACCTACTCTATACGAAGCTTAAATTCACTATAGTCCTAGGAGTATCCAAATGGCAGTAAAGAAAACAGCTAATAAAATTTTCGAACCAATTGTGTCGATAATTATCCCTGTCAGAAATTCAGAAAGAACCTTAAAGACTACTTTTGAATATATGAGTAATATTGACTACCCAAGAACAAAAATGGAGTTAATAATGGCTGATGGTGACTCTACAGACTCAACAGTAGATATCATTAAAGAATTTCAAAAAAATAATAAATGGGTGAAATTTGTACAAGTGAAAAACTGCAAAACACCTGGTCATGCAAGAAATATAGCACTCAAAGAAGTAAAAGGAGAATTTGTTCTTTTTACGGATGGAGACTGTGCGCCAACAACTAAGTGGATTTATGAAATGGTTAAACCTTTCACTAATACAGAGATTGGTGGAGTTGGTGGCGAGGTTCTAACTCTAAGAGTTGAGCCAGATAATTTAACAGAATCGTACTGTGAACAAACCAATTTTCTTAGCCCTAAAGGCAGATGTGGAATAACAAAATCAGGAATGATGCCTACAATAAAAAAAGGTCTTCCTCATGAAGTAAATGGTGGAGACAATTCACCTTTCTTTGCTACAGCTAACTTTGCTGTTAGAAAAGAGGCTATTGAAAAAATAGGCGGTGATTTTTGGGATCAGCCAACTGGAGAAGACGTAGACTTTTCTCTAAGAATAATGGATGCCGGCTATAAACTATACTTCTCAAAAGAAGCGATAGTGAGCCATATGCATAGAGTTAGCTTAGAACAATTTAAGAAACAATATTATGGATATGGATATGGGCACCCCCTTCTAATAAACAAACATGCGAAAATAAAAGGTTTAGAGATATTTATTCAATATGGGAACATCCACTTCATGCTACCCTCACGAACAAAAGGCATTGTTCATATTGGGAACTTTCATATGATGAGATTCTCATTTATTGTTGCAATTCTTTCCACAATATTAAGATTAATATTTAATACTATAGAATGGATTTCTATTCTTTCTAATACATCACTTATTGCATTGGCAGTATTCTCAACACTATATTTCATGCCAATCTTAAAAATAAAACCACTTTCAAAGTTCTTTACTTTTGCTAAGATTAGATATGCTTCAAACAAAGCATTCTATCAAGGTGCAAAAGATGGACAGAAAGTATTTGGCGCAATTTGTATTGAGCCTAGCTGGTAAAGAAATAAACTATAAATAAAACCAAGGAGCAGAAAATGACAAAGTACGGATATTTCGATGATGAAAACAAGGAATATGTAATAACAAACCCAAAAACTCCAGTAAAGTGGACTAACTATGTTGGCACATTAAATTTTGGAGGGATTGTCGACCATACTGGCGGATCTTTGATTTGCAAAGGAGACCCAGCACTTAATAGAATAGTTAAGTACATCCCACAACTTCCATCTTCTGACTTTAAAGGAGAAACGCTATATATAAGAATTAAAGAAAAGAATCGATACAAAGTATTCTCTCCATTCTTTGTTCCAACTCTTGATAAATACGATCTATTCGAATCACATGTAGGATGTTCATACCAAACGATAATATCTGAATTCTACGGAATCAGAACAGAAGTAAGAATCTTTGTCCCATCTAATGAAGAAGTAGTAATAAGAGACATTAAAGTAACAAATCTAAACGATAAAGATGTTGAGCTAGATATAATCCCAGTTATTGAATACACTCACTATGATGCATTAAAACAATTCACAAACGCTGATTGGTGCCCACAAACTATGACAGTTGATGCAGAAAAAGAAAAAGAAGGAACTGTAATTCTAAAGCAATACGCTTTCATGAAAAGAGACACTTCTGTAAACATGTATACATCTAATTACAAAGTAGATTCATTCGAAACAGATAGAAAAATATTCTTGGGTGATAATGAATATGGTAGTTGGAGAGACCCGTTGGAACTTCAAGAAGAATCTCTTTCAAACCATGAAGCAAGAAGAGGCGATAATATTTCTGCCCTACTACACAAAATGGGAACAGTTAAAAAAGGACAAACAGTAAGAGTCATCACACAGCTTACACAACAAGAAAACTTAGCTGCAGCAATGCCAACTATAAAGAAATTTAGAAATGAAGCAAATGTAGATAAAGCTTTCGTAGAGCTCAAAGAATTCTGGAATGATTATTTTTCTTATCAACAGATTGATACTCCAGATGAAGCATTTAACTCAATGGTAAACGTTCATAACCCAAGACAGTGCCATACAACATATAACTGGTCTAGATATCTATCTTTATATCAGCTAGGTCTTGGAGCAAGAGGAATTGGGTTTAGAGACAGCTCTCAAGATTCAATGGGTATATTTGCAAACATGGCAGACAAAGGAAAAGAATTATTAAAGAAGCTACTTAGCGTACAAAGACCAAATGGTTCAGCTATGCACCAATTCTTCCCTCTTACTATGGAAGCTAATGAAGGTGATTCTAGAGAAGAAGAAGAAGGCCATGATTATTATGGTGATGACAATCTTTGGATTGTTCTAGCAGTATCCGCTTATTTAAAGGAATCTGGAGACTACGACTTCCTTAACGAAGAAATAACTTTTTATGATAAAGAAAAGTCTTTAGAAGAAAGAGAAAAAGGAACTGTACTCGAGCACCTAGAAAGATCTCTAAACTTCACAAAAAATAATACTGGGCAACATGGACTACCATTACTTGGTTTTGCTGACTGGAATGATACGGTAAACCTAAGAGGTAATGCAGAAAGCATGTTCAATGCTAATCTTTATGGTTGTGCCGTGAATGAAATGCTCGACTTAATGAAATACATGGAAAACTCTGAAGTAGAATCAGAACTAAAAAATGACTATAAAGTAATGAGCGATAACTACAATGAACATTGTTGGGATGGCGAATGGTACATGAGATATTTCCAAGAAGATGGTACCCCAATAGGTTCTTCTAAGAATGAAAAAGGAAAAATCTATACTAACGGACAATCTTGGGCAGTATTCTCTGGCTATGCTACAGAAGAAAGAGCAAAAACTGCACTTAACTCTGTAAACAAACACTTAAACACAGCAAATGGTATTAAGCTAAGTACTCCTGGATATGATGGTTTCGACTGGAGAATTGGTGGAGTATCCACATACCCTCCTGGAGCAAAGGAAAATGGAGGAATCTTCCTTCACTCTAATCCATGGGTAATGATTGCTGAAACATTAGTTGGAAATGGTGACAGAGCTTTCCAATATTATCAACAAATCAACCCTGCTGCTAAAAACGACATAATTGATGTTTTCGAGTGCGAACCATACTCTTACCCTCAAAATATCCTTGGAGACGAACATCCTCAATTTGGACTAGGCAGAAACAGCTGGTTATCTGGTACCTCCTCGTGGACTTACCAAGCAGCTACAAAATACATTTGTGGGATAATGCCAACGCACACAGGACTACAGATTAATCCTTGTATTCCTAAATCTTGGGATGGATTTAAAGCTACTAGAAAATTTAGAGGCACTACTTACAACATCGTTGTAAAGAATCCTAGCAATGTTTCTAAAGGGGTAAAATTACTTAAAGTAGATGGTAACGAAATAGCAGGAAATATTTCTCCAATCTTTACTGATGGAAAAGAACATTCTGTTGAAGTAATTATGGGCTAGTCTCAACACTTCGAGAGACTCAGTGTAAACGAAGCTCAAATCAAATAATTAGCAAAAAGGCCTGCATAATGCAGGCCTTTTTAATTTTAATGAATTAAATATTTTTATACCATATATTCATACATTCAATATTGCCACTAATGTTAGTATTGTTTGGCAAAGTGCCTGCATAATTATAGTTTCTTTTCGAAAAAACAATATTCATCCCTGGAGATATTGCCCTTGCAATGGTATATAAAGTCTTTATTCCATTTGACTCCATATCGCATTCCATTTTTGTAAGTAATAGAGAAGCATATCCTTTGCCTCTAAATTTTGGATCAGTTGCGAAATCTGTCATTTCGGCATTTTTATTTTCAAAATCAATTTCAGAAGAAGCTGCTGATACTAGATTACCATTTTGGTAAATTCCATAATAATATACATAATCCATAGTTTTTTCTAAATAATCTATATCAAAAATTGGAAAAGGATAGCTTATAAAAACTTTTTTATATAAGCCTGCTAAATCTTTAAGTTTTTCTTTATCTAATCGTAGTATTTCACACTTTGTATTATTTTCAGCAGTATCATTACTCTCTTCACATATTTTTAAAATATGCTTAATTTCATTATTTACTTCTTCAAAAATAGTTTTTCTTTTGGGATCTACATATTTGCTCATAAAAAAAACATCTTCAACTCCATTAATGAAGCTTGGGATAGCAGCCTCTTCAACATAGTTATGCAATTCGAATATTTCCTTAATATTTTGAGGCACTTTTGCAATAACTTTGGAGTATAAATTTTTATTAGTTAAAATATCTATTTTTTCTAACAATGCTGTCGTATCTTCCGCTTTTAAGCTAGATATATAAACTCTATCATTGTGGCTGCCATGATAAAATACTGATTTACCTATAATTTCTTTTTTATCATACTCTTTTTCTTCATTATTCATGCTTTTTCCGTCTTTTAAGCCTTTTATTAGTTGTTGGGACTAGAGAAATATCTTCATTAGAGTCAGCAAGTAGTTGAGAAATTCCATCAGATTTTTCTTCTACTGCACCTTCTAGATTTAATTGTAAATCGCATTTTTCACAATTTCTATCACAAAAAGAAGATTGATATGAATCAGGCTCCTTATATGTAGAAATTACTCCTTCATAATTTCTTAATACTACCTTGTTCGTTGAATATGATATTAAATAAGTTGGAAGAACCGGTATTTTACCTCCTCCACCAGGAGCATCAATAACGTAGGTAGGAACTGCAAACCCACTAGTATGCCCTATTAAATTCTCCATTATCTCAATACCTTTACCTACGGGTGTTCTAAAGTGTGCTAACCCCTTTGAAAGGTCACATTGATATAAGTAATAAGGTCGCACTCTATTTTTAACTAATTTATGCACCAAGTTTTTCATTATTCTTGGACAATCGTTCACTCCAGCTAACAAAACCGATTGATTCCCAAGAGGTATTCCAGCATCAGCAAGTTTACTTAACGCAAATTTTGATGAATTAGTTAATTCTCTAGGATGATTAAAATGCGTATTAATCCAAAGGTTTTTATGTTTTTTAAAAATATTTACCAAGTTATCTGTTATCCTAAATGGAAGAACAACTGGCATTCTAGTTCCGATTCTAATAACTTCCACATGTTCAATCTTACTAATTTCGGCTAGAATCCATTCTAAAAATTCATCAGAAAACATTAAAGGGTCCCCACCTGAAATTAATACATCTCTGATTTCCTTTGTCTTTTTAATATATTCTATTCCTGCCAGTATTTCTTTTTTATCAGGTAGATTATCATGATCTCCTACCTTTCTTTTTCTGGTACAGTGTCTGCAATACATAGAACACATGTTTGTTACATGCAATAAAACTCTGTCAGGATATCTATGAGTAACAAGCGGAGTTGGATTATCACCATCTTCAAATAATGGATCTTCCATATCTTCAGGCTCTTCAATAAGCTCCTTAGGAGATGGAAATGATTGTCTAAACACTGGATCATTCTCATAATCAGAAAAATCAATTAATGAAAAATAATAGGGAGTTATAGATAACGGAAAAGCGTTAATAGTCTCTATTATTTTTTCTTTTTTTGACTTTGAAAACTTAATTCCTGAGAGCGACAAAAAGCTATCAAGGCTTCTTATTGAATGTTTTAGTTGCCATTTCCAATCATGCCAATTTTCTTCATGAATTGCAGAAGAATCTATCTCCTTTGATATTTGTTTTTGTTTTTTTGTATACATATATATATCCTTTATCTATTTGAATTTAAGATTAATATTAACAATGCTTATTAAAATTGAAGTGAACGATAGAAAAAAGATTTTGATTCTTTCGAGTATTGATTTTTTAAAATAATTAATAAAGATATCATCTTTAATCTTACTTTACACAATTTCTATCTCTGATTTTAAGTTGCCTATTATTTAATTTCATAAAATAATCATCAAACTTAATTCAATTAATGCTTTATTTAACTATAAGGCATTAATGTGTTTTGTTAAAGGATTACTTATGGCTAAAGACATTCAATTAAAATATAACTATTGAGACTTCGATAAATTAAACTTGTATCTTACTTATAAAAAACAAAGATACTAAAGAAAGCACTGCTCCAATAATAAAAGGAAGCTGCCAATGCAACATCCAAAGTGCTCCCCCAATTATCGGTATAAACAAAGCAGCAGTATGGTTTATAGTAAAACTCACTGCAACAGAAGATGCGATATCTTCTTTATCTGCTGTTTTCTGGAAATAGGTCTTAATAGCAATAGCAAATCCAAAAAAGATATGATCTAATACATATAACAATGCAATGACATATTTATTAGGAATAAAAGCATAGCCTAAAAATATAAAAAACAAACTAAAATACTCCAAAGAAAGCACTTTCTTTTCCCCAAAACGACTAATTGCTTTTCCTAATTTTGGCATTATAAAGTACGCTATTATATTATTTAATATAAATAGGATACTTACATCTTGCACAGAAAATTGATATTTCTGTACTAAAAGAAATACAGCAAAAACAACAAATATTTGCCTCCTAGCTCCTGCGAATAAATTTATAACATAATATAACCAATACTTCTTTCTAAAAATAAATTTTCTCTTTTGACTTTTCACAGCATCTTTTTTTATTGGATCAAATATTAAAGCTAATACGCCGACTATTGAGACAAAAACTCCAAGTATCATAAAGTTTTGCTGAATAGTAAAAACCATTGCCAACATCCAAACAACCAAGCCAGTTATAATATTTGTTAAAGCACCATATTTTTTAAATCTAGCAAAAACATGAGGAGCTTCTTCTGTAGTAAAGTATTGTAATGTTAATGATTGATTAATCGTTTCAAAATAATGAAACCCTAACGACATAATAAATATTGAAAACAACAACCACGAGAATGTAGTCACTGCTCCAGAAATTGCCACCCCTATGCCTAATAAGAAAATTGAAATAGCTGCAAGCCGATGTTCTTTAACAATCAACAATACATAAACAACTAACATTGCCATAAAGCCAGGAATTTCTCTAATTAATTGAGCTAAGCCTATTTGAAAACCAGTCACGCCGATAACATCTACAGCGTAGTTGTTAAAAAGGGTTCGCCAACCTTGAAGGCCCACAACACTAACCAATACAAGAATAAATAAATAAGTGTATATTGGAGATTTTTTTGCTGATTCGATATGTTTTAACATGGCAATTATTCCTAACTATAAAATGGAGCTCCCGCCCAGATTTGAACTGGGGACCTCAGCCTTACCATGGCTGCGCTCTACCAACTGAGCTACAGGAGCGTTTTATTAAAGAACTTCTTTAAGACACTGAATGAAAAACTTATTCTCTTCAGGAAGGCCAATCGTAACCCTAATAGATTCAGGAAACCCAAAACCAACCATTGGTCGAATAATAACACCCTTTTTCATTAAAGCTTGGAATATTTCCATTGCATCTTTTTCTATATTTAAAAATATAAAGTTAGCCTTAGTCGGTAAATATTTAACGCCTAATTTTTCTAATTCAGCATACAAACATTGTTTTTGTTCTTCATTTTTATTACGAACTTCATCTATCCACTCTTCCTCATCGAGAACAGCTAATGCACATTCTTGTGCAAGTAGGTTTACGTTAAATGGCTGTCTCGCTCTATTAAGAACATCTACAATTTCTTTAGAAGCGATACCATAACCTATCCTACAACCTGCTAAAGAATAAAGTTTTGAAAACGTTCTTAAAACAATGATATTAGGATACTTATCTAGCAGCTCTACACTCTCTGGATAATCATCTCCATAAGCATATTCATAATACGCTTCATCAATTACTACAAGTGTTTCAGAAGAAACTTTATTCAAAAATTCCTCTAATTGTTTAGCGTTAAAATATGTTCCAGTAGGGTTATTAGGGTTGCATAAAAAGATAACACTTATATCATCACTTAATGCCTTAACAAAACCATCCAAATCAAATGCATAGTCTTTCAATGGAACGACTACTTTTGGAGAATTTAACAACTGAGCAACGAATGCATATTCTGAAAAAGTACCCTCTGATGTTAATGTTGCTTTATCTTCACCTAAATATGCCAAGGCAATAATCTGTAATAATTCATCTGAACCATTACCGAATATTAACTGGTCAGGATTAACTCCTAATTTATCTGCTAATTTGTTTCGTAACTTAAAACATGTGCCATCAGGATATAAGAAAATATCCTGAACATTATTCTTCACTTTTTCTATAACTCTTGCAGGAACACCTAAATTATTTTCGTTACTTGCAAGCTTTACTACTCTATCAAGACCTAACTCTCGCTGAACTTCCTCTATTGGTTTGCCCGGGACATATGGCTTTACGTCTAATATATTTTTATTTGCTTTCATAATAGAGTTTATTTTAACATGTAATCGTTTTACGTAAAGCGCATCTCCCCATTTATAGTCTATAAATAAATGTGTTTAAAAAGATATAAAACGGGTAAAAGATAATACATAGGGGGATTTAATGCTTAGTAATCTATCAATTAACAATTCAAACAACACAGTAAAACAACACTCGCCATCTACTGAACAACAAGTAAATAAAGACATGAAAAGCTATCTTGATGGAGAAAAGCTAAACATCAGCAAAGAGGACCTGTCTGCTAACACAAAGCAACTCCTATCCAAACAATTAACAGTAAAACAATTTGTAAAAAATGCTTTCAACTCAAATAGTTCTAAAAATATAGAGAATATAGAAAGCATATTGCAGAGCCATGAGGTGGAGGTTCTAAAAGAAGAAGCACCTAGACTTCCTGCTCAAATGAATAAAATGCTTAACCAACAAGCAAAAACTTCTGAGAGTTTTACTACAAACATGAACAATGCTCCAAAAATAGAAACAACTTCTCCAGAGGCGCAACTTTTAGCATCAAACTTAGTCGGGTTATTAAAAGAAGGAAAAATGAAAGAGGCTTTGAATTCTTTCAATAAAAAAGGTGATGTGCTAGAAAAAATGATTGATTCATATTTATCTCAATCTTCTCAAAGCACAAAAGGAACAGCAAACTTACTCAGCTTTATCCAAAACGTTGTGGCCATGGGACTAGTAGTATCTCCTGAGCTACAACAGGCTTTAGCGGAAAAATATAAAAAGCTTGAAAAACATTTATCTTTCTCTGAAGAATTAGCACTAGAAAATGAAGCAGATATTGATGGGCTAGCAGATGATGCACAAGATTTCGTAAAAAATATAATGGACTTAAGACAACAACTTGAGTTCCTTGACCAGGAAACAGCTGAAGACGTGCTTGAGTCTTATGAAGAACTTTTAGGACTAATTGGAGCAGCATAATGATGGATAAAAATACAAGACATATGGCTCTATCATATAGAATCAATGAGATGATGCGTCATTATGATGAGCTTCCACCTGAAACCAGAGACGAGATATTGAGGTTCTTTAAAACTCCTGAAAGAATCACTAGTTTAAGACTAAATCCCTTTAGATTTGGGAAACAAAAGAAAGACAATAAGTCACTTTATATCATGGTTTAAGCATAACTGCTTGTTCTCCCCCTTAAAAGATAATAAAATATAGTCATTGGAGATAAACAATGATTGATACATATATAGAAAAAGCAAAAATATTATTAGAAGCATTACCTTACATACAACAGTTTTCTGGCAAAACAATTGTATTAAAATATGGCGGTGCTGCAATGGACAACGAAGCACTACAAAAAGCAGTAGCTACAGACGTTGTACTATTAAAGTTTGTAGGGATTAACCCTGTAGTAGTCCATGGTGGCGGAAAAAAGATTACAGAGTGGCTTGATAAGCTAAAAATTGAAACTGAGTTCATTGATGGCATTCGTAAAACAAGTGCAGAAGCAATGGAAGTTACTGAAATGGTTCTTACTGGCAAAGTAAATAAAACTATAGTAAACCTTATTAATCAAGCTGGCGGGAAAGCAATGGGACTTAGCGGTAAAGACGGTAGCTTAATAAAAGGACGAAAAATTGATGAAGAAAAGCTTGGCTTTGCTGGGGAAGTAACCGAAATTAATCCCGATGCAGTACGTGCTGCAATAAAGGAGGGATATATACCAGTTATTTCATCAGTAGGTTTTGATGACAATAATGACAGCCTAAACATTAATGCTGATTATGTTGCTGCTGAAATAGCAAAATCTATAAAGGCAGAAAAGTTAGTTTTCTTATCAAATGTAGAGGGTATTCTTGATAAGAATAATGAAGTTATCAAACAAATAACAACTTCTGAAGTTGACACATTAATTGAACAAAAAGTCATCTCTGGTGGAATGCTACCAAAAATAAAATCTTGTGTAGAATCAATCAACGAAGGTGTTAACAATGTACATATTATTAGTGGAGAAATAACACATTCGATACTATTAGAGCTATTTACCGATTATGGTATTGGCACAATGATCAAAAAATAAGGAATATATTATGAATTTAAATAATTTTTTAAGCTTAACTGACTTATCTAGTAATGATATTGAAACAATTACAAATACTGCTATAGAGCTTAAGGCAGAACATAAAGCAGGAATAAAACGTAACACTCTTGATAACAAATCATTTGCAATGATATTTGAAAAACCTTCAACTCGTACTTTTGTATCTTTTAGTGTTGCTATTACACAATTAGGTGGTCAGCCAGTAAATATAAATCAATCATCTTTAGGTGGACGTGAAACTTTACATGATGTTGCAAAGACTCTTTCTCGCTATGTTGATGGAATTATTATCCGTACATTTGCACATGAAACAGTAACAGAGCTTTCTGAGCATGCATCTGTGCCAATTATTAATGCTTTAACGGACAAATATCACCCTTGCCAAGCAATGGCTGATTATTTAACAATCAAAGAACACATTAAAAAAGATAAAATAAAAGTTACATATCTTGGAGATGGGTTTAATGTAGCAAACTCACTACTTCTTCTTGCAGCAAAAACAGATATGGAGATTGCTATTGCATGTCCCAAAGGGTTCGAGCCTGATGCTGATGTAATCGCTAGCGCACAAGAAGTTGCAACATCAAAAATAACAATAACTAATGACCCTATTGAGGCAGCTAAAAATGCTGACGTATTATATACTGATACTTGGACATCAATGGGAATGGAAAAAGAGGCAGAAGAGCGAATAAAGATATTCTCGGACTTTCAGGTGAATAGCACGCTAATGGCTAATGCTAACAGTGATGCGATTGTAATGCATTGTCTGCCAGCTCATCGTGGACAAGAAATAACTAATGACGTTATCGATAGCAAACAATCAGTTGTTTTTGACCAAGCAGAAAACCGTCTATGGGCTCAAAAAGCTGTTCTTGAATTAATGTACAAATAACAAGGAGATATCATGACATTTAATACTATAATACTTGCCGCAGGCAAAGGCACACGATTGAAAACTGAAAGCAGTAAAGTAATTGTTGAGCTTATCAATAAGCCAATAATAATGCATCTGCTAGATAACATATCTAATCAGATATCTGAAAAGGATACATATTTTATAATTGGTCACAAAGGTGAAGAAGTTCAGGAAATTATTTCTAACAAATACCCTGCTTCTCAATTTGTATGGCAAAGAAAACAACTTGGAACTGGACATGCAGTAGCACAAGTTGAATCTGCAATTAACATGAACAATGAGTCGACATTAATACTTGCTGGAGATGTTCCATTAGTAAGCAATGATATGATTAAAAACTTTATTGATTTTCATAATGACCAAAAATCAGACATTACAGTACTAACAACCGAAATAGATGAAGCTACTGGATATGGAAGAATCATTCGAGATAAAAGCAAGAATAGATTACTAGGAATAGTTGAAGAAAAAGATACCAATGCTGAAGAGAAGAAAATTAGTGAAATTAACTCTGGGATATATTTAGTAAAAACTAAGTTGCTTTTTGAACTGCTAAAAAAACTAGAGCCAAATAATACTCAAAATGAATATTATCTTACAGACATAATTAAAATAGGCAACAAAGAACATTTAAGCATCCACCCTTACCTTTTTCCAGAATATGATTTACTTAGAGGCATTAATTCTAGACATGACATCGCTAATATTGCGAATTATATATATAATTCAACCAAAAACAAGCATTTATCCAATGGTGTGACGCTGCTTGGACCAGAAAGCACGTTCATTGAACCAGAGGTAGAAATTGAAAAAGATGTAATAATTGAACCATTTGTTCATTTAAAGGGAAACTGTGTAATTAAAGAAGGTTCAAAGGTCTGTAGTTATGCTTATTTGACTAACTATACATCGAAAAATGAAGAAGTCGTAAAACCCTACTTCAAAAATTAGCAATTTAATTGTAGAATAACGTTCAGTCTTTTATAGACAAGTAGAGATTTCACACTTTGTTGTGACAATCTTTGATAATTTGCGGAGAATTGGCCCCACTACGCTCAAAGAGCTTCGAGGGGTAAACCGAGTGGTGCTATAATGTGCCAGTAATTAAAATTTATTAATCAACTTTTTTGCGGAGAATTGGCCGAGTGGTTTAAGGCGGTAGTCTTGAAAACTATTGTATGGTAACGTACCGGGGGTTCGAATCCCTCATTCTCCGCCACTTAATGCCCCATGGTGTAATGGTAACACACCTGTTTTTGGTACAGGCGTTCGAGGTTCGAGTCCTTGTGGGGCAGCCATTTATTTTAAATATAAAGGAAGATTATCCTAATATGCATTTAATCACAGAGTTTCTAAACATATCACCTTTAAACTGGTCGGCTATAGCAACTGCAATCTTTTGCTCATTTATTATTGGCCTAGAAAGACAACTAAGAGGAAAACCTGTTGGAATTCGTACATCAGCATTAATTATCCTAGGAACATATTTATTCACATCCATTGCCTTTTCAGTTGTTACGGAAGCATCAGACCCTACTCGAATAATTGGACAAGTAATTACTGGAATAGGTTTTCTTGGTGCTGGAGTAATGCTAAATAAAAATGGTTCAGTAATGGGAGTTACTTCAGCTGCTACAATCTGGATGCTAGCAGCAATTGGAGTTTGCATATCAATTGGAAAGCTTTCTACAGCTATAGTAGTTTCTATATTAGTTATATGCATATTAGTTGGAGTAGATATGTTAGAAAATAAATCAAGAAAACTAAATAGCGGAATCTACAAAAAGTTTGATGATATATTTTAGTTAAACATAGCTATTGCCTCCTCAATTAAAACAACTTATAAGAATTCTTATCAAAAAGATCACTAATATTTTTATCAACAAACACAGCTTTATGAATATCTTCTACAATATCAAACATTGAAGTACTCTCATCATATTTATCAAATAATCTGCTCCAAGGAATAACTATTTCTTTAGGATATTTGTTTGCTAAATTGTCACTTGATATTAAATATGCAAGTAATAAAGCAGCAGTTATTACTAGGCTAGTAACACCGCTAGCAATATCCTCTCTAAACAACTCTTCTGGTTTAGGGGCAATACCAATCTCTATAAGTGGCTTTGCTGTTGCTAATGAAAACAAACCATACAACAAACGCCTTCTTGCGTCCAAATGTCCATGATGAAAAACTCTTCCGGCATAAACAGTAAGGCCCTTAGTGCTTATTATCCCTGACCTCTGATTATACTTATATGCAGTAGAAAAATCTTGTTTAGATGCCCTAGGATTAGGCAAATCATGGCTATGGATATTTATACCACCAGAAACATAGTGGTCATCTGTAACACCAAATTGCCTGCCTTTGGTAATATGCAATCCGTTATACCCTTCTTGTGGTGTAAACGAATACTCTCTACTTGGAAATTTAAAAACAAGGTCATTTGCACTAGCAAGCAATAACCCATTATTACCAATAGATGCTAATACATCATCAGTTGAATATTTAGGATTATCTACATAGTCAAATGGACTAAAACTAATTATCTTGCTGTTCATCACAACAATATATCGTCAAATTACATTAATTATTGCAGCTTATTGGTATCAAAAAGGCATTCTAAAAAAGTTTAGATTCTAAGTAAGATATAAGTCTAGTCAAAGACCTATCCAATGAAATTGCCTTTCCAGAAGTTTCCTCTCTCTCAGAGTCTTTATACAACATTGGTCCATTAAGATAATATTGATTGCCAGAATCTGCCTTCCCAATTATTTCTGAGCTAGTACTTCTTCCATTAAGCTCAACAGTATATTTAGACAAACTTCCATCACCATCCAACTTACTAAACTGGATATCTTTTAATACTCTTAAAATCCTACTGTGATCACTTTTTCTAAATGTTACTTGGTCACCATTTGAAACGTAATCTGTTGATAAGTTTAGCAAAGCATTTGCTGCTATTACAAACCGTAAAGCAGAGTCATCAGAAATCTCTCCTGATCTTATATCATAATTTTTCTCTAAGATTGCAGCTAATCTTGCTAACATCTTTACAAATACATCTGGTGCCAATGTAGCTAGCTCTTCTAACGCACATCTTGGCTGATTATGAACATTTAATGGAGATATATTTCTAAAAATCTCAGCTTCTGGAGCTTTATTAAAAACTCCAACAAAGAACTCTTTGAACACTTCATTCGCCTGAGCTCCCCACCATGTATCATTGGCTATACTTAAAAATAAACTCTCTCTTAACCTATATAATTTTGAAGAAAAACGACTCTCTCCTAACACTCTCGAACCATCATATATGCTCAATAAGAAATTAGGTTCCGCAGTCTTCAACATAGTCTGCCTCAAAGCTGGAAAACTATCTTTTACATCATCATTATTAATGACACGGAAAATTGCTTTTCTAGAAGCGATTACAAGTCCCTCGGAACTCAAGTTTTCTCGCAAAATATCAATTGTTGCTTTTGTTACATTCTCTTGATTATCAATTGCCCACTCATAAAATAAAGGCAAAATACCTTCTTCTTTCATTAAAGCTACTGCAATCTCAAAATTTTGAGAACTAGAATTGTTTAATAAGCCTACAGTAAAATTAAAATATTGTACTTGTTTTTCATTTACAGAATACATACCGGCTGCAATTTGTAACAACACTTTTCTTACAACAGCCTTATCTTCAGCTGTTAAGGCAACCCTTCCTCTTGAATTAAACTTAGCAGTAAGCTCATTAATTTTTGCAGAAGAAACTCCTGACCCTCTAAAACCGATTCCTTTTAACATATCAACACTTGCATTGTAAGCAGAGTTAACTATTTTCAATATACCTTTACGGTCTACTTTTCCTTCTGGAATAGAAACTATTTTATTATTCATAAACGCACCTCTTTATGTATCTATATTTAGTATTCCACCAAATTATGATTTTTAAACATTTTTTCAGAAATAATATTAAAGGTAAGTGGAAGCTAGCTCTTTATAAGATTTGCTACTAGAAGAAAAAAGTACTCCACTATGGTTCATATATACAGATTCTTTTCTGTTTAGCTCTAAATTATTGCCATGGATATCGGAAGCAATAAACCCTGCTTCTTTAAACAAACAAGCTGTAGCACCATAATCCCAAAGGCAACCGCCACCCTTTTGTGGCTTTGGTTTTTTATAAAAAACAGCAGGAGTATTATCCAAAACCCAACAAGCATTCATAACAGCGCCACCTTGATTAATAACAATCTCTGTATCTCTAACTCTTGGCGTCCAGGCATGTTCATTTTTAAACAATCCACTACCTTTATAGGCATGATACATATTATTTATTATTGGATCGAATACTACACCAATTACAGATTCTCCAGATTTTGAGATTAGTGATATTGAAACAGCATAACCTGGTTTCCTCTTGGTGAATGCTAATGTTCCATCTAACGGATCTATACACCAGAAATAATCTTTCTTAAACCTACTCCCATCATCTTCACTCTCTTCTGCAAGCAATCCTAAATCATATTGATAAATTGTAGGCTCTATAAATTTAAGTATTAACTCTTGGCTTAGCAAATCTACTTCTGTCACAACCTGAGACGCAAGAGTATTTCCACCTTCTTTACTGTTAACAACAAAATCTTCCTTTGATTTGCTTGCTATATACAAGCCAGCAGCTTCAGCAGCTGTAATTGCTATATTATGTAGCACTTTCAAATCTTTTGTAGTGAGCTTCATAACGATCTAATAATTTCCTTAGCGATACGTTCACTATAGCTATTAATTTTCCAATGACCCGGACTCCAACCTTTTATAAATCTATGGAAATCAGTCCAAGCCACAGGGAAAAGCATTCTCCACTCTTCTTCTAATTCTCCAACATCTATATTCTTTTCGTTTCTAAGCACAGCTGATTTAAGCTCTGCAAAATAATAATCTAAAACCTTAACTTCCATTGCTTCACATTCGTTTTCATAAAGACAACTTCCGATAAAATAAGCGATATCTTTCATGCCGCAGCCACCACCAACATATTGGAAGTCTACTGCTGATATTCTTTTCTTATCATGTGAGAAACAAAAATTAGCCAACTTAGCATCACCATGTACAAAAGTTTTATATTTACTCTGATTTAGAATCTTATCTACTTCATGTGCAGCTTTTTTCAAAGCTTTATCATCCAATACCTTTAATTCATCAGGTCTTGTCGCTAAATGCCAGTAAGTGCCAACTTTCCATAGTCCCGTTGGTCTTTCTTGCATATATTTTGCATGAAAATTTGCCAACCAGCTTAAGCCCAGAGCAATCTCATTCCAAGATACTGAGCTTAGTCGCTTACCATATCCGCTACTGTCTAAATCTTCCAGGACCATTAGAACTTCACCATCTTTGGCTTCTAAAGCATAGCAATGTGGCACATAGCATGATTCATCACACCTACTAGACCAATCTCTATACCAAGCAGTCTCAACCTCGTAGGAACGTAATTTTCGATTATGTGATCTATCTGTATTCCACCCTCTTGGATGCTCTTGGTTTGTAAGTTGAACATATTTTACTACTACAGACTTTAGCTTGCTACCTTTTAATCCATACCTAATAATAGAACCATAGCCACTCCACAAAGATTGTATTTTGCCTATCTCATATAGATCTGTTGCTCCTGTAGATTTAATAATAATTTCTCTAAAATGCTTGTTATCCATGTGTTGAATTATTCCAGAGTATAGTTGTTTTAGGCAAGGATTATTACTAATGACTAGTATCTGATACTACTGTATAGTAATCTCATGTCAAAAAATATATGTCCAATATGTGGCACTCAAAATTGCCGTCAATTTTTTGGAGATAAGATAAGAACTTATCTTCTTTGTCCAAATTGCCAACTCATCTTTGTTCCTTCTGAGTTTTTTCTTTCAGCTGAAGACGAAAAATCTCGATATGATATGCATGAAAACAATTCTAATGACCATAACTATAGGACATTCCTGTCCAAATTATTCAACCCAATGATTGAACGCATCAAGGCTAAAGACCTGGGACTAGACTTCGGCTCTGGACCGGGCCCTACTTTATCAGTAATGTTTAAAGAAGCAGGCCATAAAATGAAAATATATGACCACTTTTATGAGAATAACCCCTCAGTATTAGAAAAAAAATATGACTTTATCACTGCTACCGAAGTAGTTGAGCACCTCCACAAACCTAAAGAAGTTCTCGATAAGTTATGGTCTATACTAAAACCAGGTTCTACTCTTGGTCTAATGACTAAGTTATCTAGTGGCACAAAGAACTTTAAAAAATGGCATTACAAAAACGACGATACTCATGTGTGTTTCTTTTCTAAAATAACTTTTGAATGGTTAGCAAAACAATGGAATGCTGAAATAGAGTTCATCGGCGTTGATGTAATTCTACTTAGAAAAACTATTAACCAATAGTTCCTTCTGATCTTTAGGTAGTTTCTTTATTCTATACTCTTCTTTGGATGCCTCACTCTTAGTGCCAACTTGTTTATAAAAAACCAAGTGCAATGGCCCCTTACCTCTCAAATATTTGGCACCTTTTATTGGATCATTTTGATGCTCTAAAAATCTACGATAAACATCGGTAGTTATCCCAGTGTATAAGCTATTGTCTTTGCAACGAATAAGATATAAAAACCAATCGGACAAATTATTTTTCTTTAATTGTTATCGGAGTATCTTTAACTCCAGCATAAAATACAATTATCACAGCTGGCTCATCGCCCTTATTCTCACCATAATGCCATTTATCTACTACCTCAACTAAAGCCTCTCCCTCTTTAAGGTGCAACACTTTATTTTCTTCTGTAGTTACAGTTAGTTCGCCACTAATCATTACTCCAGCATTAATAACAGGATGCTCATGTAGCACAAGCTTTGTCTTTGGAGGAATAGTAATCTTTAATATTGTTATCTCTGGAGTGCCTTCATTATATACTGGCAAACTACTTCCATCCCAACTTGTTGTAGATTTCACCAATGTCTCGACTACAGTCTTTGTCACGCTCTCTGCCCAAACACAACTCATTAATACTGTCATTAATATAACTAAAAATACTCTTTTCATATAAACTACCCCTTACTATTTTGCAAAATCATTATATCGCAGTAACTTTTCTTTTATAAGTTCTTAGGAAATGACTCAGTATATTCAATGATTAGCTGTTTATCTTGCTGAATGAAATCTTCTACCATTGCTTGTTTGGATATCCAAACACTGCGTAGCAATAGCCCTGTTATTCCTAACATGAAAAGTACTATAAGCATATATATTGTTAAATAACCTTTTTTCATTTATTCACCTATTAATACTAACTCTTCAATTATTTGTCCACTAACCACTACAGAGACATTGCCATGGCCTTTATTAATAAATTCTCGATCTTTTTCTAACACAAACGATAAGTCTTTATTTAGATTTGCTCTGTTAGCTAATTCTGACTGAGTAACATTAAAAGAAATCGTTATCATTCTAAATAGAAATGGCATTATCAGTGAAGCAATCACTAGAACAATAAGTGTTTCTATCAATGTCACACCTTTCTTCACTTAGAAACCCCCGTTATTTCCTCTTTAATGAAGCCGTCTTCCATTAACCTGACAAACAACGCCCCATCATCTCTAATGATCAGAAAATCTCGTTCTTCGCCCGTATACTGCCCATCTTCTATTTCTCTATGAAAAGCTTTTAGGAATACTTTCTTTGTAGCAAAAAAATCCGATAATCTCTCTTTCCCAGAATCAAACTGAATAGCTCTTATAAAACTAAGCCAAGGAAGCACTACTATCGAGAGCACAAATAGAACTATTAATACTTCTAATAACAAATACCCTTGTTTTGAATTCGGTTTATTAACCATGGATAACGGCTGTCATTCTAAATAGAGGCAATAGAAATGACATACTAACAAAAGCAACAAAGATCCCTATCAAAATAAGAGACACAGGGCCAATCAAGCTAATAAGCCTACTAATTAGCATATCCATCTCCTGATCTAAATGTTCTGAAACCTTTAGTGAAACATCACCTAAGGCTGCAGACTCTTCACCAGTACTAATCATTTGAATAACCATATTAGGAAAAAAATCTGTCTCTTCCAAAGCTTTTGAGACCTTCATGCCCTCTAATATCTTATTAAAGATTGGAGTTAGGCTAGTTTTAAAGAAAATATTATTAACAGAATCCACGCTTAGCTTGATAGCCTTTATCACTGATATTCCTGAATTGTGCAAAGTCCCAAAGTTTGAAAGGAAAATAAGCATTGAAAAATAATAATAAATCTTTCCTGCTATTGGTAATACATACAACGTTTTAGCTATATACATTTTCAGCCCTTCTTTAAAGAAAATAACAACTAGCAAAACAGATGCTGCTATAGTTACTAACAAATGGAACCAATATGCCATAAAGAAATTATGAGTGAAAAACATTATTCTTGTTGGGAGAGGCAGCTGAACCTCAGCTTGGGCATACACTTCTTGAAAATTTGGAATTATTTGAATGTTAATCCACAACAAAATAGCAAGACCTACTACAGTAAGTAGCAATGGATAACTAAATGCATTCATTACTTTTCTTTTTAATTCCTGTTTTCTTTCTAAATAATCTATCACTTTCTCAACAGCATCGTTCAAGGTTCCTTCATGCTCTCCAACTCTTATAATATTAGTTATAAACACCCCTACTTTAACTTTTTCAGCAAGAACTTTGGAAAAACTATCACCCTCGCGCAAACTAAGAACTATATCGGTTATAACTTTTTTTGTTTTATGATTATCATTATCTGAATGGATTAATTTAATACTTGGATATAAAGATATACCACTATTTAATAAATATTGAAGCTGTCTAAAAAAATATATTAGATCTTGATCACCTAACAACTCTTGCAACCTCTTCTATTGTTGTTATCTGCTGTCGTACCTTACCGATACCATCGTCCTTTAAAAACAGAGAGTTAATAGATTGCTGATATTTTCTAATATCTAATTCTGAAAATTTTGAACCATTAATCATTTGCTTTAGATCATCATCAACACTTAATAATTCAAAAAGACCTGTTCGTCCTTTATAGCCAGTACTTCTACAATTACTACAACCCTTACCCTTTATAAAAATATCATCAACACTAAGACTGCCCCAATCAATTAACTCTTGATTTGGCACATACATGTCTTTACATTTAGGACATACATTTCGCACTAATCGCTGCGACAAAACACCTATCATTACTGATGATATAAGATAAGGTTCTACTCCCATATCAATTAACCTAGCAATAGATGAAGCTGTATCATTTGTATGAAGTGTAGTTAATACTAAATGACCTGTAAGCGCAGCTTGAAAAGCTATCTCGGCTGTTTCTTTGTCTCTAATCTCACCTATTAATATTACATCAGGATCTTGTCTCAATATTGATCTAAGACCTCTTGCAAAAGTAAGTCCACATTTAGGATTTATCTGACTCTGATTAATCAAATCTATATGATACTCAACAGGATCTTCGATAGTAACGATATTTCTATCTATACTCTTTATTTCGTTTAATACTGAATATAAGGTTGTTGTCTTTCCGCTACCAGTTGGTCCTGTTACCAAAAAAATTCCATAATTATTTTGAATCATTGAACGCATCTTCATGTACATGTCATAGCCCATGCCTAGTTTCTCTAAATCAAACACCATATTATCTTGATCTAACAATCTTAGAACCAGCTTTTCTCCATATAACAACGGATAGCTAGATACACGTATATCAATCAATCTTTTATCTGCCTGAATACGAAAGCTACCATCAAGTGGTAATCTCTTCTCTACAATATCCATCTTCGCCAAAATCTTGATACTAGAAATAAGTGGCTGACTAAGATTCATTGGCAATGACCACTTCTTATGAAGAACACCATCCAGCCTAAATCGTACATCCATTCCATTATCCTTAGACTCAAGGTGAATATCTGATGCATTATCTTTTATCGCTGTTGTTATAATCAAATGGGCTAATTTGTTAACTGGTCCCAAGTCTTGCTTCTCACTAAAAACAGCATGATCTTCTAAGAAGGCAAGTGAAACATCGGAATCACTATAACTATCAATCAAATCCTTGATGGTAGTATTTGCTCCAAACCATCTATTGATAACAGCTTCTATCTCTGAATAAGTAACAACAACTGCTTCTACCCTTAACCCTGTATAAGATGATACTTCATCTAACACTTCTTTGTTCAAGGGATCTAGCATTGCCAAGACAAGTGAATCCAATACTTTGAACATTGGAAAGACTAAATGCTTTCTAATTAATTTTTCAGGAAGAACGTTTATTATTGACCTGTCGGTCTTTCTATTTTCAATGCTTACAAAAGGAATATCTAAAAATTTTGCCAAGAACATTGCAAGCTGTGTCTCATCTAGATAATCATTACCAATCAATACTCGAATAAGAGTTTCGTTTTGGATAGACATCTGCTGATAAACATCTTGTAGCTGTTTTACAGTAAGAAGACCAGCATCAACTAATGCCTCGTCTAATGATTTCATTATTTCCCCCAGTTAGTCCTTTTAAATGACTAGAAACTACTTACAGCAGAATCCACATTATCGAATGTCTGAAAATACTTAATAATTCTTGTCATCATAAGTATTTCCTTAAAGTCTTCATTAAGATTTGCTAAACGAAGATCACCATTTGCTTTCTGGGTTGTCTTTAGTCCCTCAACTAAAGCCCCAAGCCCAGAACTATCTATATAATTACATTCTTTTAGGTTAAGAACTACTTTGGCGTTACCATCAGCTATTGACTGACTAAAAGTCTCATTAAGCTGAATAGAATCATCAAACTCGATATCTCCTGCTATATTGAGAATAACTATATCACCTTTGCTTTCTTTTACTATTTCATTCATAACCCCGCTCCTTCTTTATATTATATACTTTGTAAAAGTAAGAGTATTACCTTTTTCATTAAACTTAACATTATCCATACAGGCCATCATAGCTATAATCCCACGACCTCTATGGTTTATATCTTGTTGGTTCTCATAAAACTCTAGTTTATCGAAATCAAATCCTGTCCCCTCATCAATAACAGATAGTTCTATTTTCATATCCGTAACTTTACCCTTTAAGTAAATATACTTATCCTTATTCTTTTTATTACCATGTTCAAAGGCATTCATCAAGGCTTCCGACAAAGCTAATCGTATATGATTGAATAATCTTTTGTTAATATCGAGCTTTTTAAGCTTCTTTAAAAACTCAGAAATAACTGTTTTTACCTCGTCCATCGAACTCTTAATTTTGTAATCTACTTTATAAATAAGCTTTTCTTCATATGACTCCAACTCATCAAAATCAATAATAACCAAGGTAATATCGTCTGCAAAATCTGTTGATCCACCATAAATCTCTGCTTCTCTAATTAATAGTTTCAAAAGCTTTTCTGCTGACAGCGAACTATGCTCTTTTATAAGATTAGCTAAACGCTCTTTTGAAAACATCTTTCTATCTTCGTTACGAACTTCTGTAATACCATCGGTATACATAACAAGCTTATCGCCTTTACTAATAGCTATATTCTTCTCAATATATCCACCATCATCAAAAGTACCTAAATAAGTACCTTCTCCATCAAGATAGACTACATCTTTAATATCTTTTTTATATAGAATCGGAGGATTATGGCCTGCTTTACAATATCTAAGAAGGTTTTTCTCTCTATCAATTACCCCATAAAAAGCCGTTACATAAAAAATAGGCGACTTACTAAGATAATGTTGTAAGGCTGAATTTGCTTTGCTCAATACTTCTTCAGTTGATAAAAACCGCTGTCCATATTCAGTAAAAATACTATTTGTCATAGTCATAAGCAATGCTGCTGGAATTCCTTTTCCAGAAACATCTCCAATAAGAACACCCAAAGTATTGTCGTTACGTTCAATAAAGTTATATAAATCACCACCAACAGATCTACATGGAATATTCTTAGCAGCAATCGTTACAGATTCTGTAGCTGGGGTATCAGCAGATAACATACCCTGCTGTATATACATAGCCATTTGCAATTCTTTTGCTGTCCTAGACTGTTCTTTCCTTAACTGAGCATTAAGTGATTCACTAGTATTATATAATCTAGCGTTTTCTAGAATTACAGCAGATTGGTTAGCAATTGCTGTAAGGAGCCTTATATTAGTTGAATACCGTGGCCCATGACCTAAATCTATAACAAGAACACCGATAGCCTTCTTGCTACTTAATAATAATGGGATAACCACAAAATTAACTAAACCCAACTCTTTAATAGACTTAGCATCATATTCGTCTAGATTGTCTACATTTAGCTGCATAATTCGGCCTTCAATTAGCGCCTTACCTTCAACTGTCCTCGAAATATCTAATCTAAGAGAACTTAAATCCATATCATCAAACCTGCTAGATGCTTTAGCTAACAAATACCTGTTTTCTTCATACATATATAAAATTGAACGAGAGAAATTAAGGTCCTCAGTAAAAATAGAGCAAATTTTCTCCATAATCTTTTCTAACTCAAACTCCGATGTTAACGATTTAATAACATTGTAGACAGTAGATAATTCAATTAAATGCTCTTCAGACTTCTGATATCTTTTAGAATTATTCAAAGCAAGAACAATATTGTTTGCTAAGTTAGAAGCTATCGCCAATTCTCTTTTAGTAAAACAAATCTGAGTTATTGGACGCATAGCCCTTAGCTCACCAATAATGTTCAAGTCCTCATCATATAAAGGAACTGACAACATAGAATACACTCCAAGGTCTTGAAGAAAGGATTGATGGTAAAAGAAATTATCTTCATAGCTTTTTACTAATATCCCCTCTGTAATGCCAGCTGCTACTTGCAAACATTCCCTAAACTTAGGAGTCTCTTCTATCCTTGATAACTGAAAATCCGTAAACCCAAACTCTTTTTCTATCTGGAATGCTGCATCTATTTCATCTTTTAGTAAAACAACTATTTTAGGAGCTTTTAAAATAATAGAAGCATTTCGAACAATAATATCGAACGTTTTATTAAAATCGAACAATGAGCTAATTACCTTACCTACCTCATATAGGGAGGTTATTTCCTTCTCTTTAGTTATTGCCTCTTCATAACTTACTGCACTATGTATTTTTTGTGAAAAATCAGCAGCAATTTCATTTAAGAAAAATAAATCATCTGAAGAAAATTGTTTATTACGCTTCTTCCCGACACAAAGAATACCAATACATTTATTATCCATATAAAATGGAACGGCTATTTCAGACTGAATTTCTTCCAAACAATTAATAAGAGAACTTAGCAAATCTATGTTAGCTTCTTTTGAGCCTGCTTTGCGTTGCAACTTTGAACGAGCTACTTCTAGACTATTTAGCGATAATGGATCACTTTTCTTTAAAAAGTATTGAATAAAAGCTTCGCTCTTATTAAAGGAAAGAAATCTCTTATTGAACTTAATAGATTCTTTTAATTCAAATTCCTCAGAATTGTGGTTATAAAGTAAGAAAAGCACATTCTCTACATCCAAATTTTTAGAAACAGATGTTATTAAGTACAGCAAAACCTGTCTTAAATCTGTTGAGTTCATTGATTCTCTGGAAATTTCTTGTACTTTACGTGCAATAAGTAGTTCGTTTTTCTTTCTTAACATAGACCTATTATAGCCTTGATATAAGCATTATGTGAAGTTGAGGTTGTCAGTTATTCTGGATATAAAAATAAATACGTTACTAATAGCCCCTTCCATCCATTGCATCTTCATAAAAGCTTATGAATTACTCCTCCTGAGTCTCTCTGGAAATCTGATCCACCCTGTCATCACCACTAAATAATTTCTCAACAACACCTGTTGCCGTAACAATTATATTGTCGTTACCAGCACGAGTCTTAACGGTATCAACTGTTCCACTACTCTCCCGCAAGATTTCTATTGATTGATAAAGCATCATCACCATCACTGCCAATGATATTTAAAACGCCTTTGTCAGTTATATTAATATTTAAATTATTCATACGGTCTCCTGCTTATTATTCCTCATCTTGGGAATTTTCAATAATCGCATCTATAAGGTCGTAGCCATCATCAATTATATTTTTAACAGTGCCACTGCCAGTAATGGTATCAACTCCACCATTACCGTTTAGTTCATCAAGAACTGCTCCTGCCGCTATTGTTATATTATCGTCCCCGCCACCAGTAGTGACCTTGCCAACTTGAGCAGCATTTCCAAATGCAAGGTTATCTTCTTTATATCCTGAATAAATTTCTTCTGCTGATCCATTCACGTTATAGTTATTTTCTCCATAATAAGTTTTTACCTTACCGGCACTCGCACCTTCTTCGATATTCACAGTATCATTCCCATAATAAGTAGTTATATCTTTTACAGATCCTTCAATATTAAAAGTGTTATCACTTAACTCCTGATACCACTGATCATTCTCATCCTTCTCCCAAGACCAACCAGCGCCAGCTTTTATATTTCCGGCACTTCCTTGTATATTGAAAGTATTATCCCCATAGTGATCGGTAATATCTCCTACCGTTACGCCTTTTCCAACTGTTAGGGTATCGTCGCCGTTTCCAAGTTTTGTTTCAATGCGTACTTGAGACTCAGTAATACTAGTATCATTATCAGCATTATATTGATCTAAATAATCAGAAACCAGAACATCTTCAGCTCCATATTGCCCATCATTATTAGTATCTATCCACTGCTCGCCAGCAAGATTTTTATAAATACCTATTGAATCGTCTTCATTAGTACCAGCAATTGTCATCTTGCCACCGTTACCCATTGTTATATTTAAATCAGTCATATTAACCCCTACTTACTATTCCTCATCTTGAGAATCCTCTAGAATTGAATCTATTAGATCATAAACATCATTAATTATTGTCTTAACTGTGCCAGTTCCAGTAATAGTATCAACCCCGCCGTCACCTCTTAGCTCATCGATAACTGCGCCAGCATCTATAGCAATGTTATCATTTCCGCTCCCAGCACTAACTGTACCTGATGCAGCACCCATGCCAAATGTTATATTATCAACTCCATCTCCAGTAATGATATCGCCAACAACCCCATTAATGTCTATATTATTATCACCATAACTATCAGTAATTTTTCCTACGCTGGCACCTGATGATACATCATAAGTATCATTTGCTCTACCACCAGTAATATTTCCAACTGAACCATTTACATTGATTTCATTATCATCATAGTCTGAATATGTAGTAAGAGTGATTCTAGAAGTGAACCAGCCACCTCCAGAAGAATGTGAATGCGCAATACCTTGTCCAACAGTCAAATCATCCACATGCCCATCAACATTTATAGTATTAGCGCCAATGTTATCTGTTACTGTATTTACAGAGACTCCTTTACCAATAGTAAGAGAATCATCTCCTGCGGCTAAGTCAACTTCCATACGAACTTGACTTTCAGTTATATTAGTATCGTTATCAGCATTATATTGATCTAAATAGTCAGCAATCATAATATCCTCAGACCCATATTGCCCATCACCATCAGTATCTATCCATTGTTCTCCAGCAAGGTTGTTATAAATTCCTACGGAATCATCACCATCCGTACCGTGTATGGTCATCTTACCGCCATTTCCCATTGTTATATTTAAATCAGCAATATCTATACCACTATTTTCTGTATTTTCTATACTTCCTGTGCCAGGTATACTTGGTAATGAAATTCCTGGTAAATTTAAACCCATAATATTTTCCCCAATTCTTTTTTTGTTACTACTATATATACGCATTTTAGATACTAACAAAATGCATCAATTTTTTCTGGTTCAAGCGGCTTATATATTCTTATACCCAATATTTTTAAGAATATGCAGCATAAACATATAAAAAGCGTGGCATTTCAACTATAGATTAACTTTGTTATAATAGGTGTACCCAATGGCTAAGAAAAACAAAGATTTTTATTTCAAGGAATCATCATTTTCCGATCAATTCAAAAGAGAGATCATCGGGATTATTATTCTGGCTGTCGCTGGATTCCTTTATCTAGGCAATACCTACGTAATTTCTACTGGCATAGTTGGCAAATTTGTTTTTGGAAATATTCTCAGCTTATTCATAGGTGAAGGCAAGATACTTCTACCTGTATTTATAGCAATTACAGGGATTCTGCTTCTATTCAGCAAAAGTATTACCAGAGAAAAAACAGTAGTCCCTGGTATGATTTACGCATATTTAGTTTATTTATCTGTATTAGAGCTACAATCAGCAACAATTACAAATAAGTTAATTCTTAAACCATACTTAGAACACCCTGGCGGACTAATTGGATACATATTAACATTCATATTCAAAAATCTTTTTGGGTTTAATGGCATTAAAATAATGGTAATTGCCTCTATCTTTATCTGCTTCTTGTTAATATTTAATGTAACACTTCTAGATATTACTATTGCTATTAAAAATGCCTTCTTAAAATCTGGGGTTACTTTATTAGACATCATCAATAACAAATCACAGACAAAAAAAGATGAAGAGAAAGTGCCTGCAAAAAGGAAGAGAAAAGAACCAGCAATAAAAGAATTTATTGAAAAACCAACTAAAGCTAAAAAAGAAAAGATTAAAGAAGCTAAAAAATCTAAGGAAACTAAGAAAAAAGAAAAAGTTAAACCAGACCCAGTAAAAGAAGCAGTTATTGATATAGAAAGAATTGAATCTGATAACGAAGACTTCTTGCTTCCAGACCTCAAGCTCCTTGCAAAACCAACAATCAATAAAGAACATATGAAAAAGGTTGAGGCTGACATACAAACTACCATCAATAGATTAGAAGATACGCTTGAAAGCTTTAAAGTAAATGCAAAAGTGGTAAATACTAGTCAAGGACCGAATGTAACAAGATATGAGATACAGCCAGGATTTGGCGTAAAGGTAAGTAAGATTGTTAATCTTGCTGATGATATTGCGCTTAACCTTGCGGCTAAGGGAGTAAGAATAGAAGCACCTGTTCCTGGAAAATCAGTTATTGGCATTGAAATACCAAATAATGTAGGCAATATTGTGAACATGCTTCCTTTAGCTAAAGATGAGAAGTTTATTTATTCTGCAGCTAATTTATTAATAGCACTTGGCAAAGATATTGAAGGCGCTACATCTTATCTTGACCTTAGTAAAATGCCTCACCTACTGGTAGCTGGTGCAACTGGCTCTGGTAAATCTGTCTGTATAAACTCGATACTTATTAGTCTATTACTAAGAAATACACCATCAACTGTAAGATTCATTATGATTGACCCGAAAAAGGTTGAGCTTAATGTATATGATGATATCCCACACCTTATAGCTCCTGTTGTGACTGATGCTAAGAAAGCAGCTGTTACTCTCCGCTGGTGTTGTAGAGAAATGGAAAGACGCTATGATGACCTTGCGCAAATGGGTGTAAGGAAAATAGACGACTTTAATATAAAAATAGAAGAACTAAGAAAAGAAAGAGAAAAACTTCCAGAAGAAGAACAAGCAGAATTCTTTATTCCAAAGAAACATCCATATATAGTAATTGTTATTGATGAGCTTGCTGATCTTATGATTGCTGCAGCATCTGATGTAGAAACTAGCATCGCAAGGATAGCTCAAATGGCTAGAGCTGTTGGACTGCACCTCGTTATTGCTACACAAAGACCTTCTGTTGATGTTATAACAGGCCTTATCAAAGCAAATGTACCATCAAGAATTTCTTTTGCAGTATCCTCTCAGATAGACAGTAGAACTATTTTAGATGGAATGGGAGCAGAAAAACTTCTAGGTAAAGGCGACATGCTATATAAACCAGTTGGCGCTATGCGCCCTACCCGTGTACAAGGTGTATTCTTATCAGATAAAGAAGTAAATGATGTTGTTGCGTTTGTAAAAAAACAAGGACAACCAGAATACTTACAAGAAGTTGTGGATCTAAAACCAGAAGATTTAGAAAACATCAAAAAGGGTGCGTCTACTAGTAATGAGAATGGCCAAGATGAGTTCTTTAATGAGGCTAGAGAGATAGTAACAACAACAAAGAAGACCTCTATATCATTTATTCAAAGAAAGCTTAGAATTGGCTACAACAGAGCTGCTAGAATAATGGAAGAGCTTGAAGATGCAGGGGTTATTTCTGAAATGGATGATTCTGGTAAAAGAGAAATTATTCTTTAACTATTTAAAACTAATTCTAGTTTAACTTATTCAATTATTATAATATGCTCGTCAGGAATGGATTCTTCGGGTGGCAATATGGGATTGCTAGTTTGAAGACCATCTTCTAAACCAGTTAGATTCCGCCAATCCTTACCTACTACCAAACACATATCTATTGTCTTTTTTGGCTTATAATAAATTATTATATGTGCAGGATTTATATTCATCGCTTTCGCAAGTTGAAGTGCTTCAGCAGTATTACCCTTCCAATCAACTAGAACCGTATCTTCATAATGGAAATGAGCTCCATTATCTACTCTTGGCACATTAACACCTCGTCCCTTAAGAACTGCTGCTACCTCTGTCGCTGAGCCAGGTATACCATTTCCATTAAGGACCTCAATAGTCAAGGTTACTCCTTCATCAAAAATAACATCAGTTGTAAACATCGTTTCTTCTTCAGGAAGATATTTCTTCATCTCAACTAAGGTTAAAACCTTTGGTTTCCCTAAATTTTTGTTAGCTAACTTTAATTTAGACTTCACTTCTTTCTTAGCAATTCGCATATCATCAAATCCATGCAATGTTGTATCTACCATCTTAGTTGCTGCAGTCCTATTAACTTTCCAATAATAAATTCCATTTATCAATACAACAGCACCAGGCAAGGTATTTACCTTGAGTGAACCATTTTCTAAACTAGATCTAAACTCTACAGCCAGTCCTAATATCTGAGCTACAGCTAAATTGGTTTCCACATACTTATCCATCTCACTAACAAGCTTTGGCACTTTTACTAAATTATGGGGCAGAAGCATCTTGCTAATTACTGACTTAACGAACTGTTGCTGCCTCCCAATCCTTCCGATATCCCCACTGCTATCTTTTCTGAATCTAAGATAAGATGTAGCCTCGTCACCGTCCATTGTCTGTTCGCCAGGCTGAAAATCTATATACAGATCTCCTGCTTTATCTACATAATACATTCGTTTAGGAACATTAATATCCACGCCACCAATATCATTAACCATATCTCTTACACCTTGTAGCTTAAGTACTACATGGTAACTGATTGGAATCTGCAAATACTCAGACAATGCTGCTTTTACAGCCTCAACTCCGCCATAAGCATAGGCATGATTTATCTTATCTAACCCGTGACCTTTTATATTGACTCTGGAGTCACGTGGAATTGATAGTAGCCCTATCTTTTTAGTGGCACGATTAACATTTACAACCATTATAGTATCTGAACGCTTGCTGCCTTTTAAAGCATCAATTCCAAGTACTAGAATATTGTCAGCTGGGCTTACTTTTGTTTGAGGCATTACATGCAACATGAAATCCACAAATTTCCATTGGCTAATTAATAAGCCAAAATAAAATCCGACAATTAATGTAACTAAAAAAGCACCAATATAAAGCAAAGGCACTTTAATATTAAAGCTATCCTTTTTAAAAGAAAAAGAATTCTTAGACATTTACCACAGAATCACAACGAGGACAAAGACCTTCAGAGCTAAGCTCTGCATATTTCCAACAACGCTCACACTTTTCACCATCAGCTTTGTTTACCTCTACTCTATCTTCTCCGTTTGCTGGTTTAATTTCTACATTACTAAGAACCATCACTTGCATAATGTCTTCACTAGTTACTTTTTTATCAGTAAATAAAACAACTTTTGCATCTAAAGAACTACCGATAACCTTATCTTTTCTTAATTTTTCTAATTCAAGATTAATAAGTGATCTAAAAGATAATAAATCGCTAAAAGCATCAACATCTTTATCTTCTTTTACTTCGTCACTAGGGATTAACTCCATAAATATTGACTCCTTATGGTCAACAGGCAAATAATGATAAATATCTTCCATAGAAAAACTAAGGATTGGTGCTAAAACCTTCACCATATCCTGGCACATCTTATACATTGCTGTCTGGCATGATTTTCTGCCAATAGAATCAATAGAATTACAGTATAAGTTATCCTTTTGTACGTCTAAATAAAATGAACTTAGGTCACTTATACAAAATTCATAGATTGTTCTATAAATTTGATGGAAAACATATGTGTTATATAAGTCATCAACTTTATTAATAGCTTTAGTATTAACAGATAGTATATATTTGTCTATTGCTAGCATATCATCATTAGCTACAAGGTCTTTATTTGGGTCAAAATCGTTAAGGTTGCCAATCATGAATCTCATAGTATTTCTTATCTTAGAAAACGCTTCTTTAACCTGTTTAATAATGCCTTCTGATAACGATACATCATTTCTGAAATCGGTAGAACTTACCCAAAGTCTTAGGATATCTACACCATGTTGTTTTGTTACTTTTAATGGATCTATTACATTGCCTTTAGACTTACTCATTTTCTGCCCTTTTTCGTCAATGGTAAAACCATGTGTAAGTACCTGTTTATAAGGAGCTTTGTCGTAGGCTGCTACTGATGTTAATAATGAAGACTGAAACCATCCTCTATGTTGGTCACTACCTTCAAGATACAGGTCAGCTGGATAAGAAAGCTCTTTTCTTGGCTTAATTACTGATTCATGACTAGAACCAGATTCCAACCAAACATCCATAATATTACTATCTTTTATAAATGTATCATGTCCACATGATTCACATTTTATTCCTTTTGGAAGAATCTCTTCTGCAGTCATAGTGAACCAAATATTAGTACCATCTTTGCCAACTAATTCTGAAACTGCTTTATTAAATACACCTTTATAGTGAGGTTTCTCACATTTCTCACAATAGAATACAGGAATAGGTATTCCCCAACTTCTCTGACGTGAAATACACCAATCAGGTCGCCCCTCGACCATTCCTCTAATACGTTTTTCTCCCCAAGAAGGAATCCAACCGTTATTTTTGTCGATTTCTGCAATCTTTGCTAATGCTTTACCTCTTATATCATAGTCGCCATCCATTCTTACAAACCACTGTTCTGTAGCTCTAAAGATAACTGGGCTCTGACATCTCCAACAATGAGGATAAGAGTGTTTTAACCATTTCATTTTAAGCAATTTGCCAGATGCTTCCATATCCTGAACGATGCTCTTATTAGCATCAAAGACTTTCATGCCTTCATACTTACCAGCTTCTTCTGTAAAAACACCTTTATCATCAACAGGCATAATTATCGGAAGATTATACTGCAATCCAGCAAGATAATCGTCATAACCATGACCTGGAGCGATATGCACCATACCTGAACCATCTTCATTAGAAACAAACTCAGCTGCTATTATAGGGGATTCCCTATCTATAAAAGGATGCGAGTATTCCAGGCCAACAAGTTCTTTTCCTTTTATGTGGTCAAGAATCTTAACGTCTGCCCATTCCATTACTTCTGAAATCTTATTTAAAAGATCCGATATACAAATATACTTCTCAGCAGCTACTTCGAATAAGACATATTCAAAATCATTATTAACTGCTACTGCTACGTTTGCAGGCAATGTCCAAGGCGTAGTAGTCCAAACTATTAGAGAAACATCTTCGTGTTTTTTAACAGGTTTTGTTAATGTAAACTTCACATAAATTGAAGGAGATTTCTCATCAGCATATTCTATCTCTGCTTCAGCAAGAGCAGTTGTACAATTCATACACCAATGGATTGGCCTTCTTCCTTGATAAATCACATCATGCTCTGCCATCTTACCAAAAAGGTCTATTACCCCTTTTTCATATTCTGGAGTAAGTGTTAAATATGGGTTATCAAAATCACCAAATATGCCCATTTTTTGGAATTGAACTTTCTGAAGGTCGACATATCGCAAAGCATATTCTTTACACTGATCTCTAAACTCATTTATCTCAAAATGTTGTGCATCCTTCTTTTTAAGCTCTTTTAAAAGCTGCGTTTCTATTGGCAAACCATGACAATCCCATCCAGGTATAAAAGGTGTATAATCACCCTTCATTAGATGATATTTAACAACAATATCTTTAAGTATTTTATTTAATGCATGGCCTAGGTGAATGTTTCCATTTGGATATGGTGGGCCATCATGTAATATAAACTCATTATTATTTTTATTTTCTTCTAAACGTTTTCTATAGGTATTGTTCTTTTCCCATTTTTCAAGGATTGGTTCTTCAATCCTAAGCAGCCCTGCTTTCATCGGCATGTCTGTTTGTGGTAAATTCAGGGTATCCTTAAAGCTTTTTTCCATCAATTTCTCCTTTAGATTCTAAGAGGATAACAGAATCTAATTAGATTCTGTTCTGTATATAAGCTCTAATGCCTAACACAGCTTTTTTATGAATCTGAGATATCCTGGACTCAGACAAGTTCATTATAAGACTTATCTCTTTTAGTGACAATCGCTGTTCATAGTAGAGACTAAGAGCCGTCTTTTCTTTTTCTGGTAAATTATCAATTGCATTTACTATCAACTGTTGATTCTCTTGATCAATAATACTGCCTAAATGATCTTCCTTATCTGATAACTGATCAATAAAACGTGTACTGTCTTCATCATTTGTGAAATCATCTAAAGACATCAAATAAGCACCGCTAGTAGATTCCAACATTTTATCAAACTTCTCTTCTGTAAGCCCTAATTCATCTGCAACTTCTTTATCATTTGGAGTTCTGCCTAGTTTCTGTTCTAAAGTTCTATAAGCATTTGAAATCTTCTTATGTTTTCGGATTATAGCTTGCCCGCCAAAACTAAATTTTCTCACTTCATCAAGCACAGCACCTCGAACTCTTATATATGCATAAGTTTGAAATTTAACGTTTTTTGATTTATCAAAGTTCTGTGCAGCTTCCAACAACCCGATATTACCAATACTAATCAAGTCATCACGGTCCATACCATAAGGCAGGTTCATTTCCATCTTATTAATAATATGCTTAACCAACGCAAGGTTATCAAGCACCATACGCTCGATATCTTCACTAGTCTTATCTTTTAAATATGGATTTTTAGTTAGCATCAGAAGGACTATCCTTCGCTTTAGCTTGCATTTCTCGCTTCATTTTAATCTTATTAACCTGGCTATCTAACAAGGATTCTATTGTAAGTACTCCTAAAATAATTCCTAAGAAATAACAAACAAAAAAAGTAGCTACTGTACGTATTACAAGTGCAGAAAAAGAAATATTCTGAAATAATCCAGTAACAAACATAACAATTGCTGCTGTGTTTGAAAAATAAAGACTATACTTCCTAATCATTCCAACCAAAATATTTAGTAGCTACAGAAAAAAAGTTTTTAAAACTTTTATTGTTTCCTGTATCACTATTTATTATCTTTTTTGACAATTTGTTGATATCAAAACTTACACTAGAATTTGGGTAACTAATCAAAACAGGCTTTTGTTGTTTAACTGCAGATACAAGCGTTTTGCTTGCATTTACATGTCCTAAATATTCAACATCCTTGCCAAGAAACTTACTACATACATTCTGTAATAATGAATAAACTCTTAGCCCTTCATTTTCACTTGGGGCCATATTGGCAATCACGCTAACTTTCATATCTTCATTATACTGATGCAATGTTTTTATTACAGCATATGAGTCTGATAAAGAAGTCGGTTCAGAAGTAACAACAACTAGCACTTCATCTGCTGCTAACAAGAAATTCATTACGTTATTACCAACTCCCGCACCGGTATCTATTAATATGACATCTGGATGATACTTGTCTTGATATAATTCTAACTGCTCAAAAAAGAACTGTTTCTGATTCTCTGTAAGCGAAGTTAACTGAGCAACACCAGATACACCTGGTAATACTTTCACATCATAAGGACCATCAACTATCACATCTTCAACAGGAAGCTGGTCATATATTATGTTACTTATATTATGTTTTGGAAAAACACCCATTAAAATATCAACATTTGCAGTACCAAAATCAGCATCAAGGATCAAAACCTTTTTATTAAAATTCTTTGATAAAGAAATAGCAATGTTTAAAGATAGGTTAGATTTACCTACACCACCTTTGCCACTGGTAACAGCTATAACTCTAGTATTGCTACCCTTACGAGATAATGATGATGCACTAACATCATTTCTTCCCTGTGACCTGACCAATTGCCGAAGAGATTCAGCTTGATCCATTTATTACCCCCATTTTAAACTAAGTTTGTCCTTCAAATATCAAATCTGCAATTTTTGATGGTTTTGCTTCCTCAAAATCATCTGGAACATTCTGTCCGTTTGCATAATAAGTAAGCTTCTTTTGATACTTATGGACTATATCAACAATAACTCCTCTTGAATCAGTTTCATCTGTTTTTGTAAAAATGACTTTATCATCAAAAATTGAATCATAACGCTGAATAGTATTATAAATATCTTTCGATTTTCCCGTAACACTAAGCACTAAATATGTATCAACAAATGTATTTTTTAAATATTTTTTCAATTCCATTATTTGCGATCTATTCTTTGGAGAACGACCAGCTGTATCAATAAGAATTAAATCCATATCCTTATATTTTCTTAATGCTTGAGTATAATCATCCATATTAAAAACAACATCCATTGGAATACCTATTATATTTGAATAGTTTCTTAATTGCTCTATTGCCGCAACCCTAAACGTATCGATAGTTATCAGTGCAACCTTTTTTTTCTGTATTAAACTGAAATTAGCAGCCATTTTAGCAATTGTTGTAGTTTTTCCTACCCCAGTTGGCCCAACTAATGCAACAATCTTTTTACTATCAGGGCTATCCAAATCTATTGGATGCGATTGTCCCAACATATTTGAAACTTTTTTTCTAATATACTCATTTATTATATCCTTATTTTCTAATTCCTTATCTTCAAAATCATTCTCTACGTCTTGCAAAATATGAATAATTATATCTTCGCTCATCCCGATAGATTCTAATGTTTTATAGTAAATCATTAATTTAGGAGTAATCATTGGGTGAGGAGAATTTGCTACCTTGCGAACAATAATATTTAAAGTTTCTTTTATATCATCCATCTCTCTAGAAATAGTAGTAATCTTATTCTCCAAACTAGATGTTATTGGTGCACTTTCTCTCATTACAACACTTGGAATTTCTGGTTTATTATCAACTTCTAATTTTGGTCTAGGATTTACAGCAGCCGTTGCATTAAAGAAGCTCGTATCAACAGCTTCTTTTTGTTTTTTTTCAACAATATTCACATCGATTCCTGCCATTACTTCAACTATATCCTGGCCAAAAAAACCAAGAAAGCCACCTTTATTAACCGTTCTCGAATGTAATATAACAGCCTCAGAACCAAAATCTCTTTTGATCATCTTGACTGCTTCATTCATATTCCTTGCTTCATACTTCTTGATTCTCATCAGGCAACCTCACTAAACCTATGGCTTGTATCTCAACGTCTGACAATATTTCATTATACGCTAAGACAGCAAGATTGGGAAATGTGCGAGTGGTCATTTTTCTAAAATGAGGCCTTACACTTGTTGAGCAAAGTATAACTGGCTGATATCCCATTTTTGAAACTTTTTCTACCTCTGCCGCTATGCTTTGAAATAAGCTCTGAATATAAACAGGACTAAGAGAAGTAAAAGACCCCTGTTCTGTATATTGAATAGAGTCTGCTATTTTTTGCTCCAATGATGGATCTAGTGTTATTGCAGCAACTACACCTTTTGGTGTTTGATACATCTTTGTAATCTGCCTTGCTAAGGCTTGCCTGCAATTAGAAGTAAGCTGGTCTATATTTTTGTTTATCCTAGCATTATCAGCAAGAATCTCCAGAATCGTTACAAGATTTCTAACTGGGATCCTCTCTTCTAACAATTGTCCCATAACTTTTTGCACTTCACCTACTACCATTAAATCAGGAATAAGTTCTTCTACTACTGCTGGATATTTTTCCTTAACATTATCTATTAATACTTTTACTTCCTGACGCCCTAATAATTCAGATGCATGTTTACGAATAATCTCTGTAATATGAGTAATAATAACGGTAGCAGCATCTACTACTGTATACCCAGCAACTTGAGCACGTTCTTTATCATTTGGTGATATCCAGATTGCCTTTAGTCCAAAGGCAGGCTCTATTGTCTCAAAGCCAGAAATTTTCTCAGTTACTCCACCTGGGTCCATAGCTAACATCCTATCGTTCATCACTTCGCCAATAGCCATATCAGAACCTTTGATTTTTACTACATAATTATTTGGTTTTAAACTTATATTATCTCTAATACGTACTGGAGGAATAATTATACCTAGTTCTGAAGCTAATTTTTTTCTCATAGAAGTAATATTCTCAAGCAAATTTCCTCCTTGCTTTGGATCAACTAAAGGAATCACTCCATAACCAATTTCTAACTCTAAAATGTCTACGTCTATCTTAGGAACTATTTTTTCAGGAGCAACAGCTTTTTGCTCTCCAGCCTGAGCTGCTTTTACCTTATCTTCTGCTTCTTTTTTTGCCTCTTCTTCTTGTATTGAAGTAAAACTATAACCCAAATAACCAAAGAATGCGGCTAACGCTAAAAATGGAATTTTTGGCATTCCAGGGATAAACAATGCCAAGAAAGCAAGACCTGCAGCTATATATAACACACGCTGTTGTGAAAACAACTGGCGCTTAATGTCTGCCGCTAAATTATCCTCTGAAGATGCTTTGGTAACAATAATACCCGTAGCTGCTGAAATAAGTAATGCAGGAATCTGTAGCACAATACCAGCACCAACAGTAAGCAATGTATATATCTGAAGTGACTGCATCAGGCTCATATTTAACTGAACAACACCAATCACAAACCCACCTAATATGTTAACAATGATAATGATAATTGATGCTATAGCATCACCACGAATAAACTTGGTAGCACCATCCATTGACCCATAAAAGTCTGCCTCTTTCGCAACATCTATTCTTTTCTTGCGAGCTGTATCTTCGTCTATCAATCCAGCATTAAGATCTGCATCAATAGCCATCTGCTTACCTGGCATTGCATCTAAGGTAAACCTAGCTGCAACTTCTGCAACTCTTTGAGCACCACCAGTAATAACAACAAACTGGATAATAACAAGTACTAGAAATATCATAATACCTACAACATAATTACCCCCTACAACAACCTCGCCAAATGTCTGAACGATGTTACCTGCACTTGCACTAAGCATTAAAGACCTAGTAAGCAAAATGCCTAATGCCAGTCTAAATAGAGTAACTAGAAGCAAAAAGGTAGGAAAAACATTAAAACTAACAGCTTCACGTGTATACATTGTCACAAGAAGTATTAATACTGATACTGTAAAATTAAACGAAACTATTAAATCTATAATTATTACAGGCAACGGAATTAACAGCATTATTAATACCAGTAATACTCCGGAAATCATAAAAATATCGTTAGATAATGGTCCTCTGTTTTGGACTGTCTCTTGTGCCATAAGAAAATAATACCATAGCCAATAATCTTTGTATTCATTATTTTCAAGACAATAAATCAACACATGCCACCTTTTATGCCAACACATAAAAGGGCTCAAGGATAAATTTTATTGATTTTTATCTATTTAGTATCTATAATTATAAATACTAAAGCAAGGAGGCAGCAATGAGCACTAGTCTATATGTAGGAAACCTATCATGGGAAACAACAGAAGAAGAACTGGCATCTGTCTTTAATGATATCAATGAAATTGACAAAGTTAGAGCTAAAATAGAAAAAGATGCACTTACAGGAGAACCAAGAGGTTTTGGGTTTGTAGAAGTTCCTAACGACCAAGTTGAAGTAGTAATTAAAAAAATGCATGGTTTTGAACTTAACGGCAGAGAACTAATCGTTAACTAAACTTTCCAGTATTTCAATCTAATCATATCTACACTATAATCTACAGATGAGCACTAATTTCATATCCATTTTAGAAAAAAATCTTAGCTCTAAAGAAAGAATTCAACATTCTATAAGAGTATCAGATACTGCAGTTGCCTTAGCTAAAAAATACAATTTTGATGAAGAAAAAGCTTATACGGCAGGCATTTTACATGACATAGCAAAAGATATTGCCTTAGAAAGAGCCCTAATAATTGCTAGAGAGCATAACTTTCCATTGTCTGAATCTGAAATTCTTAACAAAAAGTTACTACATGCCCCTATTGGAGCATTAATTGCAGAAAATGATATAGGAATAAGTAACGTTGAAATATGCGAGGCCATAAGATGGCACACCACAGGCAAAGCAAATATGAATACACTTGAAAAAATCATCTACATTGCAGATATGATTGAACCAGAAAGAAAATATAAAGAACTAGCTGAACTTAAAGAATTAGCGTTTCAAGATTTAGACAAAGCAATGATTTTTGCTGTTAAGTATTCATTAAACAAACTTATTGAGTCTGGCCGCAACATCGACCATAACTCAATAGAATGCTATAACTACTTAATAAATCCTGCTAATAATTAACTACTAAGTCCCCGTGCAAAGCTAACCATTGCTTCAGATATTACATCACCAATCATCTTACCAACAGCTGTATATGTTGCAATCATATCTTTCATAGTCTGCAGCTCTTGCTGTAATACAAACAAAGCCCCTGGATCAGTATATCCATCTAGCTTCCCTGCCAACCCCAACATTGACTCATATGTAGTATCGATTGCACGCCCTATAATATATCTCACCCTAGCGCTAGATGCTGTGTACATACTATTCACATTATTGGCATCTTCCATTGCATATGTATTACCAACAGACCCATCTCCACTAGTCACTGCTTGAGAAGTAAATGTAAAAGTGAAATCACTTACCGATGCAGTTGATTGTTCCCCAGAAACAGGATCAAAAATAGACAATGCACCATTTTCATTAGCGATTCCTACTACTACGTGTCCTTGTGATGATTCACTGCCACCTTGAACACATATCTGCACACTACTTTCATCAACACCACAAGCAAGTGCTAAATTAGCTACAAGTATTGCCATATCTTCACAATCACCCGTACCTGAAGCAATTGTATTTGCCGCTGTACTCCATCCTTCACCAGGAGAATCTGTTTCATACTGAATATTAGCATTTACATAACTTGTTATTGCGGCTAATTTCTCAGCATCAGTCATATCAGAAGTTATAACACCATCTGCTAATAATTGTGCAGCTAAAGCTGTAACTGATGGATCTTCTGGAGAAATAAAACTAGTAACAGCTACATTTTCTGTTCCATTAAAAGCAGTAGCTGCATTAGCATTCGCTGCTTCTTGTGTTATATTTGCAAGATCACCTACATAAGACATAATCTTTTGTTGATCTCCAAGACTCATATCAGCGGTAACAACCGACTCTGCTCTTAATGTATCAAACATAGTTTGAATTGCTGGGTCTTCGGATTGAAATATATCTGGTATACCATTATATTTTTTTCCATTCAGTTCTAATTTTAAAAACTGAAAATCTGTTGGGTTAGATGAACTATCATAGCTGTATTCCATCTCAACCGATTCTTGTACTAAACCCTCTTCTTGTAATCCCTCATCCGCCTGGGTTTGTCCAACCCCTCCTTGTGCATCTATTCCGATATTACTAATTATATCTACCATTTTAAATCCCCCTCTGTTTTTGTTTTTAAACTTTCTTCCTTTGTATCATTCCCTATCACATACTAATATCGCCATGAATGGACAATAAGATGTATCGAAAAATATTGATGAATAAAAAGTGGCAATTTGGGCGTAGTTTATATAAGGGATTAAATCTTTAATATAGGGGAACAAATGGATATTGGGGGAATAAATAGTAATCTTAATGTAAATGCTGATCAACCTGGATTTCAGCCAAACAAGCTGAACATGCAGAATCAGGCCAAGAAAGCTAACTTTCAACAACAATTCAAAACAGTTAGCAAACAAGAAGAAGTACAAGAAACACAAAAAACAATTAGTGAAGTTAATACAACAGAAACTAGCTCAACTAATCCTCAAAATAAAAGTACAGCACAAACACTGAAAAATATTCAACAACTTATTAAGCTTGCTACAGAGGAAGCTACTACACCTAGAGCAAATGGCCTAGAGGTTCTCCAAAATACTCAGCTAAATAAACTAAAACAAAACAAAAAAATAAGCAAAACTAACTTACAAAACAAACTTTTAGGAGAAAAAGAAGCCTCAACAATGTTCCAATCATGGTTAAAAAAAATTAAAAGAAAAACTGGCAATAGGGATGAACTTGAGGATATCGAAGATATAGATGAATCATTATTCTCAGATGATAATAATGAAACTGGAGCATTAAATAATCAGCAATCACAAAAAATTAAAAAAAGCTCCCTAGTCCAACAACAAAAGCTTTTTAGCTTAAACATGCAATCATCTATGCGTTATCTAAAAAACCTCAGAACATTCAATCAACGTTACTCTCCTGAAATGATAATATATGATGAAGATACAGGATATGTGAATGCACAAGAAACGTTAGAATGTCTCGGCTGGGATGATATAAAACAATTTAAAACAAAACTACAAAGAGAACTTAACTTAAAGAACATACAAAAAATTCATGGCAATGATAAAATTATTCATACTGCTAATGAAGCTGGATTAAATGTATATAAAGCAAAACATCCTCTTCATAATGACAAAACGTCTATCCTTGCTATAGAATCTCTTACAGGTGATATAACAATGATTAACAATTTACAGGACTTAGAAAAGCTTGAACTACAGGGCAATGTTTACAATGTATACCAAGTTGCAAAATAAGGAAAATCCATGGCTAATATAGAAAATCCAGCAGTAAATAAATCCCCAATTAACGCTATAGTTGGTGACCAAGCTGATATAAACATCAAAACTAAAGGTCTTCGAAACATCAAAGTGACTAATGAATATAACGAAGCTGAAAAAGAAGATAATGCTCAAATATCTAAAGAATTAAATAAGGATGTTGTCACTCAGGATAATGCACAGCAACAAATGATGAAACAAAACAATCTTACCATGAAGCTAGAGTCTGATGTCGTTAAAAATATGCATTCTGAAGACTTTATGTCAGATAATGATTATCAGATTATTTGTACGAAAATTCTAGATAATTACTTAAAACTATTTAATAAATTACAAAAAAATAAAAAAGTTGAATTCCTTATAAAAAACTATCAAGACTTAAGCCAAGCATCAAGTAAGATATTGAAGCAAATACTTCCTTATGTAGATGCCTTAACCATTAAAACTTCTTTAAAATTATATAAACCAGAAAATCTTTCAACTGATAAAAAGCTAGCATTAATAAGCAGATTAGCTCCAGATGCTACTCCTGAAGCAGATGATACATTAATTTCACTATTACTAGTATCTGATGAAAATGTTATCGCAGGTTGCTCCATAAATACTTTAATAGCACTAAAGAATAAAGAATACTTGGGAACAAAGTTTTTTCAACAACTTTCAAAACAAGCCCAAGGCAAAATAACAAAAGCACAGCATAACCAATTGGCAAAATTATCAGCAAAAATAACTACAATTTGTTATGCATATTATATTGAAGAAACTATGAATGCTGTTACAGCAACAATTGAACAAAATAAACCTATAAGCAAAAACACCTTTAATCTCAAAGGTGTAAAAGATGAAGAAAAGACAAAACTTATAGAACAATTAAAAACAAAAAATATTATTGGCAAAGATGGCAAAGCTATTGAGAAATCTGACAAGGATATCCTAAAAGCTTCCATTCAAGATATTTTGGGTGATACTCTTAAAATGAAAGAAGAGTTTGCTCCGAAACAAAGCATAGAAAAAATACAACAAAACATATCAGACATTATTAATGATACTAAAAAACTAAAAGAAGAATACGAGTCTAAAAAAACTAAAGGTTAGTTTTGCCAGTAACTAAACGCTTATGTTCTGCTAATACATAATTATCTGTCATCAGGGCAATATAATCAGCTATAACACGATGCAACGAAAAATCCTCTACTCTTCCTAAATGGTCAGCTGGAATAACTTCCGGATGTAATAAATAATATTCAAAAAGATCCTTAATTACAGTCTTACCATTTACTGATGACTGCAAAATACGATAATCAGAATAAAATTTATCATATAAATACTTTTGCATAACAACAATCTTCTGCTTAAATTCTGAATTATAATCTATTAAAATCTGGTCACAATTATATACATCTTCTAAACTCGCTATTGATTTCTCATTAATATTCTTTTCACTATTTGTAACAGCTTCTATAACCATGATATTTATTAGGTAGCGTACATTTAGAAATCTTTTTTGATCTGCTCTCAAACCACTATATTTATGTTCATTAACCAGTTGAGCTTCTCTCCATAGCTCTACATCAGAAGTAAGTGCATCGATATCAAGTATTCCTGAAGCCAACCCATCATCTAAATCGTGATTAATATAGGCAAGCTGATCTGCAAGATTAACTATCTGCGCCTCCATTGAAGGGTGAACCAACTCATCCGCTGCAACATTCATTGGGTTATCAAATGGAGTGAAATGCTTCATTAGCCCTTCTAACACCTCGATACTAAGGTTTAATCCTTCAAAAAATGGATACTTATTCTCGAGCAATTCAACAACACGTTTACTTTGCATATTATGCTCAAACCCACCATGATTTTTCAACAACTGATTGAGCATATCTTCACCAGCATGTCCAAAAGGTGTATGCCCAAGATCGTGTGCTAAGGCGATAGATTCTACTAAGTCCTCATTGCAGCCCAAAACTCGAGATATATGCCTCGCAATTTGCGCTACCTCTAAAGTATGAGTAAGTCTTGTTCTGAAATGATCATTCTCATGAGAAACAAATACCTGTGTTTTATGCTTCAATCTGCGAAATGCTTTTGAATGGATAATACGATCTCTATCTCTTTGGAAACAAGTTCTTGTCGAATCTAACTCTTCTTTATAATCTCTTCCTTTAGAGTGCCTAGCATAAGTAGCATATGGCTTGAGCTCATCGATTTCCCTACTCTCAAAATGCCAGCGATCAAACATTAAATCTTGCCTAATATAAGGTTCAGATCAACTGCAACCATAATTGTTTCTGCTACCTCGCCAATTCTTTCAATAAAATCAGCATCGATACTTGATATTACATTAGAATCTTTTTTCATCTTACTCTCATGAATACGTTCTACCTTATTCATTCTATCTACTGTCATACCAACATTCTTACCCTTAACCTCAGCAATAATAATTCTTGTATGCTTATCATACTCTCTTGGTTCTAGCGAAAACCTAAGCCTTAAATCTATAACAGGAATAACCTGTCCTCTTAAATTAATAACACCTACTACATATTCTGTACTACGTGGCACGAATGTAATGTCTGTCATCTTTATAACTTCACGCACTTTATAGATATCAACACCGTATAGTTCATCATTTATAAAGAAAGTAACAAACTGTAATAGTTCATCATTCTTTTCATCATCTAAATAATCTTGAAGCTCTGTACTATCTTGTTCAGTCATAATTTCCCCTTACTACTGATTTTAGTTTGATTTATGTTTTCTCGCAAGAGAACGCACATAAGCATCTGCTGCTTCTGTAGACTTATCAGTAACTAACATAGAAACTTCTTTGATAATATCTTCTTGTTTCAAATATCTATCTATTTCAATGGAAGTCTGTTGGTCTAAAAAAATTTTCTTTATCTTAAAAAGCACATTGGTATTAACTGCAACCATTGGCAAGTGGGTTATCACTAACAACTGTGCATTATTAGCCATCTGATGCATTACTTCCATAACTTTAAATGCAATATCGCCACTTACCCCACTATCAATTTCATCGAATACATATGTGCCTATTGCTGATTTGCTAAGCAACACTGCTTTGAGAGCTAGCAATACTCTTGAAGTCTCCCCGCCTGATAGTTCCCTTAATGTAGCAAAGTGAGTGCCTACATTAACTTTTATTAGTATTTCTAATACATCATTGCCTTGTTCATCAAAAGACTCTTTCTTTTTTAATGAATAGCTTAATTCCGTTTTATCTAGCCTTAATGTCTTAAGTGTTTTTTCTATATCTGCTAACACACGACTTAGAACTTTCTTTCTTGTTTCTGTTAAATCATTTGCTAAAGGAACTAGTAATAGCCGAGACTGCTCTAGCTCGCCTGCTAGTTTTTCTCTTTTTGCTTGATAATATTCCCTGTTATCTAGCATATCCTTTATTTTCTCTTGATACTCTAATAAGTCCTGCAGTGATCTCTTAAACTTTGTTTTTAATGACTCTAGCTCTGACAACCTAGATTCTATTTGGTCAGGATTCTCATAATTATCTTGTTTGGATAATTTAGTTAATTCCCAAAGCAAGTCTTCTTGTTCTGCTAACAGACTGTTCAAGCGTTCTGCTATTTCTTTGCTTATTAATTCTTTATGAGCAAGCTTGTCAGCGGCAATGCTGCTTGCAGAAATGCCTGAACCCGCCTCTTCTAGGCCAGTCCTGACCTTTTCTACTGACTGTTCGAACTCTAGCCTGTTCTTTATCTGTTTAAGCGTAACGAAGAGTTCGTCATCTTCATTCTCTTTAGGTGATACTTTCTCTATTTCTATTAAATGATACTCATACAAATCTTTTTCCGAGTCAGTTAACAGCTTAGAATCTAATTCTTTTATAACTTCTTTCTTTTGAAAATAATCTTCAAACTGCAAAAGGTAGTTACTTTTTACTTTTTTTTCAGAAGCTGTCATGAATGAATCGATTATCTCAAGCTGCGAATCATACAACATCTGATAGTTTCCTTGAGAGTGCACATCTACAATATCCAGCCAATATTCTCTCATTCTCTTCTGTGTGACTACTTCATTATTAATCTTAAAAACTAACTTGGATCCTATTACAAATTGGATATATTCTGTAACACCAGCTTTATTTACTTCTATATCGATAATAGATTCACTTCCCCATTTACCAATAATATCTTTCTTAGGCTTCTTTTCTGGAATCATAAGAATATTAATAATCAAGCTTTTACCTACACCTGATTCACCAATAAAAACATTCATATCTGGGAAAAATTCGATTGTCTGATCTTTTATAAAAAGATAGTTTTGGATTCTAAGAGTCTTGATCATCTGCTTTGTTAAACTTACCGCTCCAATTTAGCTTGTTACGAAGCCCCTTAATGAAGCTATATTTGTCAAACCTAATAAACCTAACCTTTTTCTTAGAAAATTCTACCTGAACATCTAAATCATCAACCTTTACTTCTGGTCTTCCATCAACAGAAAAAGCACAATTATTTTCAGTGGATACTACTTTTATTTTATCTTTTGCAGACACTACCAATGGACGTATAGTAAGACTATGCGAACACACTGGCGTGATAATTATCGCCTCTGTATCAGGAAAAATAATTGGACCACCTGCTGATAGATTATATGCCGTTGAACCAGTAGAACTAGACACAATTACGCCATCAGTTTTATAAGATGATAAGAAATTATCATTCAAGTAAACATCAAGATCTACAAGTTTAAAGGCATCACCTTTTATCACAACTTCATTTAAACAAAGATACACGTTATCATCACTCTTAACACTAAGTAAATTGCGATCATCATAAAAGAATTCTTCATTTTTAATCTTGTCTAATGCTTTAGCTAAACCGTTAAGTCCTACCTCTGCAAGAAACCCAAGATAGCCTCTGCTTACACATAACATAGGGGCGTTCATCTCTCGTGATAGCTCTGCTGCCTGTAAGATAGTACCATCACCACCAAGGACTAAAATTATATCTACCTTTTCCGGAATAGTACTGATATCTAGAAACTCAAACCCTGCCGAGTTCACGATTTCTTTTATCTGCTCTACATCTTTTTGTAAGTGAGCCTTGCTATTCTTTCTAAATAAGCCTATTTTCATTTTATTTTCCTTTGAAAAAACGCTGTAGATTTGCCCCAAGAAGTAAGGATATTTTTAGTCGCAAGTTGTTCAAAACTCTCTGACTCTATTGGATAAGAAAGAGTTACAATAATTGCCCCTTTCATAACCTCTTTTTCTAACTTCTGTATCAATCGCTTTTCCGTATCATTCTTGAAGGTTGTCCAAGTAATAAAAATTATACCATAACCATCGAACTCTGAATTAAACATATCATCGCCGACAACCATGATGTCTCTTTTATTTACAAGCGTCTTCATGAACATCATGCGATCCACGAATCGCTTATTCATCTCCATGCCACAGACCGGCCTGCGATGAAGTATGCTCACTAAAAACAGGCCTCTTCCATCGCCACACCCTGCATCACAGAATGCTAAAGGATAATCGCTTTGCTGATAAAAGTATTTTCTGGCTTTTTTAAAAATAGAATTAAAACTGAATAATGGAGTATAGCCAAATACATAATCATCTTGTGCGCCTTTATCTGCATAATGATATGGAGAAAAGAAAAAATACTCGAATTGGAAAAAGATATAAAAACGCCATAGCCTAGGATGCATAAATACAAATAAAAGCTCTAGAAATGAAATAAATAGAATCCAGATAGTTGCTAAAAGTCTCATTATGCTCCCTCAGTCTCTCCGCTTAAGGCGGATTCGCCAGCTCCCTCATCGAGGGAGCCATTTAAACACTCTCTAATCATATCTTCAATATACACACATACTTTCTGAAAATCACCATTAATGTCTTTATTAGAAACTCTAATTGCAGATAATCCATATGCATTTAATATCTCCGTACGAATATTATCATATCCCATTCTATCTTCTGTATAGTGATGGCTTCCATCTACTTCTATTACTAGTTTAAGTTTTGAGCAATAAAAATCAACAATATAGTTATCAATCGCTCTCTGTCTAATAAACTTAAAACTTAAACATTTTAAAAAATTATACCAAAGCATCTTCTCTTCCTTAGTCATATTCTTCCTGAGTTCTTTTGCTCGTTCAGTCATTCTAGGATTATATGGCAATCTTCCCCTTATTTGGATTGTTAAGCTCTCTGATTTAATCATATAGCTATTATAGCTTATTGGCTCCCTCAGTCTCGTTACACTCGACAGCTCCCTCATCGAGGGAGCCTTGAATCGAACATATAACTCAACTGACATGTATCTTCTTTTCGCAATCAAATAACTTACTTAGTGGCTCCCTCGATGAGGGAGCTGTCCGCCTTAGGCGGACTGAGGGAGCAGGGAGTTTGCACTTGCTCTTGAAACGTCTAAGATGTACAATAAATATACGCAATTAACAAGCTGAAAGGAGCTGAAAAACATGAGTAATAGTTCACATAACAATACATATTTTTTACTAGGAGGGCTTATTGGTGCTGGAATAGCATTATTATTAGCTCCTAAAACTGGAAAAGAAACAAGAGAAATGATTAAGAAAACTATTGATGAGAATCAAGACACTATTGAGAAAACCAAAGAAACTGCTGAAGATTTGATTGAAAAAACAAAGTCTCAAATTGAAACATTAATAGAAAACGTTTCCGATAGCATTAATGAGAAAATTGATAACGTAAACAAGGAGAGCTAAGATGGAATTCGCAGCACTACTTACACAGTTAATCGTAAATGGCTTACTTATTATCTTTATCCTAATGCTAATAATACTTGCTATAGCAAGTATTAAATGTGTTAACCAATGGAGAAAAGTCGCACAGAATGTTTCTGATATTCATTTCTGGATAAGTCTATTTAGAAAAACTCCTTCAGGATTTTTTAATAGAAAGAAGAAGACTAGAACAGAATGATGAAAGCCTCCGAAATTAGGCAAAAGTACCTAGATTATTTTAAAAGCAAAGCACACAAGTTTCAAGAAAGTGCTTCGTTAGTTCCTGATGACCCAACAATGCTATTAACAATAGCGGGAATGGTTCCATTTAAACCATATTTCTTAGGCAAAAAAGATGCTCCTTTTACAAGAGCTACTTCTTGTCAGAAATGTATCAGAACAAATGACTTAGATAATGTTGGCAAAACTCCTCGTCATCATACATTTTTCGAGATGCTTGGTAATTTCTCGTTTGGAGATTATTTTAAGAAAGAAGCTATTGGCTATGCATGGGATTTCCTTACAGAAGTTTTAAGTCTGGATAAAGATAAACTATATATCTCAGTATTCACTGATGATGATGAAGCAATCAAATACTGGAAATCAGAAACAGATGTTGCTGATAACCGTATTGTTAAACTTGGAGAAGAACATAACTTCTGGAAAGCTGGACCTACTGGGCCATGTGGACCATGTTCTGAAATATATTACGATACTGGCGAAGATGCAAACTGCCCAGATAAAGCTAATTGCGCTCCTGGTTGTGACTGTAACAGATTCCTAGAAATATGGAATTTAGTATTCATGCAATATGATAGAGATGACGCTGGAAAACTATCACCTCTTCCAAAACAAAACATTGATACCGGAATGGGACTAGAAAGAATCACTACTGTTATTCAAAATGCAGAATCAAACTTTGATACGGATCTGTTTACTCCTGTAATAGCTAAAATTAAATCTTTAGCAAAAGAAGATAACAAAGAATCTATGCAAGTGATTGCAGACCATATAAGAGCTATTACATTTTTAATAGCAGATAATGTATTCCCTGGTAATGAAGGTAGAGGCTATGTTCTGAAAAAGATTCTTAGAAGAGCTATACTTCATGGTAAAAATATAGGCATAGAATCACCATTTATGAATAAACTATCAGATAAGATTATCCAAGAATATGGAGATTTCTATAAAGAACTAAAAAATAACAGCAAGATAATAAAAGAAGTAATAGATACTGAAGAGAAAAACTTCTCCAAGACTCTTGGCACTGGATTGCAATTACTAGAAGACGTAATAAAGGCAAACAATGCTATATCTGGCGAACATGCGTTCAAACTATTTGATACTTATGGATTCCCATTAGAACTAACCCAAGATATCGCTAGGGAAAAGAACGTTAAGATAGATGTTGTTGGTTTCCAAAAGCTTATGACTCTGCAAAAAGAAAGATCTAGAGAAAACTCACTTTTCTATAAAGATGGAGAGAAGCCTGTTGGTGGAGAAGCAATAATTGCTGAAAATGATAAAGAAAAAAATGAGATGGCCAGAAACCACAGTGCTACTCACCTACTTCAAGATGCACTTAAGAAAGTACTAGGAACTCATGTTTCTCAGGCTGGATCAATGGTATCTCCTGATAGACTTAGATTTGATTTCACTACACCAAAGGCACTTACTGAGGAACAAATAGCTGAAGCAGAAAGATTAACTAATAAAGCTATCTTAGAAAACCATATAGTAAATATTTGTAGCCAAAGCTATCAAGAAGCAATTGATGGTGGAGCTGTTGCCTTGTTTACTGAAAAGTATGGAGATGATGTACGAGTTGTTACTATGGGTGACTCGAAAGAGCTTTGCGGTGGTACTCACGTAGAACGTACTGGTGATATTGGATTACTGAAAATTGTTTCTGAATCTTCTATCAGTAGTGGAATCAGAAGAGTCGAAGCACTCACAGGAAGCTACGCACTTGAATATCTAAACAACAACTTAAAAGTAGTTAAGACACTTTCTGCTAAATACAAAATTCCTACTAACGAGATTGAAACAAAGATAAATGATTTGCAATCGGAGCTTGATGAACTTAAGAAGCAAAACTCTAAAATAATGGAAGATATACTTGTTCAAAAGATTCTTGATAGCAAAACTTCAGAGAAATTAGATATTGATTCATTAACAGCATTTGTTTCTCAAATAGATATCAATGAAGACATCAAAATTGATTTAAAAGGTGTCGCTAATAAGGTTCAAAATAAAATTAAAGGAACTGTTTGTATCTTTATAAATAACAAAGCTACTAAACGTATACAACTGATAGTAAAAACTGAACCAACAGTTTCTGCTAATAGGTTTAGTGCTGGTGCCATGATTAAAGAGATTGCTCCGATAATGGGTGGTAAAGGTGGCGGAAAGCCTGACCTTGCACAAGGTTCTGGCAGTCTACCTGAAAAGCTAAATGAGGCTAAAGAAAAAGCTATAAGCTATCTTAAATATAGTCTTGGCGCAAATGTTTGTTAGAAATAAAACCCCGTCAGCTTAATGCTGACACCCCCTTTGATAAAGGGGGCTAAAAAGGAAAATAATAATGAAGATATTGGGATTAGATTTCGGAACAAAATATATAGGCATAGCAATGTCGGACCCATTCCAGTCTATAGCTTTCCCATTTGGTAAAATAGAAAACGCAAAAGGTATAGCTAAAGTAAAAGAGCTTCTAGCAGAAGAGCAGATAGAATCTATCGTATTAGGTTTGCCACGTGCACTTAAAGGTAATGAAACTGCAATGACGCAGCTGGTTAAAGAATTTAGAGATAAACTAGAGCCAGAAGTAGATGTTCCTATACATTTCCAAGATGAAAGACTAACTTCTTGTTTTGTGGGCAAACAGCTAACTGCTGCTGGTGTTAACCAGAAAAAACAACGACAAATCAAAGATGCTTTAGAGGCTACTCAGATACTACAAAGCTATTTGGATAAGTTTTAGTCTTTTAGTTTTCTACCTAGGATTTTAGCAACTGCTTCTAAGTTCGTTTTATCTGTTGTCCATACTGGCTTCCCTAACCCTTTAGTTGCGTTATAAAACTCTACTCCTTCATAAACTAAATTATTCTCACTCTTATCTTCTTTTGCTTCCCATGCTACATCTAACAATTCATTTA
>CAYSAQ010000001.1:244670-335282 GCA_964429235.1 uncultured Candidatus Marinamargulisbacteria bacterium
ATGGATGCCCTTGCCCCTTGGTTGATTTATAAAACTCTACTCCTTCATAAACTAAATTATTCTCACTCTTATCTTCTTTTGCTTCCCATTCTACATCTAACAATTCATTTAAAACCTTATAGTTTTTATAGGAGTTACCAGCTATCTGCTTAAACTCTGCATCTTCCTTAGTTATTCCCATCATTGTAGTCTTATCAAAAACTCGTATTTCAAATATATACAAAGTCTTTCCTAAAATATTTGCTACTGCTTCTAAATTAGTTTTATCTGTTGTCCATTTATCGGAAACAGCACCTATAATTTTTGTCTTATAAAACTCTACTCCTTCATAAACTAACATATTTTCACGCTTATCTTCTTTTACTTCCCATGCTGCATCTAATAATTCTTTTAAAACCTTAAAGTTTTCATAGCAGTCTCCATATATCTGCTTAAACTCTGCATCTTCCTTAGTTATTCCCATCATTGTATCTTCATCAAAATCTAGTATATCTATTCCCCCAAATATCTCTACTAAATCAATATCCACAATATCTACTAAATCAATATTTATTAATTCAAGACCATTATCTAGTACGTCACCATCATCTGTCACAGGGTCAGTCCCATCTGGTATATCATGAATCTTAGGAATAAATATCTTCTCATGAAATATTGCTGTACTATACATCCCCATATTGTCGACAAAATCTATTATGAGGGCACTTTGTTTACCCGTGTCTTCACTTTTTCTGGCAAGTCTTCCTATCTGCTGCATATAAATTGTTTTACTTCTTGTTGGTCTTGCCATAAGGGCCACTTCCATTGCAGGAAAGTCGAACCCCTCGTTTAATATATTAATCGAAACTAACATTTGCAACTTTCCTTCTTTACTATGCAAAAAGAGCTCTTCTCTTATCTGCTTTTCAAATTTTATTAAACTCTCTGGCAATTGTAGTTCTATACTATATACATCTACTTCATTACCCAACGAAAATCTATCTTTATCAAGAACAGCAGATAATACTAAATTGTTTCTAATCTCTAATGAAATCTTTGCGCTTATTCCTTTATATTTAGAGAATGCATGAGAACATAATGACCCTTTATATCTTCCAAGTACATACTCTCTTGTCTTCTTACCCATACCTCCATAAAGCATCTCTGCTCTTACTCCATTTTCTTTATATAATTTAACTAAATCTTTAGCATGTGCAACATTCATAGCATATGTTACTGCAGGCGCTTTTGCTTTTTGTTCAAAATCTATAGCACCCTGACCAATTCTGGAGTAATGTCCTTTTTGCTCTTTAAGGTTAAGATAAGTATCAACTACAAGCTGATCCCTCTTCAGCTGACCATCTTCACCAAATTTCTTCCACAATGCTGAAAGCGTATAGTCACCTTTTTGTTTTTCATCAGAATCAACTGTAATTTCTGTATCTACACGATGAAAATACATTGTAGATAAATGCCCCATATTTACCATATCAACTAAGTTAAGATCCACTACAATCTCTTCAAATAACCTCTCAACATTATAACTATCACTGAACCTTTGAGGGGTAGCCGTAAGGCCAACTATGAATGCATCTTTATACTTTTCTATTATTCTCATATAAGAATCTGCGTAAGAGTGATGGGCTTCATCTATAACTATATAATCGAAATCTCCTTTCACTCTATCTAAATTATCTCCATAACTCATTTTCTGTACTGAAGCTACGAGGATTCCCTCATCATATGATTTTGGAGTTGTGGAAATCTTTAGTTGTTCACCAACGCTTTTCTCCTCAAGTCCTAAACTCAAGGCTAATTCTTTAATTCTTGCTTCTTCAAAATCTTCTGAAACTGTATCAATTTTTCCTTGAATATCTTCTTCAGCTTGATCTAAAAGCTCTTTAGTATGTGCTAGCCAAAGTATTCTTGGCTTGCGCCCATTCTCTTTTTCAAATTGTTTTGAAAATATCATCATATCCATTGTGGCTATTGTAGTTTTGCCACCACCAGTAGCAAGTTTTACTAATGCTCGTTTGCCACCATTGCTCCGTACTTTTGTTAAATTTTGTAGTGTATCTGCCTGATATTGACGGTATTCTTTACCATTTCTAAGCTTATCATAAGCTTTCCTAATTCCATCTGATATGATTTTAAAAAATAACATTGTTACCCCCAGTAAAAAATACTTTATATATTAATATATCGATAAAATATATATTTCTTCCCAAAAAATGTTATGTGAAGATGATTTAGAGGCTACTCAGATACTACAAAGCTATTTGGATAAGTTTTAGTCAGATATAAATCCTATTCTTTTATTAGTTTTATCTGGCTTAATTAGCAATTGATCAATAATCTCAAAAACTATCTTAAAATTAGAGTCATACCTTTTCTCAATCCCTTTAATCATCTCAAACAACTCTTTATGACTTTTCATAAACTCTCTTAATTTAGTAAATGTCCTTATTATCTGAATATTTATTTGTATTGCTCTTTTACTATTTAAAACACTTGAAAGCATAGCTACTCCTTGTTCAGTAAAAGCATACGGGAGTCTTCTCATTCCCATCTTCTTCGAATTGGACATCACAAATTGTGATAACCAATTCTTAAATTCTTCGTCATTCAATTGAAACATAAAATCATCTGGAAACCTCTCTATATTTCTTTTTACTGCCTGATTTAATACTCTAGTTTCTACCTGATAAAGTTCAGCTAAGGATTTATCCATCATAACTTTCTGACCTCTAATTACATAAATCTTTGACTCGATTAACTCATTTGGCACTATATTATTCATAATAAATATAATAACTTAGAAGATAATCAAGGTCAATAATCTATATCGGCTAAATAATAACGTCAATTTCTATTAAGTGGCTCTTGTAAGAGAGTTCACAGAAAATCTAGAAAAAGAAGTAGATGTTCCTATCCATTTCCAAAATGAAAGACTAACCTCTTCTTTTGTTGGAAAACATCTAACTGCTGCGGGTGTTAATCAAAAGAAACAACGAAATATGAAAGATGCACTAGAAGCTGCACAGATACTACAAAGCTATTTAGATTGCCTCTCCCCCTCAAAGTAACTATTCATTATTAACACACAATGCAACAACTCCCCCTCTCCAATAATATTGGAGAGGGGGAATAACGAATAATTATTTATTTACAATTAGTATCTTTAGGGGGAGAGGCGATATAATACCCATATGAAGAAACTAGCAATAATATTACTTTTATTAAGCTTCAGCTTTGCTGCTATAGAAATAGTAAACATTCCAAAAGGTTCCAGCACTGGAATGATAGCTAAACAGCTAAAAGAAATGGGTATCATAAAAAGTGAACTAAAGTTCAAACTTATAGCCAAGCTTAAAAAGAAAGAGTACGGGTTTATAGCAGGTAAATTCAAACTAGAAACAGATGATAGCTATCTAGGACTAATGAATCAATTACAGGATCCAGAGAACTTTGCACTAATAAAAGTAACGGTGCCAGAAGGAAAAAACTTATTTCAAATAGATGACTTGCTAGTCGATATAGGCTTGTTTGAGGATGATGCATTCTTAAACTTTGTTACCGATAGAAAGCAATTCATTCATCTACTAAAAGATATTCCAGAATTATATAATGAACCTGAACTGAAAAGGCTAGAAGGGTTCTTGTTCCCTGACACCTACTTCTTTGAATATGATGTAACCCCAGAGCAAGTTGTAGCAATTATGCTAAAAGTTTTCAAACGTAAAGTTATGCCTGTATATGAAAAACAAAAACTAGCTGGCACTTTGCCAAAACGATTTGGACGTACTCTTAAATTTTATAACCTAATATCACTCGCATCTATTGTAGAAGGAGAAGCAGTAGTTGCTAGCGAAAGACGTATAATATCTGGCGTATTTGTAAACAGACTAGGCAAACGCATGATTCTTGGTGCCTGCCCTACTATCCACTATGCCCGTTCTATAGATGGCCTACCTAAGAAGAAAGACTTATCTTACAAGGACACAAAAATAGACAGCCTGTATAACACGTATACACATGATGGACTTCCTCCATCCCCTATTAGCAATCCTGGACTTAGCTCTATTACTGCTGCTTTTAATCCTATTAAAACAAAGTACTATTTCTTTGTTTCTAAAGGAGATGGAACTCATCATTTTTCTAAAACAGAACGTGAACATATAAACTGGAAAAAAAAATACTACGCACAGTAATCCTCCGACTTCGTTAGCACTCAGCCACCTCCTTTGATAAAGGAGGCTCATAATGGTTTCAATAGCCCCCTTTATCAAAGGGGGAAAGATGCTTTAGCATCAGGGGGATTATTGTGCGATTTCAGAGACAAAAGAAAGACTATATCCATCTTCGATAGCTTGAGGCATCCATTCGAATAAAACCTCTAAGGTATTTGCTCTATTAATATGACCAATAGCAATAACAGAACCATCTCTACTAGCGATTTTCTCTACTTTAGACAATTGGTTCTTAATATGAGCTATATCATCAAAGCTATCAAGAAAGACCTGATTATAGGCAGCCTTAACACCTTTTTTTCTTGCTTGTTCATACAATATAGAAGAAGGAGTTGTTAAACTGTCTAATACATATAATTTCTTTTTCTTCGCCCACTTTGAAATAATATCAACCATCGGCCTGCTAGATGTTATTAGTGACCCCATATGATTGTTTATTCCGGAAACTACTGTATTACCATATAAAGAATCCAATGCTACATCTAGTTTATTAGTAATTGCAGTCTTGTTATCTCCAGATATAATTGCATAGGCATATCCTTCAATCTTAGATTGTTTGCTTTCTTTATCTTCTTTAGTAGCAAAAGGTTCCATTGGCATATGCATTAATATTTCATAATTGCCTTTTTCTGCGTAATGCTTAGCCAATTCTTGTGAATGCATCTCTCCTGGGATAATCGCCACATTAACTTTATATGGCAACATATCTAATAAATAATAACGAACTGTTCTTTTCCCTAGATCATCAATAACTATTGCAATCTTTTTTTCAGGCAAACCCTCAGTAAAGCTAGTAGGTGGTCCAACCTCATCTAAAGCCTCAACATTTTTACTAACAGCTAAAATGAAATCATCGGATTCAAGATACTGTTCACTCTTATTCTCTAAATTAATATATCTAACTAGAAAAAAAACTAAATTAATTAATATGATAAAAAATACGAATAAAAAAGAATAAAGAAGAATCTGTTTCTTCATTATTAATTACTCTCCAAGTACCTTAAAGCCTCTCTTACCTGAGAATCCTTTGTAAGAACATATACATATTTACCAGACTTCATAAGCTCTATATCTGCTGAAGGAATCTTGGAAACAATATCAGGAGTAATCCCAACATGGTGAATATTGTCTCCTTTAGGAGTAAGATACTTTGCGATAGTAAGTAATAACGCTGAATCATCTATAAGTGGAACAACATGTTGAACCGATGCTTTCCCAAAAGTTTGAGTGCCAATAAGAGCTCCTCTATCATGGTCCCTAATTGCGCCTGCTAATATCTCAGAAGCAGATGCTGATGAACCATTAACTAATACTACTAGTGGACCATCAAACAATGAATTGTTTGCACCTGACATTAATGCATGTTTTTCACCATCTCTTCCAACAGTATAAACAACAACATCATTGCCAATAAATAACCCTGCGATATCTAATGCATTCTGTAAAAGACCTCCACCATTAAAGCGAACATCTACAATCAGCTTTTCCATGCCCTCTTTTTGAAGTTTCTTAATAGCATCTCTTAGCTCATTAAACGTTTCTTTACTCTCAAATGTAGATAATCTTATGTATCCAATCTTATCAGTAATCATCTGATCATCCCTGATGCTTTTTATTTTAATTGAATCTCTAACAATTTCTATAATGAAACTATCAGTGACACCTTTTCTCTGTATTCCTAAGGCAACCTTTGTTCCTCTTTCGCCTCTAATCTTTGTAACTGCTTCTTCTAATGAAATACCTTCTGCAGACTCGCTATTAATAGAAACTATTGTATCTAGTGCTACAAGACCAACTTTATCGGCTGGTGTTCCATCAATTGGAGATATCACAGTCAGCTTGTCATCTTTCATGCCAATATGAATGCCAATTCCATAGAAATTGCCTTGCAAATTCATTTTCATATCCGAATAGTTCTTTGGCTTAAGAAAACGAGTATATGGATCATCTAATGACTCCAGCATGCCTTCAATGGCTTTATGCACTAGCTGTTCGTTAGTTATATCATCTTCAACATAATTATTCTCAATAATATCAAATACTTTTAGTATCTGAAGCTTCCAGTTAGTCGTTGATATCTGTCCAGAAAAAGCAACTGAGAATAGGCAAGCTACTAATGTAGTAAATATTAACTGTCTGAATTTCCCCATGATGTTATGTTATCACCTTTTGGGAAGATATTTAAGTGGATCTTCAACCTTACCGTTCTTACGTATCTCAAAATGCAAATGAGGGCCTGTTGCTAATCCAGTCTGTCCAACCAAACCAATAACTTGTCCTTTGGCAACTTTCACCTTCTTCTTCACCAAATACTTAGACATATGAGCATATAACGTAGTTGTTTTACTACCGTGGTCTATAATAACTATATTGCCATAATTGCCCCATTTGCCAGAAAACAACACAACTCCAGCATCAGAAGCGAAAATTGGCCTTCCCATAGGAGCCCCAATGTCTAACCCTGTATGAAAGATTCGAGATTTTAAGATTGGATGTATTCTATAACCGAACCTAGATGTAATTGAACCCAATACTGGCCAAATAAAGTTACCATCACCAATAGCAGCAAAATTAGTAGATTTCTTCTGCATTGCCACAAGGTGTTTTTCTACACTCTTAGATTCCTTTAATAATTTTGATGCCTTTGTTTCATAATCTTTTTTCTTAGCTAATAATTGTTTATATAGATATCTTTTCTTCTTTTTATTCTTGATAATATTTTTTCTTAACTCACTAATAGCTATCTGCTTTTCATCAAGAATATCCTTCTGTGCTTCTAACCGATATCCCTTATATTTCATCTTTGTGTTTTTCTTTTTAATATCCTCTAAAAATGTCACATCACTGCTAATAAGAGCCTCCAACATATACATCATATTAATTTGGTCAGTAAGGCTATCGTGCTCTACCAACTGTTCTATGAACCCCGTGTTGCTTAATTTATAGTAATAAAAATACTTATTATTAAGATCTGAAAGTATTTGATTAAACTTAGTTTTATCTATGCCTAACTCATCTTCTAACCAATCTACCTCTTTATCAATAACCTTCTGTTGCTTCTCTATTCTTTTAAGCAAATTGTTTTGCTGCACAAGCAATGAATCAACAGATTGAATCTCATCTGCTAACTCTTTAGCTTTACGATCTGTCTCGCTTATCATAGTCTTGTGCTTGCTAATCTCTTCATAAATATCTTGAAGCTCTTGTCTTTTTTCTTTGATCTCAGAATCAAAGTCTGCAGCAAAAGTGGTTGCCATCAATAACAATAATAGAACCTTAACCATAAATTTCATTATTTAATAAAACTCCTCTTTTTTCTCTGAAAGTTGATAGCAAACCTATGGGCTTCATCTCTTATCATCTGAAACAACCTTCGGCCCTGATCTCTATCATCTAATTTTACCCCGTCACCATTAAATGGCAAATAAATAATTTCTTCCTTTTTTGCTAAAGAACAGACATCTTGATCTGTTATCCCTAAATCAGCAAACGCTTTCATAACTGAGCTAAGTTGTCCCTTACCTCCATCTACCACTACTAAGTCTGGTCTTAAGTCCTTATCCAGCTTTGCGAAAATCCTAGTAACAAGCTCGTACATAGAGGCAAAATCATCATTGTACTGTACAGTTTTTATATTGTATTTTCTGTATCTATCCTTCTGAGGAACACCTTCTTGGAAATAAACACTAGAAGCAACGATATTCTCGCCGCCCAAATGTGAGATATCTAGACCTATAATACTTATTGGTATTTTATTCAAAGATAATTTCAGCTTCAAGTCATCTGCAATTGCCTCATAATCAATATCTGTTTTATGTTCCATCTGTCGTTTTACAGCAAAATATGAATTCTTCTTTAACATTTCATATAAATCACGTATATCCTTTGATGGCTTCTGGTAAACCTTTATTTTATTTTGCTCAAGAAAATAATTAAGATCATGGTTAGCCTCTACACTTTCCCAAAAAACAGAATCAGGCAAATCATCATGAAGTGAATAAAACTGAACAACAGCCTTGCTGATTGCCTCATTTAAATCATCTTCTTGTTCAACTATTACTTCATGCATAAATTGTTGAACGAGATATCCCTTTTTAATCCTAAATACTTGAAACATTAGTCTATTAAAATGCTCGATAAACACAAACAGATCCACATTTTTTTTCTGATTAAAGATCTCTATACGCTGAGACACTAATCGCTCATTAAGTGCTGATAACTGTTCCTTTGTACGCTGCGCATCTTCAAACCTAAGTTCTTCACTAGCAACATGCATTCTTGAGATCATTACCTCTACTAAATCTTCATACTTGCCTTCCAGTAACGCAATAACATCTGATACTAACTGACCATAATCTTCTTTGGATATCTTCTTAACACAAGGCGCTTTACATGCCCCCAAATGATAATATAAACAAGGACCTGTCTTACTCATTGTTCTACATCTTCTAAGACCAAAATGCTGTTTAATAATGTCCATCAGGTCCATAAATTGTTTGCCTTGCACATAAGGCCCAAAGTAAATTGCACCATCCTTATATATCTGACGGGTTTTAACTATTCTTGGAAACTTCTCTGAAATGTCTATTTTTATATATGGATAGGTTTTGCTATCCTTCAACCTAGTGTTATAACGCGGATAGTACTCTTTTATAAAACGGTTCTCAAGAATTAGAGCTTCAGATTCGTTATCAACTATAACATAACTGATATCATCTATTTTCTTTACCATCGCCTTAATCTTTACGGCATGATCTGTTTTTTGGAAATAATTTTTAACTCTTTTTTTAAGATTTTTAGCTTTGCCTACATACAAAACATCCCCTGAAGCATCTTTCATCAAGTATACTCCAGGGGATGTCGGTAAGCTATCTAAAGAGATCAACTTTATTAGTTATCTTGCGCTTCTACTTCTACTGTTTCTTCAACAACTTCTTCAACAACTACTACTGTTGCTTCTTCTCTAACTACATCTGCTTTAAAGCCTCTTTTCTTGGACTTTCTAGCTTCTTTAACTTCCTCTTCTTCTAAAGTAACAATAATAGGCAGTGTTAAATTAATACCTGTAAATAACTTAATATTTGCAGAATATTTACCAGCTGTTTTGATATGTGAGCTTATAGCAATTTTCTTTTTTGGCACTTCAGTACCTGCTTTTTCTTTAATCTGATCTGCAACATCTTGGGTTGTAATTGAACCATAGATATGTCCAGACAAAGCTGCTTTTGCAGTAAATTCAAGAACAATGTCTTTTATTTTATCTGCTTGAGCTTGGTGCTCAGTTGCTTCTTTTTCTACTTTTTTTGATTGTTGTCTAAGTTCATTTTCAATCTTAGCTTTATTGCCAGCATTAAAAATAACAACTTTATTGCCAGGAATAAGAAAATTTACTGCATAGCCTCTTTTTACGTCTACTACGCTACCCTTATCTCCTAGTCTTACATCATCTTCCAATAATATAACTCTCATCTAATTCTCTCCTTTAATCTATTACGTAAGGTAACAAACTAGCTTCTCTAGCTTGTTTAATTGCTGCTGCAACTGCTCTTTGGTGTTTTGGGCATAGCCCAGACATTCTTCTTGGTGCGATCTTGCCTCTATCTGTAAGGTATCTTCTTAAAGTATTAATATCTTTGTAATCTACTTCTTCCATCCTAGATACACATACTGAACACTTTTTCTTTCTGCCTCTTTTAAATGTAGTAACTTTTACTGCTCTTCTTGTTGCCATCTTGTATTCTTCCTCCTCTGTAACTTTCTAAAAAGGTATATCTTCATCTTTTCCAGCAGTTTTGGGTTCATCTGCCGGGGAATCTTTTCTTCCTAAAACTTCTACTCTATCTGCTAAAATCTCAGCTGAAGTTCTATTTTTACCATCTTTTTCATATTCGCTCAACTGTAAAGAACCTTCTATTGCAACCGATCGACCTTTTGCTAGATACTCTCCACAAAATTCTGCCAATCTTCTCCATGTAGAGATTCTTAAAAAATCAGTTTGTTTATTATCACCATAACCACGATTTACTGCTATTGTAAATCTAGTTACTGGAATGCCAGAAGTTGTATACCTCATCTCTGGATCCCTAGTTAAATTGCCAATTAAAAATACCTTATTATACATATCTATATTCTCCCCTTAAAATGGGATATCATCCTCTGTTGTATCTTCTTGTGTTGTAGAACTAGCTCCAGCAACAGTGCCACCAGCAAATGCTTTTAATGATGACGAAACAACTTCAGTGACCCAAACTGTCTCTCCATTATCAGCTTCAAATGTTCTTTGCTGTATGCGACCTTCAACTAAAACCATATCGCCTTGCCCAAATTCATTTACTGTATCAGCAAGCTTCTCCCATGATACAACTGTTACCTTATCAGTCTTTTCACCAAATGGTCTTTCAGCTTCTAAAGTAAATTTAGCAATGCTTTTACCTTCTGTAGAAACCTTAACATCAGGCTGGTCTACTATTTTACCGATTAAAATAATTCTATTTAACTGTGCCATAAATCTTCTTATTTTCCCTTTTTTGAAATCATATGACGAACAATGTTGTCATCAATCTTTAGACTATAGTCTAATTTCTTTAGATCTCCTGATTCCTTTTCAAAACTAACAAGCACGTAATATGCTTCAGTTACATTCTTATGCTTTTGAAATGTGAAATTCAATTCTCTTTTTCCCCACTTTTCAGCGTCAAGAAAATTACCTTTACTTACTTCAATGTTTTTCTTAATTTTTTCTATAATTTCATCTACTTGTTCTTCTGTATTTTCAGGTCTAAGTAGTGTTAATGCTTCGTATTTCATTCCTGGTTTCCTCCTACATTATTTACAAACTGGTATATTAAATCATAAAAGATTACAAAAATCTACTACGACAATAAAGCAAAGTTGATTATAGCACAATAGTTGCCTATTAAATAGCAAAGATACTCGATATTTTTACTATTAAATAAGATACTACTAGAAAACCACGAATAATCAAAGAAACTACTAAACAAAACATAGAATAACCAATATAATAAGATTATGAATTTTCAAAATATTATTCTTACATTACAACAGTTCTGGGCAGATAAAGGATGCATAATCCAACAGCCCTATGATATTGAAAAAGGTGCAGGAACTATGAACCCAGCTACCTTTCTAAGGGTGCTTGGACCTGAGCCATTTAATGTTGCTTATGTAGAACCATCTAGAAGGCCAACTGATGGTCGATATGGAGAAAATCCAAATAGACTACAACACTACTTCCAGTTTCAGGTAATACTTAAACCATCTCCACTTGATGTCCAAGACTTATACAAAAGAAGTTTAGAAGCTATTGGCGTTGATCTAAGTGCTCATGATCTACGATTTGTAGAAGATAACTGGGAATCGCCAACTCTTGGAGCTGCAGGACTAGGATGGGAAGTCTGGCTTGATGGAATGGAAGTAACTCAGTTTACATATTTTCAAATTACAGGAGGGTTAGAACTTGACCCGATTTCTGTAGAAATAACTTACGGGTTAGAAAGACTTGCAATGTTTATCCAAGAAAAAGACTCTGTATATGATATAGATTGGACTGATGATATTAGTTATGGCGATATTTATCTACAAAACGAACAAGAGCAAAGCAAATACAACTTTGAAGTTTCTAACACAGAAATGCTGATGGAGATGTTTTATAACTTTGAAAAAGAATCATATAAATGTATTGAAGAAAAGCTTGTTTTACCAGCTTACGACTACTGTTTGAAATGCTCACATACATTCAACCTTCTCGAGGCTAGAGGTGCAATCAGTGTTACAGAAAGAACAAACTACATTACTAAAATCAGACATTTAGCAAAAAAATGTGCAGTTGAGTATTTAACTAAACGAGAAGCACTCGGCTATCCTCTACTAAAAAAATAGAACCTCTCCCCTAAACCCTCTCCTAAAGGAGAAGGGGAATAATATACTTTCTGTTATCCTCTGTTATTACTTCTATCTGATAATATTTATCATTAACCTTGATAATCTTGTTACTAACTATCTTCATAGGCTCTACTGTCAGATACCTTGTCGCAGTCTGTTGCACATACAGTTTATTCTTTTTCACCCCTACCTTATAGTACTTAGCTCCTGTATCGATATGCAAAATCCCAGCGACCTCTGTTAAGGAATCAGCTCCCCTGACGATATCTTTCAAATATTCTTCGGCAAACACTATCTGTGCCCGCTCTCTATTATATAGAGATATATCAGAATATCTCTTTATGCCTCCATAAAGAACTCCAGTTATTAGAGGAATCAAAATCACCATGATCGATAAAGAGATCAAAACTTCTATTAAGGCAAAAGAACTGCATTTTTTCATATACTTAATTATACAACAACAAAAATATTAAGCTAGAAAGGAGCTATAGAAACTTCCAAGACTCTTTTCTTGAAATAACCCCCTACTAGATAACATAATCTGATGCTAATATTTATATAGATATACTAAATGTTAATCGGGGGGGGCAGTATTCAAAATGATTCAAAATATCATTTTCATTTTATTATTAATTACAATATCCACTGTATCTTACCTAGCATGGAAAGAGCGAACAGCTCGACTTAAAACTATTCAAGAGACTAAAGATTTAAAAACTGAAGCTGAAAGTCTTATAAAAAGCACCAAACGTAACCAGATGAAGAACATCCGAGACCTAGAAATGGCCAGAAAAATCCAAACAGGACTTCTTGCAACAAACAAAATCCAATATAAAAGATATCAAATAACTGCATTATGTATGCCTGCTGAAAAAATTGGAGGCGACTTCTTTATTCTTAATAAAGACATAAAGAACAAGATTCAATCTTCTGATAATAACGGCGTCATTACCTTAAAAAACAAAAAAGATGAAACGATTAATTTTGCTGTAGGAGATGTATCTGGGCATGGAGTTGCCTCAGCCCTAGTAATGGTTTTATCAAAAATCACCTTAGAAGATTTATTTGCTCAGCAAATACAACCTAAAGAAATGATGGAGATAGCAAATAAAAGACTTATGGAATACACAGAAGGAAGCTCTATCAACTTTGTAACAATCTTTGGTGCTACATTAGATGCTAGTAATAATAAGCTAACTTACACAAAAGCTGGCCATACTGCGCCAATACTCCTAAAGAAAAATAACTCTGTAGAACTACTAGAAACAGAAGGTGTATTCTTAGGAATGTTTGAATCTCCAGAATTTGAACAAAAAGATATTTTTCTTGAACAAGGAGACAAACTATTTCTATATACAGACGGTCTTACAGAGGCAAAAGATGAAAATGGAGAACTATTTGGAACTCAACGCCTTGTTAAGGTAATGCAAGAAAACAGCTGGTTGTCTGGTGAAAATCTATTCCAAAAAATACTAGATGAAATAAAAGAATACAGCAAATCGCCTGTTAGCGATGATGATATTACTATGATGTTGTTGGAATATAGTTAATTAAAACTGAGAGTTCTTCTCTATATATTTCTGTAGCTTAGTAATAGCGTTTTTAATAAGCCTCGACACATGCATTTGTGATAACTCAAGGAACTGAGCAATCTCTTGCTGCGACAAATTATCATAATATCTCATATAAATAATCCTCTGCTCTCTTCTATTTAACACATTAGCAATTGCATACTTCAGCGTTTCTCTATCAATTATCTTTGACTCAAGGTGGTCTACGCCTAAAGAATCAATCAAAGAAGACCTAGCGGACACCACATTGCCACTTCTCTCCGTAACGAATGCTGGAGCATCTAAGCTAAGTGCTCTGCTAGATTCTCCGGCCTCCATAGCTTCAAGCACTTCTTCTTCAGAAGCATTTAATTCCTCAGCTATTTCCTCAATAGTTGGAGATCTGTCTTTAAGCTGATGAAATTCAAAAACTAATTTTTTTATCTGAGAATTTAATTCATGGAGTCTTCTTGGCAATTTCACTAAACGAGAATGGTCCCTGAAATAATGTTTTATCTCACCAACAATCATTGGCATAGCATAAGTAGCAAACTCAGCATTATAGTTTGGGTCGTAATTACCCATAGCTTTAATAAGGCCTATCATACCTACTTGAATAAGATCTTCCAGCGACTCCCCTTTACCTAGGAATTTACGTGCTACGTAAATGACCAAATTATAGTGTTGCTCTACAATCTGTTCCTTAAGTTTTGGATCTTCTGTTTCCCTATATTTCCTGAACAGCTCTTTTCCTGTTAGCAAGAACAACCCCTCTTTGATTTCCAGTATTGCAAATGATTTAACAATACCCTTATAATTCTTGTTATATGATACATTATGACACTAGAAAAATAAACCCAGAAGACGTTTTTTTGGCTATAGGAAAAGGTAAGGACCATATTAGCAGAGAAGTGATTGCTAAAGCTAAAAAAATCATCAAATTAGGAAAAGAAAATACCTATAATTATCTTCAAAAACTTTGGGACATAAACCTTGATGATATAGAAATTATTGGCATTACTGGAACTAACGGAAAGACAACTGTGAGCTACCTTGTAGAGCAGGTGTTAAAAAACCATGGGACTAAGTCTAGAGTCATTGGAACGATAAATTCCAACCTAACTACTCCTGAAATATTTGACCTATTAACAATCATAAAAGACATGCAGAAAAAAAATGAAACTCATTTAATAATGGAAGTTTCTTCTATAGGAATTGCAGAAAATAGAATCACAGGCCTACCATTTTCTGTAAAACTTCTAACAAACATTACACAAGATCACATGGATTATCACAAAACTTTTAAGCACTATGTTGATAGTAAATTTATATTTTTGACTAACAAAGGGCCTACTATTTACCCTACTGATTATAAAAAAATCAATCTAGATTTCAACCACAAACTAATTGGAAAGTTCAATGAATACAATTTAAAAGCAGCCTATGCTATATGTAGCGAACTAGGGATACCAACAACTACAATAAAATCATCACTGGCTAAAGCAAATCCTCCAAAAGGTAGATTTGAAAAAATAGAGTTAAATAAAAAAATAACAGCTATTGTTGATTATGCACACACACCTGATAGCCTCGAAAACGTATTAAAGGAAGCTAAGGCTCTTACAACTGGAAATCTTATAACTGTTTTTGGTGCTGGTGGAGATAGGGATACTTCAAAACGGCCTCTGATGGGAAAAGCTGCAGAAAAATGGTCTGATAAAATAATTGTTACTTCTGACAATCCTAGAACTGAAGACCCTCAAAGCATTATTGATGATGTGCTAAAAGGTATTAAGAATAAAACTAATACAGTAGTAGAGATAAACAGAAAAGAAGCTATACAGAAAGCACTCATGATTGCGAAAGACAATGATGTCATTATTATTGCTGGTAAAGGCCATGAAGACTACCAAATAATTGGAACAGAAAAAACACATTTTGATGACAGTGAGATATTACAGGAGCTAGCAAAATGTATTCCATAGATAGTAGAACTATTAAAAGCGGCGACATCTTCATACCTATAAAAGGCAAAAACTTTGATGGCCAGGATTTCATACCCTATCTCATAGAGAAGAATATCAAAATAGCAGATACTAGTCTTGAAAAAATTGCCATGATGCATAGAAAAAATAAAACCAAAGGCACTGTTATTGGCATCACTGGAAGCTCGGGAAAAACAACAGTTAAAGATATGCTTACTCACTTACTTAGGGCTAAGCACAAAGTTCATAGCACTCTTGAGAATCAGAATAACGAAATTGGCGCACCACTTACACTAATAAACGCACCAGATGATGCAGATTTTATAATTGTTGAAATGGGAATGCGTCATAGAGGAGACATACAATACTTAACCAATATTATTAGACCTAACATTACAATAATTACTAGTATTGGAACCGCTCATATTGAATTACTAAAAAATCAACGAAACATTGCTTTTGGCAAAGCTGAAATTTATGATTTCCCTAAAGATAACAAGGAATACCTGGCATTTATTAGTTCTACTATTAATCAACTTAATGTCATCAATAACCAAGCAATAAAACACAATTTTAACACTCGAATAATCAAAGCAAATAATATATTAGATACTAATAAAAGCATTGTAAAATCTGTTGGAGAATTTGCTGGTCTAAGCAAAAAAGAAATAGAGATATCTCTAAATAATTTTAAACCAAAAAGTAATCACAGAAATCAAACAATTAATTGGGAAAGTAATATCATAATAGATGATACATATAATGCAAACCCAGAAAGCATGGAATATGCTATTGAAGCTGCCAAACAAAACTATCCTACAAAGGAAATAATAACTGTATTTGGCGAAATGAAAGAGCTTGGGAAAAAAGAAGAATCATACCATAGTGAACTTGCAAAAATTACTATTAAAGAAGAGCGTATTTCAAGTGCAATATTTTATGGGGATACTTATAAAAGAATTGAGAAAAAGAACCACAAATGCTACTATTATACTGATAAAAATTTGGTCTTGGAAAAAATTAAAGATATGCAACCAAAGAATAAAATTATACTTTTCAAAGGATCAAGATCTGCAAAAATGGAGACCATAATTAAGGAACTTACAAATCATGCTTAATATTACACTTATTTCCTTCCTAATTGGTCTGTTTTTAACAAATATACTAATAAATGTATTAAAACAAGCTAACCTTAGACAATACATACTAAGAGACGCACCAGAAAACCATTTAGTAAAAGAAGGCACTCCAACCATGGGTGGCGTAGCAATTATAATCGCAACATTAATTACTCTATTTATTTTTAGAGCAGCAATAGACTTTAACGTCTTAATGCTTCTTTTCCTTTTTCTCGCTTATGCATTTATTGGCATTATTGATGACTCAAGCAAAATAAGAAGAAAACAAAACAAAGGATTAACCGGAAAAGTGAAAATAATCTTACAAATTGTCTTTGCAAGTGCTTTTGCTGGCATCATGGCTGCTTCTAACAATTTCATCTGTATACAAGGGGCACTACAATGCCTTCCACCTATTATTTACTATATCTTTATAGTATTTATGATTGTAGGTTCTTCTAATGCTGTAAACCTTACAGATGGCCTAGATGGGCTTGCTACTGGCACAACAATTATTTCTCTAGTTGGCTTTGCTTATTTTTCTTTTATAGGCACAAACATGAACATATTAGTATTTATCCTAATCCTTATAGGTGCTCTTCTAGGTTTTCTTTGGTTTAACCTAAACCCGGCAAGAATATTTATGGGAGATACTGGATCACTTTCTTTAGGTGCTGTTTTAGCAGGAATTGCCATATTGCTTCATAAAGAATTGTTATTAATACCTTTAGGCTTTATTTTCATAATGGAAACAATTTCAGTTATGATCCAAGTTAGTTATTTCAAAATAACAAAAGGTAAAAGAATTTTTAAGATGTCTCCTATTCATCATCATTTTGAACTTAGTGGATGGACTGAAAACAAGGTAGTTCTTCGTTTCTGGATTGTAAGTATCCTAATGTTAATTATTGCAATAAAAATTGGATAACACAGTAAATCTTTCTGCTATAAAAAATATCGCAGTTCTCGGTAACGGCAAAACTGCAAATGCTGTGATAAGCAAACTAGCACAGCTATCCGCATTTAACATAACTAATGACACAAAGAAAGCAGACCTTGTGATAATCTCTCCCGGATTAGTCCCAGCAGAACATATACAAGGGATAACATGTCCTGTTATAAGCGAGATTGAATTCGCATTTCTATTATTTATTTTTTATAAGAAAGTTCCAAAACTAATTACAATTACAGGAACTAACGGAAAGACAACAACCACAGACCTAATTTCACAACTATTAGATATTCCTGTTGCTGGAAATATTGGAAAACCATTAATAGACTTTGTTAGCGAAAACACAAAAGAAATTCCTGACATAATCGCCTTAGAAGTCTCAAGCTATCAACTAGAGACATGTTATAGCTTTAAGCCTGATATATATATATTACTAAACATTACAGAAGATCATTTAGTGAGACATAAAACCATGGAAGAATACGCTAGAATGAAACTAAAAACACTAGAAAAATTAACTAATAAAGAATACTTCATCTATAACAGTAATGATAATATCACTAAGGAATATATTGAAAATAAAAAGATACAAGCAAGCTTAATTGACCTTCAAAATACAAATAATATCACCGATTTGCTAAAAGCATCTCCACTCCTCGGCGAACACAATAAAGAGAACCTTAGCGCAGCCATTAACGCTATATTACTAGTAAATAAAGAGAAGCTTTCAATCAACAAAATAAAAAGATTAAAATCTTATCCTCATAGGCTAGAATTCATTGGTAATGTAGAGGGAATCACATTCATAAATGATTCAAAAGCAACTAATCCAGCCTCAACAATAGCTGCACTAAACGCTGTTAACAAAACTGAAACCATTCTTCTTCTTGGTGGCGAAAAAAAAGAAGTATCGCATGATAAAATGTTTAAAATAATCAATGATGCTAATATTCGCATTGTTGCCTTTGGTAAAGCCAGAACTTTCTTTAGCAATAATTTAAAAGAACTGTTAATTGGCGAATCTGAAGATTTAGAATCTGCTGTAAAATTAGCTTTCACGAAATCTAATAAAGGAGACACTATACTACTATCTCCTGCTTGTGCTAGCTTTGATATGTATAATAACTTTGAGGAAAGAGGAAATGATTTTAAACGATCTGTATCAGAAATTTCCAACAACTAGTAAGCCAGATTTTACTCTCTTCTGGGCAGCTCTATGGCTACTAGTAACAGGTTTTGTTATGATCATGAGTTCTTCCAATATTATTGGTGACCAACTATTCGATAACAGCTTCTATTTTGTTAACAAACATATAATATTTATAATTCTTGGATCCATTGCATTTATGATTACATATATAGTCCCACATCAAGTTATGCGAAAGTTTAGTGTTGGGATATGGGTAGTAGCTCTCATTCTTGTAATTATGACGCATTTACCCGGTGTAGGAATTATTATAGGTGGTTCATCAAGGTGGTTAAGAGTTTTAGGCATAACTTTCCAACCATCAGAATTAATGAAATTTGCGCTTATCCTGCTAACTGCAGATTATTTGGAAAAATATATAAATAAGATAAATGAAGACTGGCAAGCATTTCTTGTTCTTCTTGGCATTATAGGATTTTCGACATTCTTAGTACTTATCCAACCTGACCTAGGAACTACAATAATTATTGGAATAGCGTTTATGTGTCAACTTTTTGTTGCTGGCATAAGATTGGACTGGTTAGCTGGACTTAGCCTTACAGGCGTTATTGCATTCTTATTAAGCATACTAACTAGCTCCTATCAGATGGCTAGAATACAAGCATGGATTAACCCATGGTCTGACCCACAAGGAACAGGGTTTCAAACAATCCAGTCACTTATAGCCATCGGAACTGGTGGTTTTTTAGGTCTAGGACTAGGACAATCAAGACAAAAATTCTTTTACCTCCCACAACAATATACTGATTTCATTTTTGCTATTATTTGTGAAGAGATTGGGTTTTTGCGCACAACTATATTTTTATTATTACCACTTATAATCTTCTATACTAGGTGTTTTCACATAGCAGCTTGGCAAAAAGATACTTTTTCAAAACTACTAGTTATTGGGATTACTGCTTGGTTGGGATTTCAATCACTTGTAAATATAAGTGTTGCTCTTAACGTTATGCCAATGACGGGAATTACATTACCATTTATTAGCTTTGGAGGAACTTCCATTGTGATAACAATGGCAATGACTGGAATTATTTTAAATGCATCAAGATATAAAAAAGGAATGAAACAATGATTATATTTACTTGTGGTGGCACTGGTGGCCATATATCTCCGGCACTAACTATAGCAAAGGGAATAAAGGAAGATGTTTGTTTTATAGGCGGGAATAGGCTAGAAAAGAAAATGATAACAGACTATAAATTTATTGAAATAAAAACATCTAGAAAGAATCCTTTTAGTATTCTTAAAAGCATCATTAATGCACGAAAAATATTAAAGGAGTTAAACCCTAAATTAATATTTGCAACTGGAGGATATGTCACTGTTCCTGTTGGGATTGCAGCAATAACTCGCAAGATACCTTTAGTCTTATTAGAACAAAATAGTATAGCTGGCAGAACTAACAGACTACTAGCTAAATTTGCAAAAGTTATTTTTTTAGGCTATCCGATAGACAAGTTTCATCCGCAAAAGTCTATAGTTACAGGTAACCCTGTAGAAAAACCCAAAAGAAAAAAGAAAACAAAACTACTCATTATTGGAGGCAGCCAAGGATCAGCTGCTGTTAACGAGCTCATAAAAACAAACATTGAAGAAATAGAGAAAATCGGGCTAGATATTATCTGGATTACAGGCAGATTTTCGTATGAAAATGTTTCCAACTTTGTAAAAAAAAGAAAGTCAGAAATAAAAATAGAAGTAAGCGAGTTCCGCAATGATATGTTAGATCTTTTGGCTGAAACAAAATTAGCTATTAGCAGATCTGGAGCAATGAGCGTTGCTGAACTTAGTGAAAATAAAATACCTACACTTTATATACCCTATCCATATGCAATGGACAACCATCAAGTAACTAATGCGGAATACATCGTTTCTAACGGTGGTGGAGAAATGATTGAAGAAATAAACCTTAATGAAAAGTCTCTAATTGAATCCCTAGCCAAACTTAATAAAAATCATGATACATATAAAAATGCCCTGAAAAAATTGCCTAATAACGCTACAGGTATTATCATTAACACTTTGACAGAGAAAGGGCTCCTTAATGATTAATGATAAAAAGCATATCTACTTTATTGGAATTGGCGGTAGTGGAATGAATCCACTGGCATCTATTCTAGTAGATATGGGGTTCAAAGTATCTGGTAGTGATGTAAAAGAAAACATCTTCACATTGAGGCTAAAAGGAAAAGGTGCTCAAATATTTTACGGTCATGATGAAAGTAATATTCGCCTAGCAGAAATAATTGTAATCTCTTCAGCAATTAAGCCAGACAACATTGAATACGTGGCGGCTAAAAGACTAGAGATTCCAATCATAAAAAGAGCAGAACTTTTATCTTATATAATGGACAAGCATAATATAAAGGTTGCCGTAGCCGGTACTCATGGGAAAACAACAGTTACTAGCTTTTTATCGCACTATCTTTGCAGTATTGGGAGAAAACCAACCTATGTCATTGGTGCGCCAATAAAAAACACAAATCTAGCCTATCAGTATGGACACAGAGACTTCTGCATCGCCGAAGCAGACGAAAGTGATAGATCATTTTTATTTCTAAACCCAAACATAATAATTATTACAAATATAGAAGAAGAACATATGGATCAATTTGAGAACCTTGAGGATATAATAGAAACTTTTTCAAATTTCACTAAACGTCTTGGACATAACAGCTTATTAATAGTTAATGGTGACAATGAGAATATTCGTAAAATTGATACGAATTCAAGCAAAGTCATCACGTACGGACTAATGGATGGAAATACAGTACAAGCTAAGAACCTAGAACAAGAAGGGACTGATACTTTATTTGATGTATACGTAGCTGGCGAACTAATTGCAAAGAAAATAAAACTACAGATTCCTGGCAAACATAATATTGAAAATTGTTTAACTGTATTTGCTTTTGCATATCACTATAATATTCCACTAGATACAGTAGTTGACTCGTTCAAGCTATTTGAAGGAGCAAGCAGGAGATTCCAAAAAGTTGGAGAAATTAGCAATATTGTAATCTACGATGACTACGCACATCATCCTACGGAAATTAAATGCACTTTAGCAGCCGCAAAAAACTATAACAGAAGAATTATTGCAATCTTTCAACCACATAGGTACACGAGATTCAATGCATTCTATAAAGACTTTGTAAAAGCTCTTTCAATTGCAAATAAGGTTTTCTTTACAGATGTTTTTGCTGCAGGAGAAACTCCAGGAAAATTAAGAGCTGAAGATATGTTGCCTTTATTTGAAAAGGACAAAGCAGTGCATATACCACAAGTTAGTAACATTGCGGCTAAAGTTGCCAAGATTGCCAAAGAAGGTGATTTAATAATTACACTTGGTGCCGGAGATGTTACTTTTGTTTCCAAGGAAATATATCAACTTCTAAATATTTCAAAAGAAGATGCTTATGATGAAAATCCAGAAGATTAACTCGCAGCTATTAAGCAACTTCAGATGCATTGGGAATGATTATGATATTAGCTTCCCTAGCTCTCTAGATGATTTAGATAAAATATCCACTGATGCCTTTATAATTGGAAGCGGAACAAACACTCTATTCCTAAATAAGCAGTCTACCCAAATTATATCATTACAAGAACTAAACAACTTTAATACAGATGGAAATATCGTTAATGCTGAAGCAGGAGCGACACTGCCTATGTTAATAAAAGAGCTAAAGAAAAAGCATCTTGGTGGACTATGCTTTAGTTATCCAATATCTGCGACTATTGGAGGAGCCATTAGACAAAACTTGGGAGCTTATGATCAGACGATAAGTGATTTGATTATAGAAGTAACTTGTTTTAATAAAGATAACAAACAATTAATAACTTTAACTAATAAAGAATGTGAATTCGGCTATAGAACATCTGTTTTAAAAAACTCGTCTCTAGTAATTATTTCCGCACTACTAGCACTGCCATCTATGCCATCAACTGAAATCACTAAATTATGTAATACCTATAAAACGAAAAGAGAAAACAATTATCAATTGAACAACAACCTTGGCAGTATCTTTAAAAACCCAAAAGGATTATCTGCTGGGAAACTAATTGATGAATGTGGGCTTAAAGGTTTTACACACAAATCGGCTAGTATTAGTAATGATCACGCAAATGTGATTGTTGCTATAAAAGAAACTAAAGCCGAAGACATACTAGCACTTATGAAAATTGTTCAAGAAACAGTTAAGAGTAAAAAGAATATAAACTTAGAACCAGAAATAACTATTTACTAGTTTATACCTGTAAAAGTCGTAAATCTCCAAATTGATTAAAGTACTCTTTGATTCCAAACAACATGCTTAGCCTATTTGCTTTAACTTTATCATCTTCAACCATTACCATTACTTCATCGAAGAAATCGCCAATATAAGCTGCCAATACTGCCCACTCTTTAATAAGTGAAGCGTCCCATTGCTTATCTTCAGCAAATATCTTGAAACCATCATATAAACTACGTTCTGAAGAATCTTCAAAAAGAAAAGGGTCAACAACAACAGTGTCTTCAACATGAACATCCTTTGTTATATTTATAACTCTTGCAGCTGCTTCTATAATTAACTTCTGTTTGTCAGATTTATTAAGCTCTAAGCACAAGTTTAGTCTTTTCTTTAAAAGTACTAAATCTAAAGTAGTAATTGTCTGGATTATATCTAAAGCAATTCCAGCATCTTTTAAGTATTGTTCGATACGTTGCTCAAAAAAAGCAAAAAGTTTTTTAATATTCTCTGCTGATACGTCCATATCTTTATAATGCTGTAATGTAGCTTTGATTAGATCATATAAAGAAAACTGAAAATAATCTGTTTCGTAGAAAATTCTTACAATACCGTTAGCTTGTCTTCTAAGTGCAAAAGGATCTTGTGAACCAGAAGGTATCTTCCCAATAGCAAACTGTCCTACAATTGTATCCATCTTATCTGCAACAGATGCAATAGAAGAATAAATACTAGAAGGTAATGCATCTCCAGCAAAAGCAGGAAGGTAATGTTCATAAATACCATCTGCAATTTCTTTTGCTTCGCCCCACTTCAACGCATACTGCTGTCCAATATAACCTTGCAAATCCGCAAACTCATTTACCATCTGCGTAGATAAATCTGCCTTTGCATTTTTAACTATCTCTAAGACAGTATCTTTTGCTTTTTTTTCTAGCTTTAGTTTATCAATAATATACTCAGCAGTTGCAACATTACGCTCAACCTTTTGACTAACACTTCCTAACTTTTTTTGAAATGTAATGGCCTTTAATTGTTCATTAAAAAAAGAAAAATCATGTTTCATATCTTCTTTATAAAAGAACTCAGCATCACATAATCTTGCTTGTAAAACTTTTTCATTACCTTTAACAATATTTGCACTATTTTTGTCATTAACATTGTCTGCAGTTATTAAAAACTTATTAGTTAATTTACCATCTTCCATAACCGGAAAATACTTCTGATGTTTCTTCATTGAAGTAATAAGAATCTTCTCAGGAATTGATAAAAAATCTGATTCAAACTCACCTTGCAAGACTTTCGGGCACTCAACCAGCCCAGCTACTTCATTTAACAGCTCTTCGTCTAAAACGACATCACCTGTCAGTTTACTGGCCTGAGCAGAAATAGTGCTTTTTCTCTTATCAAAAGAAGGCTCTACGTTTTTTTTTCTAAGCATCTCTGCATATTTACCAATAGACTCGACCAAGACATCTGCCCCATCAAGATCGTTACCATTTGATAAAAAACGATGCCCTTTTGAAATATTTTCTGCTTCTATTCCAGCAAAACTAAGTGGAAGTAATTTGTCATCCAATAATGATATAATCCAATGAACTGGTCTATAGAATTTCTGAGATTCAGTGCCCCATTTCATAGCAACAGGCAAGTATAAATTCGCTAATGAATCAACTATAATATTTGGTAAAATTTCGGCTGTTTTTTTACCCTTTTCAAAAACCTTAACATATAAATATCCATCGCTAACATCAGCCTCTTTTGCTCCAAATTTCTTCAGAAAACCCTCTCCGGCTTTTGTATAACTGCCATCTTCATTAACAGCAATTTTCGCAGGAGGTCCTTTAACTTCTTCATTCTTATCATCTTGCTTTTCATCTAGCCCATCAATGATAAAAGATAGTCTTCTATAAGTAGCATATTTAGTAAAATTACCAAACTTTACTCCACCCTTTTCTAATCGATCTGTGACATTCTTTATAAGTCCATCGATTAAGCTTTGCAAAAAACGTGCCGGTATTTCTTCAGTTCCAATTTCAAACAAATAGTTCATATATTACCTCTACTTAAATAATTTTCTTATATTATAGCAACGAATGCTAAGTTTGTTTATTACCATCTTTAATTTGATAATACCCTAAACTCTAAGTCTTGTTTAATCTTTTTCCAATCAGGAAGCTTTTTTGAAAGCAAGTCATAGAACTTTCTATCATGTTTAGAATGAGAAACATGGCATAATTCGTGAATCATTACATAATCAATTTGCTGCCTCGTTGCTTTAATAAGGTTTGGATTTAAAATAATAGTATTGCTTCGTAAGTAACTGCCCCAACGTTTATTTAGCTTCCGAATCTTTAATAAAGGCAAATGGTCATATTCAAATAACTTAAAACATATTTCCAACCGTTCTTGAAACTTTTGCTCTGTTTTTTTCCTAAACCATTTAGTTAAAAGATTTTTAGTTCTTATACTGTCTTTGGAGTACTTAGAATGAACATTAATCCTGCCCATTGAAAGAGAAACATATTCTTTATAATCAGCTTGACCAACATTCAATTTGTACTGTCTGCCTAAATACAAAAAGCTCTCACCGCTAACATATTCCTTCTCTAACTGTGACGAAAACTGTAAAAAATATCTACGTTGTTTAAGAATCCAAATAGACTTTCGTTTTAAAAAATCATATATTTTCTGCTCATTATCAGTACTTGGTACTTTCACAATAATATTACAATTAGGAAAAACAGTAGCAGTAATTGTCTTACGGTTCTCTTCTAGTAATGAGTAATCAAAAGAAATGTTCTCATATACAAAAGTCTTGTTAATCATTTATTCTTTATTTCCAAATTCCAAGCATCAGAAACAATACGGTCAATATCTTCAACTTTAAAAGGAATATTATATTCATCCCTAACAACATCAAATAAATAATCCTCTAAATCATTCCTTACTTCTCTTTCTACTTCTATGTTGCTATACCAATCAACGATCTTCTTATCATTTATCATTTTATGAAGCTCTGTAGTTATAACAGACAAAGAGTCGTCAGAGACATTGTATGTTTCCATATACTTCTTCATACTTCTAAACAATGGATGTAATTCTTTCTTGTCTTTTATATCAGAAGGGATGTCACTATCCTCATAGTCTTTAACTTTCTGCTGATAGTTCTTAGCCTGACCTAGCAAAGCCAATAAGTCTTCTGTTTTAGCCACTCTTAACTGTGCAATAAGCTCTTTAACTTTATCTCCAAACTTTTTATAAAAATCAGGATCTTTATCCCAGTTCTCCTTAATTGTTTTCTCTGTTTGCGCTGCAATAGCTTCTGCCTTTGATTTATCCGACAATCCATTCTGATCATCCTCAATAAACTGATTGAATTCTAGTGCATCTGATAAATTAATTGGCTTAGAAAGAATTGATACATCCTCAGACACTACATATTTATTCAAAATTCTCCTTATCTGGTCTTCGTATTTTGAAAAATCTATTATTTCTGCATGCATTGCTTTAACTATTTTTTTAATCTCAATAAAACGTTTCAAATCAAGCACATAACGTTTCATTTTTGCATCATCAAACTTTTCAAAAAAATCTGGCAATCCTCTACATACAGCGAAGTTCTTAATAAATGAATTAACTAGTTCATAATAACGTTCACGTTTCTCTATATCACCAGACACTTTATTTATATATTCTTGTGAATCTTTCCTGTTTTTAACATCATTAAACATTGAATGAAGATGCTGATAAACACTTTCTAAATCTGAAATCTTTTCATCAGTATCTATTAATGCTCTATTAATATCCTCTATATCATAATTAGAAAATAATTCTAGTGCATACCTAAGATTTTTAGCATTCTTAGAGTAATCTATAATAATCCCATTAGTCTTAGACTCTTTAGCATTGTCACCATTAAAAAGCCTATTTACCCTTGCTATAGCTTGTAAAAGATTATGCTCCTTTAATTCCTTAGCAAGATATAGGAAGGTATTACGTGGAGCATCAAATCCTGTTAATAATTTATCTACTACAATAATAATCTTGCAACCGTCTGGATTGTCTTTAAAATCTTTAATAATAGATTTTTCTCTAATCTCTAAGGAATACCCGTGCTTATGCTTTTCTTTATCCAAAAATTCTGCAACAAGCTTCTTATGCTCTGGCAACTTATCGTCTGCAACATCATCTAAACTATTGTCAGATATAATCACATTGGAGTCATGAAAGCCAGCTAGCTTAAATGCTTCTTGAAATAAAACTGCTGCATATTTGGAGGGAGCAACAACCTGGGCCTTAAGGCCTGTATCTTTAAACTCTTCATAATGGTCCAAAATATCAGAAGCGATAAACTCTATTCGTTGAGAATTCTGTTCAATAATCTTTGAACTTGTAAACTTCTTCTCCAAATCTTTTCGTTGTTCTTCTGTTAAATCTTTTGTTGCTCTATCATAAAATTTATCGAGGATGCTTTGTTGCACTGATTGCTCTACAAATCTTGCTTGATATATTAATGGCAATACAGCGCCATCTTCTTCTGCCTCTGAAATTGTATAAGAATCTATTAAACCCCTAAACTTACTAACACTCTCCTTATCCTTCTTCATTAATGGTGTACCTGTAAATGCTATCTGACATGAATTAGGCAATGTCCTATTCAGCTCTATATTTGCTAAACCACCTTGGGTTCTATGAGCTTCATCTATTAAAACAAATACATTTGGATCAGTATCAGTAAAATCTCTGAACTCTTTTGATGACTCAAACTTATGAACCAGAGTTGTAATAACTCTCAAATCCTTTTCTTTGATTAATTTCAATAGCTCTTTACCATTATTTGCTTGAATAACACCTTTTTTCACATTACATGCTTCAAAAGTATCTCTGATTTGTTTATCAAGGTCTTTTCTATCTGTAACAACAACAATACGAGGTAACTCGATAGAATCCTGCTCAATAATAGCTTTAACTAGCATAACCATTGTAAGCGATTTCCCAGAACCCTGAGTATGCCATACTAGTCCACCATTTCGTCTGCCATTTTCTTTTATATCAGAAACTCTTTTAATGATTTTCTTTATAGCAAAATACTGTTGATAACGAGCTATCTTCTTAACATTTGCATCATAGATAACAAAACCATGAACAAGCTCTAAAAGTCGCTCTGGTCGCAACAAACTATAAATACCATTATCCTGTTCTGAGATTGCTCTATCACCTACATAAGCGTCTCTTCTTAATAAATCATGATTTACTATAGTTATATCTTCTTGTTTTGAGTGGACATCAATACTCTCATACACAACACCATCATACTCATCTTTATCAGCACCTTTTTCTTTCCATACAGCCCAAAATTCAAATGGAGTATTCATAGTTGCATACTTAATCTCTCGAACATTGCAGGCAACTAACACCTGTGGGAATAAAAAGAACTTTGGTGTTTGTTCTTTTCCTTGGTTACGAATCATCTGAGTAACAGCATCAGTTACTGGCACTGAAGACTTCTTGTTCTCTATAACAGCAAAGGGGATCCCGTTAACAAACAGAACGATATCAGGTCTACGGTTATGAACCTCATCCAATTCATACTCAGCACAAACATGGAACTTGTTATTATTAGGTGTTTCAAAATCTATAAACCTCAACTGAGGATGCACATTCTTACCGTTAATTATCTCTGACACGCCAACACCAGATATTATCTTCGAAAAAATGTCTTCTGAGGCCTTAACTACCCCGTCAGACATATTAATATTTTCTAACTCGAATATTTGCTCTCTTATGCTTTTATCTGATACTTCTAAAGAATTAATCTTACGTACTGCTTCAAATGCGATATCTTGGAATATATATTTTGATTTGCTTTCCCTAATTCGATTTACTTCTGCTCTAGGAATGTATTCATATCCTAAATTAATTAATTGCAATATTGCAGGTATTTGAGAATTTGAAGCCTCATCAAAATCAGGCAAATCGTAGTCATTTTCAAAATATTCAGACATTGTTTTATTCCTTTAATCCTTTAATTTTACTTGTAGCAATTTTCTTTTCTTGAGATTTAACTCGTCTTTCTAACTTCTTTATATCTTCTTCTGGTAGTAGTTTTTCAGGGATTATACCTCTTTTTATCAAAAGATCTCTTACGTCATGATTGTTTTGAATATGCTCATTTGTTATTTCATGTTCACCATATAGATCATCTTTTTTTACATTAAAATTTGTAATTTCTGTAGCAAGGTTTTTTGCAGTTATCGTTACTGTTGGTAAGAAGTCAGCTAGTGGTCTACCTTTAGGAATATCCAGCTTATTTTTCATTGCTTGCGTATTCTTTCCACCAAAAAGAATGGAATCACCTTTTGACCTGATTCTGCCAAAACCTTTTTCATCTACACCACGCTCATAAATATTCTTTGATAACTCTGTTTCAGATGTTGTAAGTTTTTTTCTTGCATCAAGTCTTTCATTTAACTTTAATCGTTCTTCTATGATTTCCTGCTTTCTTGTTTGAATTGCAAAATAACTTTGGGCAAAAGCGATTACAGGTTTTGCCGAGTCTCCATTCATAGCAATTAAATAACACGCATAACGGGTAAACATAACATCTTTTATCTCTCTTTTTGCTCCTGATCCTAAATCTACCATTTTGTTGACCTCAACAAAATGGTCTAATGGGTCCTGCTTACTATTAACACAAGCCTCAATAGCCTTATCTATAACTTTTATAAAGTTTCTCCACTCCGCATACTCAAGCAGCTCTTGTATATCTCTAGCAAACCAAAACTCAACTCCATTGTCTTCAAACATATAATCATTAAATGATTTATACATTCTCGCTATTTTCATTTTCTCCATAACTAACTCCTTTCATAACCATTTAATTATCTGCGTTTCTAAACTCTTGCATTCTAATCTCACCAGTTACTAGTTTGTTTAATAAAAATTTCTTTTGTTTTTGTGTTTTTTTTAATTTTTGTTCGTATAGGTCTATTTCTTCATCTGCATCTGTGAGAACTTGAGCGATGGCTTTTTGCTCCATTAAACAAGGTATCTTAATTTTCATATCAGCTATCATTTCCATACGAACTGAATCTACAGAACCTTTAGCACTCATAGAAAAAACCCTTTTAGGAAATTTACTTTTAAAAATAAAGAAAAACCATTTACCACATACATCAACATCAAAACTATGAATATTATATACTCTTTGATGATAATCAAACTTACCATTTATGTAATGGAAAATTTTACCGACACCAACACCATCTCCAGAAGTTATTACTGCCTCTCCGTCAAAGGAATATGAATTAATTCTTTCAATTGTCTGAGACCTTACAAAAAATGGATATAAACCATCATCAATTTTATTTTGAGTATCTTTAGCGCCAGTACAAATAGAAGAAAATTCTTTTATTCTTTTTTCTTCCCACTCTCCACTAAACCCCTTCAACCTAGTCTTACCAGTTAGCAACTGTTGCATTAGTCCTTTTTTTCGATCTTTCAATAAATCTATTTTTTTAGTTAATAAATCGATGCCTTCATCGAAGTTGGTGAGGACTTGGGCAATGGCTTTTTGTTCAGGTAATGGGGGCATACAAAATTTAAGTTTTTTAATATCTGAACTGTTAACAGCTGTAAATGTTGAACCTTGTTCATATTTCTTCCATCTTAATTCATATCGCAATAAATACTGATATATATAACTCTGGTTACTTTTTGTTGCTCTAATTGCACAAACCCCTCTACCAATACATGCATTATGTATCGATAATGCGATATCCCCAACTGGTGCTCGAACACTCATTAATATATCATTGGGATTACATGTTTTAGTAATTTCTGTAGTCCATTGTCGAGGTGCAGACAATCGATTATTCATATCAGTGTTTCCTTGAATTAATGGCGTTCCGTTACCCTCTGTATTATATGACGATGATAATGGTGATTGCCCCATAATTATTAAGCATACATCATTTAATAATACGTCTTTCCAACCTTTAGGGATTTGGTTGTTAGGTTTTGTCATTAGGTGGTGTCTCCTTAATGTTTCGATTATTTTTTATTCTTTTATATTCTTGATAAATAGTTTGTTTTATTATTATTTCAAAATCAAATCCTTTTACATTATATGAATCAATAGCTTCTATCGTTAAATCAAAAATTTCTCCTGAACTTATAAATAAATTGCGAACAGTACGAGTCATAAAATATGATAATTCTTTATATTCATCTTTTTGAACTGCAGATATTTCTTTGTTATGCCTAGTTTCTTTTACGCTTTCATTTATTCCCAGTGCATATTCCTTAATAATTATAAAAGCTTGTACGAATTCCCCCCACTTAATAAATAAATTTTTTTGTTTAGAATACTTTGATTTACAATAATCATTTAATAAAACAATATGCTCTGGCATTAGTTCTTTAATTTCTAAAATCGCTAAGCCCAAAGGTCTATCCTGGTTTATTCTTTCATCATCAACTTGTTTTAATCGATATATAATTGATAGATTATAATATGCAATACTGTAAGCTTCTTGTAGTTTATTAAATTTCATCTTTTTCTTTTGTTGTTCCTTAAACCATGTTTCAAGAAGGAAAACAATAAGACCTACTATTAGTCCTGTTAGTATACCTGGAGCATAATCTTTCCAGAAAGATACTTTGGAGTCAATAATAATAGGATATGCATGATTTCCTTGTTGCAATGTGATTGTTTCTTTTTTTGTATATGCAACTAGTTCATTAAGTGTTGAGGAATGAACAGTTAATGCTACGTTAACTGTAGGGTTATTTAAAGAAACATATATTTGATTATTAATAGTGGCAATATTAGTTGTTGGCATTAGGTTGATTCCTTTAAAGGGATTAGCCCCCATTGACCTCGTTGTTTTTCATGCATTACTCCTATGAATTTAATATCAATATCTTTTTTCTTGGTTATTTCTGCTACAAAAGGGAATCCAGGAACTGTAGCAGCGCCTATAGACATTGTTTGTCCATTAAATATTTTGCCATTGTTCAATTTTATTCCTTCATTAAAACCACCCATAAACATAACCTGACTAATACATTTAAACTTTAATTCACCTTTAGTATTATTTACTAATAATAAATAGTTAGAAATCGGCTCCATATAATGAATCGCCTTACATTCTATAATTAATTTATTATCTAGTTTTTTCACTTCAGCTATTAAGTTATGAAATTCAGCTGGTTGCCGATATGTGTTTTCTCCAGAAATAACATCAATAAGTTGTCTAAGAGTGACTTCTAGTCCATCTTGAAATAAATTTATCCATAATGTCTGTAATAATACTGGTGGCATTAAGCAATCATCTAATTTTACAGGAATAAATTTAGTTTCTCCTTTTGTAGCTTTTAATATTGCATTTTGCCATTCAAGTTCAACAAGTTTACTTTGCAGACTATTTTTTGATACAAAAAATATAAAGAATTTACATTTATCAAGTCCTTCATTCATTTTATCGATGACGCCATCACCTGGTTGAATTGACCATGAGTCATAGAAAACTTTATCTTGTCCAAACGTATCTTTTAAACGAACAGCTAATTGTTCGATAATAGGTTTATCTTTGTGGTTATGTGAAAGAAAGATCACTTCAAAAAATCCTCCCAATTAGTAGGGAATCCATATGCGCCCAGTTCAATGCTTGGGAATTCATTAGCCAATTCATTTAATCTATATTTCCATTTGCTTTGTGAAGCAATTTCTTGCATAAAATAATTACAAATCATAATAATACTAAAAACTTTTTGATTTGAAACAGTAGTTGGATTATGCCATTTTGGAAATTTGTTTTTTGCAGGAATTAAAGGCTTATAACCAAGCACCCTATTAAAAAGTATTGAATGGTGAGCACAAATGTTTCTCATCGAATGTAATGATCTAATCCAAGATAAAAGCAATTTATCAGCTATTTTATAATGCGAAGCTATTTTTTTTATTAGCTCATCGGGCAATCCTTTAAACAAGGTATGTGTTGTTCCAAATGAAACTATTTCTATAAGTATCCATATTGGTAAGTCATTATGTTTCCGCCCATATTTATTAAAGAAATTTACAACAAAGTTTTCTTTAGATTTACTTGATTTCCCTCTTTTTCTAAATGTTTCTTTTCGAATCCCTTTGATTAGGTTCTTATACTCTTTACTTGTTAGGTTAGGAAAGTTGCTTTTCTTTAAATAGCCAAATGTTCCACATTTCTCAGCAAAAAGGTATACTACTTGTGTCCTGAAAGAAATCTCAATCCTTTCAATAGCCTCTAGTAATATAATCCTGAGTCTACGATCAAATTTGTATAAGTCCCAGATTTTTTCTAAAGTTATATCTGATAGGAAGTTTTCAGAATTTTTTTGTCTAAAAGGATAGAGATACCCAGTAAATCTATAATAATTAACTGACTGTAAAACTTTAACCAGCTTTCCCTTATCAGCTATCAATCCTCTGGAAATTAATTTATTAGCTTGATCCTCAAAAGATATCCATTGCTTGTTATATTGCATAGACATCCCCTGAAAATAAAAAAACCCGTCGAATTACGCTTACATGTAGAGGCGCGACGGGTATACTATTTTCATTATACCCATAAAATGAGTAAATTAAACATATTATTATTAATATTATGATCATAATATAAACTATCCCAATATCTCTTCTAAATGCTTCTTCATCTTTTTTTCAGCAACTACAAGCTGTTTATCAATTTCAACAAGCTCTTTTTGAACTTTTGTAATATCTATCTCTTCTTCTTCCTCAAAAGTATCCACAAAACGAGTTATATTTAAATTATAGTCGTTTTCTTCTATTTCTTTGTAATTAACAACCCTAGCGAATTTCTCTACATCTTCTCGTTTTTCATAAGTATCAAGAATCTTCTTAATATTTTTTGGTTCAAGCTTATTCTGAGCTTTTTCTGATTTAAACTCTTTTGATGCTTCAATAAAGAATATATCTTTCTTGTTTTCATTAGCACCACCAACTTCTCGAGACTTATCTATAATCAATATAGCAACAGGTATACCTGTAGTTTGAAAAAGACCTGCTGGCAAACCAATAACAGTATCAATAATATTTTCTTCTAAAAGCTGTTTTCTTATCTTTCCTTCTGCGCCACCTCTAAACAAAACACCATGAGGAACAATCACAACAACTTTTCCTTCTTTTGCTTTTGCTGTCTCTATCATATGACTGATAAAGGCATAATCACCTTTATCTTTTGGCGCTATGCCTCTGTGAAATCTATTATATGGATCATTTTCAGCATTTTCAGCACCCCATTTTTTTAAACTAAATGGTGGATTTGCCACTACTAAGTCAAACTTCATTAATCTATCGTCTTCTATTAGTAATGGGTGGTTTAATGTGTCACCCCACTCTAACCTTGCCGAATCCTTACCGTGCAGAAACATATTCATTCTTGCTAAATTATAAGTAGTTCCTATCTTTTCTTGACCATATAGTGCATAGTTATTTGAACCAACTTCATCACCTGCTAATAGTAAGAGACCACCCGACCCCATAGCTGGATCACAAATACGAGAACCCTCTTTAGGTTTTGCTAATTTTGCAACAAGTTCAGCAACTTCGTGTACTGTAAAAAACTCACCCGCCTTTTTCCCTGCATCAGCACCGAACCGCTCAATCATAAACATATATGCACGACCTATAATATCTTCTTCTGCCTCACTAAGGTCTATTTTGGCAAAATCACCAATCAAATCACGCAACATTTTATTTCTCTGAGTAGTTTTACCTAGGACTGACTCAGAATTAAAATTAACTGAATCAAACAATCCTTTTAATCGCTCATTCTTATCTTCTATCTTATGCAAAGCTTTATTAATGATTTCGCCAATATTATCGGCTGACTGTTGCCTGTATATATCATAAAAACTTGCTCCTTTTGGCAATACAAACCTAAAATTCTTTAACTTCATCGAGATTCTTTCTTCATCACTACCATATCTAGCTTCAAGCTTTTCTACTTCAACTTTATGAAGGTCACTCATGTATTTATAGAACAAAAAAGTCAACGCATAATCTTTAAAAACTCCACCATCCACAGTTCCCCTAGATGAATTTGCAGCATCCCATAAAGTACCGTTCAATACATCTTGTGTATATTTTTTAGTATTCATTACTTAGCTCCTTTTCTAATAGTTATATCAATATATTTATTAATAATTTGCTGTTCCGTAGCCATCTTCTTTTTAGTCAAAATAAAATAATCCTTAAAGTCATTAAACTTTTCAACAACATCATATTGCTCTTTAAGGGTAAGTGATGGAATCGTAACATTGGAAATATTAGACTTATTTATAAACGGAATAGTTGTTGTTTCTAGCAAATTCAAAATCTGTTTTTGACCGTCTTTTGAATTAAGATATAAACTTACATACTCAGGGTCAAACTGCTGAGAACTAACTCTAATAACAAAAACACCAGAAGTGCATAAATATTGAGCTGAATCCTTATTACAAAATATTGAAGAAGTAAATCTTCCCCTATTTGTAATTAGAACATCTTTTCTTTTTAGCATACTTTTCCCACCAGTAGATAATGAGACTTTAATCAAGCCATTGTAATCAATACTTGTATCAGTTTTAATATCCCTAGGCTGTATTACAAATGTATTACTATCAACAGAATTCTCGAGTTTCTCCCTAAATGAATGTCCTAAAAAAATATCAGCTATATCACATAATTTATTTATCATGGCTAAATTATAACAGAACAGTAGATAGTGTCAAGTACAGTATTGAGATACTGTACCAAGTTATGGTAGCGGTAACAGAAATTAATAATATGCATGAGAAAATTAACCATCAATCTAATAATCTATTACTATAACTTATATCATACGCTAAACCCCTTATAAAATGTAGGATTACTGCCCTATATTAAAATATTAGGATTGATTTTTTACTTTTGCATTCTAAATACGTCTTCCCAATTGTTTAGCCGAATTAGAAAGAATAAATTAACATCTATGCGGGCACTCTCCGCTACGCCTCAGGCGTACGAGAAAAGCCATTGCCCTATGATTTTCCAAGCATGATTTAATTGTAGTCTTTCTTTAAGGGAGTTTTGGGAAGACTAGGCGGGATTGTTAAGGGCGGCTATAAGCCCTTAATTCATTTATTGGCAAGACTTATCATCCATGAGAAAATTATTCCATCTTTTTCAGAGGAGTACATTAATGGTAACAATCAGAGCTTTCAAAGGAATCAGACCAAAAAAAGGATTAGAAGAGAAAATAGCTTCTAGACCATATGACGTACTCAACTCAGAAGAAGCTCGTGAAGAGGCCAAAGGCAACGTAATGTCCCTATACCATATTATTAAACCAGAAATAGATTTCTCAGCAGATACAGATGCGCACTCACAGGAAGTATATGATAGTGCAGTTGCTAGTTTTACAAAATTCAAAGAAAACAACTGGTTAATCCAAGATGAAGCTCCTTCCCTATATATATATGCTCAAACAATGGATGGAAGAACCCAATATGGACTTGCCGCTTGTGCGAGTGTAGATGATTACTTAAACGATAAAATCAAAAAGCATGAGCTTACTAGAAAAGACAAAGAAGAAGATAGAATGCTTCATGTACGAATCAATAATGCAAATATTGAACCAGTGTTCTTCTCATACAGATCTAACAATAGAATAAATGAAATTATCAGTAATGTTACAGACAATTCAGAAGCAATCTATAACTTCACTTCAGAAGACAATATCGGACATTCTTTTTGGATAATTAACAGTAATGACACAATTACTGAAATTACTAATATTTTTCAAAATATTGATTCTACTTATGTTGCTGATGGACATCACAGAAGTGCTGCAGCTGCATTAGTTGGTAAAGAAAAAAGAGAGAAATACCCAAACTACTCTGGAGATGAAGAATTCAACTATTTTCTAGCAGTTCATTTTCCTGACAACCAATTAAAGATATTTGACTATAACAGAGTAATTAAAGATTTAAACGGTCTTACAACCGAACAATTTTTAGAGAAACTCTCTGAGAACTTCAACATAGAAAAAATGGGGACTAATCAATACAGACCGGGAAACATACATATTATGGGACTCTACATTGAGAGCAATTGGTATAAATTGGAGTTCAAAGATGGGACGTATGATGATGCAGATCCAATCAAAGCACTAGATGTTACTACTCTTACAAAATATGTACTTGAACCAATCATAAACATCACAGACCTGAGAACAAGCAAAAGGATTGATTTTATTGGAGGCATAAGAGGTTTAGAAGAATTAGAAAAGCGTGTAGATTCCGGTGAAATGGTAGCTGCCTTCGCAATGTACCCAGTATCAATGGACCAACTAATCAATATAGCTGATAGTGGAAATATAATGCCACCAAAAACAACTTGGTTTGAACCTAAGTTGCGAAGTGGCTTGATTATACATAGCTTAGACTAGCTACAACTGCCTGCTAGGGACTTTAAGCTTTGAGCATTTAGACGTACAATACCTATATGCAGGACAATCAGGTTAATCTAGAAGAAATCCAACAAATTTTAATATCAGGAACTTTAACTGATATTAGATTATTAGTTGCAGAAGTTCACCAAGCAGATATCGCTGATGCGCTTGAAGCCATGAACAGAGAAAACCGTATTACTTTCTTTAAAAAAGTTAAGCCAGAGATCATTAAAGAGGTTTTTGAGGAAATAGAACACCCTATTCAGGCTGAACTAGTAAAAAAGCTATCTCGCATCAAAGTAACAGAACTGATTGACCATCTAGATGCCGATGATGCAGCTGATTTAATCCTGAACATCCAAGAAGAAGATGAAACATTGGCTGAAAATATTTTAAAATCACTTAAAGAACGAATCGAAATTCAAAAACTTCTGAAATATGAAGAACATACTGCTGGAAGTATCATGAATCCAGACTTTATAGCTATCCCTGAGAATTTGACTGTAAAACAAGCTATATTACTATTCAAAAAAGCAAATCCATCTGATGAGGAATTTGTTTACTATATATATATTATTGATGATGCTGGCGTGCTGCAAGGAATTACCAACTTAAAAGACCTTATACTTGCTAACCCAACAACACACATTGAAACACTCAGAGATGAGAACTTCCAATCTGTATATGTAAATATTGACCAAGAAGAAGCTGCAAATATGATATCGAAATATGACCTTGTCGAACTTCCAGTAGTAGATGATAACAATAAAATGATTGGTATTATTACTGTTGATGACGTTGTTGATATTATGAGAGAAGAAGCTACAGAGGATTTCCTGAAATTATCAGGCACCACCACAGGTGAATTAGACGAAGAAACACTCCTTAGTGGCAACATATTTAACTCAGCAAAAACTAGATTGCGTTGGCTCATGCTTACTATGGTCGGAGGGCTACTTTCTGGTAGCATACTCGCATATTTCACTGTTACATTTAAAGACATTGATTTATCACTACCTATTATTCTCAGCTTCATTCCATTACTTATTGGTATTGGCGGTAATGTAGGGAATCAAGCAGCAACAATAATGGTACGCGGACTAGCAACAGGACATATAAGACCTCACTCTGTTATGAAAAACATCTACAGAGAAATGGGGATCAGTATAATTATTGCTTTTGGCGTATCAATTAGCCTCTTTATTATTACGTTTATACTTTTCAAAACACCAATATATGGATCAATGATTGGAATCGCTATACTCTTAAACATTATTCTTAGTTCTGCCTTTGGCATTACATTACCCCTATTATTCAACAAAGTAGGAATTGACCCAGCTATTGCCTCTGCTCCATTCATTTCAACTACAATTGATGTAGCTGGTCTAGCCATATACTTTATTGTTCTATCTACTACTTTATACTTTATCTAAATGAACACTATTCCAGAAGATATTAGCCATATATTATTATTTGCTGAGAAAAGAGAAGCAAAATACTTCATTAACAAAGCAAAGAAAATTAACGATCATCTGTTTGTGAAAAATATAAAAAATAAAAATATATTAATAATCATTACTGGTGTTGGAAAAAATGCTATAAAAAGAACTATAAAAAATCAGAAAGATATAATTGATGCAGCAAACTGCAAAAGCATAATTAACCTAGGCAATGCTGGCAGCCTAATTGCTATTCCAAAATCAACAATACTAACTATTGGCCATATAATTGGAAGAAATGGGAAAGATTCATTTCAACTAATGCAAAAAAACCATTTCACAAACGTAACTGTGAACAGTTTACAAGATAAAATACAGCTAGCTAATCAATATAAAAATGCTCATACAGTTGATATGGAATTATTCCACTTAGCCGAAGTATTCCCCTGGATAGTTTCTCATAAAATTATTCTAGATACTTTTAAAATGAATCCCAAAACACTTCTATTCAGATTAAAGCTTCCTTTTTTAATCAAGAAAAACAGCAAACTTCTTTATAGCTTTTTCATAAATAAATATTTAACATAAACAAAAACCCTCTCCAAATGGAGAGGGTTTTTGTTTATATAGTAACTTTAGGAGATTGAGGGTTACTCTACCAAACTGTTTCCGGTAAGAGTATCCAGTTTATCCAATGCTGATAATGGATTGTTTTGAACAGATTGTTTTTCTGACTCTGTCTGAGCTTCTTGCTCCGCAATCAAAGCTAATTGTTCATCTAGATTTGCTCTCTGTGTTTTAGTCATATTATCTCGGTAGTTATTATCTGCAATGTCCATAATTACTTTATTACCTTTGAACGTAGCTAAAACATCGTCAAATAATCCTCTATACAAATCTCTATCTTTATATTTAATAAAGAAATCAATAGCTGCAAAATAAAGCATAGGATATCTATAACCAGACAATCTTTTTTGTAAAATTAAAGCTTTGCGAAGAGATCTTTTACCCTCATCAACATTACCTATCTTATCTTGCATTCTTGCTATCTGCACATATAATAGTAAGTCGTTCTTCTCCATTAATGCCTTTTTATACTCAAACAACGCCTCTTCATACTTTTGTTGCATTCTATAATCATAAGCATTAACCTGGGGATCAATAATCTCTATATCTGCTGATGCCTTTAATGGCTGTAACCATTTTTGAACTGCCTCTTGCTGTTTCTGCTGCAAAATTTGTTGGTCAATCTGCTCATCAGTAATATTTACAGGAATATCTTTTTCTCTTTTTTCCTCTACAAGCAAAATATGATATCCAAACATTGTCTTAATTGGGCCACCAATCTCACCCGGCATTAACTTATACAGCATTTTTTCAAATTCAGGAACCATCTGTCCACGACTGATCCAACCAAGATCTCCACCTTTTTTAGCAGAAGCAGTATCTTCAGAATACTTCTCCGCAATAGCAGCAAAGTTTTTCTTATTTGATAGGATCATTTCATAAATAGACTCTGCTTTTTTCAGTTTCTTCAAATCTTCTTCCATATTCTCAGTTGTGTTATCAACTTTAATCAAAATATGTCTTGCTTTAATCTCTGTAAAAGCCAATTTTCTATCTATCGGAGTTACTCTTACTCTGCTCGTAATACCATTTAAAAACTTTGAAACCATGATTTCGTTTTTCTGCTGCTCTTTAAAATCTTTCCATTCAACATTGTTTTCTTTTAACAACTTCTTGAATTTACCCATACTTGTAAGTCCATAGGCTTTTACAATCTGGTCCATTCTATAGTTGAACTCTTGTGGGAAAGCTTTAATACCTTCTTCTTTTGCCTCTTTTAACATCAACATATGTGACACTGTTTCTTGAAATGACTGGTACCTATAATAGTCAATGATATCAGGGTCAAGAACCATCCTTTGTTCAGCCGGAACACTCGAAAATAATTGATTGAACTGACGGTTATAATAATATGCATCTATTGGCTCTCCATTTAGTAATCCTAACTGAGAATAAGCTAACTCCTGCTGAGTATTACTATCTCCTCTATTCAAGAACGAATAAGCGCCAACGCCTAACATAGAAAACACAAACAAAGACACAGTAATAAACAAAATCTCTCGTGACCTTTCTCTCATAAAATTTAACATTTAAATACCTCCCTAATTACTTTTTTAATATATTTTTCAATAAACTTTTTATCGAAAAGAAACTTGCACTCAAACTAACAGCTAAACCAATTGTAATAATAAAAATATTTAGTGAAACAAAACTCAAATGTTTAGTAAAAACATAAGCAAAATGAAAAACCTGCTGCATTTTATTATTAACTAAAAAGAAAACAATATTAATAATAATCACGGCAAACCCTGCTCCAAGCACCCCAAAAAACACTCCTTCTAGCACAAATACAGACCTAATAAAACCATTAGTAGCACCTACCAATTTCATTATCTTAACTTCTTTTTCTTTAGCAAGAATAGTTATATTAATCGTACTAGAAATAATAAGAAATGTTGCAACTAACAACAAGATAACAATTGTTGCCCCTACATAATTAAAAAGCTTCACAACGCTCTTAAACCTACTAACAAATGTCTTACCATATCTAATATCCTGAACATCCTTAATTAACTTAAGTTCTTTAACTACTTCTTGTATATAATTCACTGATTCTAATTTTATAACTATTAAATCTGGCAAAGGGTTAGAGGGGACTAACTCAATAATTTCCTTTTGATACTGCAACTTACTCTTTAAATCATTCCATGCATCTTCTCTAGAAATTAAAGATAAAGATTTAACGCCTTTAATTGTTTTTATTTGATCTCTTATACTCAACACTCTCTCTTGCGTTGCATTTCTTTCTAAATAAACTGAAACATTTAAATCATAACTAACGGTCTTAATCATTGAATTTAAATTCATGAAAATTATTAGAAACATTGCTAAAATAGATAACGAAACGGTAATTGTTATAAATGACAAAAATGCCATTAAGGAATTCTGCTTAACAGAAATAAATGCTTCTTCCATTAAAAACTTTAATATTCTAAAGTTCATGATAGCTCCCCATCTGTTGATCTCTGATAACATTGCCACCATGTAAGGCTATTACTCTTTTCCTCATAAGGTCTACAACCGTCTTATCATGCGTAGCTACTACCACAGTTGTATTAGTTAAATTAATCTTTGAAATAATCTGAATAATCTCCAATGATGCATCTGGATCTAAATTTCCTGTTGGCTCGTCTGCTAATAGGATATGCGGCTTATTAATAATTGCCCTCGCAATACAAGCTTTCTGTTGCTCTCCTCCTGATAGTTGGTAAGGATAACAATGAAGCTTGTTCTCTAAACCTACCGTCTCGACGACTCTATCAATTTTCTCTTGAATTACCTTCTTTTTCTCACCCTGAATCTTTAGGACATACGCTAAATTTTCATATATTGTTCTATTAAGTATCTTAAAATCTTGAAATACAAACCCCATATTTTTTCGTAAATTAGAAACCTGTCTTTCGGAGAAGTCGTTAATATTTGTCATGCCAACATAAATGCTACCAGAATCAGGTTTGTCTTCTCTTGTTAATAGATTTAACAACGTAGTTTTACCAGCACCTGTCTGGCCTACAAGAAATACAAATTCATCTTTTGCTATATGTAAATTAATATGGTTGAGTACTGTTAGGTCTTGATACTTTTTAGTAACGTTTCTTAATCGAATCACTTATTTTCGTGAGATAACGGCTAATGCCTTGTTTACAATTCCGTCCACAGTTAAGTTATGCTTTTCAAGAAGCTCATTTGGTTTTCCACTTTCGCCAAATACACCTTCAACTCCGAGCATCTCCATTGGAACTGGGCATGTTTTGATTACTACTTCAGCAACTGCACTACCCATACCACCAACAACTGTATGTTCTTCAGCTGTAACAATAGCACCTGTCTTCTTAGCCATTGCACAAACATTATCCTCATCCATTGGTTTTATTGAAGATACATTTACAACTGCTGCATTAATATTATGATCTTTTTTTAATACCTCAGCTGCATCTAAAGAAAGTTTAACCATGATTCCACAAGCCATTATTGCGACATCTAATCCTTCCCTAAGAACATTATTCTTGCCTAGTTCAAATTTAAAATTTTCGACATCAAATACAAGCGGAGTTGCGCCTCTACTCATCCTTACATAATAAGGACCTGGCTGGTCAGCAACATACTTAACCATTGTTTCTGCTTCTATAGCATCAGCAGGAACTAATACTTTCATATTAGGAAGAACTCTCATTAAAGTAATATCCTCTAATGCTTGGTGTGATGCACCATCTTCACCAACAGTAATCCCAGCGTGCGTAGCACATATTTTCACATTTAATCTTGGATAACAGATAGAGTTCCTAATTTGTTCCCATGGTCTGCCAGTAACAAACATAGAAAAAGAACTAGCAAATACTGTCTTACCCATACAAGCTAACCCTGCGGCCATCCCTATTAAATTTTGCTCGGCAATTCCTGCATTAAAAAATCTATCAGGAAATTTTGCTGCAAACTTTGCTGTTCTTGTAGAACAAGACAAATCTGCATCTAATACAACTACATCTTTATTGGTTTCTCCTAGAGCTATCAATGCTTTAGCATAATGATCTCTAGTAGCTGCTGATTCTAACATCCACATACTCCATTTATTTTATCTAATTCACTACAAGCTTCTACCTTCTGATCATCATTACAAGGAGCTCCGTGAAAACAAAGCTGTCCTTCCATAAATGAAACACCTTTACCTTTAACAGTATCAGCAACAATTGCAACAGGCTTTCCTTTAATAGAATCTGCCTTAACAAGCGCATCATCAATGTCCTGAAAACAATGACCATCAATCTCGAATACTTCCCAACCGAAAGCTCTGAACTTATCAGCTATAGGGTCAATGCCCATAATGTCTTCAATAGCTCCATCGATTTGAAGTTTATTATTATCTATAAATGCACAAAGGTTATCACATTTGTAATGAGCAGCAGACATAGCAGCTTCCCAAACCTGACCTTCTTGCAATTCGCCATCACCTAAAACAGCATAAACTCTATTAGGCTTCTTATCTAGCTTCAAAGCTAGTGACATTCCAACAGAAGCTGAAAGGCCTTGACCTAACGATCCTGTAGACATTTCGATACCAGGAATAGCGTTTTTATCAGGGTGTCCTTGTAACCTAGACCCAACCTGCCTAAGTGTTTTCAATTCTTCCTCTGGAAAGAACCCTCTTACTGCCATTGCAGAATAAAGTGCAGGCGCAGCGTGTCCTTTACAAAGAACAAAAATATCTCTGTCTTCTTTTTTAGGCTGCTTTGGATCAATATTCATCCACTTAAAGTATAAGTGAGTGATAATATCGGCCATCGACATGGAGCCGCCAGGATGCCCAGATTTTGCCGCATGTGTCATTTCCACAATATGCTTACGAATCTTGCCTGCTACGGACTGAAGTTTTTCTAGTTGAATTTCATCTATCATTATTATTCGGCTATTTTAACAGTATTTTCTGAATATCAAAATAAGAAATATATATAACGAATAATATTAATATAAAAAAGCCTGCTAAATGGATTCGAGACTCTATTGATCTAGACATCTTTTCTCCTAATATTTTATCTAAAATAGCAATAAAAATCCTGCCTCCATCTAAAGCTGGGATAGGTAATAGATTAATAACCGCAAGGTTTATGCTAAGTAATGCCAAGAACCCAAAGAAATACACAAACCCAAAAGAAGCTGCTTGCCCTGTTAAGGATATGATACCCACGGGGCCATAAACCTGATCAAGTGAAACTTCTCTAGTAATTAGCAAAGACAAGCCTTGAAAGATAGATTTAACCAACTGCGCACTTTGCAATGTTGCCACTTCTAAAGATTTCACTATTGAAAATGCACCATTTCTACCTAACAAAAATCTAACCCCAATTACATATCTACCATTATCTTGCTCTGGGGTTACTGTAACTGTTCTTTTCATCTCACCTCTTCTTAGAACAAGCACTAATGCATCAGTGCCAGCTGAAGAAATAAGATTAGCCAATTCAGAACCATTGCTAACTGAATAGTCATTTATAGATAAAACTTGATCACCTTTTAAAACACCAGATTGTTGTGCAGGGCTACCTTGATAAACATAATCTATAATATTTGTTGAAACGGAAGGAACTCCCATAAAAAAAGTAATCATAAGGAATACTACCCAAGCAAATAAAAAATTGTAAAAAGATCCAGCAAAAAGTATCTTTAATTTATTAAGAAAACTTATCTCTATATCAGAACTATTATCATTAACTGAATCCATGCCAGCTACTCGAACATACCCACCTAATGGAAGTAGTCTTAAAGAAAACTCGGTATCACCAAATTTTTTACTGAACAAGCTTTTGCCCATTCCAATAGAAAACTCATGTACCGGTATTCCTGCTGATCTAGCAGCAATAAAATGTCCTAGTTCGTGAACTACTATAATTATTGATAAACTTAATAATGCAAAAATTATGCTCACGAAACAAACCTACTCATAAGCTTATAGCCTATAACAGTTTCATCAGAATAAGTTTTAGCACAATTCTCTGTATATTCTGCTCCTTTATTATCTTTCAAATTTTTATTGTCATAAATAAGATATGGGACATCATCTCTAGAATGCGTCTTGATCTCAATAGGTGTTGGGTGATCCGGAAGTATCAATAGTTTATACTCTTCCTGTTTTATCTCAGATAAAATAGTGCCAATTACTTTTTCATCAAAGTCTTCAATAGCTTTTACCTTTAGGTCTAAATCTCCTGTATGCCCAGCTTCATCAGGTGCCTCTACATGGATAAACACAATATCATAATCATTTAGAGCATCTAAAGCATACTGCGCCTTACCAACATAGTTGGTATCAACAAACCCCGTTATTCCAGGCACTGTAATATAATCCATGCCTGCTGCAAAACCTAAGCCCTTTACCAGGTCTACTGCTGTAATAACCGCGCCTTTAAGCCCATGTTTCGACTCAAAAGTCGGAATAGATAGTTTGGTTCCTTGACCCCAAAGCCAAACCATATTAGCGCTTATATCTTCAGGCATAACGGTTGCGCTCTTATTCATAATATCTTTAATTAATGAGGAGTCACTGCCCTTTGGCAGATATCCAGAGATATCTCGCCCTGTTATATCATGTGGGGGAGTTGTTTCTATATTAAAACTTGTATCTGTGATCTTAAGTAAATTTCTATAACTAACACCTGCATAGAACTCCATATTATCCACATCTGCAATCATCGCATTTAATGATGAAATTGCTTTCTCGCCATCTTCACTAGAAATATGGCCAGCAGTAAAATCTTTCATCTTATTATCTTCAATGGTAACTAGGTTAGCTCTAAATACTGTATCACTATCAGCTAACTCAACACTTTGGGCAACTGCCTCAATAGGCGCTCTGCCTGTATAATAAACTTCAGGATCATAGCCAAACAATGAAAGGTTGCACACATCACTGCCTGGAGGTAACGAATCTGGAGTGTTCTTAGCCAAACCTATCTCACCTATTCGGGCTATTAAATCTAGATTAGGGATATTGGCTAATTCTAAAGCCGTTTTACCTTCTTTGCTATCTGTAGTCCAACCGGACATACCGTCACCAATGATAACTATGTATTTCATGGTTTTATTATAAATGAAAATAGAGGGTTTGTCTTAAATTAGAACCATTAATCTTGAGAATTATATAAACTAGAATTAGAGAGGCCAATCCCCTCCATTTCACGCAACTGCTCATTAATAATTTTCCCCAGATCATCTTTTTTTATATAATTTCTTGAAAAATCAAACATTGCTTCTTCAATTACCTTCTTATAGCCAGCTAACTTTGATATTAATTCTATTCTACCTTTTGCCTGATTCTGAGAATCTTCCATTATGCTTCCAACCTTCTTGATTACAGCTTTTATTTCAGCAGAAGATTTCTCTTCATCACCAACTACGCCTATCTCTTTAAGGTCATTAGCTAAAATCAAAAAAGTTGCTTCATCCTCACTTCCATTTACAGTTTGATACCTACAAATAACCTCACAGAGCAAACCCATATCATCTGTATCAACAAGGCTTACCTGAATATTAGAATTTGGATTGCTAAATAGATAAACACCTTCCTCTTCTTTCGATTCAAAAAAAGAACCCGTATGAGCAGAATCAATAACTTCTAAAGCAAACGAAATAGACGAATTTATATACTCTGATATCTGCATTATCAACCTTGCTGTTGATTGATTATGTACTGATGAATCAGCACTTAAAAAACTAAGAGAATTTTTGTTATCTTTTCTAAATACTTGAATAGCATTCTTAACATCAATAGCTTCTTCCATTGAAACCATTTTTAAAACAGACTCATTCAAGACGCTTAACTCAATATGTAAATTATTCATATACGCTGCAAGCTCATCCGACTCAACATAACCGTCATCCCTATACAACTTAGGTAATGTTGACTTTAATCCCATTCCAGCACTAAACCTTATAGGCAAATGAGTTTTCTCATTCATTACAGAGATATTGCCAACAAGATGCTCCGACTCATGAAACAAGTGCTGCGTTAACCTCAACTTAATAAAATCAAGTTCCTGAATAAACATTTTTGTTGATATGCAAATATTATTATTCCCCAAATCACAATGGTCAAAATCACTTTCTGACATAAATGGAGGAATAACTATACTATAATCAAACTCGGCACCAACTCGATTATTGATAAGACTATGAACATTTTGAAACAATGCAGAAACATAGGATTTGTCGTCATTATTTTGGCCAATAACTATCGTCCCGTTTGGGATTATCTTAAAATCACTGACACCCAATAGTTGCAATCTTTCACCTATCGCAACCGCAACCTCCATAGGTGATGCTTTTGATTGCATTGCCAGAATGATATTCGGAACAATATTTTTACTCATTGCTACTATTTTCTTTCTCATATATAAAATATGCCCAAAAATAATAAATTTAAACGGATTATTTAAAGATTAAAGACTGTCTATAAACTTCTTGATTCTAGCAAGAGCTTCTTTTAGCTCATCCATGCTACAGGCATAGCAACAACGAACATGATCATCGATCATTTCACCAAATGCATTACCAGGCACAACAGCTACTCTGCCTTCTTTTAAAAGCCTCATTGCGAAGTCTTCAGCACTCATGCCAAACTTCTTAATACTTGGGAACATATAGAAAGCACCTTCTGGCTTTTCTACATCAAACCCTATCTCTTTTAAGCCTTCATAAAAAAAGTTCCTTCTTAGCTCGTAAGAGTCCCTCATCCTCTCAAGTTCTGACCGTCCATTACGCAATGCTTCAATTGCCGCATACTGAGACATGATAGGAGCACAAAGAACGTTATACTGTTGAATCTTAACCATCTCATCTAATACTTCTTTTGGACAAGCAACATAGCCTATTCTCCAACCAGTCATTGCATAGTTCTTAGAGAATCCATTTAACAAAATTAGTCTATCTTTAACATATGTTGATGCAGAAATTGGTTCTATATCATAAACCATATCACCGTATACCTCATCAGAAATAAGCCAAAGATCGTGCTTCTTACAGGTTTCTATAATATCTACTAATTGTTCCTTTGAGATCATCTTCCCAGAAGGATTACTTGGATAAGAGATAAGAACTGCTTTTGTCTTAGAAGTTACATGTTTTTCTAATGTATCACTAGTAAGAAACATTCCATCTTCTCTAGTATCAACCATTACAGGATTTGCTCCAGTCAAAAATGCTAAAGGCTCGTAACAAACGTATCCAGGTGCAGGAATAATAATCTCATCTCCTGGATCTAACAGTGTTCTAAAAGCCATATCTAACCCTGCCGATACACCAACGGTTATCATTACTTCATCTTGAGGATTATAATCTGCATTAAAAAACTTCTTTAGATATTTACTTATTTCTTTTCTAAGATCAAGCAAACCCATATTTGAAGTATAAGAAGTATGCCCTTTCTCTAAATGAAAGATACCTTGTTCGGTAATCTGCCATGGTGTTGGAAAGTCTGGCTCCCCTACTCCTAAAGAAATAACATCCTTACTGTTAAGGACTAAGTCAAAAAACTTTCTTATACCTGACGGCTTTACTTGTTTTAATTTTGAAGATAATTCTTTCATCGTTTTCCCTAGTAAGACAAATTCAAGCGCTGAGAACCTTCTTGAGCCATTGCCCCCATTACTACACCATTTTCTTTATATTTCTTTAACTGAAAATGCGTTGCAGTAGATATTATTCTATCGATTGTAGACAGCTTGCTAGAAACAAAAGCTGCAATATTCTTTAATGAAGACCCTTCAATAACTACTAATAAATCATATCCACCACTCATTAAGTATACGGACTTAACTTCTGGAAACTTCTGCAATCTTTCACCAAGGCTATCAAACCCTTTGTCTCTTTCGGGCGTAACTTTTAATTCTATAAAAGCTGTAACAGTATCGTCTTCTAGTAATTCTTCATTAACTACTGCTGAATACTTAAGTATTATTTTCCCATCTTCTAATTCCTTAATCATGTCTTTAACTTCTTGCTCAGACACTCCTAGCATCTTAGAAATATCTTCGTTTGATAATCTAGAATTCTCTTTTAAAATCTCAGTTAGCTTTTCTTTCATACTCATAATTACACCCCTATTATATCTACTATCTCTTGGACAGAGTTACCTGCCTTATAAGTTTGAGTAGACATCTTTATTGCATTATCTGGATCTTTCAATCCATGCCCTGTCAAAGTACAAACAATAATATCACCATCTTTAAACATATCCTTCTTCTTAAGAATACCTGCAACAGATGCTGCAGAAGCTGGCTCACAAAAAACACCCTCTTTAGAAGCTAATATCTTAAACGCTGCCAATATCTCATCATCAGTAACAGCATCTATCAAACCACCAGATTCATCTCTAGCAGCTTCAGCTTGTTTCCAACTTGCAGGGTTCCCAATTCTAATTGCAGTTGCAACAGTCTCTGGATGTTCAAACCGTCTACCCTGTACTATTGGGCTTGAACCCTCTGCTTGAAACCCAATCATTTTTGGCAAAGATGATTTTCCTAATTTATTATATTCAGTATAGCCTTTCCAATAGGCAGTAATGTTTCCAGCATTACCTACTGGTAAAGAATGATAAGTCGGAGCATCGCCTAAAGCATCAACAATCTCAAATGCTGCTGACTTTTGACCCTCTATTCGATAAGGATTGATAGAATTAACCAATTCTATCGGATACTTTTCAGTAACCTCTTTAACTATCTCTAAAGCTTTATCAAAATTACCTGTGATTTCAATCACTAATGCATCATGCATCATAGCTTGAGCTAATTTGCCTAAGGCAATCTTTCCTTCTGGAATAATAACAACAGACTTAATGCCTGCTCTCGCTGCATATGCAGAAGCTGATGCTGAGGTGTTACCTGTTGAAGCACACATAACAGCTTTCATCCCTTTTTCTACAGCTTTAGTAACAGCCATAGTCATTCCTCTATCTTTAAATGATCCTGTTGGGTTTAACCCCTCGTACTTAAAATATATTTTCACATCTTTTCCTATCAAAGATGGAATGTGTACTGCAGGAATCAAAGGGGTGTTCCCTTCATTCAAAGTGATGATCTTTGTTGTATCTGAAACAGGCAGATACGCCCTATATCTATTAATCAATCCCATATAATGCATGAACCTATTATAAAGGGAAAAGATAAAAGGGAAAAGGTAAAAGTATTAGGAATAATAAAAATCCCCGCACCAACGGTACAGGGATTGAAAATCTCTATTTTCCTTGTGCTTCACGAACCTTGTTAATCAACGCTAATGTAGAAGGATCATGATCAGGACTAGGCTCATCAGCTTCAAAATCAGCAGCAACTGCTTTAGCCAATATCTTACCAAGCTCTACTCCCCATTGATCGAAACTATAAACATCCCAAATAATGCCTTGAGTAAATATTTTATGCTCATACATTGCTAAAAGCATACCGAGTGTTTCCGGTGACAACTCCTCGGCCATCAACATATTACTTGGTTTATTTCCGTCAAAAGTTTTATGAGGGATTAGCTCTTCAGCACAACCTTCTGCTCTTAAAGCAGAAGCACTCTTACCAACCATCAGTGCTTCTGCCTGTGCAATTACATTAGCAAGCAAAATAGCTTGATGTCCGGTTAACCCATGTTTTTCTTTAAGAGTCGCTATGAAATCTACAGGAATTAATTTTGTTCCTTGATGAATTAACTGATAAAAAGCATGTTGACCATTTGCTCCTGGTTCTCCCCAAACAATAGGACCTGTCTCCCATTCAACTTGCTCTCCTTGTTTATTTTTACCTTTACCATTACTTTCCATATCTCCCTGCTGAAAATATGCTGCAAATCTACTTAACAACTGATTATACGGTAATATTGCGGTAGTCTGTGCACCACGAAAATTGTTATACCAAACACCTAATAAGGCCATAACCACAGGTATGTTTTTTTCTATTGGAGTATTCAGGAAATGCTTATCCATTTTCTGATATCCAGAGAGTAGCTCAGCAAAGTTCTCTTTTCCTACTGAAATCATTACAGGTAAACCAATAGCCGAAGGAGTAGAATATCTGCCACCAACCCAAGACCAAAAAGGAAACATGTTTTCTTTATCTATGCCAAAAGCTGTAACCTTATCCGCTGATGTAGATGCAGCTACAAAATGCTTAGCGACATCTGTTTCAGTTCTTCCACTCTTTAAAAACCATGTTTTTGCAGAATTAGCATTAGTCATTGTTTCCTGCGTAGTGAAAGTTTTAGAAGCAATAACAAACATTGTAGTCTGTGGATCACATTTTTCTAATACTGCCGCAAGATCAGCACCATCGACATTGGACACATAATGATTAGTTATTCCCTCTTGAGAATAAGGAGATAATGCTTCATTAACCATCTTAGGCCCAAGGTCAGAACCACCAATGCCAATATTCACTATTGTCGTAATCTTTTTGCCAGTAGCACCTCTCCATTCACCACTTCTCACTTTGTCAGTAAAAACTCCCATTCTGTTCAGCACATCACAAACTTCAGGCATTACATCTTCTTCTATTCCATCTATATTTTTAGTAAATATTTGCGACAAAGGAACAAATAAGCCATCTTTCATCTCAACATTTCTTAAAGCGATATGAAGAACTGCTCTTCCCTCAGTTTTATTAATTTGTTCACCAACAAACATTTTATTAGCCCAACCTTTGACATCTACTTTCTCTGCTAAAGCAAATAATGCTTCCATTATTTCATCATTAACCTGATTCTTAGAAACATCTACAAATAACTGTCCCAGTTCAAAAGTTAACTTTTCTAATCTATTAGGATCGGCATCGAACTGCGCCTTAATATCCAGACCTTCAAATTTAGCTGAGAGCTCTTCAAGAGCTTTCCATTCAGGCAATTCATTTCTGTTTATAGTCTTCCCTACACTTACTACTTTATTCAACATAAATACTCTCCTAATGATTTAATTAATTAATCAGTTAATTATCGGAAGTCATACAGAAAGATACATAGAAATTTTGTGTTATACGGAAGTTATTAGTAAACAGCCCCAACCATATAGGTCGGGGCAAAAAAATTATTCACCTAAATACATGTTAATAAGTGCTGTTGTAGATGGATCGTGATCCTCTGACTTACCATTATCGATATCTTCAAGAATATTTCCAGCCAACACTTTACCTAGCTGCACACCCCATTGATCAAAGCTGAGAACTTGCCAAACAATACCTTGTACGAAAACCTTATGCTCATACATAGAAATTAGCATTCCTAAATTTTTAGGAGATAATTCCTTGATAACAATAGCGGTACTTGGTCTATTACCATGAAAGGTTTTGTGATTAAGCAAATCATCAGGACAACCCTCTGCGATTAAGTCCTCAACTGACTTACCATTCATAAGCGCCTCTTGTTGTGCAATAAAATTAGCAATTAATTTATCATGATGTTGAGTCTTATAAGGATGGGAAGGATTTATACATGCGATAAAGTCACAAGGCACCAACTTAGTTCCTTGATGAATTAACTGATAAAAAGCATGCTGACCATTTGTTCCTGGTTCTCCCCATATAAGTGGACCAGTCTGATAATCAACCCATTCTCCATCTCTAGTTGTAAACTTACCATTACTCTCCATATCTCCCTGTTGAAAATATGCAGGGAATCTTTCTAACCGCTGATCATAAGGAAGTATTGCCATAGATTCAGTGTTTAAAAAATTGTTATACCAAATCCCTAATAGTGCTAAATTCATTGGAATATTTTTCTCAGCAGGAGTATTCAAAAAATGTTGATCCATCACATTATACCCGCTTAATAATTCTGCATATGATTCAACTCCAATAGAAAGCATTATTGCTAACCCAATTGCTGATGTAGAAGAATACCTTCCTCCTACCCAATCCCAGAAAGGAAACATATTATCGGTATCTATCCCAAAAGCTGCAACTTCCTTTGAAGCTGTAGAAGCAGCCACGAAATGTTTAGCAACATCATCACTCTTCATAGTCTTTAAAAACCATTCTTTAGCTGTATTTGCGTTCTGCATTGTTTCTTGAGTAGTAAATGTCTTTGAAGCAATAATAAAAAGAGTCTCTTCAGGATTACATTTATTAAGGGCTTCATAAATATCTTGGCCATCCACATTAGAAACAAATAAAAAGTTAATATCTTTTATTCTATTCTCTTCAAGAGAACGAACTATCATCTTAGGCCCTAAATCAGATCCACCGATACCGATATTTAATACTGTTGTAATCTTTTTGCCAGTAGCACCCTTCCATTCACCACATCTAACTTTATCAGTGAACACTCCCATTCTATCTAACACATCACAAACCTCAGGCATTACATCTTTACCATCAACTTTAATAACAGATAGAGGCTGAAACTTTCCATCTACGTATTTAACATTTCTCAACGCAATATGTAAAACCGCTCGATCCTCAGTTGTATTTATCTTTTCACCAAAAAACATTTTATTTGCCCAAGTCTCAACATCTGATGCTTTAGCAAGATCGTATAAAGCACCCATCACTTCAGAATCAACTAAGTTCTTAGAATAATCTAAATACAACTCATCCAAACTTAAACTCATATCCTTTAGACGATTCTTGTCATTTTTAAACTCTTCACTAACAACAATTTCTTTTACCGATAACTCTTCTAATTTTCCCCACTCATTTGTCTCTGAAACTAACATATTTCCTCCTTATTTATCTATATACACATTATTTATTTGATTCCTGTTATTTTACATCAATCTATTAAATTTGAATATTTGAGTATTTCTAAATTATCATCATTGCATCCCCAAAACTAAAAAAACGATACTCATTCTTCTTTGCTTCTTCATAGGCTGAAAAAACATTATCTCGTCCTACTAAGGCTGAAATCATTAAAAGCAATGAAGACTTAGGCAAATGGAAGTTTGTAATAATTCCATCAATTACTTTAAAATCAAACCCTGGATATATAAACACATCAGTACTTCCTTGCCCGGCCACTAAAGACTGCTTCGCCGCATATACACCTTCCAGTACCCTCGTAGATGTAGTGCCAACAGCAATTACTCTTCCTTTATTACTTTTCACTTCATTAATTTTATCAATTGTCTGCTGTGGTAATTCATAACGTTCACTATGCATCTTATGCTCAAGATAGTTATCACACTTAATTGGACGGAAAGTGCCTATTCCAACATATAGCGTTAAAAACGCTATAGAAACTCCCTTTTTTTCTAATTTAACTAGTAGTTCATCACTAAAATGTAATCCCGCAGTAGGGGCTGCGACAGCGCCTTGTTTCTTGGCGAAGACAGTTTGATACTTTTTCTTATAGAAATCTTCTTTTTGCTCATCGTACTCTATATAGGGAGGCAAAGGTATCTGACCACAACTATCAATTGCTTCAGAAAAATCTCCTTCTAGATTAAAACGAACTAATCGTTTCCCTTCATCTAGAACATCAACAACTTCTGCAGAGAAGGTATCTGTAAAATTAACGATAGTTCCAATCTTTAACCCTGGCTTTACTAGGGCTTCCCAAAGCAACTCATCACCAACACTCTTTTCTTCTAATAAAAAAACTTCTGCTTTCCCACCTGTAGGCTTCTTCCCTAATAAACGTGCTGGTATTACTTTAGTGTCGTTAAATACTAATAAATCATCCGAAGTTAGCATATCTTCTAGCTCATAAAAAGAGTGATGCGTTATGTCACTAGTGTTCTTATCAAGAACCAAGAGTTTGGAGTCATGTCTTTTATCTACAGGTAATTGCGCAATAAACTCCCTCGGAAGCTCAAAATCATAACTACTTATTGAATACATACTATTTCTTTTTTTTAGGAATAATAACTGTGAAAACAGAACCTTGCTCAGGAAGGCTATTTACTGAAATCTCAGCGCCATGTAAATCTAGCACGTTCTTAACGATAGGAAGCCCTAGGCCAGTACCTTCATATAGCTTAGTAAGAGAATTATCAACTTGCCTAAATTTATCAAAGATAATACTCTGCTCTTCTTCTGTCATACCAATACCAGTATCTTCTACTTCTATAACCATTTGCTCACTGTCAGCAGAAATTTCAATTGTTACTTGCCCATCTTTTGTAAACTTAATAGCATTTGATATTAAATTAGAAAAAACGCTTTCCATCTTATCTTCATCTACATCAATTAATAAATCCTTCTTAGTAGTACCTGCATCTACATTAATAGATATCCCAATATTCTTATTATCTGCTAATACTTTCATCTTTTTCACGGTATTCTTTATAATTTCTGCCAAATCAACAGACTCAATCTGCAACATAGTATTTCCGGACTCTATTTCACTAAGCAATAATAACTTATTAATAATCTTTAATAATGAAAGACTGTTCTCGTGAGCAATTTTAAGGAAGCTTGCCTGTGTCGGCGCGATATTGCCATAATTCAACACAATCTCTACATAACCAAGAATACTTGTTAATGGCGTTCTTAGTTCATGTGATATATTTTGAAGAAACTGATCCTTAAGCTCATCAAGAACCATAAGCTGAGTATTCTTATCCTCAAGCTCTCTGGTTTTCTCGTCTACTATTTTCTCAATATTATCAATATGGTCCTTTAGCTGAATATCAATTTCCAACAATCTATCAATCATTCCATTAAAAGCTTCAGCTAAATGGCTAAACTCCTTATTACTTGTAACATGAACTCTTGTGTTAAAATCGCCTTCTTTAATACTCTCTATTGATCTTAAGAATTTTCTGTAAGGAGTATAAAAGTTTCTTATATAGAAATAAACCAAAGAACCAAATCCAAATAAAATAAAGAAACCAAGTGCTCCTAGATAAAAAACTAATAACTTCTCATAAGACAATGTTCTTTGTCTAAATACATAAGAAACATCTGTATAATTTTCATTTGCTATTTTACTAAGCTCTGAAAGTATATTATCTTCTAATACTCTTAGCTTATTTAGCGCTATCGCTTTTTGATGAACTGGTAACCTTTTTTCAAATAAAACTTGTATCAAGTCTCTTGCCTGTAAATATGCCTCATATTCTTTTTGCATATCTGATAGGCTAGTGCTTCCATATTTATTAGAGTTTCTTAGAAAAATATAAAATTGATAATCTAAACTATTAACTAAGTGAACAAACTCTGTCTTTGCTTGTAAAGAAGGAGTACTTGAATACTTATACGACAGATAAAACAGTCTAGATACTGATGAATATATATTTTGAATCGAATTAGTATTATAGGCATAAAAAGCTAACTTTTTATCCATGTTTCTATCATTTTGAAAATTAGAAAATAGAGCAGCCGCTGATACCAAAAAAAACATAAAAAACAGCGATATTATAAAAAAGAACTTAAATCTAAAGGATATTATTTTTCTATTCATATTTAAATTATATTTACTTTACTGAAAAAGTAAACGTAAACCTCTTCCTACAGGCAAAAGCCCATGATTATTTATATATTATTTACAATAGAACTAGCTTCTTTTCCTTCAAGTATCAATGATACTTGTGTGGCTACTTCAATTGAAACATTTATTTTAGCATCTTTTGTCGCTGCCCCTATATGTGGAGTAGTGATAATGTTCTTCACTCCAATCAAAGGGTTTGTGCCATTTACGGGTTCTTCTGAGTAAACATCAGTTGCCGCAATAGCAATCTTACCAGACTCTACAGCATGCTTCAAATCTTCTTCCTCAACTATTCCACCACGGGAACAATTTACTAAACATACGCCATCCTTCATCTTGGTAATATTCTCTGCATTAATAAGGCCTATTGTATCCTCTGTTTTAGGAACATGAATGGTTATAAAATCAGAATTGGAAAGAAGTTCATCTATTGTCTGGAAAGAGATAGACTCCTTTTGCATTTCTTCTTCACTTATATATGGATCACAAGCTAATACCTTCATTCCAAGACAATTAGCATAACTAGCAACCCTTTTGCCAATCTTACCTAAACCAATAACGCCTAATGTCTTTCCATTAAGCTCGGTTCCTAAGAAAGCTGATCTATTCCATTCTCCACTTTGTAAACTAATATGAGATAGTGATACTTTTCTTGCAACATCAAGCAGCAACGCCAATGTTAATTCTGCAGTTGATGAAGTATTAGCATTGGGAGTATTTACTACTGATATGCCTTTACTAGTAGCAGCCTGCATATCTATATTATCAACACCAACACCAGCTCTTCCAATAACTTTCAGATTATTTGCAGCTTTTATGACCTTTGCAGTAACTTGAGTCTCACTACGTACAATTAATGCATTGTATTTTGGAATCGAAGAAACTAACTCTTCTTCAGATAAGCCAGTAATAATATCTACTGAAAATTTATCTTTGAGGATATCAATCCCTTGTACAGAAATCTTATCACTAATTAATATTTTAATTTTATTCATCAGTTCTACTCTATATGTAATTTAGTGAAAAAAAAAGCACCCAATGGGTGCTTTTTGATTTATCTTTTTCGGTACTGAGTACCTTTTCTTGCTTTCTTCTTACCATATTTCTTTCTCTCAACGATTCTATCATCTCGAGTAAGTAATCCTTCTGTCTTTAACAAAGGTCTATATTCTTCAGAAATAATGTTTAATGCTTTAGCAATGCCATGCATTACGGCATCAACTTGACCACTAATGCCTCCACCAGAAACTGAAGATATAACATCATATCTATCATTAGTCTTAGTAAGAAGTAATGGCTTTAATAATTTTGTTCTTTGAGTAATAGAAACATTCAAATCTTCCAAACTCTTCTTATTAATAACAATCTTCCCAGTTCCAGGAATTAACCATACCTTAGCAATGGCTTCTTTCCTTTTACCAGTAGCATAATATTTAACTTGTTTACTCTTATCTGCCATATGATTCTCCTTCTATATCCTATAAATCTAACTTAGTTGGTTTTTGTGCTTCATGCTCGTGCTGTTCTCCAGCATATACATGTAACTTTTTATACATTGCTCTACCAATACGACCTTTAGGCAACATCCTTCTAATCGCTTCTTCTAATACTCTTTCAGGTTTTTCAGTAATCATTTTAGCAAAATTAGTTGTAGTAATTCCACCTGGGTATCCTGAATACTTATGATATAACTTGTTCTCATATTTTCTTCCAGACACTTTCACTTTACTTGCATTTAGAACTATAACATTATCTCCATTATCCATTGTTGGCTGAAATGTTGCTTTGTGTTTACCTCTAAGAATTGATGCAATCTGTGACGATATTCTTCCTAATGCTTTTCCTTGTACATCAACTGTCACCCATTGTCTGTCTATCTTTTTGCTAGATAAATAATAAGTATCAAATTTATTTCTCATCTTCTGTTCCTTTCGTATCTCTTATATATTCTACATGTGTTAAGAACAATCCTTGTGCAGGAGCCATCTGCCAAAGATATCTTTTATTAGCTGTAACAATATCACTAAACTCTTGTTTAGTTAAATTATCTTCTAATGCAGCTAACAATAATCCTACTATTCTCCGAACCATGTTATGTAAAAACCCATTAGCTCTAACTCTAAACAAATAACTATCGCCTTTAATACCTAATAAAGAATATTCAGACAGGTGTACCGCAGCCATCATAATCTCTCTTATAGTATTTTCATATTTATCTGAAGATTTGCAAAATAATGCAAAATCTTTTTCTCCAATTAAACACTCACAATAATCATTTACTCTTTCAATATCCATGTTGCGAACATGCAACATATGTTTATTTAAAAAAACTTTCTTTTCACCAGTATAAAACCAGTATTCATATTCTCTCCAAGAAGCATGTCTTCTCGGATCAAACGATTTGGCAACATCTTCAACTGAATTAATAACAATACTATTGCTATTTATACAGCTGTTAAGAACATCTTTTAGTTTAATTAAGGGAATCTTCCCCTGATCAACAAAAGATATTATCTGACCTTCAGCATGAACACCTCTATCAGTTCTTCCAGCGTAAGAAACCTTCACATCTTTCTGATAAAATTCAGAAAAAGATTTCTCAAGCATAGATTGAACTGTGGGTTCAAACTGAGTTTGCCGTTGCATACCATAAAAAACTTCACCATCATAACTGATATGAAGTTTTAAGGTACGCACTTTTAAATTAATTCAAGTATCGATATACTCGCAGCATCGCCACGGCGTATCCCAAATTTAACTATACGAGTGTATCCACCCGGTCTTTCTTTATATGTTTCAACAACATCATTAAATACTATGTCTACGATTTTCTTGTCCTGAAGCATTTTGAATACTTCTCTTCGTGCATGGACATCGTTTCCTTTAGCTTTAGTAATTATTCTTTCAACATATTTACTTACTTCTTTAGCTCTAGCATCTGTCATTTTAACTTGCTTATGCTCAAATAATGCTTTTGCACCATTTTTAATTAAAGCTATTCTTTGGTCTGTAGGTAATCCTAATTTATTATTTCCCTTTTTATGTCTCATTTGTCCTAGTCCTCTTTCAATCTCAGTCCGTATTGTGCTAATTTTTCGTTAATCTCATCAGCAGATTTCTTTCCAAAATTCTTAATTTTCATAAGATCTTTCATTGGTTTAGTAATTAATTCTGCTACAGTCTGAATGCCTGCTTTACGTAGGCAATTAGACGATCTAGCTGATAATTCTAAATCTTCAATAGAAAGTTCTAAATTTGCATTATCTTCTGGCTCAGCAATAGTTTCTTCTACTACTGGAGCAGGAATGATATGTTTATAATCTGTAAAAAGACTAAAACTATCAATCAATACTTTAGAAGATTCTTCAACAGCATCTTCAGCAGTAATAGTTCCATCTGTCCAAACCTCAATTGTAAGTTTGTCTAAATCTGTTCTATTACCAACTCTAGTATCTTCAATAGTATGATTAACTTTCGTTACTGGTGAAAAATTACAATCAACTGGCATAGTTCCAACTGGCATATCTTCAAAACGACTTAATTCAGATAATCTATAGCCGATTCCTTGTTCAATTCTCAAATCAATTTTTAATGAAGCATCTCCAGTAATTGTAGCTATATGGAGATCTTTATTAATAATTTCAATCTCTGCATCATGTTTAATATCTGACGCATGAATCTCACCTTTTTTTGAAACATCAATAGTTACATTTTTAGGTGTTTCAGAAAAGCTTTTCACAGCAATCTGTTTAAGATTCAAAATAATATCAAGAATATCTTCTTTAATTCCTTCTACAGAACAGAACTCATGATCTACACCTTCAATTTTAATTGCAGTAACTGCAGCTCCAGGTAAAGAAGATAGAAGTACCCTTCGCATAGAATTCCCAAGTGTAGTCCCATAACCTTTTTCTAATGGATTAATAACCATCTTTGCATAATTTAGGTCTTCACTCTTTGTAACATCTACTTTTGTATTTAATTTCACGGCAAACAGGCCTCCTTATTATTTTTATCTAGAATAATACTCAATAATTAACTGCATATTAACAGGAACATCAACTTCGTCCATGTTAGGTACTCTAGTAAAAGAATACTTATTTGCAGCTGCATCACCAGTAATCCAACTTGGTGCTGGTCTTTTTTTCATTGCTTCTAGCAATGTTGTAAAAGACTCTTTTGACTTATCTCTGATAGAGATAATATCACCCTCACTTACAAGATAAGAAGGTATATCTACTTTCTTACCATTTACAAGAAAATGACCATGCTTAACCAATTGTCTAGCACTCTTTCTTGTATAACCTAATCCAGCTCTGAAAATTACGTTATCTAATCTTCTTTCAACGAACTTGATTAACTCTTCAGCTGTATTACCGTGTGTACGGTTTGCTTTCTCATAATATCTGCGAAATTGACTTTCGCTTATACAATAAAATCTTTTTGCCTTTTGTTTTTCTCTCAAACGAATTCCAAACTCAGACATTTTTCCTCTGAAAGTTGGTCCATGATCTCCCGGTGGATATGCCCTTCTATTTAGAGGACATTTTGGACTTTCACATTTATCACTTTTCAAATAAAGCTTTGTGGCTTCTCTTCTACATAATTTACAAGACGGTCCTTTATACAAACCCATTAAACGATCTCCCTTCTATAACCTATACTCTTCTTCTCTTACGAGGTCTACATCCATTGTGTGGTATTGGAGTAACATCTTTAATAGAAACAACTTCAATTCCTGCTGCCTGTATTGCTCTGATAGCTGTCTCTCTACCCGGTCCAGGTCCTTTTACCAAAATATCAACTTGCTGCATGCCATTCTCTTTGGCAGTTACTGCAGCTCTCTCTCCTGCTGACTGAGCAGCAAAAGGAGTTCCTTTTTTTGAACCCTTGAATCCAACTGCACCAGAACTACCCCAAGAAATGAGGTTTCCCTCTAAATCAGTAATTGAAATAATTGTATTATTAAAATTAGATTTAATATGAGCTATACCATGAGGTATATTCTTTTTTACTTTTTTCTTTTTTACGCTAGTTTTTTTCTTCGCTGCTACCATTTATCGACTCCTCTTACTTAACTGCCTTCTTCTTATTAGCTACAGCGGTTTTTTTACCTCTTCTAGTTCTAGCGTTTGTCTTTGTTCTTTGACCACGCAATGGTAAACGTTTTTTATGTCTACTGCCTCTATAACTTCCAATTTCCATCAATCTTTTTATATTTAAAGAGATTTCTTTTCTAAGATCTCCTTCAACAATATAGTTAACAAGCTCTTCTCTTATACGAACGATATCGCTTTCGCTAAGATCCTTTGCTCTAATATCTTCTGAAATATTTAATTTCTCTAAAATCTTCTTACTTGTTGTTAAGCCTATACCATATACGTAGGTAAGTGCAATTACTGCTCTTTTATTATTAGGTATATCTGTTCCCGCTATTCTCGGCATATCTACTCCCTATCCTTGTCTTTGTTTATGTTTACGGTTTTCGCATATAACCATTACTCTGCCAAATCTTTTAATGACCTTACATTTAGGACATATTTTCTTTACTGATGTTCTTACTTTCATTCTATCTCTTCCTTCGACTTTCTACTTTAATCTATAGGATATTCTACCCTTAGTTAAATCATACGGTGACAATTCGACCCTAACCCTATCACCAAGAAGTATTCTTATAAAATTCTTTCTGATTTTTCCAGAAACATGTGCAAGTACTTCTTGACCAGTATCTAACTCAACTTTAAACATTGCATTCGGCAACGCCTCTAACACTTTTCCTTCTACTTCTATTACATTTTTAGCCATAAAATAACCTTTAAAATTGCTCAGAAAAACCGGTTAAATATATTAACAGATTATCAATAGTATTACAAACACTATTTTTTGCTGAACACTACCCTTTCTATCTCTTCTCTTACTTCATCAATTGCCTTCTCAGAATCAATCTCTACAACTAAGCCTTTTTCTTTATAGAAATCAAGCAATGGTTGAGTTTCTTTCAAATAAACTGAATACCTTTTTTTAACTGTTTCAGGCTTATCATCTTCTCTTATGTAAAGCTTCTCACCAGTAACATCACATACACCTTCAACCTTTGGTTTTTTGTACTTAATATGATAAGTTTCACCAGATATTTTAGCTGAAAGTCTACCACTAATTCTTTCAATAACTTCAACTAATGATACGTTCAAATAAATAACTGCATCAAACTTGAAATTATTATCATCAAGAAATTCAGCTTGAGTTAACTTTCTAGGGTATCCGTCACATATAATCTTTACGTCGCCCATTTCTTGAAATGATGTTAAAAACATTTCATTAATCAATTCATCTGCTACTAACTCTCCAGCCTTGATAACTGATTCAACTTTACGCCCTAGCTCAGTATCTTCACTAGCCGTTTTTCTTAAAATATCTCCACTAGAAATATGCTTATAGCCATATGTCTCAGCAATAAACTTTGCTTGAGTACCTTTGCCTGATCCAGGTGCTCCTAAAATTAATAGTTTCTTCATACTCATTAATATCTCCTATCGAACTAATTTCTCGTATTTATTTGATATAAGAATTGTCTCTATCTGTCTTACTATATCAATTGCAACCCCAACAATAATCAACAATGCCGTACCACCTAATCCCATAAAACTTGTAACATGCGTTACTTTGGCCGTTAACATGGGCACTATAGATATCAAAGACAGAAACGTTGCTCCTACGAATGTAAGCCTTGTTATAACAGCATCTAAATACTCAGCTGTTGGCTTCCCTGGTCTAACTCCTAAAATAAAACCGCCATACTTTTTTATATTGTCTGCAAGTTCTTCCGGGTTAAATGTAATCGCTGTATAGAAATATGTAAAGAAAAATATTAATGCTGCAAAGATTATTATATATAATGGTGCGCCATAACCAAGCCATGTATTTAAAACACCAAGCTTTGGAAAGAACTGTATTAACATTATTGGTAAAGAAAGAACTGATGATGCAAAGATTATAGGAATAACGCCACCTTGATTAATCTTCATTGGCAAATATGTATTCTGCCCTCCATACATTTTTCTTCCTACAACTCTTTTGGCATATTGAACTGGTATATTTCTTTGCGCCTCTTGCACAACTACTATACCTATAGTTACTAGTAGAAACATTCCTATCATTATGATTACATTCCAGATTGGTATTCCACCCTTAATTAGGGTGACCGTATTCATTACATAGGCAGGCATAGCTCCAACTATCCCAACAAAAATAATGATACTTGCGCCATTTCCAACGCCACTTTCAGTAATTAATTCACCCATCCACATAACTAATGCTGTGCCAGCCATTAATGAAATTACTGCCACAAAAAAGAACATTGGGAAATTTACTCCTGGTAATAACAAGGACCTAAGTCCAACTGAAATACCTACAGACTGCATAAATGCAATAAACAGGGTCAAATACCTAGTATACTGTTGTATCTTCTTCCTGCCACTTTCACCTTCTTCTTGAAGTTCCTTAAGCGTAGGGTACATAACAGTTAATAACTGCATAATAATAGATGCGTTAATATATGGAATAATTCCAAGCGCAAATACTGAAAATCTTTTCAAGCCACCACCTGAAAAAAGGTCAAGAAATCCAAAAAATCCACCTTGTCCGAACATCTCTGCTAGCTTGCCCATATCTAATCCAGATATAGGAACATTAATTCCTAATCTGAAAAAAAATATAATTAAAAAAGTAAAGATAAGCTTTTTTTGAAGATCTTTAATCTGGAAAAACCCAGAATAGTTATTAGCCATTAACAACCTCGGCTTTACCGCCTGCTTTTTCGATTGCTTCTATAGCTGTTTTTGAAAACTTATCAGCTTCAACAGTTACTACTTTTGTTAATTCACCATCACCAAGTACTTTGAATGCAGTTACACTCTTAGAAAAAAACTTTTTTTCCTTTAGTACTTCTAGATTCACTTTTTTAAGCTTTAAGCTTTCCAAAGTATCTAGGTTGATAATTTCATAATCTTTAGTTGATTGTAATGCTTTAAATCCTCTAAGCTTTGGCATCTTTTTGTATAAAGGCATTTGTCCGCCTTCAAAACCAGGTCTAGTTCCGCCACCACTTCTTGCCTGCTGACCTTTATGGCCTTTTCCTGCAGTACATCCGTATCCAGAACTTTCTCCTCTGCCTACTCTTTTTCTATTTTTACTTGTTCCTGCGTATGTTTTTAATTCAGATAGAATTCCCATCTTTTTCTCCCTTATCTATTTTGCTGATCTTACGTTAAGATCAACTCCACGTTCTGCTTTTGCTTCTTCAAGACTCTTTAATCTCTTCAATCCATCTAATGCTGCGAAAGCATTATTAATTACAGAAGAAGATCCTAATGATTTAGATACAATATTATGTATTCCTGCTAATTCGAAAACTAATCTCATAACTCCACCTGATATTACACCAGTTCCTTTAGGTGCTGGTCTCATAAAAACCTTACTAGCTCCTAATGAACCTGTTGAGTCATGAGGGATTGTCCCATCAACAATATTTACAGAAACCATGTCCTTTTTTGCAATATTTATAGCTTTTCTAATAGCACTTGGAACTTCAGCTGCTTTAGCTACTCCAACACCTACTTTGCCATTCATATCTCCAACAACAACTGTAGCTCTAAAAGAAAGGTTCTTACCGCCTTTTACAACTTTAGTTACTCTTCTAATTTGAACTATCTTTTCTACAAATTCACTAACTTCTCTATCTGCCATGATTCCTCCTATTTATATGACTAGAACTCTAAGCCTTTGCTTCTAGCTCCGTCAGCAACTGCTTTGATCCTACCGTGGTATACTTTACCAGCTCTATCAAATACTACTTTTTTAATACCTTGTCCTGTAGCTTTCTCAGCGATCATTTCTCCAACTTTAAAAGAAACTTCTTTGTTTGCTCTTTGTTTTAAAACTGAACTTGAAACTCCTAATATTGTTTTACCAGAAATATCATCGATAATCTGTGCATAAACATTATTAAGGCTTCTTGTAACTGTTAACCTTGGTCTTTCAGCTGTGCCTACTACTTTTTTTGAAAATCTTCTCATTGTTATCCTGCTCCTTTACTACTTAGCTGCTTTTCCAGCTTTTCTAACAATGTGCTCGCCAGCATACTTAACACCCTTACCTTTATAAGGCTCAGGAGGTCTAAGTTTTCTGATATTTGCAGCAACTTGTCCAACTAACTGTTTATCAATTCCTTTTACTGTGATCTTTGTATCACCTTGTAATTCAAAAGTAATTCCTTCAATAGCCTCTATAATAATAGGATGTGAAAATCCAAGTGCTAATGTAATACCATTACCTTTTTTCATTGCTCTATAACCAACACCTACTAACTCTAAATTCTTCTCATAACCTTCAGTTACACCAGAAACCATGTTTCTGATCAATGTATTATATAGTCCATGTCTAGCTTTAGCTTCTTTATCTTCACCATTTCGGTGAACTAATATCACATTATCTTTTTTCTCAATAGTGACTTTTGTTGTTGGTATATTTAATTCTAGTTCGCCTTTTGGCCCTTTTACTTTAACTAAAGTATCAACTAGTTCAACTTGTACCTTATCAGAAATTGCTATTGGTTTTTTACCTATCTTTGACATTAATATCTCCCTACCAAACGTAACATAAGATCTCGCCGCCAACGTTCTGCTTACGAGCATCTTTTCCAGAAATAACACCTTTGTTTGTTGAAAGGATTGAAATACCAAATCCGTTCTTAACTTTAGGGATATCTGCTTTAGCAATATAATCTCTCTTACCTGGAGTACTCTTTTTTACCATATTAGTAATTACTGAGTTTCCATTGTGATACTTAAGTCCTACTTTTATAAGTGGCTTACCATCATTATCTAACTTTTCTATTCTTGAAACAAAACCTTCTTTTTGCATAATACTTACGATATCAAACTTAATGTTTGAAAAAGGAAATATTATTACCTCTTTCTTTGCATTAATACCGTTCTTAACTATACATATCATATCTGCTACTGGATCTGAAACGCTCATCTATACCTCCTGCTTTCTCTACCAACTAGACTTAGTTACTCCAGGTAATTCACCTGCGTAAGCTAGTTTTCTTAAACACAATCTACATAATCCAAATTTTCTAATAACAGCTCTTGGTCTACCACAAATATTGCATCTTCTGCGGTATTGAATAGGACTGTTTATTTTCTTATCATTCTTAGCTATCATTGATTTTTTAGCCATCTACATTTATCTCCTAATCTCTTTTTATTACTTTCTAAAAGGCATGCCTAATAATGCTAACAATTCTCTAGACTGGTCAACATCCTCTGTTGAAGTAACAAATGTAATATTAAAACCTCTAACCTTATCAACTTTATCGTAATCAACTTCAGGAAAGATAAGCTGTTCTTTTAATCCTAGAGTATAGTTCGCTTGATTATCAAATGCCCTTCTAGAAACTCCTCTGAAATCTCTTATTTTAGGCAATGTTAGGTTAAAAAACTTATTCATGAATTGATACATACGCTCACCTCTAAGTGTTACCTTACAGCCAATTGCCATACCCTCTCTTAGCTTAAATCCTGCAATTGATTTTTTTGCTTTTGTAATTACAGCCTTTTGACCGAATAATAAAGCAAACTCATCTACTGAAGCTTGTACAGCTTTTGAATTGTTAATTGCTTCGCCTAATCCTCTATTGATTATGATTTTCTCAACCTTAGGAACTTTACTAACATTTTTTATACTAAACTTTTCTTGAAGTTGCTTGATAACTTCTTTTTTATAATTCTCTTTAAGATCTAATACCTGCTTTGACACCGTTATCTATTCTCCTCTTACTTGTCTATTATTTCGCTGCACTTTTTGCATTTTCTAACGCGTTTTCCATTAACTTCTTCAACAGATATACGCGTAGGCTCTTTACAATACTTACAAATTACCATGATGTTAGACCAATCAACAGGTTTATCCATTTCGATAATCCCACCTGGTCCAGCATGACTTGGCTTTTGATGTTTTTTTACAACATTAGCTTTTTCAACAACAACTTTTTTCTTTGCAGGCAAAACTTGTGTTATTTTAGACTTAAGACCTTTACTCTTACCTGCTATTACAACAACCTCATCACCTTTTTTAAACTTATTCACCATAATCTCCTTCTTATACAACTTCTGGAGCTAATGAAATAATCTTTGAAAAAGACTTGTCTCTTAACTCTCTTGCGATAGGGCCAAAAATCCTTGTACCCCTTGGCATGTTTTGAGGATTGATTAATACTGCTGCATTATCATCAAATCTAACAACAGTTCCATCTTTTCTAGTTATAGGTGATTTTGTTCTAACAACGACCGCCTTAACTACTTCACTCTTCTTTACTGCGCCATTTGGCTGTGCCTTTTTTACTGTAGCTACAATTACATCACCTACATGGGCATATTTTCTACTTGTTCCACCAAGAACTTTGATACATAAGATCTCTTTAGCTCCTGAATTATCTGCTACGTTTAACCTGCTCTCCGACTGAATCACGGTTATGCACCCTTTCCTTCTTTGTTTAACTTGCCAATATATAACCATCTTTTATCTTTACTTAATGGTCTTACTTCTCTAATCGTAACAAACTCTCCAATTTTAGCTTCATTATTCTCGTCATGAGCCTTAACCTTCATAGTTTTTGTCATAATCTTTTTATACTTAGGATGTGGAACTCTTCTTTCAAGTTGAACAACAATTGTTTTATCCATCTTGTCACTAGTTACTACACCAGTACGTTCTTTTCTTCTATTTCTATCTTCCATTACGCTTCTCCCTTAGAACTGGCTAGTGCAGTTAATTGAGTATGAAGTCTTGCGATATCCTTCTTTACTCTACTAATAGCCTTAACATCTTTTAACTGATTTGAAGCATTTTCAAATCTATAGTTCATTATCTCTGATTGTTTTTCAACTATCAACTTTTCAATATCTTCTTTTTTAAGTTTTGTAACTTCTGAGTACTTCATAACTAACCTTCTATCTCCATTCTTTCAACAAACTTTGTTTTTAATGGAAGTTTATGTGCTGCAAGTCTCATAGCTTCCTTAGCTGTTGCTACGTCTACATCAGCGATTTCAAACAATACTTTTCCTTTTTGAATAACAGCTACCCAATACTCAGGTGAACCCTTACCTTTACCCATTCTTGTTTCAGCTGGGATCTTTGTTACAGGCTTATCAGGGAAGATTCTTATCCAAATTCTTCCGCCTCTTTTTATGTATCTAGTCATAGCAATACGAGCTGCTTCAATCTGTCTAGAAGTAATCCAAACATTCTCTAGCGCTTGTAGTCCATATGCTCCAAAATTTATTTTGGTACCGCTATTTGCGGTTCCTTTACGTCTACCGCGCATCTGCTTACGATACTTCTGCTTTTTAGGCATTAACATTATGCTTGTTCCTCCTTCTTAGCTTTCTGAGGAATAATATCACCTTTATAAATCCATACCTTAATACCAATTTTTCCATACATTGTATTTGCTTCAGTAAAAGCATAATCAATATCTGCTCTTAACGTCTGCAAAGGAACTCTACCTTCTCTATACCATTCATTTCTTGCAATTTCAGCTCCACCTAAACGGCCACCACATTGCACTTTAATACCTTGAACTCCTGATCTCATTGCTCTTCCAACAACTTGCTTCATAGCTCTTCTAAAAGCAATTCTTTTTTCAAGTTGTCTAGCAATAGCCTCTCCTAATATTGGCGCACAAGCATCAATATTTTTCTCTTCAACGATATTAACTTTAACATTATCCATGCCAACCATTGTTCTAAGTCTAAAATTTAGCTCTTCAGCTCCAACTCCGCCTTTACCAATGATTACACCTGGTCTTGCTGCTCTGATAATAACTTCAACAGCTGCTGTTTTTCTTCTAATAGATATTTTAGCAATTCCTGCTCTAGCATATTTAGCTTTTATATAATTTCTTACATCTTTATCGTTCTTAACAAAAGCTGCATAATTCTTTTCAGAGTACCAAATGCTATCTGAAACTTTGTTTATGCCCATTCTAAATAGTATCGGACTTGTTTTCTGACCCATAATTAATTACCTTCCTTCACTCTAATGGATACATGAGCATATTTCTTCTGTATCCGTGCAGCCTTACCTCTGCTTGCTGCTCTGAATCTTTTCATAATCAAAGCCTGTCCTGTAAATCCTTCAGAAATAACTAGCTTTGACTCATCCATTTGATAATTATGTACTGCATTAGCTTTTGCTGATTTTACAATGTTATATAAGATTCTTGCTGGTTTGGTTGGCATAAACTTCAAAACAATAAGTGCTCTGTCTACCTTCATCCCAACTATCTCTTTAATGACTCTATTCACCTTTGTTGGCGATGTTCTTAAGTATTTACCTGTAGTCAATATTTCCATGTTAATTACCTACCTTAGCCCTTCTGCTATTTCTTATTATGTCCCCTGTACAATCTTGTATGTACAAATTCTCCCAATTTATGCCCAATCATGTTATCAGAGATAAATATTGGGATATGCTTTCTTCCATTATGGATAGCTATTGTAAGCCCCATCATTTCAGGTGATACTACTGATCTTCTTGACCATGTTTTAATAACTTTCTTGTCGCCAGTTTCCTTAGCAACTCGTACCTTCTTTATTAAATGGTCGTCAATAAATGGTCCTTTTTTAAGTGATCTTGCCATCAGTAATTCTCCTTACTTCTTTCTGCTTATAATATATTTGCTGCTGTGTTTCTTTTTCTTTCTAGTCTTATAACCAAGAGCTAGAACGCCAGTAGCTGATACTGGACCAGGTCTTCCAACAGGTGCTTTACCTTCACCACCACCATGTGGATGGTCATTAGGGTTCTTCGCAGCCCCTCTAACATTAGGTTTTCTGCCTCTGTGGAAATTCTTTCCAGCTTTACCAATTTTAATATTTCTATGTTCTGAATTAGAAACAGCTCCAATAGTTGCCTTACATGAAACTCTAATTAATCTTAATTCACCAGATGCAAGCTTTATTGCAGCATAGTCATTTTCCTTTGCCATTAACTGTGCACTAGCTCCAGCACTTCTTACCAACTGTGCTCCTCTACCTGGTTGCATTTCAATATTATGAATTGTTGTACCAACTGGAATATCCTTAAGTGTTAAACTGTTTCCGATTCTGATTTCTGCATCTTTACCAGACTCTAAAACATCTCCAACATTTAAGCCAACTGGTGCGATAATATATCTTTTTTCACCATCAATATAATTTAAAAGTGCAATTCTTGCTGTTCTATTTGGATCATATTCAATAGTAGCAACCCTACATTTGATACCATCTTTATCTCTTTTGAAATCAACAAGACGATAAAACTTTTTAGCTCCACCTCTTCTATTTTCAACAGTAATTCTACCCTGATTGTTTCTACCTGCTTTTACGTTCTTCTTTACTAATAAAGATTTTTCAGGTTTTGTTGTTGTAATAGATGCAAAATCAGAAACTACTGTGTTTCTTGTTCCATTAGTCATTGCTTTTAATTTCTTTGTAACCACTTGTTCTACCTCTCTCTAGCTTAACTTCTCAAAGCTGCCAATTTTCTGGCCTTCTTTAAGAGTTACAATCGCTTTTTTCCAATCACTTGTTCTTCCAACAAATTTACCCATTCTTTTCTTCTTACCATTAACATTAATAGTACGAACTGCTTCAACATTAACTTTGAAATTACTCTCAACAGAATTTTTAATTTCAATTTTGTTAGCATCAGTAGTCACCTTGAATACATATTTATTCTCAGCACTCATCATTGAACTTTTTTCAGTTATAACTGGTCCTAGTATTACATTCTTAATCATTTTGTATAAATCTCCTCTAGCTGCGCTATTGCAGAATCTTCAATTATTATCGAACTAGCATTAAGAATATCGTAAACATTTAAACCATAAACACTGGTCACTCCAAGATTATTATAATTTCCAATAACAGCCTCTCTACTAGCCTTATCTTTAGAAACATATAAAATTCTTTTATCATCTAATTTCTTTTCAGAAACTATTTTAGCGAAATCATTAGTTTTTGCAATTACAGATGAAAATTTATCTGTTCCTTCAAATACTAATAAGTTATCTAGCTTAGATGTAAGTGCACCTAATAATGCTTGTCTTTTAACCTTTTTATTAATCTTTGTAGCTCTTTTTAATCCTTGAGGACCAAAAGTAACTCCACCACCAACCCATAGAGGGGATGTATTTGTTCCAGCTCTTGCTCTACCAGTTCCCTTTTGGTTCCATGGTTTAGCTCCGCCACCTCTAACATCAGAACGTCCTTTAGCTTTAGAATTCATTGATCTCTTCTGGTGAAGATAATCCTTAACTACAAAGTGAAACATTTCTATGCTAGCTTTTTGCCCTAAAACCTTAGCGGTTATATCAAGGCTTCCGTCTTGCTTTTTCTCTAAATTATAACTATTTACTTTTACCATTGTTATTTCCTACCACCTATCTTAGTTATATAGAACTACTTCAGAACCGTTAGCTCCTGGTACAGCTCCCTTAACCAAAACAAGCCCTTTTTCTTGATCAATCTTAACAATTTTAAGATTTTTTATTGTAACCAATTCATTACCATGATGTCCTGGCATCTTCTGACCCTTCCAAACTTTTCCAGGTGAAGTACCAGCTCCGATTGAACCACATCTTCTATGATTCTTCGAACCATGTGCCATTGGCCCAATAGAGAAATTATGTCTCTTCACTGTTCCTGTAAATCCTCTACCTTTAGTAGCACCTTGAGCATTTACCTTCTCACTAATTTCGAATATTGAAACATCAAGTGATGATCCGATCTCGAACCCCGATACATCCTTTAATCTTAACTCTTTTATCTTTCGATATAAGCTTTCAACAGCTTTGAACTGTCCTTGATTTGGTTTGCTTACTTTTGATTCTTTGGCAGCAATATAACCAACCCTGATAGACTCATATCCATCATTCTCAATTGTTTTCTTTTGAACTACTTTATTTTCTAATAATTGTAAAACCGTTACAGGAACTGCTTCTCCAATTTCATTAAAAAGTTTAGTCATCCCAACTTTTTTTGTTAATAAACCCTTGTTAATTTGTTTCATTTTCTTCTACCTATTTCCCAAATTTAGACTGTACTAATTTAGTTTAATTTCTACGTCTATTCCTGCTGGTAAGTCCAACTGCATCAATGCGTCAATCGTAGATGCCGGAGGATTTACTATGTCTATCAACCTCTTGTGCGTCCTGATCTCTAAATGTTCTCCACCTCTTTTGTTTACGTGAGGTGATTTCAATATACAAAAAACATTTTTCTCAGTAGGCAAAGGCACAGGCCCGATGACTTTTGCACCAGACCTCTGCGCTGTTTTCACAATCTTTTCACTGGACTGATCTAGAACTCTGTAATCAAAAGCCTTAAGCTTAATTCTTACTTTCTGTGCTACTTTTACTGTAGTTTGTACTGTTGTGCTGTTTTTTGTCATTTTTTTTACTTCCTTATTTATGTACTAACTTACTTAAGTATTTCAGTTACTACACCAGCTCCAACTGTTCTTCCGCCTTCACGGATTGCAAATCTTAAACCTTTTTCAATCGCGATTGGTGTAATTAAATCAACAACCATATTCACGTTATCACCAGGCATTACCATTTCAACGTTTTCTGGCAACTCAATTGAACCAGTTACATCTGTTGTTCTCATATAGAATTGTGGTCTATATCCTTTAAAGAATGGAGTGTGTCTTCCACCTTCTTCTTTTTTAAGAACATATACTTCAGCTCTAAAGTTAGTATGTGGAGTTATCGCTCCTTTATGTGCAAGAACCTGACCTCTGAAAAGATCTTTCTTCTCAACACCTCTTAATAAAACACCAACGTTATCGCCTGCTCTACCTTCATCAAGAGTTTTTCTAAACATCTCAACTCCAGTTACAACATATTTAGCTGGTTTTTCAGTCATACCAACAACTTCTATCTCTTCGCCAGTTTTAACAATTCCTCTTTCGATTCTACCTGTTGCAACTGTTCCTCTACCAGTAATAGAGAACACATCTTCGACAGGCATTAGAAATGCTTTTTCAGTGTCTCTTTCTGGAGTAGGGATATACTCATCAACTTTAGCCATTAAGCCTAAAATTGCTTGAACATCAGCATTACTAGGGTCAGAAGCATTATCTAATGCTTTTAAAGCCGATCCTTGCATTACAGGAATGTTATCACCATCAAAACCATACTGTGTTAGTAATTCTCTTACTTCCATCTCAACTAATTCGATTAGCTCAGGATCATCAACCATATCTGTCTTATTTAAGAAAACAACGATATGAGGTACGTTTACCTGATTTGCTAATAGGATATGCTCTCTAGTTTGAGGCATAGGACCATCAGCTGCAGATACAACTAAAATCGCTCCGTCCATCTGTGCAGCACCTGTAATCATATTTTTTACATAATCAGCGTGACCTGGACAGTCAACGTGAGCATAGTGTCTACCCTCTGTTTCATATTCTACGTGAGCTGTATTAATAGTAATACCTCTCTCTTTTTCTTCAGGTGCACTATCAATCGCATCATATGCCATTGCCTTTGTACCACCTTGTACTGCTAATACAGTTGTAATTGCTGCTGTTAACGTAGTCTTACCATGGTCAACGTGACCAATAGTACCTATATTTATGTGTGGTTTGTTTCTTTCAAATTTTTCTCTAGCCATTTTTCATCTCCTCCTTTTAATTATTTACCTTGTGATTTTGCAATAACTGCTTCTGCAGTATTCTTTGGCACTTCATCATATGCAGTAAACTGCATAGTGTAATCACCTCTACCCTGAGTTTTACTTCTTAGGGAGGTGGAATACCCAAACATTTCAGCTAACGGCACTTTTGCCTTAACTTTTTGGTTCTTGCCTTGAGGCTCCATTCCTTCAATTCTTCCTCTTCTAGAGTTAAGGTCTCCAATTACATCGCCCATATTATCTTCAGGACAAACAACCTCAACATCCATTAAAGGCTCTAAAAGAATAGGACTTGCTTTTAGTGCACCCTCTTTTAATGCCATAGAACCTGCAATCTTAAACGCCATTTCATTAGAGTCAACTTCATGAAATGTACCATCATATAACGTAGCCTTAACATCTACTAATGGGAATCCAGCAAGGACACCATTTAACATAGCTTCTTTAATACCTTTTTCAACAGCTGGAATATATTCTTTTGGAATAGATCCGCCTTTAATCTTGTCTTCGAATTCGAATCCTGATCCACTCTCTCTAGCTTCGAATTTAATACAAACGTGACCATACTGACCTCTACCACCAGATTGCTTAACAAACTTAGATTCTTGATCAGATGAACCTTTGATAGTTTCTTTATATGCAACCTGTGGTTTCCCAACGTTTGCATCAACTTTAAACTCTCTAAGTAATCTATCAACAATAATTTCTAAATGAAGCTCACCCATGCCAGCGATGATTGTTTGATTTGTTTCATGGTCAACATGAACTTTAAATGTAGGATCTTCTTCGGCTAACTTAGCTAATGCTGTAGATAGCTTCTCTTGATCTGCTTTTGTTTTTGGTTCAATAGCAACTGCTATTACTGGTTCTGGAAATTCCATGGACTCTAATATTACTTTATGATTTGCATCACTTAATGTATCGCCTGTAGTTGAAACTTTTAAACCAACAACTGCTGCGATATCTCCTGTTGAAATTTCATCCATTTCTTCACGAGTATTAGAATGCATTAATAACAATCTTCCAACTCTTTCTTTCTTATCTTTACTTGTATTTATAACGTAAGATCCTGCTTTTAATTTCCCAGAATAAACTCTTACATAAGTTAATTTTCCAACAAATGGATCAGTAGCAATCTTAAATGATAATGCTGAAAATGGTTCATCATCAGACGCTTTTCTTTCAATCTCTTCACCAGTAGTTGCGTCAATGCCTTTAATAGCAGGAACATCTATTGGCGCCGGTAGATAATCAATAACAGCATCAAGTAATGTCTGAACACCTTTGTTCTTAAATGCAGTACCACAAAAAGCTGGAATAATTTCACATTGAACTACGCCTTTTCTGATGCCTTGTTTAACTTCTTCATTAGTAAGATCGCCTTCTTCAAAGTACTTTTCCATTAATTTATCATCAAACTCAGCAGCTTTTTCTACTAATGCGTCATAATACATATCCACAGTTTCTTTAAGATCTTCTGGACACTCTTCTACTTCATAGCTCTGACCTAAGTCTTCACCCTTCCATACATATGCTTTCTTTGTAAGAACGTCTACAACGCCTTGGAAGTTATCTTCAGAACCGATAGGAACTTGCATAACAACTGGATGTCCACCATCTAATTTTTCTTTGATTTGATCGATTACCATAAAGTAATCAGCACCAATTCTATCCATTTTATTTACGAATGCTAATCTTGGAACGCTATATCTTGTAGCTTGTCTCCATACAGTCTCAGACTGAGGCTGAACGCCACCAACTGCACAGAATACAGCAACAACACCATCAAGTACTCTTAATGATCTTTCTACTTCAACAGTGAAATCTACGTGACCTGGTGTGTCTATAATGTTAATTCTATTATCTTTCCAAAAACAAGTTGTAGCAGCAGAAGTAATAGTAATACCTCTTTCCTGCTCTTGTACCATCCAGTCCATAGTAGCTTCGCCATCATGAACTTCACCAATCTTATAACTCTTACCAGTGTAATAAAGAATACGCTCTGTTACCGTTGTTTTACCAGCATCAATGTGAGCAGCAATTCCTATATTTCTTAATTTATCTAATTTAACTTTCTTAGCCACTTATTGTCTCCTATTATTAAAACCTAAAATGTGCGAAAGCTTTATTAGCTTCTGCCATTCTATGTACATCATCTTTTTTCTTTACAGAAGCACCAGTGCCCTCTGCAGCTTCCATCAATTCTCTTGCTAATTTCTCTACCATTGATTTTCCGTTTCTATCTTTTGCATATTTAACTATCCAACGGAAAGATAATGATACAGCTCTCTTTTTTCTAACTTCCATAGGAACCTGGTAAGTAGCTCCACCAACTCTTCTACTTTTTACTTCCATAAGTGGTGTTGCATTTTTAATTGCATCATTAAAAACTTTAAAAGGATCTTCTCCTTTTTTAACTTCAGCAATCTTGTCTAAAGCAGCGTAAAAAATATTACGAACTTTATCTTTCTTTCCATCTAACATTAACCTGTTAATGAATTTTGTAACTAATACGCTATTATAACGCACATCTGGTTCTACTTTTCTCTCTACACTTCCTCTTCTTCTAGACATCTTCTATTCTCCTACTTCTTCACTCTTTTAGCGCCGTACTTAGATCTTCCACGTCTACGCTCTTGAACACCAGTTGTGTCTAAATTACCACGAACAACGTGATATCTCACACCCGGTAAATCTTTAACTCTTCCACCTCTTACAAGAACAACTGAGTGCTCCTGAAGATTATGGCCTTCTCCACCAATATAAGCAGCAACCTCATAACCGTTAGTCAACCTTACTCTTGCAACTTTTCTAAGTGCGGAATTAGGTTTCTTTGGAGTTGCAGTATAAACTCTAGTACATACTCCTCTTCTTTGTGGGCAAGCTTGTAAAGCAGGAACATCGTTCTTTACTTTCTTACTTTTTCTACCCTTCCTTACTAACTGATTAATAGTAGGCATTTCTACTCCTTTTTATTCATTATTTTTAGACAACGCCTGGTATTCTAGCTTAAGATACCAGGCTTTGTCAACTACAAAACTTTACATCAATAATAATCTATATTTCCAGCTCCAAAGCCTCATCTACCTTAGGTTCTAGAGTGGATTTAAGAGTGACTGGAACCTTCGCATAAAAGCCTGTTCCAGCAGGTATTAATTTACCAATAATAACATTCTCTTTTAATCCATACATTTCATCAACTTTACCTCTAATTGCTGCATCCGTAAGAACCTTTGCAGTTTCCTGGAAAGATGCGGCAGAAATAAATGACTCTGTATTCAATGATGCCTTAGTAATACCAAGCAATATTCTCTCTCCGACAGACACTTCTTTGTCCTGTTCGATAAGAGCTTTATTCTCATGCATAAACTGATTGATATCCATAAGTTCACCAGGTAACATTGTTGAATCTCCCATTGAAGAAATCTTAACCTTCTTAGTCATCTGTCTTATGATAACCTCAGCATGTTTATCGTTGATAGTTACTCCCTGTCCACGATATACCTTCTGAACTTCTTCTAATAGATACTCTTGCACTGCCTGTACTCCTAAGACCGCTAATATGTCATGAGGTGAAACGACACCCTCTGTAATTAATGATCCCTTAGCAAGCACATCTCCATTTTGGACAATAATTCTGCTATCTAATGGAATCTTGTAATCTACTTTACCGTCATCGTTGAAAACAGTAACAATTTTTTGAATATCCTTGTTGCCAATCTCAACTGTACCAGCTAGTGCAGAAATGATTGATTTATTCTTAGATGTTCTTGCTTCAAAAAGAGCTTCAATTTTTGGTAGTCCAGCAACAATATCTCTTGCTTTAGCACCTAGGTTTGATTTCTTTTCTTTCTTAAGAACTTCATTCTTAGCAATCATCTCTCCTGGTTTTCTGAAAAGTATAGCGCCCGGTGCTAAATGATAAGTTCTAGCAGGAACTACATCGATTCCACGTTCAGATACACTGATAACTAAACCAGCCTCTTCAGCTTTAATCTTTGTAGAAATACTTTCACCTGCATTTAGGTATTGACCTTCAGCAACCTTAACTTTGTCTCCAGAAACAATTTTGTAATTTATAACTTTCTTTTTATCAATTAGATAAATCTCGCCTTCTGTCTTAGCAGCATAGTTAACAACTTTTCCGTTAACTACGTTATCTACTACCTCAAGATTTCTAGAATAATAAACTTCTCCAGATATATTTACTTTAAGAAATTCAACTGTTGGTTCGTGAGTAAAGATATTCTCGCCTTTTTTAATCTTATCTTTATTACTAACAACAATCTCAGATCCCTCTGCAACATTAATAGACTGATCTTTACCATCTTTGCCAATGATTTGAATAGTACCTGCTGAAGTAACTACTTTAACAGCGTCACCATACTCATCAATAAGATTTTGTGTGCCAATCTTATTAAGAAATTTAACAGTACCATCAAAATCAGCTGTCATTTCAATCTTAGACGCTCTTGAAAGGTCAACTCCACCAGTGTGGAAAGTTCTCATTGTTAACTGAGTACCAGGTTCACCAATTGACTGAGCAGCAATAATACCTACTGCTTCTCCAAGATTAATTAACTGTCTACTACTTAAATCTTCACCATAACATTTCTGACAAAGACCTCGTTTAGCCTCACAAGTAATTACTGAACGTACTTGAACTTCTTCAATTCCAGTAGCAACAACTCTGTTAGCCATTTCTGATGTAATTGTTTGATCTTCATTAACAATAACTTCGCCAGTTTCTTTATCTACAACTTTTTCTAAACAAACTCTACCAGTGAGTCTTTCTTTAAGAGAAATAAGTTCACCATAGTCTTCTTTAATAGCTGTAACTCTCACACCTTGTTTAGTATGACAATCTGGTTCAGTAATCATAATATCTTGACCAATGTCCACTAAACGTCTTGTTAGATAACCAGAGTCAGCAGTACGTAATGCTGTATCAACCAAACCTTTTCTAGCACCATATGTTGAAATAAAGTACTCAGTAGAAGTTAAACCTTCTCTAAAGTTTGTAAGAATAGGAATGTCAACTGTACTACCAGTTGCATCTGCCATAAGTCCTCTCATACCAGCTAACTGTTTAACTTGGTCAATACTACCTCTAGCACCAGAGTTCGCCATCATAAATACATTATTAAGCTCACTAAATCCATCGCTCATAGCTGTAGTTACTTTATCAACAGTTGTTCTCCATACTTCCAATTCTCTTGCTTTTCTTTCAGCATCACTAATAATTTCTCTTTCCTTAAGATCTTCAATCTTTGCTACCTCAAGTTTAGCTTGAGCTAGAATAGCTTTCTTTTCTGGAGGAACACGAAGATCATCAATTGCTATTGATACGCCTGCTTTAGTTGCATAAGAAAACCCTACGTTCTTTAGCTCATCTGCTAATGCTGCTGTAACATTTTCGCCATAAGCACCATGCCATTCTGAAATAAGATCTGATAACTGTCTTTTACCAACTACCTCATTAAAGAACTTTTGTGGAGGTAAATCTAAGTTTTCTAATGATTCTGCAATAGCAGCATTAAAAAGAACTCTACCTACGGTAGTGTCTAGCAAGCCATCATTATATCTAACTGTGATTCTTGTGTGCATAGAAACAGCACCCATATCATAAGATTTTTGCACATCTGTAAAACTGTAGAATAATCTAGGTTTTAGAGACATCATATCTTTATCCGTAATTGTTAAGTAATAAATACCTAATACCATATCCTGTGTAGGAGTGATGATAGATCTTCCGTTTGAAGGAGCTAAAACATTATTATTAGCAAGCATTAATAATCTTGCTTCTGTTTTTGCTTCAACTGTTAATGGAATATGGATTGCCATTTGGTCACCATCAAAGTCAGCATTAAACGCAGTACATACTAATGGATGAAGCTGAATAGCTTTACCTTCAACAAGTACAGGTTCGAAAGCCTGGATACCTAATCTGTGAAGAGTAGGAGCACGGTTTAGCATTACTGGATAACCATCAATGATATCTTCTAATACATCCCATACTTCAACATCTTTTCTTTCAATCTTTCTCTTTGCACTCTTTACATTTTGTACATGTCCCTGTTCAACTAACTGTCTAATTACAAAAGGTTTAAAAAGCTCAAGAGCCATTTTCTTTGGAAGACCACACTGATGAATTTTCAAGTGAGGACCAACAACAATTACAGAACGACCAGAATAATCTACACGTTTACCAAGTAAGTTCTGGCGAAAACGTCCGTTCTTACCTTGGATAATATCACTAAGTGATTTAAGAGGTCTGCCATTACTTCCAGTAACAACTCTTCCTCTTCTACCATTATTAATAAGAACATCCACAGCTTCCTGTAACATTCTCATCTCATTCTTAACAATCATGTTTGGTGCACCAATATCTAATAATCTCTTAAGTCTGTTATTTCTATTAATAACTCTTCTATATAAATCATTTAAATCTGAAGTTGCAAATCTTCCACCTTCTAACTGAACCATTGGTCTTAAATCAGGTGGCATTATTGGCACAGCGTCCATAACCATCCACTCTGGTCTATTTCCTGAAGTTAGGAAAGAATCAACTACTCTATATCTCTTTGTAAGCTTCAAACGCTTTTGATTTGTAGAATCTTTGATGTCTTCTTTTAGTTCAGCTAATAGCTTTCTTAGGTCAAGCTTCTTTAATAGATTCTTGATTGCCTTTGCTCCGATATCAGCTTTAAACTTATCTCCATACTTTTCTTTTAACTCATAGTATTGTTGCTCAGAAATTCTTTGTTTTACTTCTAATATAGCTTCTAACTCTGGATTAACATCAATAATGATGTAGCTATCATAGTAAACAACTTCTTCTAAAGCTTTAACAGTCATATCTAAAAGAACACCCATAAATGAAGGCACGCCTTTTAAATACCAAATGTGAGTAACAGGTGCAGCTAATTCAATATGCCCCATTCTTTCTCTTCTTACTTTAGAGTGAGTTACTTCAACTCCACATCTTTCACAAACAATTCCTCTATATCTAACTCTTCTGTACTTACCACAAGAACATTCCCAATCCTTTACCGGTCCAAAAATTCTTTCACAGAATAAACCGTTTCGTTCTGGGCGGAAAGTTCTATAGTTGATAGTTTCAGGCTTAGTGACCTCACCATGAGACCATAGTCTGATTCTTTCAGCAGAGGCAAGCGTAATCTTTAGTTTTTTAAATTCATCATAGCTCTTAATTAACATATCAGCTTCACGTCTCCTTTATTATAGTCTGTCGATCTCTTCGTTATCTTCGTTCAACAATTTAAGATCAAGGGCAATACTTCTAAGTTCTCTTACAAGTACTTTAAAGGACTCTGGAACACCCAATCTCTGGATAGTTCTACCTTTAATAATAGACTCGTATGCTTTTGCCCTACCTGTAACATCATCTGACTTAATAGTTAGCATCTCTTGTAATACGTGAGCTGCACCATAAGCTTCTAATGCCCAAACTTCCATTTCTCCAAATCTCTGACCACCAAATTGTGCTTTACCACCTAATGGCTGTTGTGTAACTAATGAGTATGGACCTGTAGATCTTGCGTGAATCTTATCATCAACTTGGTGAATCAACTTCAACATGTACATATATCCGCAGAATACTGGTCTTTCAAAAAATGTACCACTTCTACCATCTTTTAGATTTACCTTACCTGTATTGTCTAACCACTCGAAACCTTCTACTTTTGCTGCTTTTTGGATTTCTACTTCGATAGAGTTTAATGAATTTTCTTCACCAAGAACCTCATCGAATGGGTTAACCTCATAATAAGTCTTTAATGGATGAGCTGCAGTACCTAATAAAGTCTCATATATCTGTCCAACGTTCATACGAGAAGGAACACCCAATGGGTTTAATACCATATCAACAGGAGTTCCGTCTGGAAGCATTGGCATATCTTCTAATGGTAAGATTTTTGAAATAACACCTTTGTTACCGTGTCGTCCTGCAACCTTATCACCAATCTGAATTTTTCTTAAGTGACCAACATAGATTCTTACAATCTTAAGTACTCCTGGAGGCAAGTTATCTTTGTTGTCTTTAGAAAAGATTTTAATTTTGATAATCTTTCCATATTCACCTGGAGATACTCTTAATGAAGTATCTTTCATATCTCTTGCTTTCTCACCAAAGATAGCTCTAAGTAGCTTTTCTTCAGCAGGTGGCTCTGATTCTCCCTTTGGAGTAACTTTACCAACAAGGATATCGCCTGGCTTGATTTCTGAACCGACTCGAATAATACCTTCGTCATCAAGCTGACTTAATAATTCCTCAGAAACATTTGCTACTTCTCTAGTAAGCTCTTCGTTTCCAAGCTTAGTTGTTCTTACTTCTACTTCAAACTTAGAAATATGAACTGTAGTAAATATATCTTCTTTAACTAGTCTTTCACTTATAAGAACTGAATCCTCAAAGTTTAAACCTTCCCATGGCATGAAAGCTATAAGTAAGTTTCTACCTAATGCTAACTCTCCATCTTTTGCAGATGCGCCATCAGCAAGTACGTCTCCGTCCTTAACTTTCTGTCCAATTGAAATAATAGGTCTTTGGTTAACCCAAGTACCTTGGTTACTTTTTTGGAATTTCAATAATTTGTAAGTTTTTAACTTATTTCCTTTTTCCTTAACAATAACTTTTTTTGAATCAACATATGTTACTGTTCCGTCAGCTTCTGCTAAGCATAGAGAACCAGCATATCTTGCGATATCGCTCTCTAAACCAGTACCAACATAAGCTCTTTCTGGCTTAATTAATGGAGTTGCCTGACGTTGCATGTTTGAACCCATCAAGGCTCTGTTCGCATCGTTATGCTCTAAGAAAGGAATCAAACCAGTTGAAATACCAAACATCTGTCTTGGTGAGACACCAATATAATCAACATCTTCTCTTTTTGCATAAACAAATTCTTTTCTAAATCTTACAGGAACTTTATCTTCTACTATAATGTTGTCTTCAACCATTATGTCAAAAGGAGCAATCTTGTAGTAATCTTCAAGGTCAGCTGTTAAATAAACTACCTTAGTTGAAACTTTACCTTTTGTTACCTTAAGGTAAGGAGTTTCAATAAATCCGAATCTATTAGTCCTAGCAAATAATGCTAAAGGACCAATCAAACCTGCGTTCTGTCCCTCAGGAGTTTCTACAACACAAATTCTACCGTAGTGAGATGGGTGAATATCACGAACCTCAAAACCAGCTCTTTCTTTTGTTAAACCACCAGGGCCTAAGGCTGAAAGTCTTCTTCTGTGTGTAAGTTCTGCAAGTGGATTAGTTTGATCCATAAACTGTGAAAGCTGTGATGTTCCAAAGAACTCTCTCATTACAGCCATAAGTGGTCTGATATTGATTAGTTTTTGTGGAACTATCTGATCTGGCTCATTAACAGTCATCTGCTCATTTACTAGTCTTTCTAATCTTGCTAAACCAACTCTAAGTTGTTTTTGCATTAGTTCACCAGCACAACGAACTCTTCTATTACCTAAGTGATCGATATCATCGGTTAGACCTTCGCCTGCAACCAAATTACAAATCTCATTTACTACAGCATAAATATCTTCTTCTGTAAGTAAAACTTCATTCTCATCTACTTTAAGGCTAAGTCTGTTATTCATCTTATAACGACCAACTTTTCCTAAGTCATAAGTCTTATTAGTAAAAAACAATCCTTTAACCAAGTTATTAGCCGCATCTTTGTTAAATGGGTCACCTGGTTTAAGTCTATAATATACTTCTCTGATAGCATCTTCTGGATTACTGATACCACCACTTTTTTCGATTGTTTTTTTCAGTAAGTCTTTATTTTTAATTTTCTTTAACATTGTCTTTTCATCTATTCCTAATGCTCCAAGGAATACATTAAGAGGCAATTTTCTAACTTTGTTAATATGAACAAATAAATGACCTAATTTATCAGTTTCTACTTCTAACCATGCACCTCTATTAGGTATAACAGTGGCATGAAATGTGATAAATCCTTGTTTATCTTTCTTTTCTTTGAAATATACACCTGGAGAACGAACAAACTGACTAACGATAACTCGTTCAGCTCCGTTAATTAAGAATGTGCCTTTTTTAGTCATTACAGGAATATTTCCCATATATACTTCTTGTTCTTTAACTTCTCCGGTCTCTTTATCTAATAACCTTACTTTACATCTTAACGGTGCAGAGTAAGTAAGTTCTCTTTCTTTACACTCTTCCAGATCGAAATCTGGCTTATCTACTTTATAATCATCTAAAAATTCTAACTCTAATCTGTTACCAAATCCTTTTATTGGAGAGATAGCACTTAGTTCTTCTTTGATTCCTCTGTTAACAAAGTCCGCAAATGAATCTGTTTGCAAGCTTACAAGATCAGGGATCTCGATTTTATCAATAACTTTTGACTGGTATAAATTTTCTCTTGGAGCAATTGTTTTGGTAGCCACTAATAAATCACCTCTTATATTAAATTTATTGAGGAGATAATACTATTACCTCCCCAATATATTCGTTTCAAAACTTCTATTTAATTTCTGCTGTTCCGCCTTGAGCTTCAATCTTAGCTTTTAGTTCTTCAGCTTCTGCTTGTTCAATACCTTCTTTGATTGGCTTTGGACAGTTGTCTACAACTTCCTTAGCTTCTTTAAGTCCAAGACCTGTAATTTCTCTAACCACTTTTAATACAGCGATCTTTTTGTCACCTGGTGAAGTAAGTACTAATGATACTTCATTGTTTTCTTCTTCTGCAGCAGCTTCGCCACCTGCAGCTGGAGCAGCAGCAACAGCAACTGGAGCTGCGGCTGAAACACCAAATTTTTCTTCTAATGCTTTCACTAATTCTGAAAGCTCAAGAACTGACATCTTTTCAACTGTTTCTAGCACAGTTTGCGCTTCTTTACTTAACTTTATTTCTTCTGACATATCTATTCTCTCCTTTTTTTTATATTATTTAAGCTGACTTCTGATCTTTTATCGCACCAAGTACACAAACGATATTTCGCATGTTTCCTTGAAGTGCTCCAACAAATCCAGTAATTGGACTGTTTAAAAGCATTAGAAGCTTAGCAATAAGAACTTCTCTTGATGGTAATGCTGATAATGATTTAATCTCTTTATCATCAATAACCTTTGTTTCTAGGATTCCACCTTTGATTTTAACGTTTTCATGATCTTTAACGAAATCAATAAGTGCTTTGGCAGGTGCTACTGGATCGTCTTTTGAAAAAACTACAGCAGTAGGCCCAGTAAATGTATCCTTTACTTGATCGTAAATCTCAGGTGCAAGCTCTTTTAATGCAATAAGAACTAAAGTATTCTTTAGAACTTTCATTTCAGCGTTACCCGCTTTAAGCTTACTACGTAAGTCAGACACTTCCTCAACGGTAAGTCCCTGATAATCGATCATGTATAAATAATTATTCTCTGAAATTGTATCTTTAATGCTCAGTAATGAATCTTTATTCTTCTGGTTTACCACTTTTCATTTCCTCCTCTTCTCCCGAACCTCAGAACAAAGAATATCTTTATCTTTTTACAAATAAAGTCCTTTTATCCTCGGCAGGGTTATTTTTAAGCCATTAGCCCCTACTGTCTTAGGTATAAAACTTTATACTTTTTCTACAATAGTTGAAGAATCTATATCTATACCTGGACTCATAGTCGCAGCTAGATACGTACCCTTCACATAAACTCCTTTAGCAGAAGCTGGTTTCACTTTAAGAAGAACTTCATATATCGCCTGAATATTCTCCATAAGTTTTTTATCATCAAATGATTTCTTTCCAACAGGCATGTGTACGATACCAAACTTATCAGCACGATACTCAACTTTACCTTTTCTAAAATCATTGATTGCTTTTTTAATGTCAAAAGTAATAGTTCCAGTTTTTGGAGAAGGCATTAAACCTCTCTTACCAAGAACCTTACCTAGCATACCTACAGATTTCATCATGTCTGGTGTTGTTAATAAAATATCGAAATCAACCCATCCACCTTTAATCTTTTCAACTAACTCTTCACTACCAACTACGTCTGCGCCGGCTTCTTCTGCTTCAGTCAATTTCTCTCCCTTAGCAATTACGATCATTTTGATTTTTTTACCAACACCATGAGGAAGAATTAATGTTCCTCTAACTTGTTGCTCACTTTGTCTTACGTCTACACCTAGTTTTGCTGTAAATTCTACAGTCTCATCAAACTTAGCTGACTCCATTTTTTTCAGAACTCCAATTCCTTCTTCTAAAGAATAAAGAGGGTTCTCTATTAATTCTGCGTTTTTGTTATAACCTTTTGAGTACTTTTTCATTCTATTCCTCCACCTAATCCGAAACTACTATGCCCATGCTACGTGCTGAACCAGAAATAATATTCATAGCCGCATCTATATCATTTGCATTTAAGTCTTTCATTTTAATCTCTGCGATTTCTTTTATCTGATCTTTAGTAACTGTTCCAACTTTATTCTTATTTGGCTCGCCTGATCCCTTTTGAATTTTAGCGTGCTTTTTAAGTAAATCTGAAACTGGAGGTGTTTTTAATATGAAGTCAAAACTTCTATCCTCAAATACTGTGATAACAACTGGAACAATCTGTCCGTTCATTTCTTTTGTTTTATCATTGTATGCTTTACAAAAATCCATGATGTTAACACCATGTTGTCCAAGAGCTGGACCAATCGGTGGTGCAGGGTTTGCTTTTCCCGCTGCAATCTGTAATTTAATATATCCTTTTATCTTCTTAGCCACTACGTAATCCTCCTAAATTATTCTGCTGCTTTTTCTACTTGATCAAAACTGATTTCAACAGGAGTTTCCCGACCAAAAATTAGAAGCGTAGATTTGATCTTTCCTTTTTCTGCATTAATCTCTTTTACTGGACCAGTGTATCCTCTAAAAGGACCTGCAATGATCTTAACGATGTCTCCAATTTCAAAATCAACTTGAAATTTTTGAACCTTAACTCCAACCTGTCTAAGTACCTTGAGCATCTCAGAATCTCTAACAGGAACTGGAGTATTAGCATTACCCATGAATTTTGATAATCCTGGTACAATTTTCATGATATACCATAATTCATCATCAAATATCATTTTAACAAAAATATACCCAGGGTACATTTTTCTAACTTTTTCTACTTTTTTGTTGTTCTTAACTTCAACAACTTCTTCTTCAGGAATTAATATTTCGAATATTTTATCTTCTAATTTAAGCATTTCGATTCTATGCTCTAAGCTATTTTTTACTTTATGTTCGGTATTGGAATGTGTTTGGATAATATACCAATCTCCGGTATTTTTCTCTTCAACTTCTTCCACTACTTCTTCAATAGCTTCTCCGTCTGTAGCTCCAGTAACTTCTCCTGTATTCCCTGTTGCTTTTTCTTCAACAACTTCTTCTACTGATTCCTCAGTAGCTTCATCTGTTGTTTCAGTAACTTCTTCAGTTACTACTTCTTCAGTCTCTGTTACGGCAACTTCTGCCTCAGTTGTTTCTACAACAACCTCTTCTACAGTTTCTTCTGATACTTCTTCTACGATTTCTTTTATTTCTTCTTGTGACATATGCTTATCTTCCTTTAAATTAATCTGCCTAATGATCTAAACAAAAACGATATTACAGAGTCAGCTATGAAAACATAACCTAATACAATCAGGCAAATAATGAACACAACTACAACTAAAGTTAATACCTTGTTACGTTTAGGCCATGTTACCTTAGTTAATTCCTGTCTTGTATCTTGTAAATATTCTATTAATTTCATTATATCTTTATGTGGCAGGCCAGGTAGGATTCGAACCTACAGCCTACGGTTTTGGAGACCGCCGCTCTACCAATTGGAGCTACTAGCCTACTTTATCTCCTTATGCTCTGTGTGTTTTTTACACCACTTGCAATACTTTTGTAATACCAACTTATCCGTTGTATTTCTCTTATTCTTATTCGTTGCGTAATTTCTTCTTTTGCAAACCGTACATTCTAATGTTACAAGTACTCTCAAGGTCTTCTCCTTTATCTATATGCGTCTAAAATCTATCTAAATTCAACAGTTGGTCAATTTATCATAATTGGAAGGCAGTGTCAAATAATATTTAGTATCTTGAAAGTAAAATAATCTCCCTGATGCTTTCGCATCTTTTCCCCCTTTGACAAAAGGGGCCAAAACCCTTCTCTATCTTTGCCTTTAAGTGGGAATGCGAAGTATTGTTATTCCAACAATTCGTAAAGGTAAGCTTGCGCTAAAAAAGTAATTGGAAGAGTAATAATTAATCCAATATAAAAAACTAGTGAACCTGCTAAATTTATTCCTATATAAAAAGCATAAAATAGAACTAAGAATAAGATATTGCGCTTAACTAAATAGAAATTATATTGAATAGCTTTTATTGGTTTTAGCTGGTGTTTTACTATCGTAAAATTTATAAAAGAAAAGAATAACAAATAAACAACAAATAGTAATAATAATCCCATTAATGCAAAAAGGTTTGAAAAAACTGTTCTTGCCCCAAAGAATACAAAGAAATAATGGATAAACATAAATGAGAAAAACATAATCAAGTAACTTAAGAAAATATTACCTACCTGGTTCCATTGTCTATACATGTCTTTGATACTAAATTCTTCTTTGTTTACTAACTTAAGAGCGATGCTAGAAAGACCCAAAAAGAACAAAGATAAAAAGAAGACATTCAACACAAATGTAACGATTCCCATAAAGAAGCTACCTATAGCTAAAGAGCTAAGATATGTTAATGCTGCAAGGAATAGATAAACGCCGCCTAATAACCCTACCATAAAGAATAGGTTTTGCTTTGTTAATTGCCATCCATAAAAATATACTTCTTTGATTTTTCCAAACATAGATAAAGTGTAGCAGTTTGTGGTTTAGGGTGTCTAGAGGTTGAAAGAAATCCCCCTTCCGTCAGACTGCGTCTGCCACCTTCCCAATTTGGGAAGGCATTGGCTCCCCGAATCGGGGAGCTGTCAGCCAAGGGCTGACTGAGGGGAATAATCCCCTTTCGGCTCAAACTAATGGCGTATTTATCAACTCAGACAATAAGCCCTTGATGGTTGATAATAATTCTGGTCTTTGCTGAACATATTCTAAACTAACCAAAGCATGAAGGTCTAGCATAGCAAATGATTTAAATATTTGATCCCTATTGCTATCACGGTATCTTCCGATTGATTCTATGTACAACAATGCCAACAAAAAATTCAACTCAACGTTAGCTTCTTCTGTTAAATCTTTTGTTTTGTACAAATCCTTATTAAAAAAGCTAATAAGATTTTGTATGTCCGCGTTATTGAGAGAATGAGCTCTTTCATTTTTACTTAAAACATTAAAAAGGAAATTAGTTAAATCTGAAGGAGAAGCATAGTTCTTTAGAAAAAAAATTGTATCTACAGCTACTTCGCTCTTTAAAATTAGATGAACATTACTGGCTCTAAATGTGCGGAATGCATTTATAACATCATTAGCTTTAGAATCACTATCGCCTAATAATGCCATCATCTCCTCAGCGTTTACTGTAACTACATTAGATTGCCCAATTGAGATGGTCTTCTTGTTCATTAATAACTCCTTAATACTTAATCGATACAAATATATCGGAACATAATAAAAATTATTGCAGTAAATCTTTTACAAACTCACTTCTGAGATACAACCCTCTCCCCTAACCCCTCTCCCAGGAGAGGGGAATAATCCGGTACCGTATAATAAATTGTGTCTGAGGACAGTTCTCGATAATATTTAATTGTT
>CAYSAQ010000002.1:0-318814 GCA_964429235.1 uncultured Candidatus Marinamargulisbacteria bacterium
TAATCCCCTCTGCACTTAGCTTCTTTCAAAAGATTTCGTAACATTCGTTTCACTAACGGACAAACTCACCTCCTGGTTCAGTTGTCCTGAAAAAACGTCCTGTTTTTTCTACGCTACACTTATGAACTTCATCTAATTTCATTCTCGCTAGGCGCAAAATACAAATACAATAAATTAAAGGCATCCGCAGATTCTTCGGGCGCGGGGAAAATTGAATTGTCTGTTCGAACAGACAATTGAAAATAATAAAAGTTATCCATAGATTGTCCGGACGTCTGGACAATTGAGATGAAGATATTTGGTTTCTTTGACTTCGGAATAAAAAATGAATTGTGGCTACGCCCCGAGAATTCAATTGCCTAGTTATCCTATAGGAAACTTGTACTCGATATTTATGTTTTTCTGAAATTATGTTAGGTTAGAAGTGTATTTTTTATAAAAAGGAGAGCATTATGACAGAAATCTTATTAGCCATATTAATCATATTAAGCATCACAAATATTGTTCTGCCTTTACTGAAAAAAAAGGTTACTTCTTCTGATGTGGAAGTGCTAAAAGAAATACAAGCGTCTATTCTCAAGTTTGATTCTGCTTTGGATAGAAATGAAAAAACAATAAAAGATGAACTTCAAAGAAATCGACAAGACAACAATCAACTTGCAAAAGAAAATAGAGAAGAACAAGCAAAATCACTAAAAGCATTTAGCGATTCAAATGCAGAAAACAATAAAGTATTGAATGATTTATTACGACAAAAATTTGATGATTTTGAAAAACTACAATCTGCCCAAAATAAACAATTGCTTGAAAGCATCAAAGAGATAAAAGCTTCAATCGAGAAACAACTTCAAGAAAGTAACAGAATAGCAAAAGAAAATCGAGAAGAATTAACTAAAACATTAAAATCATTTGGAGACTCTAGTTCACAAAATAATAAAGACCTAAAGGACTCAGTTCGTATTAGCTTTTCGGATTTCACAAAACAACAAGATGAACTAAACCAAAAGTCCTTACAAAGCATCAAAGAGGTTAAGGCTGGCATTGAAAAACAATTAAAAGACATAAGAGAAGACAATGCGCAGCAACTTACAGAAATGAGAAAAACTGTTGATGAAAAACTTCAAACAACTTTAGAAAAAAGACTCGGAGAGTCTTTTAAGCAAGTAAGCGAAAGATTAGAACAAGTGCATCAAGGACTTGGAGAAATGCAAAATATTGCAAATGGAGTTGGTGATTTAAAGCGAGTACTAACAAATGTAAAAACAAGAGGTGTTCTTGGAGAATATCAGCTAGAAAACATACTGGAACAACTGCTTACGCCAGATCAATATTCTAAAAATGTAGCAACTAAAAAGGGCAGTCAAGCTAATGTCGAATTTGCAGTTAAGTTGCCAGGAAAAGAAAGTGATGAAGAAATATGGCTCCCAATTGACTCTAAGTTTCCTCTAGAAAATTATGAAACACTAATAAATGCATTTGATGAGGGGAATAAAACAGCAATTGAATCCGCTCAAAAACTTCTTTGGAAAAATATTGAGACTTTTGCAAAAGACATTAGCTCTAAATACTTAGACCCTCCACACACAACTGATTTTGCAATAATGTTCTTACCTATAGAAAGTCTCTACGCTGAGATCTTACGACACCCAGGACTATTTGAGACCCTACAGAGAAAATATAGAATTACAATAGCTGGTCCAACCACTCTATCGGCTTTATTGAATAGTTTGCAAATGGGCTTTCGAACTCTTTCTGTTCAAAAAAGAAGTAGTGAAGTTTGGAAAATATTAGAAGCAGTTAAGACAGAATTTGATAATTTTTCAGGCCAACTTGATAAAGTTGACAGGAACCTAACTACTGCAGCAAACTCACTTAGCGATTTGAGACTAACAAGAACTAATGTAATGAGCAGAAAACTGAAAGACATAGGAACAGTTGAGCTAAATGAAGCAAAGGAAATATTATCAATCCCTGATTCTGATGAGAATCAATAAACATATTTCTACATTGAAGAAAACAAATTAAGGAGCCATCCATCATATTAAAGTTTAGCAAATTAAAACGAAAAAATATTTTCCATGAGTATTTTGAGAACTGGACCACGGATAATGAAATAAAATTTAGCGACCAAGGTATTTCCATTGTATATGGACCAAATGGCACTGGGAAAACGTCATTGGTTAAAGCTCTAGCTGGCGGTGATGAAACAGAGTATGCACTAAGTTATGAAGGAGAGGATTATTCTGGAGAAGATAATAATAATCTTTTTCATATTATTAATGATCAAAATGGAAGAAATATCATACAAGGCGAGACCCAAGATTTTATTATAGGGTCAAATATAAGAAAAGAATATTTATTAAAAGCCAGCATAGACGAAGGCTTCTCTCGTGAATTCGAAAGGTTTAATGCCAAACTCAAGGGCACATTTGGAATAAAGAAAAAAGAATTCTCTCTTAAATCAAGCATTAATAATAAAGAAGTTTCTGAATATATTTCAGATTTAGCAAATAGTAAATCTAAAGGAAAGGGGATAGATAAAACTCAATTTTGTGAAATTCTATCTAGCTTACCGAAAACTGAGCCCCCTGAATATGACGACAAAAAGCTTAATTTTTTAATTAGTGACTTAAACAATAAGACATCATTAATAAAAGTCATAAAGACTCTTACAGATATAGAGAAAACTGACAGTTTACAAAAAATAGAGGAAAACACAGATGCAATAAAATTACTAAAGAAATATGAGGAAATGCCTGAATGTATTGTCTGTGACCATGAAATTAATCAGGAAACTCTCTTAGACAAGAAAATTGATAGCAAAAGCGAAAGAATAAAGGCATTAAATGATGCTACCAAAGCGATTTCAAACGTAATATCCAATACAACAGAAGAAAATGATCCTTTTGGAATTAAAAAAACAAGTTTGTCAGCATTAAAAAATGGAGATATTAATGAGATTCTAATACTTCAAGAGGAGTTCAATAACTATACAGAAATACATGAAGCCTTAATCTACGAACTATTTAAGGAATTCCTAACTCAAAAACAACTAATTGAAGATTTAAAAGAATATACCAAACTTACCCAAGAAGATCCGAAATTAACTGATGAAGATGTATTATTAATTAAAACATTCATCAACGAAACTATTGAAAAAGAAATCCGGCTTGATAGAACAGAGGACAATACTATACTACTCACTCTATCTGGCAAAGAAATTCTAAATCAAGGCAGAGACGACCTTCACCTTAGTAATGGGGAACAAAACTTTATATCAATAATATTTGAATTATTAAAAGCAAAAAATAGTGATAAAGAAATTATAATTTTAGATGACCCTATTTCAAGTTTTGATTCTATCTTTAAAAATAAAATTGCCTTTTCAATAATAAAATTCTTAGAAAAAAAGAAGCAAATTATCTTCACCCACAATACAGACCTAATACAATTACTAGAGCACCAATATCAAGGTTGCTTTACTCTTTACCAACTGAATAATAAAGACGGAGAAGAAAATGGACTAATACCAATAACAAAGAAAGAACAAAAACTACTCATATACCTAACGAAGCTGGTTGATTTCTTTAGAAAAGATGTATCCCCAGAACTCGTAAATGAAAAAGAATTTCTAATCTCTGTAATACCTTTTATGCGTGGATATGCATCACTAATTGGAGATAAAGAGTCTAAAAAAAAGTTAACAAGTTTAATGCATGGATATAACAACGAAACTCATGATGTATCACAATTATATACAACATTATTTAAGCCAACATTCACACTAAACACACTACCAATAAGCGCACAGAACATTATTAGCACTAGTGCTCCTTGTGAAGAAATTATAGACACTAACTCTTACCCATTACTAAATAGAACTTTACGCCACTTATTAACATATTTAAAATTACGCCTTAGTGTAGAAAAAAAATTAGTAGATAAATTTGACGACATTGATCCGACCATTCACAAAATGCTTACTCAAATAATTACACAAGCTTTTGGCGGCAACTCCGAAAGTGATAAAGCCGCAAGGATTTTCCTTTTATCTCGAAAAACTCTTTTAAATGAATTCAATCACTTTGACACAAATATGAGTATATTTCAGCCAGCAATTGATATAACAGAAACAATGCTTGAAAAAGAAAAAAATGATATTGAGGTTTTTTTAAAAAAGCTTTAGGGGCATTCCCAAGCCGACTTAATATAATCCCCCAATGGATACAAAGAAACACCTAGTACTAATAAGAAACAAAAAATCAGGCATATTCGAAGACAGAACAACCTCAGTAGTATTCTGCAAAAAACAAGCCAATTGCTTTAACACAAAATTCAAAACAAGTGACGCTGTTTATCATATGAAGAAGTTTGATATCAAATACTTTGACAGCCCCAAAGTTATGGACACTGAAGGGTTTGATATTATTGTTCAAAGCGAACTTAAAACTGATATTAAAGAAATCATTAGATTCGGGAAATTCTTAAAAATATTCTGCGATAATGGCTTCACAAAATATTATAACGATAGTGAAATAGAATTCACGAAACAATGCTTAGATATTCCAAGAGTTAAAGACACCTTTGACTACCTTTCAACACTGTCAAAATATCACAAAATTAAAAAAACCGATGAAGACGATAATAACAATGAAGATGAGGCAAATAATGGTTCCTTTTTAGCCAAACAATACGAACGAATGGGACATATTCATCCCAAAAGCTTTCTAACCACTTATTTAGATAAAAGAGCTATAGAAACAACTCCAAATACTAAGACCATAATATACCCATTTGGGTTTAACATAAGCCAAAAACAAGCAGTCGAATATGCATTAAGCAACTCTGGGAGTATTATCGAGGGTCCTCCTGGAACTGGGAAAACTCAAACTATTCTAAACATTATCTGCAATCTAATCATTAACGATAAATCGATGGCTATAGTATCAAGCAACAACTCTGCAACTAAAAACGTTCAAGATAAACTTAAGAAAAATGGGCTCGATTTTATCTGTGCATTTTTAGGTAATAGTAAAAATAAAGATAAGTTCTTTGATAACATTCAAAACAAGCCAGAACTTAACGAATGGAGCCTCTCAGACACTGAACATGAAGAACTGTTGCTAGACATAGAAAACAAACATGAAAACCTTAACACGTTATTAAAAACACAAAATGAAGTTGCTCAATTAAACCAATCTTTACGAGCATACCAAACAGAGTATAAATATTTTTGCGATTACTATAACCCAGATAACAAAATAGAACTTAGCGAATTAACACTATTTCACAAAGAGATAACCAATTATTCTTCTTTTCTAGCTGAATTCAACTTACTAATAGCGCAAAACAATCTAAACTCAATCATTACTAAAATTAAACTTTTTATAAAATATCGGATTATTAGATTTAAGCTACTAGCTAAAAACACTCAAGCTATTCTAGACACGGTTAAAGATAACTTTTACAAATCAAAATTAAACGAAATATCATATCAAATACTAGAACGAGACAAATACCTTAGTGAAAACAAATATCAAGAACTCCAAGCTGAATACACCCTTAACTGCATGAAATACTTTAAGTCCTATATTGCAAAGAGATATATGGAATCTAAACACATTGCTTTTACTCAAAAAGGCTTTAAATCAAACTTTAAGGACTTCATTTTCAACTACCCAGTTATTTTAAGCACAACGCACTCTCTCAGGTCATGCAAACCAACAGACTACCTATTTGACTACATAATAATAGATGAAGCATCACAAGTAGACTTGGTAACTGGTGCACTTGCTATATCATGTGGAAAAAACGTTACAATCGTAGGAGATCTAAAACAATTACCGCAAATAGTAAGCAATGAAAATCGCAAAACATTTGAACGCATCTTTCAGGGATCATTTATCCCTGATGAATATAACTATATTAACAATAGTCTGCTGTCTTCTATATCCAACATATATAAAAAAAATATCGCTAGAACTCTGTTAAGAGAACATTATAGATGCCATCCGAAAATCATAGGATTTTGTAATGAAAAATTTTACGATAACCAGTTAATAATAATGACAGAAGGTAGTCATGAAGATAACGCTTTATCAATAATCAAGAGTACTGAAGGAAATCATGCAAGAACATTAGATGGCCACAAATATAACCAACGAGAAATAGAGATAATATTTAAAGAGGTGCTTCCGAATAATCAACTATGTCCAGATGGAATGGATATCGGAATTGTCTCACCATATCGTAAACAAACCGATAAAATCCAAGAACGATTAGGTGAAGACTCAAACATAGAAGCAGATACTGTTCACAAATATCAAGGCAGAGAAAAAGATATAATGATTATGACAACAGTAGCAAACAAACCAAATAGATTTATAAACGATGCAAACCTTATTAATGTTGCTGTTTCAAGAGCAATAGAAAAATTTATCATTATCACTGCAAACAACACATTTGAACAACATGGCACAAACATAGGCGACCTATTAAGATACATAAAATATCATTCAAGAGATGAAGATATTGTTGAAAGTAATGTAATCTCAGTATTTGATTTACTGTACACAGAATACTCAGACAAGCTTAAAGAACTACTACCTACATTAACAAAGGTTTCAAAATATCAATCTGAGAACATCATGAATCATATTATCGAAGATGTATTCTCCAAGCCCGAATACTCATGCTTCAAACACATACTACACACCCCGCTTAAATCAATTGCAAAGAATTCCTCACTCCTGTCAGATGAAGAGACAAAATACCTTAATCACAGATGTACTCATGTCGACTTTTTAATATATAACAAACTAGATAAAAAACCTGTATTAGTAGTTGAAGTTGACGGCACAACTTATCACGAAAACAAAAAAGAACAGCTTGTAAGAGATAAACTTAAAAATAGCATTCTTAAGAAAAGCGGCATCCCAATAATAAGATTAAAAACAAATGAAATTAATATAGAAGAAACCTTTGTTTCCAAACTTGATGAAGTCAAAGAAATATAAACTTATCCACAGATTGTCCGGACGTCTGGACAATTGCACATATATATATATCTTATCCACAGATTTTGGCTCCGGAGCCAAAATTGAATTGTCGCCTCGAGGCGACAATTAAGCGACAAAAAACTTCACCCACTTGACATACCCCCCCTGGGGTACCTAAAATACCCTCTATGAACACCTTAAAAAACATCTTTAACTTCTTTATGAAAAACAGCTGCATACTAATATTGGCAGTAATTGTTGGCAGCACCTATGTGCCTCAGTTAACACTATTAATAATACCTGTTACGATAATGTTCGTGGTTTCAAAGATTACTGGCCAAGCTACCTGTGGCGGAGCTTGTAAACAAAAATAAATTTAATAATATTAGTAACTTACTCTCCCTCTTGAGAGGGAGCCGGAGGGTGAGTCGGTTCTCTCTAGGCGCAAAATTCAAATTAATATAAAACATATGAAGCCCCCTTTATCTAAGGGGGAAGAGTCAGCCTTAGGCTGACGAAGGGGGATTATAGATTCTTCGCGCGCGCGAAGAATTGAGATGCAAAACAATTGTTACTCATTTTAAAGCTCCTTCGATGTATAGTCCGCTTAGCGAGGCACGAGCCTAGCGGCTATCCCTGAAAGGTGAGAGCTGTCAGCTTTAGCTGACTGAAGGAGCTTAAATTAAATAAAATGGAACTTTCTCCCAGAATTTCTTGTATAATATAATAATGAAAAGAATAATTCTTCTAGCCATCCTGCCGCTACTACTCTTCCTAACGGGTTGCCAAACCAGCATGCTTGTAGAAGAAGCCAATGCATCTAAACTAGCACCTTTGCTAATAGACTACGCAAATCTCCATGGGTATAAGGTCTTATATAAAAACGATAAAACACACGCTTATCGCATCTACCTTGGACAAGTCTACATTCCTGCAAGAACATCTAGCCTACAAGAAAGCATAACCAAAATAGACACCGCAGATGTAGACTATGCACTAACTATTCACGAAGAAAAAGCATATCAAACCATTAAAGAAAGAGACCAATATGTAGACCTTATTGTTATGGTTCGTTTATTTTCACAAGGTGATGATATTAAAGTGGTAATAGATTCAGACGACACATATTATCAACAACCTACCTCCAGCCAAGGTAGTAAATTGAAAAGGTATTTAGAAAACTCTGGTTACAGAGTATCGTTGTTATAGGGGGAAACTATGAAAAAATTATTAATATTACTTTCTTTACTGCTTTGTTTTGCCTTTGCAGAAACAAGAATATATCGTCAGGTAAAAAGTGTTTCGGTCCACCAAACCGGCAAAGTAATGGAATCTAGAGCTGCTGGCGACTTGTTCGAAATAACATTATCTATAGGTGAAGATAAGGTTTATAAAACACATACTAGAAGACTAGACAAAGATAATGGAAGAAACATCCATCAAGGATATAGCATAAGAAAAGATCGGCAAATATTAAGCAGCACTATGGGTGAAGGTGGCAACGCCATTGTTGCTATAGCTAATAGTGGAAGCGAAGTGCTTGAGATTGGCGAAGAATTCATGTTCTCTTCTAGAAATAGCAAATTCTCACAAGTAATCACTGGGGTCTATAAACGGATTAAATAAAAAGGAGAATCATTATGGATGCAATTGAAATGATCAAAGAAAGACGAAGTGTTAGACGTTACAAGGATACTCCTGTTGATAGAGAAATCATGAAAGAAATTATCGAAATAAGCAGATTTGCTCCTTCTTGGAGTAACCTACAAATAGCAAGATATACCCTAATAGATGATAGAAAGATTATAGAAAGACTTGGCAAAGAGAGTGTTCATGGTTTCACTTACAATGTTAAGACTCTAAAAGAGGCAAGCGGCGTAGCTATTCTTAGCTTTATAAAAGGCAAAAGCGGCAAAATTGGTAAAGATGAATATGCAACTTCCAAGGACAGCACCTGGGAAGTGTTCGATACTGGTATAGCTTGTCAGACATTCTGCCTAGCAGCACATGCAAAAGGTGTTGGCACTGTAATAATGGGTGTTATTAATGATGAATCTGTTTCTGAAATAGTTGGGATGCCTAAAGAAGAAACAGTTGCCGCTCTTATTGTTTACGGATATGAAGAGGGCGACCATAGACCTGCTACTCCAAGATTGGAAGCTGAAGAAATAATGCGTTTCGCAAACTAAAGGAGAAATAATATGGATTTAGTAAAAGTTTTAAATAAAAGATATTCAGCAAAAACATTTGACCCGAATGAAAATATTCCTGAGAACGTATGGAAACAGATGGAGGCGGCACTGCGCCTAAGTGCTTCCAGCACAAATGCTCAACCATGGCATTTCGTTATTGTTTCAACAAAGGAAGGCAAAGATAAACTAGCAAACGCATCTAATGAGAAATACGGATTTAACTCTCAGAAGATTATAGATGCACCTTACTCTGTACTGTTCTGTACTAAAAATGATATTGATGAGGAGTACTTGTTACATGTCTTAGATATTGAGGATAAAGATGGCCGTTATACTAATCCAGAGCTCAAGGAAATGATGCATGGCGGGAGAAGTTTTTTTGTGAATATGCATAAAGATACTGTTAAAGACCTCGCACAATGGAACGAGAAACAGGTTTATTTAAATGTTGGCAATGCCCTATTAAGTGCAGCTATACTTGGTATCGATGCACTTCCTATGGAGGGGATAGATATTGAGGCACTAAATAAAGAATTTGGTTTATCGCGAAAAGGTTTAACTGCTTCTGTATTAGTATCATTTGGGTATCATACTGCTGAAGATTTCAATGCAGACCTCCCTAAATCTAGGCTACCAGAAGAAGAGATCTTTACCAGGGCTTAATTTTAGTGAGTTTGCAGATAGCGTGCCCAAAGTAAAATGCTATAATATCCCCAATGTACAACGATATAGCAAAAATCTATGATGAGCTTTTTCCAATAACAGAATCTCAAAAAGAGTTCTTTATCCAACTGGCAAAAGACATAGCGCCACCTCGAAACCTATTAGACGTTGGCTGTGCTACTGGCGAACTAGCTGTCGCACTAGACGACCACTACAACTATATTGCCGCTATAGATCTAAACCAATCATTATTAGAAGTAGCAGCAAAGAAGCCTCATAGCAACCATTTAGACTTTAGAAGAATGGATATGACACGTATTGCTAATGTGTATTTCAACCGTTCATTCTCTGCCATCAGCTGTCTGGGGAACACTCTAGCCCATCTAAGAGACGCCTTAGACATCCAACTGTTTCTTAGCGGGTGTCATAAATTGCTCCGAGCTAAGGGAACTCTTGTTTTGCAGATACTTAATTATGACAAAATCTTAGATAACGAAACAACAACCCTTTCGCCTATAAAATCTGAAAACTATCTTTTCGAACGTGAATACGATATCAGAAACGACCAGAACATAGTCTTTAGAACAATAGTTACAGATAAAAAGTCTCAGAAACAGGACATTTCAGATACCAATCTAGTTCCGCTAAGACCAAAAGCACTAGAAGGCCTATTAAAAGACTCTGAATTTGAAAATATAACCTTATATGAAGATCTCTCCAAAACACCGTTTACTGCTAATTCAACTGTCTTAGTTGTTCAAGCTACTGCTGGCTGAGACACTTAATCACTACAAAAAAACTTGTAAATAGCAACACGTTTACGCTACTATATAACTACTAAAAAAATAAAGGATTCTAATATGAAAAAAATCACACTAATTATACTAATATCGTTACTAGCTTCTTTCGGCTGGAGTGCAAAGGTTAACATTCTAAATGATGACCCAAATGTAGATGTCCAGATAAATGGAACATTTGTTGGAAAAGGAAGTGTAAGCAATTATGAGCTACCTCCTGGACAACACTATATAAAAATCTTTTCTAACGGAACTATTATATATGCAGAACCATTAAACATTGCGTATGGCGACAACATGAAGACTATCAATACTTCTCATTTTGTAGTGGCAAAGAAATCTAATATCGCTAATGCTGGCTCTACTAGAGTTGAGGCTAAAAGAATTAGAGACGCTCGTGGTGACTACTCTATCGGAATGTATTACTCTGACTCTATCTCTGGTTTAAGCTTCAAATACTTCCCTCTTGGCAACTTCGGTTTCCAACTAATGGGCTGGTCTACTAACAACGCTCCTAGCGACATCTATGAAACATTATTAATAAGACCTATCTGGCAGCTCGGTGACTATATCTTATTCGATAGACATATGAATACTTATGTTGCTCTTGGCTTTGGCTCTAAAAGAGTAAAAAACAGCAACACAGATATGACTGCAACTATCTCGCAAGCTATGTTTGGAGTAGAGGGTCCATCTGCCTTACTAGGACTTCCATTAGCGGTTACTTCTATAGTAATGATGGCTGTTAATAGTGATGGAGATAAAAACAATCTAAGTTCTGAAGAGCTAATGTATTTGGCAGGAGCTGCTGGTGGATTACTGATAACCGTAATTCCAAACGCTTATGTAGATATAGAAGTAGGCTATGAAAGACTAGACCTTGGTGGTGGGAACTACCAGTCTGGAATGAAAATAGCTACTGGAATGCACTTCTACTTTTAAAAGATGCGCAAACAACTATTTGTAATTTCATTATGTTTTCTCGCTTCTTTTGTGTTGAGCATCCCTGTTAACATCCTAAACGATGACCCAAATGCAGAGATACAAATAAACGGAATACTCGCAGGAAAAGGAAGCGTCAGCAACTACGAGCTGCAACCAGGGCAACACTTTATAAAAGTCATTTCAGACGGCAGTATTATTTATGCAGAACCACTAAAAATTGATGCTTATGATAATATGAAGACCGTAAACACTTCTCACTTTGTGGCTGCTAAGACAACAAGCATTGCCAATGCAGGATCTACCAAGATAGAAGCAAAAAGAGTGCGCGAAGCACGTGGAGAGTTTGCCGCAGGAATATACTACTCTAAGGATATTACTGGTGTTAGTTTCAAATACTTTCCACTCGGCAACATTGGTATGCAAATCGTAGGCTGGGAAGATAACTCTCCAGGAGATATAAACCAAACATTCTTAGCAAGACCAATGCTCCAACTAGGAGACTACCTAATGTTTGGAAGGCATATGAACACATATATAGCTCTTGGATATGGAACAAAGAAGGTAATAAATAATAGCAAATCTATTAATGCAGAGATATACCAAGCAGTGTTCGGGATAGAAGTAACCACAGCTCTTCTGGGAAACCCTATGAGTACAGTAACTAAATTTGTTAACGATGAAAGAGCAAAAAACTATCACCGACATGATGACGATGATGAAGGCAGTGCCGAAGGATTTCTATTCTTCGTGGCTTGGTCTATTTTAGGCTATATGTTTGACTCAATGAACAATGCTTTTTTTGATATAGAGGTTGGATACGAACAGATCAAACATGCTACTGGTCTACCTGTCTCTGAAATGAAGCTTGCTACAGGAATGCATTTTTATTTCTAGCCAATTACTAACAACTTCTAATCTCTAGCTTGAGCCATTCTTAGCAAATCTGCGGTATCTTCTTCACCTAATTTATATCCGCCTGCAACTACTCTCGCTATATCCTCTGCTTGGTTAGTAACGGTTTTCAGCTTTTCGTATAGTTGTCTTGCAAGACCATCTGGAAGTTCTAATGTCTTATCCTTTGCCTTTGTTTGCAATCGTTTTAATAACACCTTTTTAAACACATGATAACTCGGCATCTCTAGGAGCCTATGTTCTTTTGTAACATACTTGCCATTGCTCTGATACACCAACGCTCCTCTAATAACTTTTGATGTTAGTAATGGAACTTCCTTGCCTTCAGCCACCTGACAAAATGGATGCAAACTCTCTGAAATAATCTCATCAAACATATCATCAGACACCAATCCGAAACTATAATCTTTATACTCCTTTATGCCAGTATTTTTTATATAGTCAGCTGTCTTTTCCGAGACCAATCCCATCTCTGCTAATCCTGGTAAGTTTGCTGAATCGGTAACAGCTAAAAGCTCTTGTGCTGCTACAAACACTGGATTAAAGCTAGCATCTGGAGCAAACTTCCTATCACTTTCGCTCATAGTAGTGCTAATAAAAGCTGTCATATAAAACAACGCATATTGGGAATAATACTCTCGATTATTTTCTGCAAGATTCTTTTTCTTAGCATACTTATTCCAAGTCCGCTGAAAGGCAGAATCGTATAACCTCTGATTAATTTTAGGAAACTGTTTAATTGCTGGCACACTGTTTGTCAAAAGACGGAATTCATACAAAGAACGAAACTCTGTCATAAGCCCTAATAAATTCTCTGCTGCTACTGCTTTTCTAGTAATATAAGTTAAATAGTTATCTATTTTCTTTTTATAATTAGCGATCCTGCCTGTTCTTGCTTCCGCTCTTTCCGCTACAATTTTATTCTGTTCCAGAAGTGCTGCAATATCGTCTGCTAGGTTGGATATCTCTGCTCGCATAGTTTGTACTGTTCTTTGCAAATAAGAACTACCCTTTTCTTTTAGCTTAGTTTCTTTACTTGTAATAAATGCCTGTTTTGTAGCGATATCTTGTCTGATTCTAAACTGTTCATTAAGAACAGGGATAAGCGTTTGCTTCTCTTTATGCATTTCTTTTAGAAAGTGGTCTATTTTAAGTGCCGAGAAGAAGCTAAGCCCAAACTCTGGCTCTTGAAGATGTGGCGTTTCGTTTAGAATTGAACCAATAGTTTTTCCAACTCCGCCCTCTTCATACTTCAGTAGCAACAAACTTGCACTGTCCCATTCTTTCGTAATATAAGGGCTGTTCTTTATTCTTGGAACCGGACCAATAGGATTATTTGCATATTCCGCTACTGCATGTCTTATATTGATACAAAGCTCTAGCATATCTACATTTCTTTTATGTGTTAGAGAACGCAACACTGCTCTTCTGCCTTGTTGCATCTCACGCATTCTAACTGAAACATCTCTACGAAGTTCTTTCATATTTACACTATTACGGTGCTCTACAAAAAAGTTTTTAGAAAAGAAAACGCTAAAACCTTTTTGACGTGGATAGCATAACAACCTATTCTCTTCGCTTATATATTCTTGAGACTGAAGATCACTATAAATGCTGCCTGCTTCTAACCCATGTTTCTTGACTATGTCTGCAAATATTGTGGGAGACAATTCTCCTGCATCTAGATTCTCCCTAATATGCGCTGCATCAGAGATACGAATTCTAAGAAACCCTATCGCTCTTCCAATACATTTATAAGCATTATCGATTGTGCCTATTCTTAAATGCGCTAAAGCTTCATCTAGCTCTAATTTGGCAGAGTTCTTATCTACTAAAGGCGATCTTTTAATTAAATCAATTGCCTTAATAACTCTGTCTTCAAAACTTATGATAGTCTCTTTTTTTAGCTTGCTTCCATTATCACTAGATTTACGCATATGGATATATGCTGGTTCTAGAATCCTTACTACTTCCGGCATCTTAGTAACTTGTTCTTTTATCTCGCCAGCTATTGCCGCGTCTACTGCTCTGCTTGCTTGATACATCAGATCAAACTTAGTTTCACCTTCTACTGAAACATTATGTTCTAAATCTTTATCCCCCCAATGTGTTGGGTGATAGGACTGCTTGATAATAATCTGTTCTTGTTCCAAATCTGGTCGCAATCTACTAGTAGGAACCATTACTTTTGGCAATGTGCCGACCCTATGTTGTCTCATATTAAGCGTTTCTTGTTGGCTAAGAGAAATACCAAGCATAATCTGCTCGAAAGCATCTTCCGCATTTCCTGTGCTAGGATTTTTCCCTATCTCTGCTATCTCTTTTTTAAGAGCTGCAAGAAAAGGCGAGCAAGCAAACTGCTCTAAATCATTATTTGTTTTAGTCTTAACTCTCTGGGGAATCTCTGCTATTTCTTTTTTGCAATATTCTAGTTGGTGCTTAGCAACAGTGTATTCGATTAACACCTTCAACATTTCAGTAATCGCTGTCACATCTTTTTTAAATGGTCTAAACAAATCACCGGTTGTTTGCCTCATCAATTTGCGAAGTTTTACTGATATTTTTGCATTGTTTGGAACAAGGTTTATTAGTCTTAAGCGTAGCTTTTGCTCTGCTGACTTAAAGTTCTCTGATAATCGCAATTTCTGTCCTGCCTTTGGCATTCTATCTAAAATCAAATATCCATGTCGTTGACTTTTGTATCTTACGATATAACCTTGTCTTGCTAATTCCTTAAGGATATCTGTAGAAGTTACTCCTAGCTCGGTAGCAATATCATCAAATACATTAGAATTAACATAGCCAGCTTCTTTGATAGGGTCTTGGGCTATATAGCCAGAAGTAACACCATGCAAAGTACGAATATTCTGCAATGTGTCTACTAAAGTTCTTCCATTAATCCCTGCTTCTATCAATCCCTTTGGCAAAACGCTGCCGGCAAACCACGCATCATATATCTTTGTAGACTGTTCTTTTGATGGCTCGATATTGTACTTTTCTTTTAGCTCATGCCCTAACCATTCCAGCTCTACTTCTCTCATTTCACGCTCTATTAAAAGAGGTCGCAGCGAAGTAACTGCCTCGTATAACGACAAATAGATGCTTACAAGAACTGTCTCTTCCCAGAAAGGAAGCAGCTTAAATTGTTTGGATACAGAAGAATTTTCTGCTACTACTTTATACCGAATATACTGTGTCATGCTGGTAATATATCGATAAATAGTTGGAGTTATTGCAGTTATTTAAGAAGGGTTATTTTACTGCTTGTTTGGCAAAATGCTCTTTTATTTCTTCATTATTCACAATACTAATTGTAGAGATATTCCTACATATTATCCATAGTCCTATTATGCGACTTTTGATAATGTTTGCTTCAAACAGAAAAAACGCCTATAATCACTTGGTTAATAATAATATAAGAAGCAGGTACTCACATGAAACAGGAACAGATAAGAAATGTAGCAATCATTGCCCACGTAGACCATGGAAAAACAACTCTAGTAGACGAACTTTTTAAACAAAGTGGTATCTTCAGTGAAAGAGAAGAAGTAGTTGAAAGACGTATGGATTCTATGGACTTAGAAAAAGAACGTGGCATTACTATCAAATCTAAAAATGGTTCTTGTGAATACAAAGGACATCACGTAAATATCATCGATACTCCAGGACACGCTGATTTCGGTGGAGAAGTGGAACGTGTTTTACACATGGCAGACGGAGCAGTATTTCTTGTAGATGCAGCAGAAGGTCCAATGCCACAATCTTATTTCGTACTAAAGAAAGCTATCGCACTTAATCTTCCAATTATTGTTGTAGTAAACAAAATAGACAAACCTGCCGCTAGATGCGAATGGGTTGTTGACCATGTGTTTGATCTTATGGCACAGCTAGAAGCACCTGATGATATCCTAGATTTCCCTGTAATCTATGCTTCATCTAAAAACGGTATCGCTTCTACTTCTATGGATATCCAAGGAAAGAATATTCTTCCTGTATTAGATGCTATTATCGAAAATGTACCTCCTCCAAAAGGTGATATTGATGGACCTTTCCAATTGCAAATATCAGCAATAGATTATTCGAACTATCATGGAAGAATGGCTATCGGGAAAATTACTTCTGGTAAAATATCTGTCAACGAAGAATTCGCTGTCACAAAGAATAACGAAATATTAAGAATAGGCAGAATATCAAAACTATATAGATTTAATGCAGATAAAAGAATAGAAGCCAAAACAGCTATTTGCGGAGACATTATCTCTTTAGCTGGCTTTGATCAAATGAAGGTAGGCGAAACTATCACTTGTAAGGACAATCCAATGTACTTACCAACAAGAGATGTAGATCCACCAACAATTTCTATGAACTTCTTACCAAACGCATCACCATTTGCTGGAACAGAAGGCGACTATGTAACATCAAGACATATTAAAGACAGATTAGAAAGAGAACTTCTTTCTGATGTTGCTCTTCATGTAGAAGAACTAACAGAAGCTACTGGCTACAAAGTATCTGGTAGAGGTGAGCTTCATATCGCTATCCTAATTGAGAAAATGAGAAGAGAAGGATACGAGTTTGAAGTATCTAGACCAAATGTAATCTTCCACGAAGTAGATGGCAAAAAGATGGAACCTTATGAGCATGTGTTTATTGAAGTGCCTGAAGTATACCAAGGTAAGGTTATTGAAAAAATGGGGCTTAAAAAAGGTCAACTGCTAGATATGGAACTAGATAAAGATATCGTAAAAATGAAGTTTGCTATCCCAACAAGAGGCTTGCTTGGTTATCATGCAGAGTTCATGATGGACACTAAAGGAATGGGAACTATCAACTATATTTTCTACAAATACAAAGCATATTGTGGTGAGATTGCTAACCGTAAAAATGGCGTAATTATATCAAAAGAAACTTCTGTTACTATTGCTTATGCATTATTTAACCTTCAAGAACGTGGCGAACTTTTTCTTGGTGCTGGAATCTCAGTCTACGAGGGACAGATAATCGGCAAAGCTGCTAAAGAAGGAGAGATGGTTGTTAATGCTGCTAAAGGCAAAAAACTGTCCAATGTCCGTTCCTCTGGAACAGATGAAGCAGTAACGCTTACTCCTCATACAAGAATGACATTAGAAGACTGTCTGTCATTCATTGATAATGATGAATTAGTAGAAGTAACGCCTAAAGCTATCAGGATGAGAAAAATATTCATCAAAGAAGTTGATAGACGTAGATTAAAAAATAAATAGTCTAAGCTCTAAACTTTACTTTCTACCCTAATTTATATAATCTAGAATTATATCTATATTTAGGAGGCAACTATGTTAGAGAATAAAGAGATTACAACAAAAGCCAGAAGCATTTTAAAAGGTAATTGGGTTCTAGTTATTATTACCAGCATTTCCATTACAGTAGTAGCTGAAATACTATCTGCATTTCTTTCAGCATTACCAATACTTGGATTCTTTTTACAAATAGCTTTAGACGGAATTGTTGCTGTTGGGCTCAGCTTATTCTTCTTAAATCTTGTTAATAATAACAACCCCATATTTAAAGATGGCCTTGATGGATTAGAACATGCCATACAAGCTTCTAAGCTATACTTGCTGAATTTGCTATATATTTTACTGTGGGCTCTTCTGCTAATAATCCCTGGGATAATAGCTGCTATTAATTATTCACTACTTGGATTTATCTTCGCTGAAAATAAAGACATGCCTGTTAAGGAAATATTACAAAAGTCTAAAGAAATGATGCTTGGTCACAAATGGCAAGCTGTGAGACTTTGCCTTAGATTAATCTTATGGGTAATCCCTTGCTTGTTAACTCTAGGCATAGGATTCGTTTGGTTGATACCATATGCACATACTAGCTTTACTGTTTTCTATAATGAGGTAAAAGCAGCTAATTAATCGAAGGGTGCTCTAAACTCCCAGCAATAATGGATGTTTGTTCAGAATGGATACCTGCTTTAGAAATAAACAAGTATCCAATTAATAACCTAATCAAGTCATTTAAATAAGCGTTTCTTTCATCTTGAATCCTACTTTGCCAAGTAACCTGGCAGTAACGCCCTTAATATCTTCTGCTACATGATAGAAACATGGCACAAGAATAAGAGTTATCACTGTTGCAAAAATAAGCCCATAGCCAAATGCCAAACCTAATGGTGCCACAAACGCATCTTTACCACCTAGCCCATAAATAGTTGGGATAAGTCCGAGTACTGTCGTTCCACTAGTTAAAATAACTGGTCTAAACCTCAATGCTCCACCATGGACAACTGCTTCCGTAACGTTTAATCCTTCTTCTTTTCTTAAATTATTAATAAAGTGAACTAATACCAAGGTATTACTAACTATTACTCCAGCTAAACTGAATAATCCTAATACTGACATAAAGGACATTGGCTGACCATGAGAAAGCAATGCGAACGCAACACCTATTAGAGAAAAGGGGATGCAAACCATTATTACTATTGGCAACCAAATAGAATTAAAGAAAGCTACTAATACAAGAAAGATTACAGCTAAGGCTACTATAAACAACCTTCCCAAATCACTCATACTGTCACCAGTCTCCTCTTGCTCTCCTGCATAATTTACAAAAACCCCAGGGTTCTCACGTTCAATGCTTTCAAACTTTTCTACAAGCATTTTATTAACTTTCATTGCAGTTACTTTATTCAAGTCTATATTTGCATCTACTTTTACTACTCGTTTATAGTCTTTTCTATTAATCGCAGCATAGCCTCTTTTCTTCTCATAAGAAGTTACTTTTTCTAAAGAAACTAAACCTCCATATTTATTCTCAATCATTACGTCATCAAGACTATCAACACTTCTTCTTGCCCAATCTGGAAACCTTACTCGCACGTCTATCTCTTCATCACCCTTTTTAACCTTGGTGGCTACAGCACCTTTGTAAGAAAAAAGAATCGACTGTGCAACATCGGCAACCGTAAGACCTGCTCGCATCGCATTCACTTCGTTAATTTTATATCTAAACTCTGTTTTACCTTGCTCTAAATCCATAACAATATCGCTAACACCATCTATTGTATGTAAAAACGCACTATACTCATTTGCAATAACTGCCGCTTTATCTAAATCATTACCTCGGATCTCAATACTAATAGGCTTACCCTTTGGCATACCATCTGCAGATAACTCAAATAGAAACTGAACATCCTTATTTATTAAATCCTTATCTTGCAACTTAACAATATTTTTTCTTAATTGCGCTACAATCTCTTCCGCAGAGCGATCTCTATCTCCGGCAGGCGTTAAATTTAAATAAACTACAGATTTATGGGTCCCATCTTTTGGTCTCATATCAAGACCACTAGACATATGAACACCAACTCTTGTTCTAATCGACTCTACTTCTGTTTTAGGCAACAATCTCACCAATTCTTCAAAAGGTATTGTAACCTTATTGGTCTCCTCAAGATTTGTACCCTGTGGCATAGTCAACTTAATATAAATACCTTTATATGTGCTTGGCATAAAGACAAAGTCTACAGCAGATAACGCCTTCAACGAACCAAACAAAAGAGCAATAATAATAACCACAACAATATACCTACGTTGAACCATTTTTCTAAGAATCTTCTCATAAGAACCAGGTTGAGATTTTTCTTCTTTATTTTTTTTAACCTTTGGTGCTTTCACTAAACTGTCTAAATAATTAGGCAATATAAACAAAGCGCAAAACCATGAAGCGACTAAACAAAGAATAATCACCATTGGAATAGCATAAATAAACTTACCAACAAGACCACCAACAAAAAGTAATGGAGCAAACGCAGCTACAATACAAATCAATGTAACTGTCATTGGGGCAGCTACCTCTAAAACACCTTTTCTGATAGCTTTACGCTTATCTTTTTCGATCCCCATATGCCGGTATGAATTCTCAGAAATAACAATGGAAAAATCTACTATCATTCCAAGAACCATGACTAACGCGAACATGCTAATAACATTCAAAGTAATCCCTTGCTGTTGCATCAATATAAAAGCCATCATAAAAGATATTGGGATACTCAATCCAACAACTAAAGATAATCTTTTGCCTAAAATAAACAGCAATATAAGCGCTAAAAAAACAAACCCTACCGAAGCATTTGTAACTAACGAAGAAAGTCTTGATCTTACAAACACACTAGAATCATTAAAATATGAAGAACTTATTCCTTTTGATAATGTTGAATCGAATTCAGCCAAATGTTCTTTAAGCTTATCTGTAATCCTAATAGTATCAGCAGCCTTTTTCTTAGATATCTCTAAAACTATTGCATCATTAAGGTCTACTCGCTCATGAATCTCTTTTTCTTCAAAGGTATCTGATATACGAGCGATATCGCTAAGTTTTGTTACAAACCCCGCATCATTTGAAAACACGACTAAATTTTCTACTTCTTCTATATCTTTAAACTGTCCTATTGTTCTAAGTAAATATTCCTTACCTTCTACTCGAAGTGCCCCTCCTGGCAAATCAATATTTCTTGCCATTAATCTGCCAATTACAGCATTAAGGCCTATTCTATATTGCTGCAATGACTCTGGCATTACTTCTACTAGATATTCTCTGTCTCGATATCCCAGCTTATTTATCTCTGCTACTCCATCAATAAATAGAATTTCTTCTTCCAGCCTCTTTGCAGTAGCACGTAACTCAGCATATCCAGCTTCATCTTTTCTAGTTGTTGTTAATGCTATATCAAATACTTGCATCTTTTCTGTGGTTATTTCTTCTACTTCTGGATCTAATGCATCTTCTGGCAAATCTGAGATACCCTCAACCGCATCTTTAACATCTGTTACTGCCTTAGCCTTCTTCTTATCGGTCAAACTATCATCAAGATAAACAACCATAACCGATACGTTCTCTATATTAAAACCTTCTACTTTACTAATGCCGCTAACTTCTCTAAGCTCTTTCTCTATTGGAATAGAAATAAGGTTCTCTACTTCATCTGGAGCTGCCCCTGGATAGATTGTAAGAACTGTTACCATATCAAGGCTAACATCAGGGAATGCTTCCCTATTCATATCCGCAACAATTGTTAGCCCCACGGCTAAAATTACAAAAACAATTAAGTTAATAACTAACTTTGACTTAATAACGTAATCTATAATCTTTTTCATTACTTCGCTCCTCCTGCCATAGAAATGTATTCATCAATATCTATCCCATAATCCTCAAACAAAGTATTTGTTTGTACTTTCATGTTAATAAGTGAAATGTTGTATGCTACAAGTATCTCTGTTTTTGCCATTCTTATTGCGGTTAACATATCAACGCTATCCTTAAGTTCTACAGTGCTCACCTTCGCCTGTTTCAGCCTTATTATAAGGCTCTCAACATATATAACTGCATCTTTCTGAGACTTATCTAACAACACATAAGAATCATATAGTGTATTGATAAGTGAGATAGAGTCCTGAACCTCATTCTCAATATTTTTCTTTAAATATGTCAAATAAGTCGTAGCTTGTTCAAGCTGCTTCTGAACATCTCTATATTTTGTTTCAGATTGCCTGTCATCTAATAACTGCTTATAGGTGAACTTTATTTCAGTACTGGCGTTTTTAAATTTTGCTATCTCCTTTGCAGCATTTACTGCATCTGCATCCTCACCCATTAAGGCATAGCTGATCCCTACGTTTAATTCCGGCAACGTTTCATTCTTATAATTTGTGAGTTGTTTTTGCAATATTGCTACATTGTTCAGCGCCTCTAAATAATCGGCCCTATTTGCATAAGCCTCTTCTAATAATTTTGTCTCATTCAGCCCTGGAGTAACTTTATCTAGTGAAAGAACTTTCAAACTACCAGAATTTTCTTCTGCCATTAAATTGAAATAGTTTTGATTTAAAAGACTCTGAATAGATGAAGCATTACTTTTAAGCTCAACCATTGTTCCATAAATTAACGAGTTAAACTGATTCAAGGTATATGCTTCCATAACGCCTAACTCAACATTATTCTTTATAGTTCCTTTAATAATCTCATACACAGATTCTTTTATAGAAATATCACAATGATCTCTATATTTCTTTATTAATTGAAATTGGTCATACATTGTAGAGAATGTAAGTCCGGCAATATTTTTTTTAATGTTTAGCTTATCAGAATCTGCTTTTAATCCTAATAATTCTTCTGTCCTTATATCATTACCACCAAAAGCATTTTTTAATAACTTTTGCTCCATCTGAACAAAGAAGGTTGGCGAATAGATAGAAGTACTCGCATGTTTATACGTTCCAGTTAATCCTGTGGCTACCGCAAGTCCCCCTTTTAGGTTTTGTGCGTAAGTTAAGTTTCCTTCAAATTTTTTAGTCTCAGAAGCAGCTGTTGCCGGAAGCGTCATATGGGAAAGGTCAGTCTGCGTGTACCCAAAAGATGAAGATATATAAGGAGAATAATAAGCCTTAAACTGTTGATAATCTGAATCAGCTATTGCGTACCCGTTATACTGGATACTAACAAGTAAATTTCTATCTAAAACATCTTTCATGAAATCAGAAACCTGATAATTTCCTTTATGCTCTATGTTTACGTCAACCCCATCTCTAAAACTTACAGCATTATAATCTCCATAACCTTTAAGCGTTGCGTCATACTGAGGAAGACTAGCTAATGAAGGGAATGCAAACCCCATCATAATAGTAACAAAACCTATAATACCTATCTTTTGTGAATTATTTTTAATCATTCTTATTCAGCTCCTTTTCATCATATATATATTAATTAGGAGCTAAGAATAACACCTTGTGACTATATAGTCAAAGTTTATAATAATTAGTCAAAAACAAGAACTCGTGGTATATTTATATGTATTATGAAAGAACTAAGCAGAAAAGAAAAAGAAAAATTACAAAGAAAAAGCTATATCATGGATGCGGCGGCAGAATTGTTTTCTGAACAAGGATATGATGACACAACTATTGATGAAATAGCCGAAAAAGCAGAATTCTCTAAAGGCTCTATTTATCAATACTTTTCAAGCAAAGAAGAAATATATATAACTATTTATGATGACCTTGCCGAAACCATGGCCTCGGCAATATTTGCTATCAGCACTATGGACTTGCCTCCAGATGAAAAAATTAAAAAAACTATATTTACTGGTTTTGAACAAGCCTTAAAAAGTAAAAAACTAGCGAAAATACTCCTACAAAGAGAAGGTCATCTGCTTTGCGCAAAAGAATCTATAACAAATAAAGTAGACAAAAAAATGATAAACACATATCGAACTTCTGTAGAAGAAGGAATCAAGCAGAAAATTATAAAAATAAATGAGCCACAAATACTAGAAACACTTATTGAAGGAATGATAATTAAAAGCATCAGCACACTGATACAGAATGATTCTCCAGAAGAAGACTATATAAAATATGCAGAAATAATAAGCAAAGTTTTTTTGCAAGGCTGCTGCTAAGCTCTAAACTCCCAGCAAGAATGAATATTTGTTCCTTGAAAATCAAAAGGAATAGTTTGTTCTGTAATATCTGTAATTTTAGTCTTTTGAAGAAATAGCTTCTTATCTAGCTTAAATTTTCTAGAATTTGTACTAAAATAAAGCACACCATCGTCATTTAAGAGTCTAAGCATTGGCTTAAGCAATTCAGCATAGTCTCTGTCTACTACAAACTCGTTCGCATGCCTGTTTTTAGAATTACTAAATGATGGTGGGTCGCAAATAATAATGTCATATTTTCTGCCAGCATCAAGTGCTTTATGCACAAAAGTTATACAATCTTCTGCTACAAATCGATATTTTTTTGAGTGCTCAAAGCCATTACGCTCCATATTCCTCATTGCCCACTCTGTATAATTCTTACTCAAATCAACAGTAGTAACAGATCTTGCGCCACCTTTTGCAGCATGCATGCTGAATGCTCCTGTATAAGAAAAAAGATTCAATACATCTTTATCTTTAGAAGTTTCCCCAACTAGTGTTCTTAAAGGACGATGGTCTAGAAACAATCCTACATCAACATACTTTATTGGGTTAATCTCAAACTCCAACCCACCCTCAAAAGCTTTTAACTCTACATCTATCCAAGAATTATGCTTTTCCTGATTATGTCCTTGCTGTCTGGTATGTCGCTTTATATAAACATTGGTTCTCTCAAACTCTGTTCCAGCAACAACTTGTTCTTTTACACTGTCTAGAAATGCCTGGGCTAATTCTGGAGTGTCGTCTTTTGTGCGAGGGTAAGTCCAGACAATAGCATTATCTTCAAATAAATCAATAATAAGTGGGTACTCAGGGATATCTTTTGAGTATAGACGATAACAAGTTATCCCCTGTTTTCTAGCCCATTTACCAAGAATCTTTTTACGTTTGCGAATCCTGTTTTCTAAATCATTCATACATACATTATAGACTAAAAAAGCCCGAGATAACTCGGGCTTTCAAATATTAACAAAGAATAGCTATTATTTCTCTAACGGTTTATGACAAAACCACCAATCATAACACTCTAGGCTCTTGTCAGCTAAACGCTCTTTAGCCATCTTTTCAGTATTTGCTGGTGGCACGATTATTCTATCTTTAATAAGTTCATTCTCTGGCCAACCTGCCGCAACTGCTCCTTGTTTGTCAGAAATCTGCAAAGCTTTCACCGCTCGTACAACTTCATCCATGTTTCTGCCAATCTCTTGAGGGTAATACATAATCAATCTTACTTTTCCCTTTGGATCTACAATAAAGACAGCGCGAACTGTACTCGAACCTTTTCCTGGATGAAGCATTCCTAATTTCATTGCTACAGAATCGTTTGCTGCAACTATTGGAAACTTAATCTCAACATTCAACTTTTCTTTTATCCACTCAACCCACTTAATATGTGAGAAGATCTGATCAATAGACATCCCAATCAACTTAACACCTAATTCTTCAAACTGCTCAAAACGTTCCTGAAACGCTACGAACTCAGTAGTACATACTGGTGTAAAATCTGCTGGATGGCTAAAAAGTACGAACCAGTTACCTTGCAAATCACCAGGAAGACTCATTGGTCCATGCGTAGTCTGTACCTGTAATTCCGGGAAATCGTCCCCAAGTAACGGCATATTAATTTTCTGTTCTTCCATTTTATTCCTCCTTCTTTTTTACCTTACTATTTCATTAAACTCCAATTTTTATCAAAGTCAACAATCCATACTTAACTACAATTCATATTCTTATCTTTCATCAAACCAGAACAAACTAGCTGACCTATAAACAATTTAAAAAACAACAACGATGCTATTACTATAGCTGCCACTATTGCAGTATAGAAAAATGGATTAGGCACAAACATATTATTTGCAAAACTCCCAAGCACTCCAAAGGCAACTACTGGACAAACAAATCCCCATTGCGAAACATAGAACTCTTTCTTAAAAAAATGCTCTTTAAAATAATCTTTCATTAAGGCTAATCCAAACAATAAATACCATATCTCAAATGCAAAACTAAGCATTATTACTGCAGTAAAATACCCTGGTAAATGAACTCCAAATTGATGCTCGTAATAATGTCCTAATCTAAAAGCAGTAAGCGCATATAGAGTAACGTTAGGAACAACTATCAAAAAGCTTGGCATGAATTGTTTTTCTGGAAGCCCATCTGCATTAAAATGACTCTTGAATAAAGTCACCATTTTTACTGACAACAAAAATAACCCCATACTAAAGGTGATCATAGAAAGAAATGCTGCAAAATGGGCAACATTTGGATTCTTTGCCATTGCGGCAATCCCAGAACCAGTTACAGTAACCATTCCAATTGCAAAGGGGTGTAGTAACCACCCGAAGTTAATTTTATCCAAATCAAATCCTTTTACGAATGATACTTTCAGCAATCTTATTTCTGTTATTAATAACGCAAGCCATAACACAGACCAAACAATAACAGCAGGAAGCATAAATGCTTGAAGGTTATTTGCAAAAGATGGAATAAAGAACCTAACCGGTGCTATAAAAACATTCATTGTCATTGCTAACGACAAAAACGGTGTCACTAATGCAGAATTTTTTAATGGATTCCCGGACATTTCCTTCTGCTCAGCACTTCCAAGCCATCCAAACAACTTAGCAAGAAAAACAACTGTTAATACCAAATGCATGATAGTAAAAAATATCATTACAGCATACAAAAAATACATTAATACTTGTTGCGGCAAACCAAGTCCGGACATAACGATATCGGATATTTTTATTAATCCTTTCCCATGCGGAAAATTATATTGCAATAAGGAAAACGGCATTACAGAAATACCCCCAGCGCCTAATGATGCTAAAAACAACAATGGATTAAAACTTTTTTTCTTCATATCTTATCTCCTTTATAATTATCTGTTCGCAAAATGATACCCCCGGGGGGTGCTTATTGTCAATTACATATTTTCACATCTTAATATTTGGATGCGTCTTTATTAACAAGGGATTAAGCGCAAAACCCTTCGCACGACAAATAGATTTGTTGACAAAAAAACGCTACAGTAATACACTGCTTTTTGAGAATTATTCTCATTTACTTATTGGTTAGGAATAAAAATGATAACAAATTGCAAACTTACAGTTTTAGCAGAAAATAAAACCACTCAAACAAAATACAAAGTAGAACATGGCTTATCACTATTGATACAAGCAGATAATAATAGCTACATCTTTGATACTGGAAAAACAAATCTATTCCAACAAAACGCATTAATAATGAACAAATCCCTATCGGAAATTGATGGTGTTATACTCTCTCATAGCCACTATGATCATACTGGAGGATTAGAATTTCTTTATAACAAACAAGTTTATTTACATTCAAGTTTCTTCAATAAAAAACATAAAAAAATCAATGGTAAAAACGTATTTATAGGCATTCGCTATATTGAAAAACATTATAAAAACAGAAACAACCTCCATTTCAACTATATTAAAGACAACAACGACCTTGCTAATAATATTAAGATAATTAGCAACTTTAAAAACAATGATGCTCAAGATTATTTCTACGTTCAAAAAGGAAGCGATATAATAAAAGATACATTTGAGGATGAACTAGTTATGACAATTAAAACAGATAAAGGATTAATAATAATAACTGGCTGCTCACATAACGGAATAATTCCTATTATTAAAAAATGTATTGCTGAAGCTAACTCTCATAACATATATGCGCTTATAGGAGGCTTCCATCTTTCTAAACTCAAAGAATCAGAAGTAAAAAAAATTGCAGCACAAATAGATAAATTTAAAATACAAAATATCGGCATCTCTCATTGCACCGGTGATGCCTTAATCAAATACTTATCTCATGGAAACGTTTTTAATTTTAATACAGGCGATATCTTTACAATTAACGAATAAAAGAAGGAGAGTAAAATGAGCAACCTAGACAAAAAGGCTATTGAAGAAAACTTAAAGGGAATAAAAAATAAAATTATCATTCTTAGTAATAAGGGTGGTGTTGGTAAAAGCACGGTATCTGCACTCTTAGCCAGCCATCTTGCCAATCAGGGAAAGAAAGTTGGTCTACTAGATATAGATATTCATGGTCCTTCACAAGGAAGTCTATTTAATATTACCAGTCAAAGATTAATGGGAAATGAGTTTGGTAGAATTGAACCAATAGAATACAGCGAAAACTTAAAAATAATTTCTGTAGCAAATATGATTCAAAATGAAGATGATGCTTTGATATGGAGAGGACCAATGAAAACAAGTATCATAACTCAATTCATAAAAGACGTAGAATGGGGCAACCTAGATTACTTAATTATTGATGCGCCTCCGGGAACAGGAGATGAGCCAATGACTATTGCTGGAATGATTGCAGACATTAAAGCATTCATTGTAACAACGCCTCAAAAAATGGCAATAATTGACGTAAAGAAAGCAATTAATTTCTTAAAGAAAATGAATGTTCCTGTACTTGGTCTTATTGAAAATATGGCTATTTCCATCTGCCCTGAATGCCATAAAGAAATAGATTTATTTAAATCTAAAAAAAGTAATGACACAGAAATTTCGCCAAAATATAACATTCCATTTATTCGCTCTTTATTTGAAGCAGCTGAAGAAGGAAAAATCTATGAAGGCGTACAGAAAAACAACGATATTACGAAATATATAGAAGACATTCTGCGTTGACAAAAGAATTGTTGAGGAATAAACTTCTTAATGAGAACAGTTCTCATTAAGCGATAAAAGGAATTAATATGCCCGGATGTGGTAAAAGGAAAAATTGGTGTATGAATGGTCTTCGTGGTGGAGGTTACAGAATGACTGTAACAAGACAAAGTATCATTAATGTATTAAATACCACGAAGGAACATCTAAGCGCTGAAGATATATTCGAGAAAGTGAAAAATATTCACGAAGGAATTGGGCTTGCTAGTGTTTATAGAAACCTTGAGCTTCTTATTGAGCTAAATCTCGTACATAAACATAATTTTGGAGAAGGCAAATCTCGGTATGAAATTACCACCGACGAGAACGCCAACACAAATCATCATCATCTTATTTGTACTAGTTGTGGAAAAATAGTAGACTACGACGAAATTTTAAGCGAAGAAAAATCAATGTCTAAAAATACTGAGCAAAAGCTTACTAAAAAGTATGGTTTTTCTATTGAGCGCCACAACGTTCAATATTTGGGAACTTGTAAAAAATGTATTGCTGCTAATTGATTTTTTTTGTTGAGTAATTGAGAATTAGTCTCAATAAGAAAGGAGAACATCATGGCTAGAAGAGATGGAACAGGACCAACGGGAGAAGGAGAAATGACTGGAAGAGGATTAGGAGATTGCGCATCTAATAGCGAAAATAAAGGTACAGACAAGAAAAGTATTTTAGGATTTGGCTTTGGACTAGGTCGCGGTAGAGGAAGAGGTCGCGGAATGGGCTTAGGAAGAATGATGCCTTGGGCAACAAATAATAAAGGAGCAAATAATGAAAATAGCAGTAGCAACGGATAACGGTGTAGTATCAGAGCATTTTGGGAGATGCCCATCATACACAATTACAGACATCATTGATAACAAAATTGAAAACCAATTACTTGTAGATAATCCTGGACACGAACCTGGCAAAATCCCTGAATTTCTAAACGATTTAGGTGTACAAGTAATTATTGCAGGAGGCATGGGACCAAGAGCTGTTGGATTCTTTACTGACTATAAAATTCAAGTAATTATGGGTGCCACAGGCCCAGTAGAAGCCATAGTTTCAAACTATGCAAACGAAACGCTCACCACAGGCGACTCAACTTGCACTGAAGGTGGCGGAAAAGGTTATGGCCTTGATAAAGCCGTCTGTGATCATTAAATATAAAGCTAAAACAGGAGAAAAAAATGAAAATAGCAATTACTGCAGAACAAGATAATATAAGCTCTATGCTAGACCCTCGATTTGGCAGAGGCAAATACTTTGTTATCTATAACACTGATACTGATAAAATAGAAAAAATAATAAACAACAATGACAATGTAGAAATACAAGGTGGAGCAGGAACTAGTGCTGCACAAAAGATTGCTGATGAAGATGCTGAAGCTATTATCTCTGGAAACTTTGGTCCCAATGCAAGCAAAGGTCTAAATGCTTTTGGAATTAAAATGTATTCAGCAGAACCAGACAGATTACAAAATGTTATCACTCGCTTTAAAAAAGGAGAGCTAACGCTTGTAAATGAAGCAACTGTAGCTGGACACCACTAATGAAAATTGCAGTTGCAAGTGGCAAAGGAGGAACAGGAAAAACGCTTGTTTCAACTAATCTCTTCAGTGTACTAAAAGACTCTGCTTTTTTAGATTGTGATGTTGAAGAACCTAATGGCCATATTTTTTTAAAGCCAAATGAAACAAAAATTATTCCTGTTGATGTAAAAACTCCTGTAGTTGATGAAGCCAAATGTTCACACTGTGGAAAGTGCGCACAGGTCTGTAACTTTAATGCAATACTAAGCGCCAAACAAAAAGTGCTAGTATTCCCAGAGCTATGCCACAGTTGTGGAAGTTGCAGTTATTTTTGCCCAGAAAATGCTATATCTGAACAATCAAGAGAGATTGGTAACATTAAAGTTGATACAAACAAACACATTTATACAGGCAGACTAAACATAGGAGAACCTATGGCTCCTCCTGTTATAAAATTACTTAAAAACTGTATTACAAAAAACTATAAAGACATTGTCTTAGACGCTCCTCCGGGAACATCTTGTCCTGTGGTAGAAACCATCGCTGGAGTAGACTATGTTGTACTCGTTACAGAAGCAACACCCTTTGGTCTAAATGATTTAAAACTTGCAGTAGAAGTTGTGAAAAAAACAAATATTCCTGTTGGCGTTGTAGTGAATAAAACTTTTGAGGAAGAAACACTAATTGCAAAATATTGCGAATCAGAGAATATTCCTGTTTTGCTTAATATCCCACATGATAATTGGATAGCTAGTGAATACTCAAAAGGAAACTTAATTACTTCTAATGAAGAATATAAAAACATGTTTATAAAATTAAGAGAAGATATTCAAAATGACTTGAAAGGACGGAGTTTATGCTGAGCAAAGTCGAAGTAAAACAAATCACTGTTATTAGCGGAAAAGGTGGAACTGGGAAAACAACAATTACGGCTGCATTAGCACATCTCGCACAAAACACTGTGTTTGCTGATTGCGACGTTGATGCTGCAGACCTTCATATTTTACTTAAACCTTCTATACAAGAAACCTATTCGTTTTTAGCAGGTCAATCTTATCAAATTGATAATACAAAATGTACTGATTGCGGGAAATGTAGAGACTTATGCAGATACGATGCAATTTCATCTGAACATGTAATAGATCCTATTGCCTGTGAAGGTTGTGGCCTCTGTTATAACCTTTGCCCTGACGTTATTACTGAAACTAATAAGGAGGCAGGAAAATACTTTATTTCTAAAACATATTTTGAAGCAATGATGGTACATGCAAAGCTGAATATAGCTGAAGATAACTCTGGAAAACTTGTATCTATGGTAAGAAAAAAAGCACGAGAAATTGCAATCAAAAACAACAACGAATACATTTTATTAGATGGCCCTCCTGGAACTGGCTGCCCTGTAAATGCAGCTATAGTAGGAGTGAATCTTGCGCTAGTGGTAACAGAACCTACTCTTTCGGGTATTCATGATTTAGAAAGAATACTAGCTGTTGCCAAACATTTTGGGATTACATCCGCTGTTGTTATCAACAAATTTGATATAAATGAAGAAAACACAGCTCTTATTGAAGAAATCTGTAAGAAACAAAACATTAACTGTCTTGAAAAAATCCCTTATGACAAAATTATGGTAGAGTCTTTAATCGCCGAACAAAGCATTATTAGTTTTGCGCCAGAGCATTTGATTAGTAAATTAATAAAAAACATCTGGGAGCAAATTAAATAGATGGAGACAAGCTTTGAGGATTTATCCACGGCTAGAAAACTTCTTGGACTAAAGGAAGAAGCTAGCTACGCTGATATAAAAGAACATTTTTATGAGAAAATCAAAAAATATCATCCTGACAAAAACAGGTCAGATAACGATGCTCACTGGGAATCCATCAGAATAACAAAAGCTTATGAAATAGTTATGAAATATTGCCAAAAATACAAAATATCATTTAGAAAAGAAGATTACTTAAAACAAGAAACAAAAATTGAACTGCATTCATCAGGCTCAGCAGAATACCACAAATGGTGGATGGACACCTATGGGGATGACCCAGCTTGGGGTAAAGGTGGCATAACAGATGATTGAACAAAGCCCTTTCGAAGAACATGCAAAAGAGTATGACAATTGGTTTGAAAAAAATCATAACACCTATCTATCTGAACTCCTTTTAATTAGTGGATTATTTCCTGCTTCTGGAAAAGGAATTGAGATAGGAGTAGGAACCGGAAGGTTCGCGCAATTTCTAAAAATCAAAGAGGGTGTAGATATTTCAAAAAAAATGATGGAAATCGCAGAAAAAAGAGGTATAAAAACACATTTTGCTCATGCTGATTCTTTACCATTTAAAGACAACTCATATAATAATGTATTAATGGTAACAACTATCTGCTTTGTAAAAGATCCTCTTGCTGCACTAAAAGAAGCTTATCGGATCTTAGCTAATAATGGAGTCATTGTTGTTGGATTTGTTGATAAAGATAGTTTGATTGGCAAAAATTATCAAAAAAAGAAATATCAAAATAAATTCTACAAAAATGCCACCTTTTACAACAGCAATGAAATTGTTTCGTTACTTGAGAGAGCTAACTTTAAAATTCAAAAAATCAAACAAACGCTATATGATAAATCAGAAAACATAACAGAACTTCAAGAAATAAAAGATGGGCATGCTGACGGAAGCTTTATTGGCATAAAAGCTATAAAAACCTGCTAGAATATATCCATGTTAAAACACAATGTTTCTAAAGAAGAAAAACTTAAACTTATCAATCAGCTGCAAGAATTCTTTGCTGTAGAACGAGATGAAGACTTAGGAGTAATTGCAGCCGAAGAATTGCTTGATTTCTTTACAGAAGAAATCGCTGAGGATTACTACAAAAAAGGTTTAGCTGATTCCAAAAAATGGTTCATGCAAAAGTTTCATGAACTAGACTTAGATTTCGATTCTTTTCACAACTAGCTTAGTTCGTCTAAAAGAGCATTCCAAATATCTAGCTGCATAGTTACTTCTTCTGGAAGGTTTTCTAATTCGCCATCTATTTTTAGAGTTTCAATGATATCGCCTTGAGCGATTTCGTTTACTACCTTCATATCTTTCTTTGCTACAACTTTTCCAAACACTGTGTGTTTTCCGTCTAACCAAGCTGTTTCTACATGCGTGATAAAGAACTGGCTACCATTTGTTCCTGGTCCAGAGTTTGCCATAGAAAGAACTCCTGGCTCATCATGCTTAAGATCAGCTCTGCATTCATCTGCAAAATCATATCCAGGACCACCAGATCCGATTCCAAGTGGACAACCACCTTGAACCATAAAGTCTTCTATTACTCTATGAAACTTTAGACCATCGTAATAGCCTCTTTTTGCTAAGTTAGAAAAATTAGCTACTGTTAATGGAGTCTTCTCAAGATAAAGATCTAATCTAATAGACCCTTTATTTGTTTTCATTGTTGCTCTTATTGTTCCTTTTGGTCTTTTCATTTTAAATCACTCCATAACTAATTTTGATATATTTTATTAACAGACTAAGTTTACCAACTTGCTGAGCTTTCGGCAATTAATGAAACTTACTACCTCGACTATTTGCAAATTTACTTTCAAAAAATCTCACTATGTTACTATATTAAATACAATTACAATTTAAGGAACAATCATGACAAAACTATCAGCGACTTCAGCGCTAGTATTGCTTTGGGGCGATCACAAAAGCTACAAAAGCGAATGTGCTAAGGATTATCTATCCCAACTAGATTTGAGCGAAGGCAGGTCTCTTTATGAACAGTGCGAGAATATCTGTCCTTACTATGCTGAAGTTATAAAGAATCGAAAATATGGCGTATTGCATTTAGTAAAGCAAGTTATCGATAACGAGAACAAGCTGTTCCAGGTAATAATAGCTGGGGCCGGCCTTGATGCTCTTGGCATAGAAATAGCGGGAAATTACCCTAATACCAATTTGTTCGAGCTTGATTGCGATAATATGAACTTAAAATCAAAACTACATGGGAATATAAAAGCTAAAACAAGGTCGAATATAGTCTTTATTGAAGCTGACCTTTTAAACACACCTTCAGTTCATAAGCTTCTTATTGCTGCTGGCTGGAGTTCGCTTAAGCCAACACTACTAATTATGGAAGGTGTCAGCTATTATTTATCCGAAAAATCAATTGCTAATCTAGTGGAAAAAATTAAACCTAATTGGACGATTTTTGAATTTCTAAAACAAGATAGTACAGTTGCGGATGATAAGCTATCCATCGCAAATAGTATCTTTGGCCTTATTTCATCTGACTGCAATTTAACTAGTATCCACAAATATGATTATTCTATGATTGAAAACTTTATTGATAATATGATTATCACCAACAAGCTTAACATGAAAGATTTGGAACAAAAAAGAACCGGGCATAACAAATTTTTCCCAAAAGAAGCCAGTGGCTGGATTGATATTTGCTTATTAGAAAAACTTCCAAAAAAAACTAAAATTTAGAGCGATTAAAATATTTCTTGCACAAACAATAAAAATATCTTACCATATCGCCAGATAACTATATGGATGGGAGCGTTACTTGAATAATCTTGAACAAATATTAAAAACATTAGCAGACAAAAACAGGCTCAGGATATTCATGATACTAAGAACAAAAGAATGCTGCGTATGCGAATTATCCTATATGCTCGGCATTAAGCAACCAAGTGTCTCTCAGCATTTAAAAAAAATGAAGGATGCCGGACTTGTTGAAAGCAAACAAGAAGGATTTTGGACAAGTTACCATCTAACACCTATTACTCTCCCATATTTAAATATTTTATTAAATGTAATCTCCGAATGGATTGTCACTGATAACACTATAAAAAATGACATAAATCTTCTCTCAAAAACAGACAGAAAATTAATTAAAGGAAAACCAAATGAATAAAAAAAACAAAATGTTACTCATACTTGGATTTATGGCCTTTCTTGCAAATGGCGACAACTACGCAGTTGCCCTACTACTAATTAATATAGCCAATGATTTAGGATTGCAGTTATCAACTGCTGCCATATCTGTTAGTGCTTACATGCTTTCTTTTGGCTTATTTACTATACTTTTTGGACCGTTATCTGATCGATTTGGCAAAGTTCAAATCATCACAATTGCGGCATTTGGAACTTCCATTTTTAGCATCCTAGGTGGATTTGCGTTTAATCTGCCTTCTCTTATATTTTTCAGGGCCGTTAATGGCGCTTTTGCTGCTGGCATTTTCCCGGTTACATTAGCTCTAGTTGGCCAATCTTTTGACGATAATTCCCGACATAAAGCAATAGGCAAAGTAATGGGACTGATGTTTCTTGGTGGAGCAATGGCTACAATTATAGGCGGCGCTTTAGCATATTTTGCATCATGGAGACTAGTTTATATTGGCTACGGCGTAGCCGAACTTTTAGTTTCATTTATTATGATTAAGTTTCTCGAGAAAGACTCCAATATTGTTGAGAAACTAAGATTTTTTAATGCATACAAAGCACCATTATCTAACATGAAATTCATGAGGCTAGTCTTCGTTATCTTCTTGGTTGGTTTCAGCGTATTTGGTAGTTTTACCTATTCAGGGAAGCTAATACAATCTATCAGCACTTTAAACATCTTACAAATAGGGATAATCCTCTCATTATTTGGAGTCGGAACTGTTCTTGGCGGTAAAATCGCTCCTAAAATTAAAAAATCTTTTGGCAACATATATTTCCTTATTGCTGGAGCAATTGGCTTTACATCCCTTGCTGCATTAGGCTCGATTACAGCTATATGGCTACTGTGCCTTGGTTTTATTGGTTTTGGTGTTGCCTTTATTATGATGCAATCTTCTCTTGTAGGAGCCGCACAAGAAATGCTTCCTAAAATGCGAGGAACAGCAATGTCACTAGCATCCTTTAACATGTTTGTTGGCGGCGCAATTGGCACAGCAGTTAATGGGCTTATAGTTAAAAACTTCAACATCGCTAATATCTATTTAATAACTGCTTTTATCTTTCTTATTGCAACTATTCTCGCAACAATTTTTATAGGAAATTTTAAAAAAGGAACCTAGAAGAGGAATAAGCAGATTATTCAGGCTAAGTAGTGGTCATCGTCTAAAAAAAGAAATAGTGCTTGTCTAAACATAGCTTATTTCCTATAATTACTCGTATCGTTTTGTGGACAGGTGGCCGAGTGGCTAAAGGCGGCAGACTGTAAATCTGCTCCGGTTTCCGGTACGTAGGTTCGAATCCTACCCTGTCCACCATTTCGGACCTTCATATCTACTAAAGAGCAATTTGCCAAGCTCAGTCCAGGCTATTGCTAGCTTTCCATCTTTCATAATTAGGTTCGAAACATAGTTTTTCATTAATTCTTGAAATAAGCTCGCATTTTCAATCTTATACCAGTACTTATCAAGATTAACGGCTAGTTCGAAAAGATTTGTAAAATCTTCTCTGGTCTTAATTGAAACAGACACATTTGCACTATATCTAGAAGTCTCCATGTTTAACTTATCTTGAAGGCTAGCTTTTCTTTCTACGAATTCCTCTTTGTTGATTAAGTCATCATCTAGATAGTCAAATAGTTTAGTGATTTTAGTTTTAATTCTTTGTATGGCCTTATTATTCTTTTCACTTGAGACTTTAGCTTCAGATTCAATATTATTAAACATTTCTTTTAACAATAATTGAATTTGTTTTTTATCTTCTTCAGTAAAACTTAACGTTTCAATGAAAGGTTGTAATTGTTTAATGATTTTATTCTCTGAAAGATACTTTACAGAGTTAGTGCATTTTTTAGATTTACAACCATAAGTTGTAATACCCTTAGCTTTTTTATACTCTCCATACATTTTGCTACCACAATCACAATAAATATAACCAGAAAACTTAAAGACACGTTTTGTTGCATCTTTTTTGTTGTTTCTCTTTCCAGACAACCTTTGTACCTTCTCAAACTCTTTTGGGGAAACAGCTGTTTCATAAATATGTCGATACAACTCTCCCTTAGATCTGCCATATCCCATATAAAAAGGATTTTTTAAACAATAGTTAACATTAGATTTTCTCATTTCTTTTGTTTTACTAATTTCAGTGGCGATTTTGCCGATGGAATACCCTTCCAGGGCCAATTCAAACATTTTCTTAACCAATGGGAAGTGTTCGTCTGGGATAATTGTTTTTTTACCGTTAATAACCGTGTTTTTATAACCGAAAGGAGCTATGTGTCCCCATTCGCCACTCTTTCTTTTTTGGTCCATCCCTTTTTTTATTTCTTCAGAAAGATTATTGATATAGTTTTTAGCCAATACAACCTGAATATCTAGATTAAATTTATCTTGTGATTTTGAGTTCTTATCAAGCTTTAGCCCATTCTTGATAATATGAACTTGTGTATCTGTTGTTTCAATTAAATTATAGATTTCTATAAGGTCTTTGAAATTTCTGGTCATTCTATCAACTTTTTCAAATATAATTACATCTATATTGTTCTTCCTAACATAGGAAAGCATTTCTTTAAATAGTTTTCTGTCGGCGTTCTTAGCAGATTCAGACTCTAAGTACTCCTTATCAATTTTTAATTTATTTTTCTTAGCATAATCTTTAAAAAGCTCAACTTGAGCAGGTATTGAGTATCCTTCTCTTTCCTGTTCCTTAGTGGATACCCTGGCATAGAATACCGCTTTAGTTACCATTAGGAATATCCTCAAACATGTCTTTGGGTTTAACAGCTAATGCATGGACTATTTTCTCTATTATCTCCATAGATGGCTTTCTGCGATTTTGCTCAATATTTGCAATGAAGGTAGAAGTAACCCCTACCTGCTCGGCAAGATCTACTTGCCTTAGGCCCTTTAACTTTCTAAGTCTTTTTAAGTTATAAGAAAATTCTTTCATTTGCAATAATTATAACACAGTGTTATGATATAGTCAAAGAAAGGTGTTTGCATGAATTATTTTAGTGAATCATTTATTGAATTAATTATACTATTTTTATATGGGAAACTGCCATTATATAAGGGGGGATATGCAAGAGTTAAGCTTAAGCAGTTTAATGACTCCCAACGATCAGACATATTGTGGGACATTAAAGAACATGACCTATCAAGTATTTTCAATTTTAGGTTAACTGCTGACGAATGTGAAATCGATAACAACATACGAGATAACTATAAAAAGGAAGACGAGGAAACCCCAATTATTAGAAATGGGATGAATGACCTTTTCAAGAATAAGAAAACCGATTTCATGTCAATCGTGATGACAACACTTGAGATTCAAAATAATTTTGATATCGAACCTGTGGGGTGGATGTATGCGATAGAGCTTATAGATCAAGATAGTCTTGCATTACTATTACATTCTTATATAGAAGCATTTCAGCTTGATACGCTAACTTGTGCTAAAGAGAATTTCTATTCTCATAAAAAGTCCCTAGAAATTGTTCCATATTTGTTTACGGATTATTACAATGACTATGGCCCTGATTTTAATATAAACAAAGGCTTAATTAGGCTTACGAAGCCAGGGTATGCTCAAACTTTAAAAGCAGAAGGCTTTGACCTAAGAGCTATAAAAATAAATATAAGAATATATGAGTTGATACTTTCATTAGAAGAACAGGGGTATCTAACAATTAACCAGGCTAATTTTGATGGTATGCATTTTTTTCTAAACATAGCATTACAAAAAACACCTAAAGAAGTATATGATATCTCAAAATATTGGATATGGTATGGCGACATAAGAGTAAATAAAACAGATGGAAAAGCATTTTATAAAAACATTGCCTATTCTTTTAGGTCAACTAAGCAAAAGGCATTTAAGTTGCTATGTTTCTTAGTTGCAAATGCTGGCAAAAAACTAGATATAGAAGAAACATATGATTCACTGTTTGAAACAGAAGAGAATGAAATTGTAGATAAAAAAGCTGCATTGTCAGATTATACTAAAGAAATTAAGAAGAATTTTAAGATGCAAGAAGAAGACTATTCGGCAGTAACATTTACAATAACTGGTGAAAATATACTGTTAATCTCAAATCCCCCTATAAAATAGACCAAATCCCTCCACAATGCTGACTATCATCCCATAATTCTAGGATGAGAAGATATAAGCATGGAAACTTGGACAACAAAAACAGAAAATCAAATGAAGGATGTTTTAAGCATTTGGCTCAAAATTATTGAGGACCAGCCAGACATTCTATGTCCAGAAGATTCCAAATAAATAATAAGGAGAAAGGTATGGGATTAACAAGATATGAGCAAGAGACAATAATAAATTTTAATGAAGAGGAGGACTTTGTAACAATTTATACGGCTAGCAAAAGAAGTAAGCGTGAAATTGAAAAAAAAGGTTTTGTTCAATATAAAGACCCTATATTAAACAGAAAGACAAAAAAGCCTATTGCTTGGTTTTTTAAAGGTCCAATAGACAGGTTTTCTTTTACAATAAGAAAACGCAGAACTACTTCTGCTATTCAAAGAGAGAAATTACGACAACAGGCCATTGATAACTTCAGTTCTAAGAATCAAAAACAGGGTAAATAACAGTGAGTTTGAAATTATTTAATAGAGATGAAAGAGTTAGTATGTAATGAAAAACTTTTTAGCAATAAGACCGATAAATAAACATGAATTTAATAGTCCAAATAGAAAGAAGAAATCCTTCTCCAAATTGGAAGCAAGAATTTCTTTACAGCTAGATTATGATAACCAAAATTTAGTGAGTTATTCTGGATATTCAACTTTATGGGAATGGAATCAAAGAACAGTAAAGAATTTTATAGTAGACGCCTGCCTGATGCAAATATCAAGAATAAGTAACGACAGAAAAGCACTAGGAACATTGAAGGCAACAGAAGAGGCAAGGAAGCTAGAAAACGATAGTCCTATTATTTTAGATAAAAATGGGTACAGACGTAGAAGCTAATGATAGCTAAGAAAAACATAGCACAGTACACAAGAGACACGTCTAAATACAAGATACCATACATAACTGGAAGTCTTTCTACAAGCGCATATCAAGCAAATCGTACAGAAGGCGATACAAACAACTATATAAATAAAGAAGTTATATAGTAAGCGGAGGGTAAGTAATGACAAAGAAGAAGATATTAGAATTTATAGAATTATTCCAAGAAACATATATTGTTTTATTGGATGATAATAAAAAACACAGTCCTATTAAAATAGGTGATTATATTGATTACAAAAAATGTAAAAGAATGAATGATAAAGGATACGGAGTGTTCTTTACCCCAAATGGTCATAAAAGGGGATGGAAAAAAGATAATCTTTCACAGATTAATTGTTGGTATGTTGATATAGATAAAGGCAGTAAACGCAGCCAATTGAAAACAATTAAGGCATCGCCAATTAGCCCATCTATAACAATTGAAAGTAAAAGAGGCTATCACTTATATTGGTTAGCTAAAGATGGAACAGCATCTAATTTTACAAACATAGAAGAAGGTCTTATTGAATATTTTGGCTCAGACCCAACGACTAAGAAGACAAACCAGCTATTACGAGTGCCTTATTTTTATCATAATAAAACACGTAATAGATTTAAGGTTAGAATAACAGAAGTGCAACCGGAACGAGTATATACAGAGGAAGAAATGATGTCGGCCTTCTCAAAAACTAAAAATGAAGTAATTGATAAGGAAATAAGAGAGCAGAAGAATTTGCACATTATAAAAGAGTACTATGAGATAAAAGAAGTGGACGAATTGTTTAAAGAAAGGGTAAGAAAAGAAAAGAGTAGAGAATATTTGCTAATATTATCTGGCACTCATTTCGTAAATTATGAGAAATATGATTTTATGCCAAATAAAGATGGGACCTCCCAAATACTTGTAAACGGAAAACCATCTTCATGCTGGCTAAGAAGGGATGGTTCGATAGGGTCTCATTCAGGTGGCGGACCAACCGTTATACAATGGATTCAGTGGTTTCAGAACAAATAATGCCTATAGATAACCAAAAGGGTATATTAAATAGTTATAAACTATAGAAAATACTATATTAAATAAAAAATAATCTATATTCTATGCGTAGAGATGAATCTACAATGCCTACATGATAATAAGTAGTTTTATACTGTAGTTGCTATATATTCACTAAAAATCAGTCATAATAAATATAAGGCTAAATAATGTAGCTAGTGCCGCGTGTTCGCATGCCCACCTAGTTACAAGACACTAATACCAAATATAAGGAATAATGCTTAGATTATTGGGATTGCCCGTGATGTATAATAGGTAAAGGTAGTCAGCTATTTTGTGAGGGAGATATTTGTAGGAGGTCTTTCAATGTCTAGTTTGTGGCTAGTGTGCACCAAATGTAATCATAAGGTCTTAATAGATGAGAAGTTTTTAAAGAAATTGCAGGATTTCGGAAGAGTATTTGATAGGTCCGATTTAAGCACATTTATTTGTTCGGCTTGCGAATCAAAAAACATTATACTTGTGGAGAAGATGTATGAGGAAGATGAGCAAAAGGCAAAAGAGAAGATCCAGACAGTAACACAGCAGGCTAAAGCGAATATGAAAAAAGATAATATTGTTGTGAAAGTGCCAAAAAATACTCGGGAAAAAGCTCCGCGGGACATTGAGCTTCGGTCTGTAGCGGAGAGAACCACAAAGAAGAGATCTAATAACAAAGTAAAAAAGAGAACAGAATTTAAAGAAGTTAGCTTAATTGATAGTGTAAAAGATTATCATAAGGAACAAGAGGATACACATGTTAATCACTTAAATGGAAAAAATGTAAGAATGCTTGTATGCATGAGATGTGCTAATAGCTACCCTAGAAAAAGAGATGTAGCTATTGATAAAGATAATCTTTGTCCTAAATGTTATGAGAAATTAGTGCAGGACAGAAAACAAAAAAGTGAAGAGCACAGGCAGCTAAAGAACAGACAAATAATCAAGGGTGTAAGCATAGAAGATAAGCCTGCAAGGAAATTGGGTAACAAACCAGCATCAGGGGACCCAGTTAGTTATGACCATATTTTTTCAGGAGACAAAGATGTTAAATCTTGGGATTATGGACAAGATGACTATAGGAAACCATGGACAACAAAGCAACAAAGGTCAGGGAGAACTAAGCTTGATGGTTCAAGGACTAAATAGCTCAGAATATATAGGTTGATTTGAAATAAAAGATAGTGCCTTTAACGGAATCATTTTTGGCGCGAGAGAGTAAGTTTCGGTCATCAATATTAATTATTATTATTTTTTACGCTTTTTTTTACGTCTTTTTTGTCCAAGACCACCATAAATGTAAGTTTCATAAATTTGATGTGACCTAAAAGGTTTGCCCTTTCTTTTTTCATAAGGGCGTTGATAGGGGAGTACTGTTATAGATGATAGGGCCTTCCCATTTATTTCACACTGTAATCTGTGTTCACGAATAAATTTCTTAAAATTAACTAATCTCTGCTCTTGTAAATATCCATGCCAATGAGTTTTGTTCCATTTAAACCCAGCAGCTTTTAGTGTGTCCTTTACCGGGAATGTGTTGCCGGTAATTTTAATTTTTACCATTCGTTCAGGAGAGTCCCTCATATTTTGATTGTTTCTAAAAATGGTAATGGTATATCATCGATATCAATATAATCATCAATGATATTGGCTTCTAATTCGCCATAATTCTCCTCCTTTTCCAGTGCCGGGTAATCCAACCCTTGTTTTTGATATTTTGCTTCTGATAGTTGATTATACGGTAGCTTTGTTTGTGTCAATTTATGCCATTTTTCAGGACTAATGATTTTGATAATACATTCTTGCGTAATTTCTTTTATAGTTCCTTGTTTATTTCTTATTATTGTTGGGATTTTTATATTTGTTTTGTCCTTTTTGATTTCATTGTTTTCATCCTTTGGGACAAGCCTTACAACAAGCTTCATAAACATATCCTGATCCTTATAAGTCTTTTGAAATGGAGTGCTGGAAAGCTGTCCATTATTGTTTTTAAAATGGCAACGCAATAAATATCCATCAGATGAAGTTAATCTTTTTAGGTTGTTTATTTCATCTCCAAAGTAGACGCGGATCTTATATACAAAGTCTCTTTCAACATCTTCATGTTTATGAACAGAATAAAACAGTCTTGCTGCCTCATTTAAATACATAGGGATAATCAGTTGTTTCTTGATTCTCTTTAGAGACATGGACCCTAAGCCAATAGGTAGCGGTTTCTTGGGTTGTTCTTGCCTAAAAGTTCTTTGAAACGATACTTTTAAGCTTGAATTACTTTCATGGTCAGGGAAAGTGAACAATATGGTGTTATTAGTTGTTTTTATCATTATTAGGCCATTGTAATTACTTATGTTATCCCAAAGTTTTTCTTAATGTTATCTATTAATTCCTTGTTTTCTTGTTCAAGCATACTTTCGGCTTGTCGTTTCACCATTTCAGGTAGTTGTTTAGCATATTCTACGAGTTCTTCTTCCCAGGTACCTTCAATAAAGGAATGAATCTCATATTGCGAACAGTTGCCGAAGCCATCATCAGCAAATGCCCCAAATAGTATAAAACAAACCACATCATTATATTTTAATGTAATTTCTATAGGCATTTCATCGGTGTTTAGAATAGAATCATAGTTAAGAATTTCTTTTAAACTTTCATCCATATTTAATAGCATGGATTTTTCTTCAGGTATTATGAACTCATAGTCCATTTGGAAAGCTCCATTTTTTGATTGGAACTCTGCAGAGTTAATTATTACTTTCTTTCCGTAAAGCTCATCAAAATCTTTTTCTTCGTGTAAAAAGTGTATATAGATAGAAACCAATGACTCTGGCAGTTTATTCTTAATTGCTTTTTCTTTTTTGCTGATAAGTTTTCTTATTAATTCTGCGTTATTATTGTTGGCTCGAGTAGCTTTTTGAGTACTTAATGTAGCTGGCCTGTTCGCATGTTTATTAAGCTTGCTATTGCGGTCATTCCTATTCTTTTTTGCTTCAAAAAAACGCATCTTCTTTTCAGATTTTTTGCGGGTTAGTTCCATTTCTTTATCATCAAAATATTTGCTCATTTATAAATAATACTAAATAATTTATGAGCTGTAACTAATGATAGAGTTTAAAGTAATAAACTATTTATGCACTACATGTAAATTTTGATTGAGCAAATGGTCTAATTCTTTGGTTAATAAAAGCATATATATTTGTAATCCATGCAAACATAAATACTTGTCTGACCGATCAAAAGCAGATGCTTGGAATTATCGTTTTAACTGTTCTACTAATTTTGTGGACAGTGAACCACTGCTATGTACTTTGTGTGTGCAGGGGTGTATCATTATTATTATGAGTAAAGTTTTAATTGCAACTATATACCAACATTATTCAGTTATGGCTTCTTCTAATAAGTTTTCTATAGAGAAAATTATTTTACTAATAGATAACAATCCAGATGAAATTATGAATAACAATATTAAGCTGATTGAGGAATCGTTAGGCTCTATCATGAAGATAGAGAAAGTTAAAACTGACTTATATGATATCGTTAATGTAGCAACTCAGGCGGTAGAAGTTATAGATGGTCTTCCAGAAAAAGATGAGATTTATATAGACATTACTTCAGGGCGTAAGCCAAAGTCATTAGGCTTGTTGTTTGGAGCATATGCTAGAGCGAAAAAGATAAAAAGAATTTGCTATGTAACAGAAGATACTAAGCAGATAATTAGGCTTCCTAAAATGTCATACACCGCTAACAAAAATGAATGTTTTATTCTTCATCAGATTCAAAATAAACCAGGTATAAGCACTGTAGAAATAGCAGGCATGCTAGAGATTAACAAAAGCCTTGTTTATCGTTATATAAAAGAGCTTATTGAGATCGATGCGGTTGATAAAGAGAATGATAGTTTGGAGTTAACAGATTTTGGAAGGATATTGTTGTTGTGACAACAAATTATCACGCAAAGTATTTTGCTCACGAAATAACCAAAGCTACCTCAGGGAATAGTACCGATAAGCTATCTATGTCCTTATTTAATGCATGTGTAGACTTAAACCCACACCAGGTAGAAGCTGCTCTTTTTGCATTTAGATCACCGTTGTCAAAAGGAGTGCTTCTTGCAGATGAGGTTGGCCTTGGAAAAACCATCGAAGCTGGACTTATTCTTTGTCAATATTGGGCTGAAAAAAAACGCAATCTCATTATTATTTGCCCTGCATCTCTAAGAAAACAATGGAGTCTTGAGTTATCTGAAAAATTTAATATTCCTAGTATTATTCTTGAAACTAAGACCTATAACAATTTTATTGCCGATGGGAAAAATCCTTTTAATCAACAACAAGTTGTCCTAATGTCCTTTAACTTTGCAAACAAGATGAAGTCTGAGATTAGAATCCATAAATGGAATTTAGCTGTAATAGATGAAGCTCATAAATTAAGAAATGTTTATAAACCTCAGAATAAAACTGGCCAAGGAATAAAATTTGCTTTAGAGGATACAAAGAAGATTTTATTGACAGCGACCCCACTTCAGAATTCATTAATGGAGTTATATGGTCTATCCACAATTATTAACGACCATATTTTTGGTGATGCAAAATCTTTTAGGGCACAGTATGTTAATCATGGAGCAGATTTTGAAGAATTAAGAGAACGTTTAGTCTCATTCTCTAAAAGAACTCTAAGAAAAGATGTTCTGGAATATATAAAATACACTGAGCGAATTGCAATAACAAAAACATTCGAAGCAACTGATAAAGAGCAAGAGCTTTATTCAAAATTGTCCGAATTTTTGCAACGTGAGGATACATTTGCAATCCCTAAAAGCCAGCGAACATTGATTATTCTTGTCCTCAGAAAACTACTAGCATCATCTACCCATGCCATTATCGGAACATTAGATACAATTAAATCAAGATTGGAAGCAATTAAAGAAGATTTTTCAATATCTAAGAGGAAGTTAAACTTACAACTAGACGAAGATATGCAAGAACTTTTGGATGAGGAAGAAGATGAGATAGAGGAATTAAATGACAACGAAGAGTCAGATGAAGAAAAACAGTCTGAAGAAAATATAATTAAAGAAAAGCTAGTCTTAATTGATAACGAGATAGCAGAAGTACAATCATTTATTGATATTGCTACAAATATTAAGATCGATTCTAAAACAAAAAATTTAATATCAGCATTAGATGTCGGTTTCAGTGAAATGAATAAGGTAGGCGCAAAACGTAAGGCAATTATTTTTACCGAATCTCGAAGAACACAAGATTATTTGAAAGAATTTCTTAATGAAAATGGATTTAAAGACAAAGTAGTTATATTTAATGGAACAAATAATTCAAAAGAGACGACTCAAATATATAAGCAATGGATAGAAAAGAATAAGGATACGGGAAGGATGAGTGGCTCAACTACTTCGGATAAGCGTAATGCTATTATTGAACACTTTAGAGACTCTGCTGAAATTTTAGTTGCTACTGAATCGGCAGCAGAAGGCATTAATCTGCAGTTTTGCTCACTACTAGTTAATTATGATCTTCCGTGGAACCCACAGCGCGTAGAACAACGAATAGGCCGTTGTCATCGTTATGGTCAAAAACACGATGTTGTCGTAATAAACTTTTTAAATACACGTAATGAAGCGGATTGCCATGTATACACTTTACTAAAAGAGAAGTTTAATTTATTTAACGGTATTTTTGGAGCTTCTGATGAAGTGTTGGGCACAATAGAAAGTGGTGTTGATTTTGAAAAGAAGATACTTTCTATCTATCAAACCTGTAGAACTCCTGAACAAATCGACACTGCATTTAACGCACTTCAAAAAGAAATGGATGAAAAAATTCAAAACAAAATGAAGCAAGCTAAGCGAGCAATACTAGAGCACTTTGATGAAGACGTACATGACAGGTTAAAGGTCAAACTCGATGAAACAAAACAAAACTTAAGTCGTTTGGAGAAAATGTTTTGGACAACAACAAAAGTTGCCTTAAATCAATATGCTGATTTTGTTGAAAATGATTGTTCCTTTATGTTGCATCGAAAACCTGTTGGAACAGTATTAACTGGTCATTATCAAATGATTTCAAAAGAACGTGATAATCCACAATCAAGATATTTATATCGGCTATCACATCCTTTGGGCGAATACGTTTTAGATAGAGCCAAAGAGCTTTCTACGGTTGGCGCTGAGTTGGTTTTCGATATATCCAAACATCCAACTAAAATATCGGTTATAGAAGCTTTTAAAAACAAATCTGGATACCTGATGCTTAATAAACTATCTATCGATTCGTTTGATTTTTCTGAGCATCTTTTATTTAATGGTTTCTCTGACAATAAAGATTTAGATCAGGAAACCTTGGAAAAATTATTTCAACTTAACTGTACGGTAAACGATGGTGTAAATATTTCAAAAGAAGTAATAAAAAAACTCAATATTGATGCTAAATATCATGTTGAGGCAATTATTAATGGGTGTCGAAATAATAATAATGCTTACTTTATAGAAGAAGCAGATCGATTAGAAAAGTGGGCTGAAGATATGGTTAAATCAGCCGAAAAAGAGTTAATTGACAACAAACGACTGCTCCGCGAAACAAGACGCCAAGAAAAACAATCCAAAACTTCAGAAGAACGTTTAGATTTTCAAAAGCAGATAAGAGATGCAGAAACAAAGCAAAGCAAATTACGACGTGAGATTTTTGATATTGAAGATGAAATCCACAAAAAAAGAGACCAGCTAATTAAAGAGCTAGAACAGCAAATGAAAGAGAAATCAAAACTTGAACAACTGTTTATTATTAAATGGAAAGTTATATAACGGAGGGAAATTATGAGCGAAAAAATTGAGGCACTAAGAAAAAAACTAACAGAAATATTCCAATTGGATCAGACTGATTTAGATTTCGGTATATACCGAATTATGAATCAAAAAGCAGAAGAAATTACAGATTTCATGAACAACAGACTCCTTTCTCAAGTTAGCGAATCGTTTTCCCAGTTTAAATCAGACGGACAATCTGCTATACAACTAGAACTGGACAAGTTAATTGATACTCTAAAGCAAGCAGGAATGAACCCCGAAGATTCTCCTAAAGTACAAGATTTAAAATCAAAGCTAGCTGGAGCTGTAGATATTGCAGCTGTCGAAAATGAAGTTTTTTCCCATTTAACCAGTTTCTTTTCACGTTATTATGAAGGAGGAGATTTTTTATCTCTTCGTCGTTATAAAAAAGATGTCTATGCTATCCCCTATGAAGGCGAAGAAGTAAAACTTCATTGGGCAAATGCTGACCAGTATTATATAAAAAATTCAGAAAATTTTAGAGACTACTCTTTTAAACTTAATAATGGAAAAACTGTTCATTTTAAACTTATAGAAGCCGAAACTGAAAGAGATAATAATAAAACACAAGCTGATAAAGAACGTCGGTTTATTCTAATAAATGATGATCCCTTAATAATTGAAAATGATGAGCTATATATTCGGTTTCAGTACATTGCAGATGAAAACAAGCTTACACAGGTTAAACATAACGAGCAAGCAATTCAAACTGTGTCTAGTTTAATTCCTAAAGCGGAATTTGCTGGGTTTTTAGGACTTTTACAACTTAAGCCTACTGAAAAAAATAAAAAACGTACTTTGCTAGAAAAATATTTAAATGAATATACATCTAAATATAGCTTTGATTATTTCATTCATAAAGATTTAGGTGGATTTTTTAGAAGAGAGTTAGATTTTTATATAAAAAATGAAGTGTTATTTCTAGATGACTTAGATGAAGATAATATCAAGTTTTCTTTAAGTAAAGCCAAGACAATTAAAGCGATTGCTAATAAATTTATTGATTTTTTGGAACAGTTAGAAAACTTTCAGAAGAAAATCTGGCTAAAAAAGAAGTTTGTAGTAGATAGTGGCTACTGTCTAACAATCGATAACGTACCAGAAGATATGTATCCAGAAGTTATTGCTAATACAAAACAAATTGAAGAATGGGAAAGTCTGTTTACTATAAGTGAAATTAATGGGGATATGCTAACTATTTCAGGCAATATCTTGCTTAGTGATAAAGAAGATAAACAGAAAAAAATAGATTTCTTAAAACAAAATCCCTTTTTAGTTTTAGATACTAAATATTTTGATCAAGAATTTACTCAAAAATTACTTGCTTCAATCACGGATCTTGATGAAAAAACAAACGGACTTTTAATTAACGCAGATAATTTTCATGCATTAAACTTATTACAAGAAAAGTATAAAGAAAAAATTAAATGCACATATATTGACCCGCCATATAATACTGCCGCTTCGGAAATAATATATAAAAATAATTATAAGAATTCTTCATGGTTAACCTTTATTAATAGCAGATTAACAATGCTAAGTTCATTTGGTTTAAGTAGATCACCTCTGATGATAGCGATAGATGAATACCAACTAGTTGAACTAACTATGATGTTGGATAATCAATATGGAAAAACGAATAGAGAGTTAATAGTAATTAATCACCATCCCCAAGGAGGCAAAGGTAAACATATCGCATATACTCATGAATATATGCTGTGCTATATCCCTGAAAATACATCAGCTTTTGTTAAAAAAATAACTGAAGCAGGTATAGAAGAGCGAAGTTTTATGAGAAGTGGTACTGCAGAGAGCAATTTTAGACAATACCGTCCTAACAGTTTTTATGCTTTTATTGTTGATTCACAAACAAGTTCGATAATAGGCATAGAACAACCTCCAGAAAAAGAAGAACCCTATGATAAGGAGAAAACGAACGATGGATTTATTAGGATTTATCCCTTAAGTAGAGACGGACAAGAACGTGTTTGGAGAAATTCCTATGAGACTTGTTTGGAGCATATTAGTAACAAAAAAATTATTTGTAAAAATAATCGAACTATTTATCAAATCATTAATAACGAGGATAAATCAAATGCAATTTTCAGTAATTGGACTGATTCTAAATTTAATGCAGGACCAAATGGTACGAACTTATTGAGAGACCTACTAGGTGAACAAAATATTTTTTCATATCCTAAATCTATATATACTGTTGAAGAGTCTTTGCGAATAAGTGATGGAAGCAATCAAAATCAACCCATATTAGATTTTTTTGCTGGTTCTGGCACAACTGGTCACGCTGTTATCAACTTAAATCGCGAAGACGCTGGTAAGCGAAAATTTATTTTAGTAGAAATGGGGGCGTATTTCGATACAGTAACGAAACCACGTATCCAAAAGGTTATTTATTCTGAAAACTGGAAAAACGGCAAACCACTTTCGCGCAAAGGTTCTAGCCATATTTTTAAATACATTCGATTAGAATCTTATGAGGATGCCTTAAATAACCTTAAACCAAAAGATACGAAACAAGCCCAGTTAGCATTAAAATCAGCCGATCCTTATGTGCAAGATCAATATATGTTGTCATATAAACTAGACTTCGAATATAAAGATAGTCTAATTAATCTGGGGATGTTTGAGCACCCCTTTGATTATCAAATGAATATTTCTAACGGCACAGAAACTAAACTTGTTAAAGTTAATTTAATCGAAACTTTTAATTATCTGATTGGTCTTTATGTTAAATCTGTTTATAACATCAATGATTTTCAAATAATAGAAGGAATGTCTCGCAAAGAAGAAAAAGTGTTGGTCATTTGGCGAGACATCAAAGAAAAAGACAACAAAACACTAGATGATCTGTTTAAAAAGCTTCGTGTGAATCCTAAAGATTTTGAATTTGATCGTATCTATGTAAATGGTGACAATAACTTAGAGAATTTAAAACTTGATAAGGAAAACTGGAAAGTAACTTTGATCGAAGAAGAATTCAAACGACGCATGTTTGAAGTAGAAGATGTATAGGTATAACGAAATGGAATCAATTTAGATGGCAGCTAAAAAGAAAAAAAAGATCGATTTTCATAGAAAGCTGGTACTTTTTAAATACATATTAAGTTTATTTGAAACAAATACCATAGAAGGAATTGCTCCAAATATAAAAAATCCTGATTTGGAAGAGATCAATATAGAAAAAAGCAAAACTAATTTTCACTTAACGATTACTAATCGCTTAATAGCTTTTGAGCATATTCCATTATCAAAACTAGAACAATACGATGATAATATTATTCGCCATACGCTACATATTCAAGATAATCGACAGCAAAAATTAAAATGGAAATACTTCCAATATCTATCTCTATTATTTATTGAAATTTATTTAGATAAGTATTTTGAAGATCCCGCAAAATTATTAATCAACATAAATGAATTTCGTAAGATATATAATGAAAAAGAGATTCCAGATGAACAAATAGCTCCGTATACCCTTTCTGATCTAAAAAAGTTAGCTTTTTGGAATGCCACTGGTTCAGGAAAAACGCTTCTTATGCACGTTAACATACTTCAATATAAACATTATTTAAATTTACATGGCAAAGAGAATGATTTAAATAAAATAATACTACTTACACCAAATGAGGGTTTATCAAAACAGCACTTAGAAGAGTTCGCTTTATCAAGTTTAAATTCTGAAATTTTTAGTAAAGACCAAAATATGTTTACAACTGTGTATAAACCAATAGAAATTATTGAAATAACTAAATTAAAAGACGAACATGGAGACAAAACAGTTGCTATCTCAGCATTCGAGGGCAACAATCTTGTTTTGGTAGATGAAGGTCATCGCGGTTCAAGCGGAGAAGAGTGGAAAAGCAAAAGAGATGCGCTGTGTGCTGAAGGTTTCACCTTTGAATACTCTGCAACTTTTGGCCAGGCTGTTAGAGCCTCGAACAAACAAGATTTAGAACAAGAATATTCTAAATGCATCATATTTGATTATTCATATAAATTTTTTTATGGTGATGGCTACGGCAAAGATTATCGGATCCTAAACTTGTCAGATGATTCTAACGAAGAAAGTAGACAACAGTATCTTACAGCAAGCCTTCTTGCGTTTTTTCAGCAAATATCAATCTTTGAAGACAACAAACATGATTTTTCACCATTTTTATTAGAAAAACCGCTTTGGGTTTTTGTTGGTGGTAGCGTAAATGCTGTTCGTACAGAAAATAAAAGACAAGTTTCGGATGTCATTGATATTCTTCAATTTATAGGAGGCTTTGTCAAAGAGAAAGCAAGAAGTATTCGGTTCTTAGATGATTTAATTAATCAAAGACACGGATTTTTAGATGCTAAGGGACTTAGTATCTTTGATAATAAATTTACTTATCTAATTGAGAAAAAAATATCTGCTGAAAAAATGTATTCACAAATAATTAGTACTGTATTTAATTGCCCAACCGATGGGGCTGATTTACATATAGAGAATTTAAAAGGTGCTGATGGCGAGCTTGGACTACGTGTTGGCGGAAGTGATTACTTTGGAGTAATTAACGTCGGAGATTCGAACAAATTAATTAAACTCTGTGAAGCAAGTGGATTAAGTGCCAGTGACAAAGACTTTTCTGATTCATTATTTCATGGAATAAATAAAAAAGAATCGTCTATAAATCTTTTAATCGGTTCAAAGAAATTTACGGAAGGATGGAGTTCATGGCGTGTTTCGACGATGGGACTAATGAATATTGGTCGTACAGAAGGGTCTATGATCATTCAGTTATTCGGTAGAGGCGTAAGACTAAAGGGGTATAACTTCAGTTTGAAACGAAGTCGTTCTCAAAACTTTGTAAAAGAACCAAAAAATATAGATAAAGTTGAAACGTTAAACATCTTTGGTGTTAGAGCAGATTACATGAAAACATTTAGAGAATATTTAGAACAAGAAGGATTGCCTATAAACGACAACATAATTGAGTTTACGTTGCCGGTATTATCAAATTTGGGGCACGTTAAGACACCCCTTAAATATCCTCGTATTAAAGATGGCATATCCTTCAGGAAAGATGGTGGGCAAGTAGTATTAGAGTTGCCTCCAGACAAATTCATTATGAATCCTTTAATTTTAGACCTTTATTCTAAAGTACAGACGATTGAAGCAGTAAAAGGATATTCTGCTGAAAAAATAAAAAATGAAGAAGTCTTTAAATCTGATCATTTGGCTTTTATTGACACAGAAGAAATTTTTCTTGAATTAGAGCGGTATAAATATGAAAAAGCTTGGTATAACCTGAGTTTTGACAAAGAAACCATTGTTGAAATTTTAGGGCATCATAGTTGGTATATATTAAAAATACCTAGTTCCGATATGTATTTTAATGATTTTTCAAAAATTTATCGTTGGCGGGAAATAGCAAAAGTGCTGATGCAAAAATATATAGAGAGATTTTATAATTATAAGCGAAACGAATGGGAAGCGGAGCATCGAGAAATGGCTATATTAGACGATAATGATCCAAATATGGTCAAAGAGTACGTTTTTTATATCCATGATTCCATGACAGATATAATCAGCAAGTTAAATCAGTTAAAAGATGAAATCAAAAAAAGACAAATCCTTGATATTGAATTTGGGAATTTTCAGACTATAAGCTGGTTAAACCATTTATATCAACCGTTAGTCTGTTTTGATAAAAGCAATGCAAATTTAAAAGTTACCCCAGTACAACTAAATGATGATGAAGCTCTATTTGTTAGTGATTTGAAAAAATATTATGAAAACAATATATCCTTTTTTAAGGATAAAGAATTGTACTTACTCAGAAATCAAGGGAAAGGTCGTGGCGTTGGATTCTTTGAAGCTAATAATTTCCATCCTGACTTTGTCCTATGGTTAATAAAGGATGGCAAGCAATACGTCTCGTTTATAGATCCCAAGGGTCTAAATTGGTCTACAGGTATCAATGATTCCAAAATACAATTCCACAAAACCGTTAAGGATGTTGAAAAAGAAATGAAGGATTATAGTGTCATTTTAAATTCGTTTATTATTTCTAATACTGAATTTGAGCAATTAACGTTACGCCGAGAACATATTTCTAAACAGGAATTCGAGAATAACAATGTTATTTTTCAAGCAGATAGCAACTATATTGAGAAGATATTGGTGAACGTGAAATAATGAAAACATAGTTAAGGAGGAGTTATGCATAACTTAATTGATATGATCATAACAATAACAGAATTACATGCACAAAGAATACGTGAATTATTGGAGTAATCTACATGCGTAAGATAATAATATGAGTTACCCTAAATCCCCAACAGAAATACTTAGTCAGGTTTTTGGCTACAAAACATTTGTAGGCAAACAGAATGAGATTATTGACCATGTTCTTAGTGGCAAGGATGCATTAGTTCTAATGCCTACGGGTGGCGGAAAATCTCTTTGCTTTCAATTGCCTGCGCTCATTTTTGATGGGGTTACTATTTGTATATCTCCATTAATAGCTCTAATGCAGGATCAGGTATCAGCTTTAAAGAACTTAGGAATAAATGCAGAATTTATAAATTCCAGTTTAAATTATTCTGAAAAGAAAGTTATTGAGGATAAAATACTAAAAAATGAAGTAGATTTAGTCTATGTGTCACCTGAAAAACTGAATATGGGTGATTTTTTATCTCTTTTAAAGCAATCTAATATTTCATTATTTGCCATAGATGAAGCTCACTGTGTTTCTCAGTGGGGTCATAATTTTAGACCAGAGTATACTAAATTCTCATCCTTAAAAGAAGATTTTCCAAATGTTCCAAGAATTGCTTTAACTGCTACAGCAGATGAGATCACAAGGATTGATATTATAAAGAACCTCAATCTTGAAAATGGTAGAGTATTTGTTTCTAGTTTTGACCGTCCTAATATTAAGTACATAGTAAATACAAAAGATAAAGAAAAGAAACAATTATTAGATTTCATCAAAACAAAGCATGAAAATAATTCTGGGATCGTTTACTGCATATCCAGAAAAAGAGTAGAAAATATTGCAGAATACTTAGCTGGAGAAGGATTTAATGCATTTCCATATCATGCTGGCATGGATAATAAAACTAGAGCAATCAATCACGATAAATTCATTAAGGAAGAAGGCGTTATTATTGTTGCTACAATAGCTTTTGGCATGGGCATAGACAAGCCGGATGTAAGGTTTGTGGCACATCTTGATCTACCAAAAAGTATCGAAGCATATTATCAGGAAACTGGTCGTGCAGGACGAGATGGATTGCCATCCGATGCTTGGATGGTATATGGATTGAAAGATATTTTCCAATTACGTCAATTTATAGAAAATTCTGATGCAGCTCAAAACCAAAAAAGAGTTGAACATCAAAAATTAAACTCTTTGATTGGCTATGTGGAAGCTATTAGCTGTAGGAGGATAATTCTATTAGATTATTTTGGAGAAGAGTCAGCTGAAAAATGTCAAAATTGTGATACTTGTAATGAACCACCGATAGTATATGACGCTACTATCGACGTACAAAAAGTATTATCTTGTATTTATAGAACACAGACAGAACGCTATGGGTTTGGTGGCAACCATATAATAAATATTTTACTTGGGAAAAACGATGAAAAAATAAGAAGATTTAATCATGATGAACTTAGCACATTTGCTATTGGGCAAGATGTTTCAGAGCCACAGTGGCGATCTATTATTAGACAAGTAGTTATTCTAGGATTTGTAGATATTGATATGCAACACTCAACATTAAAGATAAATGATGAAGGAATGAAGATATTGAAAAAGGATGGCCCTAAAGTTGAATTAAGGAAGGTAATCTTGAAAAGCAAAGCTTCTAAGAAAAAATCTAAATCAGCAGCAATAACCACCCTTACAGATTCTGATGATGTAGAATTATTTAGTAAATTAAGAGCACTTCGTCTAGAGTTTGCTCGTAAAGAGAACATGCCTCCATATATTATTTTTAATGATCGCACCTTAAATGAAATGACTATATCTAAACCAAAGAGTTTAGACGAAATGTCTGAAATATCAGGCGTGGGTCAACATAAATTACAAAAATATGGCAATGATTTTTTAGAAATTATAACAGAGCACAGATATAATGAATAAAATAGCATTTATTGATACAGAAACAGACGCTAAAGGTAAGAGATTACTTGATATTGGGGCTGTGGATCAGGATGGTTCAAAGTTTCATTCAAATTCAACCGTAGAACTTTTAGACTTTATAAGTCGTAACGATTATTTATGTGGACATAATATCATTAAACATGACTTGCCATGTATAGAAAAAGTAACTAGCACAGATTTATCTGGGGCATTAATCATTGATACGTTATTTTTATCTCCATTGTTATTTCCAACAAAGCCATATCACGCTCTATTAAAAGATGACAAACTACAAACAGATGAGTTAAATAATCCTTTAAATGACGCAATAAAGGCAAAAGATCTTTTTTATGATGAAGTATCAGCATTTCAAGATATAGATAATGATTTAAAACAGATATATTTTATTCTATTAAAAAACAAAGAAGAGTTTTGGGGTTTCTTTAACTTTGTAAATTACTCATGTCCTCTCATTGATATCAAAACAATTATTTATGAAAGGTTTAAAGATAAAATTTGCCTAAATTCAAATTTAGAAAAGATAATACAAGAAAACCCTGTAGAGTTAGCGTATTCTTTAGCTTTAATTAATACTAATAGTAGATATTCTATAACTCCTCCATGGGTAATAAAGAACTATCCTGGAGTTGAAAGAGTCCTTTATTTATTAAGAGGCAATCCTTGCTTACAGGGATGTTTATATTGTAATAAATCACTTGATTCTAGAGCTGGTTTAAAAAAGTATTTTGGCTTTGATTCTTATAGATCATTTGAAGGCAAATCTTTGCAGGAGCAAGCTGTTAATGCTGCTATTAATAATAAATCTATTGTAGCAGTTTTTCCAACTGGTGGGGGAAAATCTGTAACATTTCAAGTGCCAGCTTTAATGAGTGGAGAAAATGTAAAAGGTTTAACAGTGGTTATTTCGCCATTACAGTCGTTAATGAAGGATCAAGTAGATAATTTAGAAAGGTCAAATATTACTGAAGCTGTAACTATTAATGGTTTATTAGACCCAATCGAAAGGGCAAACTCTTTTGAGAGAGTCGAGAATGGTGCTGCATCTATGCTGTACATCTCTCCAGAATCTTTGAGGTCAAGATCTATTGAACGTCTCTTGCTTGGACGAAACATTGTTCGTTTTGTCATTGATGAGGCACATTGTTTTTCTGCCTGGGGACAGGACTTTAGAGTTGATTATCTTTACATAGGAGATTTTATAAAATCATTACAAGAAAAGAAGAATATGGAAAGCAGTATTCCAGTTTCTTGTTTTACAGCGACAGCAAAGCAAAATGTAATTCAAGATATTAAAGATTATTTCCAAGAAAAATTATCACTACAAATGGAAACATTTAATACAAACCCATCAAGAACAAATCTCACCTATAAAGTAATCCCAAAAAATAATGATGAAGATAAATACGAGACATTAAGAAGCCTCATCGATGGAAAGAATTGTCCTGCCATAATTTATGTTTCACGAAAAATTAGAGCATATAAGATTGCAGAACGATTATCTAGTGATGGATATTTGGCTAAGCCGTATCATGGGGGAATGGACAAAAAAGAAAAGTCTGAAAACCAGGATGCATTTGTTCGTGGTGATGTGGATATTATGGTTGCTACATCTGCTTTTGGAATGGGAGTAGATAAAAAGGACGTTGGAATGATAATCCATTATGAGATATCAGACTCGCTTGAAAATTACATTCAGGAAGCTGGCAGAGCTGGGAGGGATGAGAATATTGAAGCTGATTGCTATGTTCTATTTAACGAAGAAGATTTAAGTAAGCATTTTATATTATTGAATCAATCTAAATTAAATATTAAGGAAATTCAACAAATATGGAAAGCAATAAAGGATATAACTCGTTTTAGGTCCAGTGTTTCAAACTCAGCTTTAGAAATTGCAAGAAAAGCAGGCTGGGATGACAGTGTTTTCGATATTGAATCGAGAGTTAAAACTGCAATTTGTGCTTTAGAAGAAGCCGGTTATCTTAAAAGAGGGCAAAATATGCCTAGAATATTTGCTAACAGTATCCTTTCTAAGAATGCAGAAGATGCCGTTAATAGGATAAATTCATCAGGAATATTTAATGATCGACAAAAGCAGCATGCAGTTAGAATCATAAAAAGTCTTCTATCAAATAAAAACACAAAAAATCCTAATGATGAAGTTGCTGAATCAAAGGTTGATTATATATCAGATAGGCTGGGGATTGTAAAAGAAGAAGTTATTAATGTGATTAATCTTTTGCGTGAAGCCAAAATATTAGCAGATACAAAAGATTTAACAGCGTTTATTAAAAAAGGTGAAAAGAAAAATAGGTCTTTAGCTATTGTGCATTCAATTAGTAAGATTGAGAAATTTTTGGTGTCACAATTTGAGCAGGAAGAGAAATCCTTTCATATAAAAGAATTAAATGAATTAGCGGAGGAGAATGGATGCGCTGATGTGTCTCCAAAAAAGATCAAAGACATAATTAATTTTTGGGTAATAAAAAATTGGATTAAGAGAAAACAAAATGATTTTTCTAAAAATTCTCTTACAATTATATCTAACTATTCAGGCACGGAATTAGAAGAGAAATTAAATAAGAGATATGAATTAGCTTGTTTTATAGTCGATTACTTATATGTAAAAAGTAACGAAGCCCCATCTCCAATAGATTGTGTTGTAGAAGAAGTTTTAGTTGAATTTTCAGTTCATGAGTTAAAAGATGCATATGAGAAAAACCTATTAATTAAGCTAAGCGTAACTATACCAGATGTAGAGGATGCTTTATTTTATTTATCAAAAATGGATTCAATAAAAATTGAAGGAGGCTTTCTTGTTATATACAATAAGCTTACAGTTGAAAGGTTGGAGCAGGACAATAAAAGAAAATATAAAGCAGATGATTATAAGAAACTTAATCTGTTCTATGAAAATAAAGTTCAGCAGATTCATATTGTAGGGGAATATGCGAAAAAAATGCTTAGTGATTATAAGGAAGCATTACAGTTCGTAGAGGATTACTTCCAGCTTAATTACAGTTCTTTTTTAAATAAATATTTTAAAGGTAGTAAACAAAAAGAAATAAAAAGAAACATAACCCCTGCGAAGTTTAAACAACTTTTTGGTGAATTGTCTCCAGCACAATTAGCTATTATTAATGATGACAGTTCTCCTTATATTGCAGTAGCAGCTGGCCCAGGAAGTGGTAAAACAAGGGTATTAGTTCATAAACTTGCATCTTTATTATTGATGGAAGATGTAAAGCACGAGCAATTATTAATGGTAACTTTTTCAAGAGCGGCTGCAACAGAATTTAAGAAACGATTAATAGGATTAATTGGTAATGCTGCCTGTTTTATTGAAATAAACACTTTCCATGCTTATTGTTTCGATTTGCTAGGAAAAGTTGGTTCACTTGAAAAATCACAAAGCATTATAAATGCGGCTGTAGAAAAGATTAAGAATAATGATATAGAACAAAATCGTATTACAAAGGCAGTTCTAGTGATTGATGAAGCTCAAGATATGGATAGTCATGAATTTGAGTTAATAAAAGTATTAATGGAACATAACGAAGATATGAGAGTAATTGCTGTCGGAGATGATGATCAAAATATATATGAATTCAGGGGTGCAAGTTCTCAATATTTGGAGCAATTCATTACAGAGAAAAATGCCAAAAAAATTGAATTGGTTGAAAACTATCGGAGTAAGTCAAATCTTGTTGAATTTACAAATAAGTTTGTTGAAAAGATTCATAATCGTCTTAAAATAACTCCAATTATTTCTAACACTACGGAAACAGGAGTGGTAAAGCTAATTAAGTATGCAAGTTCTAGTTTAATTACCCCAGTAGTTAACTATATAGCAAAATTAGAACTGAGAGGCACAACATGTATTTTAACTCATAAAAATTATGATGCATTGCAAATAGCAGGATTATTACTACAGAAAAATTTGCCTGCAAAGCTTATTCAAACAAATGATAGTTTTAGTTTATATAATATGTTAGAAATCCGCTATTTTATTGAACAACTTAATTTTCGTGACGATAAATTTATTATCAGCGAAGAAAGTTGGGAATTTGCTAAAAGGAAGTTGTGGGGAACATATCAGGAAAGCCCTAAAATTGATATATGTATCAATCTAATTAATGCTTTTGAGCAAAGCACGCCAAAAAAGAAATATCAATCAGATTTCGAGGTTTTTATAAGAGAATCAAAGCTTGAAGACTTTACTATTACGAACAGAGACACTATTTTTGTTTCAACGATTCATAAGGCAAAAGGTAAAGAGTTTGATAATGTGATATTAATGTTAAATGATTTTAGTTTGGATAGTAATGCTAGAAAGCGAGAGCTGTATGTCGCAATGACAAGAGCAAAACAAAATCTGATAATTCATTTAAACGGGAACTATTTAAATGACATTACCTGTCAAAACATAGATCAAGAAAATGATAATTATCAGTATGAGACATCAAATTTGTTGATTATGCATCTATCATATAGAGACATTTGGTTGAGTTATTTTATTTCAAGGCAGGATATGGTTTCTAAGCTTAAAAGTGGAGGTATACTGAAAGCTGATAGTGAAGGGTGCATAGATAGCAATGGTAATTATATAGTTAAGTTCTCAAATAGTTTTAAAGAAAGAATAATAGGCTTTAAGAATAAAGGATATGAGCTAATAGAGTCTAAAATAAATTATATTATATACTGGCAACCAGAAGAAAATTCTGATGAAATAAAAATAGTATTACCGGAGTTAAGGTTTGTGAAAAAATGAAAATTACAGCTTCACATCTTTATTCATACATCCAATGTCCTCATAGGATATGGCGGGACATTTATGGTCCTCAGCATGAAAAATCAAAAGAAGATAACGCTTTTTTGCAAATGTTATGGGAAAAAGGTGTTGCACATGAAAAGAAAATAATAGATTTATTAGATGAGTTTGTTGATATATCTAAATTCCCAATAAGTAAAAGAAAAGAAGAAACTATTAAAGCCATAAAGGGTAAGGCACGGCACATCTATCAAGGAGTTATTGCTTATGATGATCTATACGGTATACCTGATTTGCTTGAGTTACAAGGTGATGGTTTTTATATGCCAGTTGATATTAAATCTGGTATAGGATATGAGGAAACTGACTTAGGTGATGCTAAGCTTAAGAAGCCTTATGCAGTACAACTTGCTTTATATGTTGAGATTCTTAATAAATTAGGAGTGCAGTCTTCAAAAGATGCATGTGTTTGGAATATAAATGCAGATCGTATTTTATATCAATTAGAACAACCACAGGGAGCAAGAACTCCTCAAACCTATTGGGAGCTGTATGAGGAGACAAAAAATAGTGTCAGGTTATTGATGCAAAATAAAAAACAAAATAAACCGGTTATTGCGGCAACATGCAAGGTTTGCCACTGGTACGAAAGTTGTAAGAATTGGTGTATAGATAATGACGATTTAACTAGAGTTTTTTATCTTGGCAGAACTAAGCGAGATGTATTTAATCAGGAATTAGGTGTGTTTTCTGTTGAAGATTTAGCGAAACAAGATGTGGTTGAGATATTAGCAATAAAAAAAGAAAGAAAAGGAGCACTTCCAGGAATTGGCGAGACAAATTTGCCAAAATTCCTTCGAAGAGCCAAATTGCTGCAAGATGATGGGCTTCCTGTTTTGTACGAAATGGTGGCGTTCCCCAAAGTAGATTATGAGCTTTATTTTGATATAGAGACAGATCCTACACAGGACATAGTGTATTTGCATGGTTTTTATGAGAGGAATTTGATAACGAATGAAACTAGATTTGTGTCATTTGTTGCTGAAAGTATTTCCGATGCAGCTGAGTCTACAGCATGGGCACAAGCTATTGAGTATATACAAAGTTTCTCAGAAGATAATATGGCCATGTACTATTATTCAGCATATGAAAAGACTATGTATCGTCATCTGCAAGAAAAATATCCAGAAATAATAACAGGAAGAGATCTTGATAAGTTATTTGCAAGAGAGAATGTTATCGATCTATATACGAATGTTGTATTTAAAAAGACGGATTGGCCTTTATCCAGTTATTCAATAAAAGAAATAGCTGTATATTTAGGGTTTGCATGGCGGGACGAATCTCCTTCAGGAGCGCTTTCAATAAAGTGGTATAACGACTATTGTCAGGCAAGAGATGGAAAGCTCTTGCAGCGCATTTTAGATTATAATGAAGATGATTGTATAGCGACCATGATCGTAAAAGACGGCATAGAGAATATGCAAAAGAATAAATCATAGTGCAAGGTCGAGATACTTTAACTAGATTCCTTGATGCTCAAGGATATATGTATGATCGAGCATTAAAAAGAGATAAAAGCTGGAAGAAAGCGTAGCCACTGGATGTGGCATGTATTTCCTCAGATAAAGGACTTGGGAAAAGCCCAACAGCTATTAAATATGCTATCCAGAGCAAACAAGAAGCAGAAGCATATATTAATCATCCAGTTCTTGGCCCAAGATTAATAGAGATTTCAGAAGCTTTTATGGCGATTGAGGGGAAGACAGCTAATGAGATATTAGATTCCCCAGATGACATAAAAATGAAGTCTTGTATGACATTGTTTAATCTTGTTAGTGATAATCCTATCTTGCAGAAGGTTATTGATAAGTATTACGAAGGCGAACAGGATGTTAAAACGTTAGAGATAATTAACAGCGTAGGGAAAGGTTAGGATTAAAATAATATGCAAGATATAGATAGTATAGAGTTTCAATATCTGGCAAATAATAGAGTTTGTCCTCAGCCCATGAAGTGGAATGAGCTTTATAGTTTATTGCCAAGTAATCAAAACATGAAGGGTAATGGAGCTGAAGCTTCTCCTCCATTGATACTAAGCGCATGGTGGCATAGTTCTGATCAAGATAAAAGAATTCGTTTTTTAGGGCACCTTAAGTGGGCTGAGGATAACGATGTAATAGATGCAGTATCTAAATTCTTAGATAGGTTAAATGAAGAAGATTGGTATCATTTTGGTGAGTAATACATGCAGTATTATTCCTAAATAATAAATTAGAAGGAGACATTTATGACATCATACTCTTATGTATTAAACCTAACAAAGGCAGAAGCTGATTTCTTAAAGATGGTTATAATATATGCATTGGGAGCTTATGATGCACTAGCTCCAGGTCCTAATGATAATCCCAAACCGTACGTACTGGAGGCATTTAAGGAAGGTTTGATTGAAATATTACGTCTCTTATCAAAAAGTAACAAATTGGTTGTTTCAGATGTTGCCAGTCAGTATGGGCAACTAAGTAATATTATTGAAAGAACTTTAACATACTCCCAAATAATAGAAGATGATGACATTAAAGATTCTCTTGTTGTTTATTCTAATTATCTAGATAGCCTTCATAAACGTAATGAAAAAAAAGAGGTGACTTTTTGGGACAATGATTTAATTGGATTAAAATATCTTACCTCCACAAATCCTGATCTATGTGCCGCTATTATTGAGAAGCTTCATGGTTCGAGGTGTGGTATATGATTTTTAATCATGCTTTTTGACAATTCGGTGTTCAGAAAATCATGATTGATTTTTACGCCGACTCTCCCTAAATCTAATCTATCAGCATCCCAGCAACATGCAATTGCAAGATTGTTAGTATGTTTTTTATCTGTATGATGAGCGCAAGCATAATATAGAAGGTCCAATTCCTGTTCATTTATTAAATTTGTTCCAGAGAGGTATGTTAATGCTAACTCGGCTCCTCTCAAACCATGGGCATCGTCTTTGCCATCATTTACTCTTTGCGAATCATGAAATATGGCAAATAGTTCAATGACTACATTGCTTACGTTATAGTGTTTTGCAAGGTATAATCCGTTTTTTTTAACATTTTCCCAATGTTTAGGTCCATGTATTGTTGATAATTGGTTTTGTTGAGAAATAACATATTCCCATACAGTAGATAAGTCCATATGAAGTATTATACTATGACTGCCAGTATTCTTTAGTATCAACGTTCATAATTGTTAACTTGCCATCAGGATATCCTGAACCAGTATCAATGTTCCAAATCTTGCCAATATTTATTGGAGTCGATTTGCCGTAGATAAGTGTTGATGTATGTCCAAGATAAATCTCGGAATACTTGGTTCTCTTTTGTTTGTTGGTCATAATAGCTGACGTAAAAAATGAACGATTACACATAAGCTCATCAGGTGTATTTTCCTCGATACTCAGTTCAATGTTGATGCCAGCATGGACAAACAATCGTTTCTTTTTGTCTAGATAATATGGTTTTGCATTTTTTAGTAAATCAATATGTTCTGGAGGTATATAATCATTGAAGTCCTCCTTCCCCATTTCCCATGCTCTAAAGAATTTCATGTGCTCATCAGGTAGATTTGTGTAACTTTCAATAGTTTCAAGTCCGCCCTGTGTTAACCATGCTGTAGAACCTACACCTGTCATAATCCAGTCCAGAAACATCTGATCATGGTTACCTTGTATTAGTATTAAGTTTTTTATTGTTAGGAGCAGAGTAATGCATGCTTTCGTTTGGGTTCCCCTGTCACAGAGGTCGCCAAGTGAAATTAATTGGTCGATATCTTTATCAAAGTTAGCTTGGTTTAAGCAACTTTCGAGAGCTGATACATTTCCGTGGATATCTCCTATTACAAAAGTTTTCATAATAAATATTATACAAGGATATGTGTTGATACATAGTTTTTGATGGAAAAAGCAGAGGATGAGACTAAAAAGAAAACTTACGTCGGTGTATAATATAAAAGTCATGAAGAATAATCAAACAAATGATTCATTAAATATAGGCAAATTTTTTAGTAGTGGCGAGGACTTTGTAAGATTTTTTGTATCACTTAAAACAGTTGGCGTTTTATCTAAAGATGAAAAGTTTTATTCTACCCTAACAAAAACAGGAAAAGGATACTGGATTTTTCGTATAGATTCTCAAGATGGAGAAAAGTGGATTGGCGATTATATTCAATCAGTTAAACCTACAAAACAAAACTTAGAGATAATAAACCAAGGCTATCGTACATTATTCGAGAGATTGATGATTTATCGCAAAACAAATAATTATGACTTAGTCCCAGAAGAGCCTCCAGCATTTGGCGAGATAACGCTTAATGACCCTCCCGAATACGGGGAAATAATACCGAATATTGATGAGTAATTACAGAGCACGCAATGACTAATACAAATAAACCTAATAAAGATAACACACCTTCTGAGTTTAGTTTGTTAATGGAGAATGGTTTGCCAAGCAGAGTCTCGGCCATATTGCTTTCTGATGGCAGAGAGGTCTATATTAATCAATTGATTCAATATATTAAAGATTATGATGTATTAGTAGGAGTTACAACTGCAGAAATAAACAAAGAGCTAATTGAAGATGCTTTAACTGATGCAAAAGATAGCATCGGGGGTGCATCTAAGCCGCTGCTCATACCACCGGTAATGTTAGAACCAAAATTTACGGAGAAGGATAGGCAAAAATACCTCTTTGCAGAAGACCCTCAAATTCTTCCAGAAGTTACATGTGTTGCTTCTCTTGATTCTAATGTGCCTGTAAAGGATGTTTCAGCAGATGGGGCACAATTAACAATTGTTTGGTTTCAAGATCAATACGCATTTCCGATTGCCCCACATATTATTAAACATATAAGTGAATTAGATTGGGATAATGTTGCCACTGACTATAATTTTTAAATATCCTAATATGAGCTTGAATATTTATTGTCAGTAACTGCAAAAGAAACATAAAAAAAGGAGAATAACATGGCCGTTTTAGTAGAAGCACTTTCAGTAATTATCAAGGCAGATTCTATATTAAAGAAATATAAAGGTGGGTGGGAAGCATTTAAGCAAGATCTACCAAATAATACACTTTGCGCAGATACCGAATTGGTTAGAGTTGGATTTATGTCGCCAAACGATGTTGGAGTGTTTATTGATAAACTTAAAGCAAAAGGGTTTGTTCATTTGGAAAATAATACAGCGATAGATTTGGTAGTGATTGACCAACAAGAAGGAAGCACAAGCAGCTGTGAATGGGCAGAGTATGGACATATATCCCTAAAAGATAGTAAACAAGAAGTTGCTGCTTGCAGGTTAAAAGGGAGCAGTATTTCTCAAATTATATATCCTGAAGGGTGGAAATATGAAACATCACTTAGTAATTCATATGTATACATGACTCCAGGAGAGGAAGAAGGTTCAATTAAAATACTTAACCATTCAAAAGAAGAAGACGGGACAAGGACAGATATTTCTAATGTTCCATTATACTGTGGAGAAGCTTTTCCAGATAAAGATAAAACTTATAAAGATAGGTTATTTGATTTAGGTAGAAAAATAAGAGGCTGGGGTAAATAGTCAAACGAAGACAACGATTACGCTACATTATCCCACTCCTCAAAAACTCTCTGTAGGTTCGGAATAACGTCCAACTCTGTCCACCAACTAAACCTTTTCCTAATTTAGCTGTGAAAATTATTACTAAATAGACTCAATTAAATGAACATTACAATTTAGAAAGATTTTTAGACAAATAACGAAAATTTATTAATTCTGTCCCATTAATGTTTTGCTGTAAATGTCCTGCATAGCAAAGAAACTTTTTAGTAATTAGTGAAGAGAAGTTTTTTTCAAAATAATTAAGACCTTTTAGATAATCTCGAGAGAAGGTCTCGGCTGATTTTATTTCAACTGCAACAACTTTTCTTTTTGATTCATATATTAAGTCAATTTCATTTTGATTGCTGTCTCGATAAAAATATAAGTTGCTATCTTTGCCAAGATTGTAGCGAGTTTTTAATACTTCTAATACAACAAGGTTTTCAAATAAATTGCCTCTCAGAGGGTCTCGTGATAATTGGTTTGTATCTTCGAGTCTTAGTAAGTATGAGGCAAGCCCTGTGTCATAAAAGTATAGTTTAGGTGATTTTATTAATCTTTTATTGCTGTTGCTATAAAATGGTGGCAGTAAATACAAAATATATGAAGCTTCTAAAACAGAAAGCCATGAATTAATTGTAGGGACAGATACCCCAACCTCATTTGCTAAGTGAGAAGCAACAAAGATGTGGCCAATTCTTCCAGCACAAAGTCGCATAAACTTTTTAAATAAACTGAGGTCTTTTATTGCTATTAGTTGTCTTACGTCTCTTTCAATATATGTTTCATAATAATTTCGATAAACAGTGGTCGGATTTAAGTTTTTATCAAATATTCTAGGATAAAATCCTGTAAAGATAATTTCGTTTAGGGACCTATCTTCAAAATCTTGTAATTCTTCTAAAGAAAAAGGTAGAAGTTTAAGTAGTCCAGTCCTGCCTGCTAAAGATTGAGTGACTTTTTGTAATAGTTCAAATTGTTGGCTTCCTGTAAGTATAAATTGACCTGCGTTATTATTATTGTCTACTATTTCTTGTAAATAAGATAATAATTGTGGGGCTCTTTGAATCTCATCAATAATCGCGTTGTTGTTAAGTTCTCTTAAAAATTTTCTAGGATCACTTAATGCTAAATCAAGCTGGTCTGGTGACTCTAGCGTAACATAGGCTTTATTAGGAAAAGTGTTTTTGGCCAAAGTTGTTTTCCCTGATTGTCTTGGACCTGTAATTGTTACTATGGGAAATGAGCGGGAAAGTTCCAGTAATTCATAGGTTATAGTACGTTTAATAATCATGATACTAGTATTATACACCAATTTATGTAATTTTAAACTATAACTTTATAATTGCATAAATTGGTGTATTGTTTCTATTAACTCAAATATTCCAGTAGTAGTTTACAATAAACAGGAGTTTTAGTTTTTAATCCTTAGTCAAAATCCTAAATTGTTTAATTCGATATGATTGCTTTTAAAGGTAATCATCTTAAATAACTAAAGTATCCCACTCCTCAAAAACTCTCTTTAGGTTCGGAATCACGTCCAAAGAGCTCCACCATTCTTTCTTTTTTCTCGAACACAAATTTTTTGGATGATTTGTAAAAGTCTGCTCCAGCTATTCCCGCTTTTTTACGAACCAAAGAATCAAAACAAGTAGCTTTATTTTAAATCTATTTAACTCGTTCCACTTGAATCCTCTGATTTGAAACTAAAGGTATTTTGTCCTTACCAGAAATTCCAACAGGACAAAACATAGTCACATATAAAGATGAACCATATCTTGATTTATTATCGATATTATCTATTAACAACTCACTATTTTGAAGATCTTTAACAAATCTTTTCTTATTACCCTGAACTTTAATTTTATATCTCTTTAAATTATATGATCCCTGTTTCCACTCAACACTTTCTGTAGAATTTTGCTTATCCTTTTCATCTAATTTATCATACTGATTTGCTGTTAATAACTCCTTTGAATATTGACCTTTTCTTTGTACTGCTATTACCTTATCTCCTGGCGAAACTTCTTTTGGATTATATCTAACTTTCATTCTATCTACTCCATCAACTGTAACTGATAATAACGTATTTTGTATTTTCTTGAGTTGTTTCTTAATCTCACTAATACTGCTCATTTCCTTTTTTACTTTTTGTTTTCTTTGCCTATTTACTGATCTTAATTGTTCTTCAGTAAAATCTAACTTTATAATATCGCCTTTTCGTAGTTTAGAATAAATTGAAGGATATATTTTTTTTCCATTCCTAATAATTGTAACTCCTTTAAGAGTTACTGCAGCTTTAGAGTGTAATGTGGAGGCAAAATCAATTATGGTTTGTCCTTCAGGAACAATATGCGCAACTTTATCATCCATAAACACATAAGTATTACCAATAGCCAGATCATTCCCAAGTTCATTGGATATATCAAGTCCTTGCTTCATTATATATTCCTGATAATTAGACAAATCAACTCCCTTAGTAGCGTGTCCTTTATAGCTAGCATGAGCACAAACCCCAAATTCTGCCTCATCATGCATTCGAGAATCTCGTATTTGAATTTCTACAGAATTTACGTCTGTTTGAAAGATTGCATGGATGGATTGATATCCGTTTCCTTTTGGAAAAGATATATAATCGCACAAATCCTTCTGTTTAGGATATAAATCTTGCAATAAGGCAAATGCTTTGAAACAATCTTCTTTGCTTGTTTTACTATAAGGAACAATTATCCTGAAAGCAAAAAGATCTTTTACTGAAGCGATTCCAAGTTCATTATATTTATTCAAATACCTTCCTGTTATTTTTTTATGAATTGAATAAATAGATTTTGGCCTGCCACTAACTATAGCTCCACGAATATCCTTACTCCGCATAGGGATTCCGTTTCTTAGTAATTGCTTTCCAATACTACTAATCGTTGCGTTAATATATATATCATTATCAATACCAAGATTATCTATTTGATCTTTAATTTCTGTATATTTCCCATAATTGCTAATTTTAAACCCCAAATCCTCAATTTCTGTCTTCATTCTATTAAGACCAAGTCTATGAGCGATTGGCGCAAAACTACTAATAGCAATTCTACCTAAATCAATCTGCTCTTGTGTTATATTACTAAAATCCGCAATTGTAGAATCGAAGTATTGAAGCTCAGAATTAACTTGAGCTAGTTTTATAATAACTACCATTAAATCTTCTGACATCGTTATAAAACTATCTGCGAAATCTTCTGTAGATAATTTATTGAAAATATTAAACCTTGCCAGTTTATCTAATTTCTTTACAACACTTGTCATTTCTTTTCCAAAATCATTATCAATTTTATCAAAAGCAATCTTTCTATTATCTGAATCTTCAGAAATACTAGTGTTAGCCAACATACTCGCCAGAATTAACTGCTCTCCAGCATGACTATCCAGTAAAACATTAACAGTTTCTAATTTACGACAAATATTATAGGTAATTGTAGGAATCCCGACACTAGCTCTAATCTCGTAATATGCTTTCATTGCTTTAATCGCTATATCTATATCAATTGCAGAAGCCTCTGCTAAAGGCTCGAAAAGCTGTTTTTCTTTTTTGAGAAAAACTATGTTATTTGTTTTAAAATAATCCAATAAAGCATCGATCTTTCCCCATCTAGGCACAGAAGTTGTTTTAAAAGATATTGTTTTGTATTTAATTGTATTATTCATATATAGTTTTATTGGTTTTTTCTACAAAAAATCGCATCCATATATACTTATACCCAGATTTTGGGATTTATAACTTAAAATTAATTAAATTTATCCCCCCTCAATTTGAGGTTGCCCACTACCACATCTGCAGAATGTGCCTTTTGGCACTATATAAACATGCAAATATATTTAAAGACGAAGTAGAAACGCTAAACAACTGGTATACAAATTAGCTTAGCAAAGTTGATGGTGCTGACAAAAAACCGCAAATTCAAGAAAAGACTAAACTTTATGCGTTGCCCAGAATACTATCTCTGGAAATCTTGCATAAATAAGCTTTATTTTCTGAAAACTTGTTAAGCCCCTATCTTTCAATACGGACTCTTCATACGTTCGAATCTTTGACCTTAACTCGTCTGGGATACTTGCTAAATCTAAATCCCAAGTAGATTGATTGCCCAAGGCCTTGTTCTCAACACCATATTCTATTCTATAATCTTGATCCGGCAATAAGCTAATAGAGCATAGGCTGCTAAGCATTAACAACTCATGTTGAGGTGACACGGTATATTCTCCGTCATCTGAAGGCTGACAGCTATACATGGTTGTACAAGAAAACTTTGTATCATTTCTATTGGTGTTAATTTTTAAACCAATATTTGAAATCTTATCTTCCATATAAATATTATCTTTATAGTACTGCCTAATCTCTCCATCTAGTGGGAACGGAGACCCTTCTATTCTATAATTTTCTCCTTCATACCAATCAAATGTTGTTGGAAATGCCACTATCGGATTAAAAGAAATCAAATTATTAGAGCGATTCCAAATCTCAACTGTTACCTTTGTATCATTAGTGCTATATTTTTTTATTATATCTACCTGATTACCGCAAAACTTAACTCTGTTAACAAAAGTAAGCATTGTGCCCTCGCCATACTGATCTTGGTACAGATTGCTACTAATATGCTCTACCGGCAACATATTCAAATCGACATAAGAACGCATTGGGCTATTAATTATCTTCGAGCTCATCAACCACACTTGTCCCCAAGCTGTTGGGTATGGCTGCACTGTTGAAAGCTCTTGGTCATATACATCTTTTTTAGGGTGAGTCTTATTAAACAAGTCGCTATTCTGCATTCCTGCTAAATCGAGCGCAGTCACTAGCTCATGTGATGAAGCTGTTCCTCCCTCTTTCTCAACTAAGGCAAATTCCTCAATATCTTCTCTTCCACTAGCTAATTCTCGAATAATACTTGAATATCCTTCTCTATGCCTTGAAAACCCAGAAACAAGTGGATGTAAATTTTTGGTATTACAAATAAACACTGCATCACCTCGTTCGTTGAGAATTTTGATATCCTCAGCTATCTTCAGCAATGTCCACTCTTTACCATTAACCTCAACTGTCTTGAAAATATTATCCTGATTATAAATAAGTGTAGCTATCCCAGCTAACTGAGAAGCAATATTTAATCTAAAAAACAATATAGATGCGCCACCGAAAAATCCAATAAAGTTTGGACAACTAGCTCTGTTTTTATTCCAAATATGTAAAAGATTTCCAAGATTTGAACTTTCATCCTGTAAGCTTTCACTCAAAGATTCAATGCTTAATGCTGACGAAGTTATCTCTTTATAAAAGAACTGTGCTAATTCCCAGTTTAGTTTTATCTCTGGATACTTCTCAAACTGCCCCTCTTGCCAGCTTATTGGCTTTCTTATAAAAGAAACATACCAATCTATGTCTTCTTGCAAAATGCCTATATCTTGGACATCATCGTCGCTTAAGTTTTTTATATGTTGCACGCTATTAATATTATTATTAATAAAAATTAAAGTTAGTTCTCTCCATCGTTCTACATCTTCGGGCTTGTTGTTCCAAATAATGGAAAACTCTTTATATGAACTTGGGTTAATATGGTTGATTTCTTTATATTCTGGTTGATGATCTTCAAGCTGTTTCATGTGATACGGATTAAACATGTTAGATGATTGCTCTATATAACGAAGAAAATGTCTTCTCTCCTCAAAAGCAAATTCTTGGGTGCCAGTCCAGCTGCCATTTTTCTCTAGGTCATCTACAAAGAAAACTAGTAAAGGCTCAATTGAAGTTAACCGCTCCTCAGCTTCTGCTAAAAAACTATTAATCTTTGTACTTGCTTCGCTTACGCCCTTAACGCTAAAGTTGTCTCTTACATATGCATACATCCATATTAGTTTTTCATACTCTTCAATAAACCAATTAACCGCCAATCTTTGTTCATCAGACCAAACTGTGTTCATTAAATGAAACATGTGGTTATTTACTTCAAAAGGTGAAGCCTGTGGCATAATCGCACGCAAATGGTTGGAGCTTACAAATACTTTTAACTTTGGAAATGCTGGATTAACCCAACCAGTAAAAACATTCCCCTGCCAATCTTCGGGCAATGAATGCTCAATAACATTCTGATCGACAATGATATATATATTTTCTCTGTCTTGAAAAAACTCACTTGTTTCATAAACTTTGCTAATTATTTCAGCAGTCCGTGCTTCAAAAAATCTCTCAGGAATCCATACTACTGGAGCAACCGCATCTGCCCCAAACATCTCTACGACCTTTTGATAATATACATTCACTGATGCAACAGAAAAAGACACATCATCTGGCCCAATAAATGCCTCATCAAGTACGCCTCCTGCAATCTTCACAAAGCCTTTGTCTGTTAATGCTTTTAATCTGTAATAAAGATTCGTACTTCTATACCTAATCTCATCAAGATTTGCATCTGCTAAATGCAAATAAACATAAGGGGTTCTGTTTTTCTTGTTTTGAGATTCAGAGTATAAGCATTCTAACTCCTCTATGCTTGGTTCAAGTGTTAGCTTATTCTTTTGATCAAACTGCTCTCTTCCTTGCATTGATTCGTTCTGTCTAGGCTGACAAAAATGATGTAATTGTAAATGTGATATCTGAACCTTGTTATCAAATAGGGTATAAATATCTCCCAACAACTGCCGCTTGAGAAGTTGAAGTGCCGGATTGCCTTCGTGTTTGTTTAATGTCTCTGCCGCTGATAAAGAAAACCAACGGACAGAAACTTCCCCCAGATTCATACTTCTGATTATAAAATAACTCTCTATTATTTAATATAATTTTGGAAAAAATAAATTAATGTAAACTTTGGCGAATTACTTGTACGTTTTCGTGCGGTCACTGAGTGGTTTCCGCACAGCAATGAGCGGAAATTGTATCGAAGTGTAATTTATGAAAACTCTTCGTCGTTTTGTTCGTTCTTGCGATTAATCGCTTCCATAACAATGGCTCTATTAAGAGATGGATATTTGTTTAGTAAAATTGCAAATTTTTCTTTCTGGAACTTAAACACTTTCATTTCCATTAAAGATTTTACAGTAGCTGTCGCTTTATTTTTCCCAAGCATAGACATTTCTCCGATAATATCACCAACTTTTACTTCAGCCAGCTTAACGTTATCTCTACTTACCTCTGCTCTGCCTTCAACTATAATAAAAAGGAACTGACTTTTAACACCTTGTTTAAAAATCAATTCCTCTTTATTAATTACATTTATTACTGCGCGAGAAAAGATATCTTCTATCGCTCTTGCTGACAAATTAAATCTTTCTTGTAACCCTGCTGTTACCTTTGAAAGAAGTTCTTTGTAATCAGCCATTAGTCTCTGGCGATACCAAAATAATCCACTAAGAAACTATCATAAATTTCTGTTAAATTCTTTTTGTTAACAGAATAGAATACATTTCTACCTTGCTTTCTTGAATCAAGAACGCCTACGTTCTTTAAATAATTCAAGTGATGAGAAGTTGTCGATTGCTCCATAAAGAAACTCTTTTCAATATCAGATGCACATAACTCACCTTCACGGTAAAGCTTTAAGATTATTTCTAATCTCTCTTCATTTGCTAACGATCTAAAAAGTTTTATATATTCTTGTTTATCCACGTTGTACTCCTCCTAATTTATATTAATTATCTCTGTTTTTAAATAATCTTGCAACACAAAAGGCACTTTTATTGTTCCATCCTCTTGTTGATTATTCTCAAGAATGGCTGCAACCGTTCTGCCTACTGCTAATCCCGACCCATTCAGTGTGTGAATAAAGTTTGTTTTCTTATCTTCTCCTCTGTAGCGAATCTTTGCTCTTCTTGCCTGAAAGTCTAAGAAATTGCTACAAGAAGAAATCTCTCTATACGTATTCTGCGATGGCAACCATACTTCTAAATCGTATGTTTTTGCAGAAGAAAACCCTAAATCTCCAGAACATAACTGAACTTTTCTATATGGAAGCTCCAGCTTTTGCAAAATGCTTTCGGCATCTAAAGTTAATTTCTCTAACAACTCCATGCTAGCTTCTGGTTTAGAATAAACAACTAACTCTACTTTATTAAACTGATGCTGACGAATAAGCCCAGCAGTGTCTTTTCCATAGCTTCCTGCTTCTCTTCTAAAGCATGGTGTATGCGCACAAAAAGATTTTGGCAACTCATCCCTAGCAAGAATTTCATCTGCATATAAGTTTGTTACAGGTACTTCCGCAGTAGGAATTAAATAAAGCTGATTAACTTCTTCATCCCCAGCACATTTATATAAGTCATCTTCAAACTTAGGCAACTGGCCTGTTCCCTGCATAGTATTTTTTGTAACTAAATATGGAGGCAAAATCTCTTGATAACCACTTTCTGAATGAGTATCTAGCATAAAATTAATAAGTGCTCGCTCTAGCTTTGCACCAAGTCCTTTATATACCGTAAACCTGCTTCCAGAAAGCTTTGCGCCTCTCTCAAAATCTAATATATCTAAGCTTCTTCCAAGCTCGTCATGTGATTTTACATCAAAAGAAAATTCTTTTGGCTCTCCCCATTTAGTAATCTCCACATTGTCTGCTTCATCAGAACCAATCACCGTATCTTCACTAACTAGATTAGGAAAATACAAGGCTTTTTCATCACAAACTGACTGCTTTTCTCTCTGTTCAACTGCCAAGTCTTTAACTTGTTCAGAAATCTGTTTAAGCTGTTGTAGCTGCTCTGGAGTTGGCTTCCCTTTTGGAGTAAGTTTATTCTGCTCTGCCTTCAGTTCCTCAACATTTTTCAGAACATCTCTATAATCTCTATCTAGTGCAATCCACTGGTCCAGTAATACTGTGTCATTGTTTCTCGCTTTTAACGCAGCACGAACCTGCTCTGGATTATCTCTCAACATCTTTGGTGCTAGCATGAAAGGTTATACCTCTCTTTTTCTTCATCAGACAATTCTACTGACTCAATCTTTTCATTCTCATATTTTTCTTCAAAAAGACTAACCTCAATATTAGACTCCATCAACATCTGTACTGCTAGTTCATCAGGATAGTAGCCTTTGAAAACTATTCTATTTATTCCTGAATTAATAATCATCTTAGAACAAATAACACACGGCATATATGTGCAATACAGTGTTGCACCATCTATATGTATTCCATGTCTTGCTGCTTGAATAATTGCGTTCTGTTCTGCATGTAGTCCTCTACAAAGCTCGTGATGAGTTCCAGACGGCACGTTTAGCTGTTCTCTAAGACAACCTACTTCGGCACCATGTTTCATACCATTAGGTGCGCCATTGTAGCCAGTAGCTAATATCTGTTTATCTTTAACTATTACTGCTCCAACATTACGCTTAATGCAAGTTGCTCTAGTAGAAACCTCTTCTGCGATATTCATAAAGTATGTATCCCAGCTAGGTCGTTTTAAATATTTATCTTTAGTGGTAACCATCTTTATTCGTATAAAGGGAATTCTTTGCTAAGCGCAACTACTTTATCAGCTACTCCTTCAAGAACTTCTTCGTTTTCAATGTTTTCCAAAACATCTGCAATAAGATTAGCTACTTTTACCATATCAGCTTCTTTCATGCCTCTAGTAGTTACGGCAGGCGTTCCTAATCTAATTCCACTTGTTACAAATGGGCTCTCTGTTTCAAAAGGAATTGTATTCTTATTAACAGTAATACCAACTTCGTCTAAAGCCTTCTCTGCAACCTTACCAGTAATACCCTTTGCCTTTACGTCTACTAATAGCAAATGGTTGTCTGTTCCTCCGGATACTATTCTAAATCCTCTTGCTGCAAGAACCTCTGCCATCTTAGCGGCATTTTTTATTACTTGCTCTTGATAGTCCTTGAAAGATGGTTCTAATGCCTCTTTAAAAGACACTGCCTTACCAGCAATAATATGCATCAATGGTCCGCCCTGCGTTCCAGGGAATACTGCTCTATTAATATCCTTTGTATATTTTTCTTTACAAAGAATAAGTCCACCTCTTGGCCCTCTTAATGTTTTATGAGTAGTTGTTGTAACCACATCTGCATATGGTACTGGACTTGGATGAAGACCAGTAGCAACTAATCCTGCGATGTGTGCCATATCAATAAATAGCAACGCGCCTACTTTATCAGCAATCTCTCGCATTCTTTTAAAATCAATAATTCTTGGATAAGCACTCGCACCACCAACAATCATTTTTGGCTTATGTTCTATAGCCAATGCCTCTAACTTATCATAGTCGATAGTTTCTTCTTCTTTAGAAACTCCATAAGCAATGAAGTTGTAATAAAGCCCTGAAATATTTAGAGGGTGTCCATGTGTAAGATGTCCTCCATGTGAAAGATCCAAACCAAGAACCGTGTCGCCAACTTTTAACAATGCAATATAAACAGCGGTGTTAGCTTGTGCTCCAGAATGTGGTTGCACATTTGCATGCTCTGCACCAAACAATTCCTTAGCTCTATCAATAGCAATCTGCTCTGCAACATCTACATGCTCACAGCCACCATAATATCTCTTACCGGGATAACCTTCAGCGTATTTATTAGTAAGGACTGATCCGCAAGCAGCCATTACAGCCTTAGAGGTAAAGTTCTCTGAAGCTATCAGCTCAATCTTATTTTGCTGTCTGCCTAATTCTTTTTCTATCGCATCTGCGATCATTGGGTCTACTTTTTTTGTATGGTCTAGTGAAAACATATATACTCTCCTTTTATAAAATAACTAGGACTCTATTTTATCTCAAATTAGCTAAACAGTGAATACACCAATTTCAATTAATATAAAATAAAATAATCCCGCCAAAAGAATAAACCCCCAGATGCTCACGCATCTTTCCCCCTTTGATAAAGGGGGCAAATAGAAACCACAAGGAGCCTCCTTTATACTTCGCTAAGCTCAGTGCAGGTCAAAGGAGGTGGCTGAGTGTTAGCGAAGTCGGAGGTTTACATAAAAAATGTGAAAGAAAAACTGTCTGAAAATTATAAGGTTATGTTTGAGATTTAATCTTTAAAAAGCATGGATTTTTTAACGTATGCTGTACCTTGGAAAGTGGATATGAGTTCATTGTTCTGATTTGTTACTAAAACTTCATAAGTAGAGATGGTTCTTCCTCGTGATATTTCCTTGGCTTCAGCAGTTATCGTGTCGCCCTTAAATCCTGGTTTTATATAATTAATGTTATTCTGCAAACCGACAGCAACTCTACCATGGGAATTAGAAGCGACTGCAAATGACAGGTCGGCCAAAGTAAAAATAGCTCCACCTTGAAGAATTTTAACCCCATTTAAGTGGCTATCTTCTACTACTAATTCTGATTTTCCATAACCTTCTGCAACGTCCAATATCTTCATGCCATTGCTTGCGGCAAACTTATCATTTATAAAGAATTTCTTTAATTTGTCTTTCATTACTGAGTCCATACTTTTATTGTAACATGATATACTTTACTTATGGATGCACTAGCTTTAGAAATAGACCTAATAGTAAAAAAGTCACTTGAAGAAGATGTTGCTGGTGGCGATATCACCTCTGAACTAACACTAGAAAAAAACTCAACAAGCTCTGCAAAAATTATTGCAAAAGAAGCAGGCATTATCAGTGGGATGTTGGTCATCGAACATATTCTGAAAACATATTCATCTCTTAGCTATGCTATCCTAAAAAATGATGGAGAATCTGTAGAGAACAAAGAATGTGTATTACTGCTCTCTGGCTCTACTTTAGACATATTAAAACTGGAAAGAACTTTATTAAACTTCTTACAGCAACTAAGTGGTGTAGCAACTCTCTCGAATAAGTATGTAAATATTGTTAAGCCTTTTGGTTGTAAAATTCTTGATACAAGAAAAACCATTCCTGGGCTACGATATCTTCAAAAGAAAGCTGTTAAAGACGGAGGCGGAACAAACCATAGGATAGGGCTATTTGATGCTATTCTTTTAAAAGAAAACCACATCAAAGCAGTTGGAAGTATTAAAAAAGCAGTTTCTGCTGTGAAAGCTTCTTCCAATTATAATGAACTAATAAAAAATGAAGCGTTCTTTCTAGAAGTTGAGACCGAAAATTTTGAAGAAGTAAAAGAAGCCTGCTACGCTGGGGCTGACATTATTATGCTTGATAATATGGATAACGAACTCACAACACGCTGTATAGCATATATAAATAATAACTTCCCAAACATACAAACAGAAATCTCCGGCGGTGTTAACGAATCTACGCTAAAAACAAAAGCAAGCCTAATGCCTGACAGAATTAGTTTAGGTGAAATAACTCACTCAGCACCAATATTAGACCTTTCCTTACTTTTAAAATAAGCAACCCATGCCTAGCGCTTTTCTTTGTGCGTAGTATAATAAAATTATGCGTATATTATTATTTGGCATAACACAGCTCACGGTCAAAGGACTTAAAAAGCTAATTCAGATAGGAATGCCTCCAGTAGGAGTTGTCATCACTCCTGCTTATAGCCAAGATACTGAAACCATGAAGCTAATCTGCAAAGAGCACAATGTCCCTATTTTTTACTTTGAGGATGTTAACAATCCAGAGTTCCTCGCAACAGTTAAAACCGAATTAGAGCCAGATTTAATATTGTCCTACACGTTCCCAGACAAACTAGGGAATGCTCTGATAGCATCTGCAAAACTAGCAATAAATATGCATCCTGCATTATTGCCAAGCTATAAAGGCTATAGTCCTTACTTCTGGACTATCGCAAATGGGGAAACAGAAACCGGCATCACCTATCACTTAATGACAGATGTGTTTGATGATGGTGATATCGTTATGCAAGAAGAAATCGCTATTCTTCCAAAAGACACCTGCGGATTAGTAATAGCAAAACAAGAGATTTTAGCAGCTAATATGCTAGAAATTTTATTAAATAAAATAGAGACAGACTCGCTAGTACCTGTAGCTCAAAACAGTGGAGACTTTCCGAAAGCACCAAAAACAGGCATGAAAGATACTTTCATTCATTGGGATTGGACAATGGAAAAAATAATAAACAGAATAAGAGCACTAAACCCCTATAATGGAGCACTCGCTCAATACAAACACAACTTAATAGCAATATACGAAGCAGCTGCAACACATTATACTAGTGATGCAGATACGGGCACAGTTATTGGACTATCTCCTGAAGGTCCTATGATAAAATGTGCGGATGGTGCAATTATTATAAAAATTTGTGCTGTTGGGAAAAAATATTTACTTTCGGGTAGTGATTTTATAGAATACGAAAGAATAAAGATGGGAGACAGACTAATATCATGGTGAAAACAAATTATTTAGCATTAGACATTGGCGGAACAAAAATTCTTGGAGCAATCGTTCAAGATAAAAAAATCATTGATAGAGAAAAAGTGAAAACAAAAGCAAGCAAAGACCAAAACGAGGTCTACTCTAGAATCAAAGCAGTAGTATCAACGCTGATAGAACGCAATGACAATATTGAAGGGATTGGCATTGGCATTCCTGGAAGAGTTAACGCTAAAGGAGAAATAACCTTTTCACCAAACCTACCTTTTGAGAACTTTCCTTTGAAACAAAAACTACAAGATGATTTTGGGATTAAAAATATCGCTATCGATAATGACGTTAATGTTGGAATGTTGGGCGAGCAATGGATAGGCGCAGCTGCTAAATACAAAAACGCTATTGGCATCTTTGTTGGCACCGGTATTGGTGGAGCGATAATCATCAATGACAAGCTAATTACGGGAAACCAGAATATTGCCGGCGAAATTGGCCATATGAAACTTTCTTTTGATGGACCTAAATGTAATTGTGGTGAAAAGGGATGCTTAGAGGCATATGCTTCTAAAATTGCTATTCAAAAATACCTTGAAAGCAAAGGCGAAAAATTTGACTCGATACTTAAGAGTTCTTATTTAAAAAATGGGATAGCTGATAATAACAAACTAATAAAAGAAGCTGTTTCTAAAGCCGCTGAATATCTTGGAGAAGCAATTGGAAACCTAATCAACTGTTTAGACCCGGATGTTATAGTTTTGGGCGGTGGCGTCCCTGAAGCTATTGGAGATTACTTGCTTAAGAAAATGAGTGGAGTTATAAAAGAAAGAGCTCTTGCTAAACCAAATATTAAGCTATCTGCACTTGGCGATGATGCTGGATTATTTGGAGCAGTAAAACTACTTTTGTCTGATAACAAATAAATCAGGCAAGATATTATTACTAACGAGCTTAATCTTATACGTCGTAGTTGTGTATTCTTCTACTATAAAATCTGAATTATCTATAATATCTACTGACTGCTCAGACATCGCGAGATAATATTTGTCCTTAACTGATTCAAGTTTTTCTTGCTGTGAGGCAATCTTTGCAGACGCAATATTCACATACTTCTCAAACATAAAAAAACTAAGGACAAAGATACTCAAAGCAGATAAAGCAACCATTAGCTCTATCAGCAAGAATCCCTGTTTTTTCACCATAGCTTTATTCGGCCTGTGGAAGGATCAACAGTAATCTTCCTGCTTTTGTTTTTGCTAACCAATAAAACTGTTGCACCTTTATCTGGTCTTAACTGTTCGCTAAAAGTAACACTTGGCCCCTGAATAAGCACATGTTCAGGAACTCTTCTTTCTTTTAAAACTAGCCCCTTTTCAAGATCTATAATCTTATAAACATGTCCATCATGTTCCCAAGTAACATTTCGCCCATAAATATCAGCTGTTGACTGTGCATTTTTCATATAATGCTGTAGCAGCTCTGCTTCATTATTTAAGCTCAGCCCAAATAAAATATATCTAAAACCAAACAGGCCAATCGCAGTAATTACAGCAATAATCGACATAGTAACTAACATTTCCGGTAACGCAATTGCTTTTTTCATCCTAAAGAACCTCCTAATAATACAAAAATATAGCCAGAAAATAATAATGGGTAAAAGGGAACCTTTTCCCTACGAAATATTCCTGCAAGGGCAATGCCTGACAATGATGCAAACAATACCAAGCTAACCAACTCCTCCGGAATCAATAACATGCCCAAAGAAAAAAATACAAAAAAATCACCAGCACCCATGGCCTTCTTCTTTAACCATAACCCAACTAAATAAGAAACCGTCCCTATTATCATTACTAAAAAAAACCCTGATAACACTGATAACAACATATCTCCTTTAAAAAAAGCTAAACCCAACGAAATTCCCACCATCAAATAAATGAAAGGATTATATACATAGAAATTAATAAAATCTGTCAGAGCATTGAAGAAAAAACTAAGCACAAAAGCATATTGAAGAATAATTAATACGTCTATTTGTCCTGACCTAAAAAATAAAACAGTAAGCGCTCCTGTCATAATTTCTACTACTGGATATCTAAACGGAATACTATTATTACAGCTCCTACATTTACCTTTTAAAAGCACCCAACTTAATACTGGAATCAAGTCATACCAAGGAATAGCGCTATTGCATGCTGAACACTTTGACCTACTGGAAAATAACTTCTTTTCTGCACAAACTCTATGCGATAGCCCATTAAAAAAGCTTCCAATAATAGTACCTAAAACAAACATCAATATTCCCATAATCTGTATTGTAAGCCCGAACTCGCTATATTGCTATAGCAATTAACCAAGGATTATTGATACAATAAAAGAAAACACTACAACGATAGTATAGTTATAAAGGAGTGCAATTATGAGCCAGGCAAGTAAAATAAATAGCAGTAACCATATACAAAAAAAGGATGAAAATAAACAGAAACAAATGAAAGACGATATCGATGATATCACCAACCAAATGCAAAGCCAAGTAATGACAGCAATGGCATCTAAAAGCGCTATAGCAAAATTATCTAACATGGCTTCTGATAGCAAAATTGACGGTAGCACTATGCAGAAGATTAACAACTTACTAAATGCTATAAAAGATAAGATGCAAGATTCTCAGAAAACGGATAGAACAGAGCAGATAATGCTAGAAGAAATGGTTGCGGCTATTGAAGAACTGCAGCAAGGATACACTGGCGAAGGCATGGATGTTAATAGCGCAAACAATGATAATCTTGGGGTTATGTCAGCAGCTGACGAGTTTGATCCTTACAAAATAGACGGAAACTCTACTTTTAACTCTTTACTCTGAAGAATCTTCTTCGCCCTTGTCTAGTGAATTAAGTTGGATAACCAAGTTAACTTCCTCTATTCCAGACCCCAATACCTTAGCGATTAATTCGGTTTCCATATCCAGGTTATTCATATTAATAATTCTTTCATTCTTGTTCAAAATTTTATTATTTAGAATAGTTTGAACCTTTTCTCTTAAATCTTTATCAAGCTTGCTTAAAATCTTAAAAAGATCAGCCATGCCTAACCCAGAAAGATTAGTCTCAGGATTATTAATAACATTTTCTTCTTCAGATTCCCCTGCCTTACCATCCAATTCCTCGGCAAGCTTCTGCGCATCAGGTTTTTTTTCTTCTTTTACTGCTACTTCCTCAACCTTTGGTTTTTCTGCAGGTTTTTCTTCAACAGCTTCTTGCTCTAAATTTTTCAAATCTTCCTCTTCAATAACACTTTCTTCTTCTTCTAAAGCTTCTTCTAAGATGTCGGCAACCTCTTCTATCTCTTCAGGCGATTCTTTCTCCTCAACCTCCGGAACTATGGCCTCATCAGAAACTGGAACTTCTTCTGGAACTTCTTTTGGCGTTTCTTTTGGAATAGAAGCCATATCTTGCGCTGCGCTAACTGTTTTATCAGCAACTTCACTTGATACATCTTTTAACTCTTTTAATAGCATGCTTACTGAATTCTCTAACTCTTCAAGCCTGCCAGTATTTTCAATCTCTTCATAATTGCCAAGCTGTTTTCTTGCTTTTACATAATTAAAAAACAAAAATACTCCCAGCCCTAAATTAAGAAAAGTAAAGAACCACAATAAACCATTCTTTTTGGACTTGAAGTTCATCGCCTTAGCTTCTACTTTTTCTAATCTCTGCTCAATATCCTCAACTATCATGTCGCTAGCAACCGGTGTGATGATGCCTTCTGCAACAGTTTTAGCAATATTGTCTTTCTTCGCTTCCGAATCGTCCGCTACAAGAATCTTTTCATTATTTTCTTCAACTTTTTCAACAAGCTTATTCCCTTTTGTTTCAGGTACTTGTGGCTTATTCTTCATTTCTTGTGGCATCATTACAACTTTTAAATTGTTAACCCACTTACTCATTAATCCTTCAACCGTGGAATCGTTATACTTTATTTCATCTTTATAAACTGATACCAATTTCTTATTCTGAATAGAGGCAGTATAAATATCATCTGGATACGAAAATTTCATTTTCTTAATATCTCCATATTCTTCAAGGTATTCGTTTAGACGATACGCTACCATCTGCGCTCTAGAATATGGCGTTACATAAGGACCACTCTCATATAGTCGAATTACAGCAGTTTCTTTGTGCAAAACAACACCAACTACACGATTGTTTTCCATGTCCTCTCTAGCTGTAAAATCAAAGTTTGCAAAACAAATTGCAAACAAGCTAACTAATAATATTGTTTTAATAAATTTCATTATCCCACCCATTCTCCTGCTTTGCCCAAATCTGGGTCATCATATTGAACATAATCATATTGATCTTCCGGAGCGTCAAGGTCTCCATGCTCATTATTCTCTCTTTTTCGTTTCTCTTGCTGTTGGTTTTCAGAGCCCTCTTTATCGGCTTTCACCTCAACATTGTCTTTTGTATCTACGGCAGTAGTCTGCTCTTTATGCAGCTCCTGCTCATCCTTAAGCACACTAGCAAGTTGTTGCTGTTGTATCTTTAAAAAATCATCTCCGGCAACCTTAGATATATCTGATCTTTGTTGGCCTAACAGAGAAAAATCAATTGGTGTTAACCCAGCCATGCATCCCCCTTAGAAACAATAATAAGGTAACATACTCTCTTTATTATAGACTAGAGTTCGTAGCTTTTATATAAAATTGTAGTATTTTAATCCGTCTAAGATTGCGCCTGCAAATTTTTCTTCAGAAAAATAAGCATTTTTCATACGCCTAAGCTCTTTCTGGTGGTTAGAAACAACTACGCTATTTGTCATTTGCTGCAACATATCTCTGTCATTACCCGAGTCTCCTGCAACAAGAACATTATCATGATTAAGCTTCCATTTATTACAAACATGGACAATTGCCTTATATTTAGATGCTCTATACGGAAGAATGTCTAAAAACTTACCCTCAACTGGTATCGCCTTGTATCTTATCTTATTCTCTTTCAAAATAGCGTGAACACGCCTTATCCTGGTGTAATTATCATCTTTTAAGTTGTAGCTAATCTTAAACTCTCTTTGATCTTCCTGTGGCTCAAGAAAATCTAAATCTTTTAAAAGATCTCTAATCTTTTCTGGTTGCCAGTTCTCACTAAGAAACTTTTGCCATCTCTTATCTTCAACCAACTTGCCATTGTTATAATAATAAATTTCAGTTCCAACTGATGTTATTAGTATCTGTGGTGTTGGAACATTTTGCTCCTTAAGAACTGCCATAGCAGAATCAATATTTCTACCAGTAGCAATACCAAACCCAAAACTATCAGTGTTTTTCTTATACCATTTTAAGAACTTTCCAAGCTCATCATCATCTCCAATTAATGTATTATCAATATCTGTGATGATTAATTTTTTAAAACTAAACAACTTATCCTTTAACGATTTATTATCTTCTTTTTTTTCTAATATTTTCTTTTTCTTTAAAATGCTCATCAAAATACTGCAGTGGCTCTCCCAGCTATAAAAATCACGAACACTCTTTACGCCACTCTTGGAATAAGAATCCCATTTGTCTCTATCAACCAAAACCGCCTTAATAGCACTGGCAATATCAGCTGGATCCTTCACATCTACCAATACACCGTTCTGGCAATTCTCAATAATATCCTGAGGCCCTCCGTTGTCCGTGGAAACAATAGGAAGCCCTACAGAGCCAGCCTCAAGCAATGTTAAACCAAATGGCTCAATAAAGGCTGAGTTCACAAACACACCGCCAGATTCTGCTGCATATCTATATAGCTCTGGTATCTCATACTCAAAATCATGCTGTTTTGGAATAGCCATCTTCCCATAAAGATCATACTTATCCATAGACAACAACATCTCGGTAAGAACCTTGTTCTCTTGCGGGCTCTTCTTGGAAATATCTTTTCTAATGCCTGCAAAAATAGCTAAATTAGCCATCATCTGCAATTCTTTATCCTGCGCATAGGCCTCGATAAGGCCATCTATATTCTTTCTTTTTTCTGGCCTACAAATAGTAAGAATCAATGGTTTGTCTGGCTTGGTAAAGAATCTCTTAAGCTCTTTTCTAATATGTTCTCTAACACTCATACTTTCTTGATATTCTTCTCTCTCAAAGAAAGAGCGATCATTCAAGAAGTAATAAGGAAAGAATTTATCAGCATCTATACCTGGAGGGATTACTTCATAATCTCCATCCTTATAAGAATCATACATAGAGTACTGTCCATCAATCTCCTGTTGAGTTGAAGTAACTATCATACTTGAGTTCTTTATTATCTTTTCCTCAACAAGCATACGATACTCCATATTATATGTTTCATTTATGTCTTCTAGAGTTGATCCATGTTCTAATAACCTGTTTTTCTTAGGCCTTCCAAGCGAGTGTCCTGTATGAATATATGGAATATTTAAAAACTTAGAAAGCTCTCTAGCTACATATCCTGCGTCTGCATAATGGCTATGAATAAGATCTATTTTTAAGTCTTGCTCAATAATTACGCCTAGTGCTTGCTCTACAAATTCATCCATTACGCTCCATAGCTTTTCTTTCTTTATGTAGCGCTTGCCCCCAGCTTTAATTCTATAAATGGTGACATTTTTAGATACTTCTTCTATTGCTTGGCTATAGTCCGAAGAATAGCGCTTATCTTCTAATAGCTTGGTCATTACAAAGACATTGCCAACTTTAGAGCTTTTGCCTAATTCTTTAACATACTCGTAAACATATTTTGTCTGTCCTCCAGTATCAGCATCTCTACCTAGTTCTAAATTCTTACCACGGAACAAGCCATGGACATTGATTACTAAAATATTCATTTTCTTACCCATTTATATATTCCTCTAATTCTTCGCTTAATCTCTCATACCAGCCTGAATCGTTTGGCACTGCTCCCTCTAAATTACAAACCTTCGCTGAAAAATAAGAAGCGGCCTGCAAAATATCCTTTGGAGACTTGTCCTGCATAGCACCTATCATCATTACAGAAGAGAACGCATCTCCTGCACCTACGGTGTCTATGACTTCTTCTTTTGGTATTATTTTTAAATATATTGCTCCCTTAGAGTATAACATACTGCCCTGTTCGCCTAATGTTACGCATATATTATCGATGTTGTAATGCTCTGCTATAGCACTAACAATTTCATTGTTATTTTCACCGAAACTATTGTCTATATTTATAAACTGTAGCTCATCTTCGTTTAACTTTAAATAGTTACATGCCTTCAAGGAATATTCGATGGCTTCTTCTGTATATGTGTCTTTTCTGAGATTTAAATCACAAAACTTTATTTTTGCCTGAGATTTCTCAATGATTGCTCTAATAGTATCTTGTGATGCTTGGTTCCTCTGCGCTAATGTCCCAAAATAGATAAGGTCAACATCTCCGCGTACTAACTCTTCTAAGTTAGGCTCTAATATAATGTTGTCATAAGCAACATCCTTAATAATCTCATAATCAGGTATGCCCTCTTCGTTAAGGTTTATGATTACTGTCCCAGTGGGGTAGTTTTCTTTTCTCTGAATATATTCACTTGGGAATTCATGCGTAGCTAATTTGCTAATTATTCGGTCGCCTCGTTCATCAACACCTATGGCGCTTACAAACTTAACATCTCCCAAAAACTTGCTAATATGAAATGCAAAATTAAATGGGGCACCGCCCATGCTCTCGTATCCTTTGTTCTCAAAAACATCGAACAAAATCTCACCGATTGCTATTACTACTTTTTGTTTATCACTCATAATATGTACGAAAACAAACGCTTCCGTACTTAAACAATACAGCAGTTATGGGGCAAAAGTCCAGTATATGGCTAGTCTGGCTACTTATAAACACTGTTCTCGAAGGTTTGGTAATACGGTATAATTCTTGAATGAACTTAATATCAGTTGAAAATATATCGAAATCTTACGGTATCAAAACCCTATTCAAGGATATTTGTTTTGGGATAGAAGAAGGACAAAAAATTGCACTCATCGGTGTAAATGGTTGTGGGAAAAGTTCCCTGCTTAAAATACTGGCAAACTCAAGGGATGATAATTCAAATATTGTTAAGCGAAAAAGCCTTAGAGTTTCCTTTCTAGAACAATCCCTTAAATTTAATAAAAATGACTCAATAATTCAACATATATTAAAAGCAGATACGGAACTAGTCTCGACTATTAGAGAATACAAAGAATGCTGCGCAGAAAATGAGACTCACACCAAGCACTTCAGTGAGCTAAGCCACAATATGGAGCAGTTAAATGCCTGGGAATACGAAAGCAGAATCTCGTCGATTCTAACTCAACTCAAAATACACAACTTAAATCAAAAAATGAAGACATTATCCGGTGGCATGCTAAAAAAAGTAGCCATGGCACAGGTTCTGCTAGAAGAATCTGATATTTTGATTCTGGATGAACCAACAAATCATCTGGATATTAATACCATTCAATGGCTAGAAAAACAGTTAGTGAAATCAAAAAAAACAATCATAATGGTCACCCACGATCGATATTTTCTGGATAAAATTTGTAACACCATATTCGAAATAGATCAGGCCAATCTAATTCAATACAAAGGAAACTATTCCTACTATCTAGAAAAAAAAGCAGAACAATCTGAAATAGATGATCGACGCGAGGGAAAAATACAGGGATTAATGCGCTTAGAATTACAGTGGATGAGAAAACAGCCACAAGCTAGAGCTACAAAACAAAAAGCACGGCAACAACAATTTTATAGGATTCTAAATCGAGATAAACCAGAAACAGAAAACGACATGAGTATAGGCGTAGCTGGAAGACGTTTAGGTAAAAACATTTTGAATCTAAAGAAAATCAGCAAACAGTACGGTGAAAATATCTTAATAAACTCCTTCTCCTACTCATTTTCAAAACAAAACAAAATCGGTATTATCGGCACTAACGGATCAGGAAAAACAACACTATTAAAAATAATAACAGAACAAATTGAAGCAGATAGCGGGACTGTAGAACGAGGTATTAATACCCATTTTGGTTATTTTGATCAGAATTCCTCCTTTGAAGATCAAGACCAAACAATTCTTAATTATATTAAAGAAACAGGACAATACATAACGCTACATGATGGATCAAACCTAAGTGCATCACAACTCTTGGAACGCTTTTTGTTTCCTAAATCCAGTTTCAATACTAAAATATCCGATTTGTCCGGAGGAGAAAAAAGGCGACTAGATTTAATTCACATCCTACTTCAGAACCCGAATTTTCTAATATTTGATGAACCAACAAATGATTTCGACATCAAAACACTCGCTGTCCTCGAGAATTTTTTAATGCTGTTTAGCGGCTGCCTACTTGTAGCATCTCACGACCGATTCTTCATGGATCGTGTATGTGATAGTTTGTTTATACTAAACGAACATGGGGGGATTGACCTCTATCATGGCAACTATACTGATTACTTAGATTATCAAAATGAAAAAAAAGAACTAGAACTTAAGCTGAAACCCAACAGCCAAAATCAAAACAAAACAACAAGTAAAACAATAAAAGCAAAAACAAAACTGAGCTATAAAGAACAACAAGAATATAAGAAAATTGAAGACGATATTGAAAAACTAGAAACTAAATCGAAAAAATATGAAACCGTATTCTCCACTGAATCCTATGCATCCGATAAATATCAAGAGGCAATAAAAACCCAGCAAGAAATTCAAGATACCTTAACCCAAAAATGGGAACGCTGGGAATATTTATCACAATTTGACACATAGATCAGAAATATCTCCAGGCTTGCAAAGTGATTCTTTTTTCTCTGCTACTCTGCCACATTTCAAACAAATATACTCAGGCTCTCCAACCTTTTTAAGGTATTTGTCTAACTTGTTGTCTAATTGCCCGGCGTTAACTCTTTCGCATAGCTTTTTGCCCATATTAGTCTCCTTGGCTATTTAAAAAGCTTCTTCAGCCTATCTTTTACTTTTCCAGCCTTCTTTGTGAACTCTGTTGTTTCACCTTTTAGGCTCGCTAAGTATTCCAAAATTGTTTTCTCTTCATTGGAAAGATTCTTTGGAACTTCTAATGAAATTATCACATATAAATCTCCTTGTCCTGAACGACCAAGACGTGGCATCCCTTTAGCCTTTAATCTAAAAGATGTATTTGGCTGAGTGCCTGCTGGTATCTTTACAGCAACTGTTCCAAACAATGTTTTAACATCAACTGTAGCCCCTAGTGCTGCTTGCGAATAACTAACAGCTTGCTTCATATATAAATCATCGCCATCTCTTTCAAAAACCGCATGATTCTTTACATTTATAAACACATAAAGGTCGCCATTAGAGCCATTTCTCTGACCAATATTACCTTCACCTGTTAGTCTAAGTTTTGAACCATTTCTGATACCTGCGGGTATTTTTACATTTAAATTCTTGCTCTTTGTCGCACGACCAGAACCGCTACATGCTGTACACGGAGAACTAATGATCTTTCCTTCACCCTGACATGTTGGGCAAGCAGAAACAGTACTAACAGCACCCAAGAATGATTGTCTTGTCTGTCTCACTTCTCCTCTACCTCCGCAAGTGTTACAGGCTTTTGGCTCTTTGCCATCACGAGAACCAGATCCGCCACAAGTACTACACTTCTCTAGTCTTCTAACTGAAATCTCTTTTTCAACACCCTTAGATGCCTCATCAAGAGTAATAGAAAGATCTACGCGAATATCCTCGCCTCTGGATTTGCGAGAACCTCTTCTGGAAGATCTTGAACCACCAAACATGTCCTCAAAACCACCAAACCCGGCTCCGCCAAAAATATCTCCAAGATTGCTGAAAATATCTTCAAACCCACCACCAAAACCAGCTCCACCGGCTCCACCAAAGTCAAAACCATCGGCTGAGCCGAACTGGTCATATTGTCTTCTTTTATTGGGATCACTAAGCACCTGATATGCTTCGTTGTATTCTTTAAACTTTTCTTCTCTGTCTTCACCCTTGTATACATCTGGATGATATTGTCTTGCTGCTTTTCTAAAAGCGCTCTTTATCTCTGCTTCGGAAGCTCCTTTTTCAATGCCAAGCTTCTCATAGTAATCATCTTTTGCCATCAATTTCTCCTTAATACATTTCCCTCCAGCCTAAAGGCTGGAGGGAAATAATGCAATCTACTTTTCTTCAAATTCTGCGTCTACTACATCTCCGTCATCAGCCTTCTTTTCTTCTTCTGGCTGTTCTGTTTCTGGAGCACCTTCTGCGCCAGCTTCCTGGTTTGCCTGCTCATACATCTTTGTGCTTACTTCATACACAGCTGCTTGAAGAGCATCTGCCTTCTCTTTAATAACATCGCTATCAGTGCCTTTAAGTGCTTCTTCCACTTCTTTAGCTGCTTCTTCGATCTTAGTTTTAAGCTCTTCATCAATTTGCTCTTTTGCATCTTCTAATACTTTCTTAGACTGATGCACTAGGCTATCGGCATTATTTCTAATTTCGATTTCTTCCACTTTCTTCTTATCTTCTTCTGCATGAGCTTCTGCTTCTTTTTGCATTTTTTCAATCTCTGCATCACTAAGACCTGAAGAGTTTGTGATAGTAATCTTCTGTTCTTTACCAGTACCTTTGTCTACGGCTTTAACATTAACAATACCGTTGGCATCAAGGTCAAATGTTACTTCTACCTGAGGAATACCTCTTGGTGCTGGAGGAATACCATCTAAATGGAATCTTCCTAATGATCTATTATCACTAGCCATCGGTCTTTCACCTTGAAGCACATGTACTTCAACACTTGGCTGATTGTCTGCTGCAGTACTGAACACCTGGCTCTTAGAAACAGGAATAGTTGTGTTCTTATCAATAATCTTTGTAAAAACACTTCCCATTGTCTCAATGCCTAGTGAAAGAGGTGTTACGTCTAAAAGAACGATATCCTTTACATCTCCAGAAAGAACTCCACCTTGAATAGCGGCACCTAATGCAACACATTCATCTGGATTTACACCCTTGTTTGGCTCTTTACCGAAAAGCTTTTTAACTCTCTCTTGAATCATTGGAATACGAGTAGTACCACCTACAAGAATCACTTCATCAATTTCAGATACAGACAAGTCTGAGTCTTTAATAGCTGTCTTACATGGTGTAAGACTTCTTTCCACATAACTCTCTATCATCTGTTCAAACTTGGCTCTAGTCAAAGGCACATTCAAGTGCTTTGGGCCTGTGTTATCTGCTGTGATAAATGGCAGATTAATGTCTGTAGATTGTGTAGTAGAAAGCTCTATTTTTGCCTTCTCTGCTGCTTCTTTAAGTCTTTGTAATGCCATTGTATCTGCTGAAAGGTCTACGCCGTTTTCTTTTTTGAACTCAGCCAATAACCAATCGATAATTACTTGGTCGATATTATCTCCACCTAGGTGAGTATCACCATTAGTTGCTAATACTTCAAATACTCCGTCACCTAGTTCAAGGATAGAAATATCAAAAGTACCACCACCAAAGTCATATACTGCAATCTTTTGAGTTGCATTACCTTTATCTAAGCCATAAGCTAAAGCAGCTGCAGTTGGTTCATTGATAATTCTAAGAACCTCTAATCCAGCGATTTGTCCTGCATCTTTTGTTGCTTGTCTTTGACTATCGTTAAAATAAGCAGGAACAGTAATAACTGCCTGAGTAACAGCTTCTCCAAGATATGCTTCTGCATCTGTCTTAATCTTTTTAAGGATCATTGCAGAAATCTCTGGAGGGCTGTAATGTTTTCCATCTACATCTACCCCAGCATCACCATTTTTACTTGCAGATACTTTATAAGGTACTGTCTTCTCTTCTACTTTTACTTCTTTTTCCTTACGTCCCATAAATCTCTTGATTGAGAATATTGTGTTCTGTGGATTAGTTACTGATTGTCTTTTTGCAACCTGCCCTACTAATCTTTCTCCATCTTTTGAAAATGCAACGATTGAAGGAGTTGTTCTTCCTCCCTCTGCGTTTGCAATAATAGCAGGAGCGTCTCCTTCCATTACAGCGAAACATGAATTTGTTGTTCCTAAATCGATTCCTATAATTTTACCCATTTTGTTCTCCTTTTCTCTACGCTGACACGACTACCATTGATGGCCTTATTACTCTGTCGTGTAATTTGTATCCTTTTTGATATTCTCTAATAACTTTTCCACTCTCTGCTTCAGCTGATTCCTCTTGAGAAACTGCTTGATGCAAGTTAGGGTCAAAGTCTTTTCCTACAGCTTCAATTTCGATTACGCTGTTTTTTGATAACAAATCTAATGCCTGTTTATATATCAACCCGAATCCTTCGAACATCTGCTGCTGCTCTTCAGACAAATTGTCTGGATGCAGTGCCATGTTGAAGCTATCAAGTATAGGCAACAAATCTTTAATAAATCTCTCTAATGAATATTTAATAAAATCGTCTTTTTGTTGCTCTAACCTTTTACGGAAATTATCAAACTCGGCTCTTTTCTTTAAGACATCGTGCTGAAGTTCTTTTTTGTCTTCTTCTAACGCGGCCACTTTCTTGTGTAGCTCTTCTACAAGCTTCTTGCCACTAAGCTTTAATGTTTTTGCTTTCGGCTTGTTCTTGGCCTTCTTGTCATCTGTTGCAAGTCTTCCATCTACATCCACTGGCTTTGCTTCTACTTCTTGTTGTTCTACCTGCTCTTCTATATTTTCTTCTGCCAAATTTTTTCACCTCCTCTAGTGTGTTTTTAATAATTACATTTATTACTTGTGCAATAATGTTGCCAAAACGTCTATATGTCGTCTAGGCACAAAGAGCTAAAGGGGAATCACGATAAGTCTTATCTGTTCTGAATTTAGGATTAGCTACTTTGTTATACACTTTTTGATAGAGTTGTATATTTATTGGACGGTTTAGAAATTAATTAGCCCCAACGGGTTCGTTCTTTTGCCAATGTAGAAGCTGGTCCATGTCCTGGATAAATTGCTACACTCTTTTCTATAGAAAAAAGCCTCTTTAGCGAAGTTCTCATTGCTGCTGGAGAACTGTTCCATAAATCTGTTCTACCTATTCCGCCAGATGCAAACAATGTATCACCAGTAAACATATCGTTCTCGGCTAAGAAACAAACTGAGCCCTGTGAATGTCCTGGAGTCTCTATTACTAGGAGGTCTTCTCCTTCGTGATTAATAACATCCCCGTCTTTAATTAATTTATCATAAGAAGCACTAACCATTGGTCGCCCTAAATAGTTTTCCCAACGCTCATTATTAACCAAAAACTCTACATCATCAGCATGTACATAGACTAGAACATCTGGAAACTTATTCTTAATAGCGGTTACTGCTTCTACGTGATCAAAGTGACCATGCGTTAATAATATTTTGGACGGAGTAAGTCCGCTATCCTTTAGATATGACAGTATGTTTTTTGCATCATTTCCTGGGTCAATAATAAAACAATCATTGCTTTTCACAGTAACAACATAGCAATTTACTTCCAAGAACCCTACTTTAATTGTATGTATATTCATTATGAATCATAGTATAAAAATACAGGGAATCTGACAAGAAATAATGCTATAATTAATCCATGTCTAGGCTAATATTAAGCGTTTTTATTATGCTATTTTTGGGTAGTGCCTCATTCAGTTCTAACACTGTAGCTACAATCGATAATGTCGCAATAAGCAAAGAAACGTTTAGCTCCCTTTTTGACCAATTCATGAACAATTATAAATCTTACCTCTCTTTTAAAGACGACGCCATCCTAAACGAACACGAAATATCGGAAATAAAACGGGCTGTCTTAGATGAGATTTTAGAAGATCACATAACCAATGCTTATGCTAAAGAACAAAACATCTCTATTACAGACCAAGAAGTACAAGCAAGAGTAGAAATTATCAAACAAGGATTCCCAGACAAAAAAAGTTTCTGGAAAGCACTTCAGGATGAAAACTCTAGCTTTGAAAAAATGATAGCAAGTATGCGAAAAGAACTGCTAAAGGATAGAATAATAAGCAATATTTCCACTGCTGATATTCACGTTGTTACAACTGATGTTATTCAATATATAGACAAAAACAACCTATCTCTTTCTGCGGTCAAATATGACATTATTATGGTTGTTACTAATAATGAAGAATACTTACTGTCGCTTATAGAGCAGCCAAATATTAATTGGTCTACCGCAAAGATCAACAAACTTATTTCTCTACAAAACATAGTATTAGAGAAAAAAGAATTGCCTCAAGTTGTACAAGACAAACTAGTAACAATTGCTCCTGAAACTTTTTCTAAAATAGAAACTTTGGATAAAGAAAACTTCTTTAGTGTCATGGTTAATTCTATTATCTATGACGAACTTAACCTAGAAGAAATTCCTGAGAATATATACACATCGTTATTAGAAGAAAAAAGGAACAATATTTATACAGAATGGCTAAACTCGCAATTAATGCAAAAATCGATTACTCTTAATAAGGAGATATTTCCTTCTTTGGACATATCCTCATCATCATTAATAATTAAAAACTCTAACAAGGAGATTTCTTAAACAGTGGAAAAATATCTTTCAGAATATAAAGAACTTAAAAATGTGCTGGAAAAACTATTATCTCCTGGCGGATGTCCTTGGGATATAGAACAAACTCATGCATCGCTAAAACACTACCTTATAGAAGAGACATATGAATTCTTAGAAGCAATTGATGAAAATGATTCCAGCAAAATGGAAGAGGAGCTGGGCGATTTACTGTTCCATGTGGTGTTTCATGCCGCTATTGCAGAAAAAAATAACTCATTTTCACTAGCTTCCGTAACAGAAATTATCAAAAATAAAATGATACGAAGACATCCTCATGTTTTTGCTGACACTACGGTAAATTCTGTTGACGATGTATGGCAAAATTGGGACCAAATAAAAACACAAGAAAAAAAGGACAAAAATGAAAAAGGATCTTTACTAAATAATATCCCTAGAAACTTACCTGCACTATTAAGAGCTGAGAAGCTTCAAAAACGTGCTTCAAGAGTTGGGTTTGATTGGGCAAATATTGCTGGAGTTTGGGATAAAATCACTGAAGAGATTGAAGAAATAAAAGTAGCAATGGAGCAAAATGATGTTGCATCTATTAAAGAAGAGATTGGTGATGCACTTTTTTCTCTAGTAAATTTAGCAAGAAAATTTGAGATAGATCCTGAAGAGGCGTTGCAACTATCTAATAAGAAGTTCATGAACCGATTTGCTTATATAGAAGAATCAGTACAAGCCAAAGGGAGTTCACTCAAAGAATCTTCTATAGATGCGATGGAAGCGCTTTGGAACGAAGCTAAATCCGCACTTAAAAACAACTAGTTCACATTTTCCTTTAAGCTTTAGCGAATACCATCTATAATAAACTCTGACTTATACAAATTAGGAGGTATTTTAATGTCAGAAATTATAGATATTCATGCAAGAGAAGTCTTAGACTCAAGAGGGAACCCTACTATCGAAGTAGAGGTATACTGTGAAGATGGCGCAATGGGAAGAGCAATTGTTCCTTCTGGTGCATCTACAGGTATTCACGAAGCTGTAGAGCTTAGAGATGGTGATAAGGATCGTTACCTAGGTAAAGGTGTTCTTCAAGCTGTTGAAAACGTAAACGAAATTATCGCTGAAGAAATCATCGGTTATGATGCTACTGAACAAAGAGCTATCGATAACGCAATGATCGAATTAGATGGTACAGAAAACAAAGGAAAACTTGGAGCTAACGCTATTTTAGGTGTTTCTCTTGCTTCAGCTAAAGCTGCTGCACAGAGTTCTGGTCTTCCATTATATGCATACATTGGTGGAACTAACGCACACCAACTACCGGTACCAATGATGAACATTATTAATGGTGGTGAGCACGCAGACAACACTGTTGATATCCAAGAGTTCATGGTTATGCCAGTTGGTCTTCCAACTTTCAGAGAAGCATTACGATGTGGAGCTGAAATATTCCATTCTCTAAAGAAAGTTCTTCAAAGCAAGAACCTAAATACTGCTGTTGGTGATGAAGGTGGATTTGCTCCAGATTTAAAAACTAACGAAGAAGCTATCCAAATTATTTTAGAAGCTGTTGAAAAAGCTGGCTATAAAGCTGGTACAGAAGTAATGATCGCATTAGACGTTGCTGCTGCTGAAATGTATGAAAATGGTAACTACAACTTCAAAGGTGAAGGTGTTGTTAGAACTTCTGCTGAAATGGTTGAGTACTATGAATCTCTATGTAGCAAATACCCAATCATCTCTATTGAAGATGGTCTAGACCAAGACGATTGGGATGGCTTTAAGCTTATGACTGAAAAATTAGGCGACAAGCTACAGATTGTTGGAGACGACTTATTTGTAACAAACACAAAAAGATTAGCACTAGGTATCGAAAAAAATATCGGTAACTCTATCCTAATCAAAGTTAACCAAATCGGAACGCTTAGTGAAACACTAGATGCAATCACTATGGCTAAAGAAGCTGGCTACACAGCTGTAATATCTCATAGATCAGGTGAATCTGAAGATTCAACTATCGCTGATATTGCTGTAGCGACTAACGCTGGACAGATCAAAACTGGGTCTGCAAGCAGAACTGACAGAATTGCTAAATATAATCAGTTACTTAGAATCGAAGAAGAGCTAGGAGCTGAAGCTGTTTACAAGGGTATTAAATCATTTTATAATCTGAATGTATAAAAAAGGCATTTTGATTTGTTAAAAAGTTTTATAAAGAGTCGGTTCGTTACTTTTGCACTGATAATTGTTGCAAGTTATTTAGTATATCTAAACCTTAGAATACTTTACTTCAACATCAATTACAGTCTAAAGATAAAAGCAACGAACCGGCTAATTATTACAGAAGAAGAAAGAAATAAAGACTTAGCAGAACAACTTAAAGACACGAACTCAGTACAGAACATAGAACAGAAAGCACGAATAATCTTGGGGCTAATCAAAAAAGATGAAACAGCTTACAAGATAATAGACAAAAAAGGTGATTAACATAGAAAACGAAGAGATTATATTAGAAAAAGATTCGATAGTAGAAGGCACAGTAACTGGTGTTACAAGTTTTGGTGCTTTCATAAGACTACCAAGCAACAAGGAAGGCCTTGTTCACATCTCAGAAATAGCTAATGAATATGTAACAGACATTAACCAACATGTTGCACTTAATGATACTGTTAAAGTAAAAATTCTTGGACTAAATAATAAAGGGAAATATGATCTTTCTATCAAGAAAGCCAATCCTTCTGCGCCACAGCCTAGAAGAGATTCTGGAGATCGCCCACCAAGACCACAACATAACAATCAACCACAAGAAGACGATAGACCTAAAATCGCTACTATGGACAGAAGACGTGCTAAAAAAATGGCAGAGTCTGGGGATCTTAATCCTTTTGAATCTAGAATGTTAGACTTCCTTAAGAAAAGTGAAGAAAAACAGATAGATCTTAAGCGAAATATCCAATTCAAACAGGGTGTAAAGAAAAAGAAAAAGAAGAAATAGTTTCTAGCTTTCGATCATCTCGATACAATTCTGCGAATCACTCGATGACCTTATTTCGTTAATTAACGGATTGAAGCTAACATTTCTTTCATTATTGATTCTATTTTAGCAGCGCTTTCTAATGAATAGTCACGTGCTGTATTGTTCCAATCAAAAGTAACAGGTGTGCCAATAACAGATTGAATCTTCTGATAGCTGGCCCCTTTAGCACCTTTTTTAAATATTTTATAAACTGGGTCATTCACAACTGGAACTATCGGTGTGCTTGTTTGGAATGCTACTTGTAGTCCGCCTCGCTTTACTTTCTGAATATTTCCATCAAGAGAACGAGTACCTTCAGGAAAAACTAAAACCGAGTTACCTTTACCTAACTCTTCCTTAATCTTATCTAATGTCTCTGAAGACCTTCTTGCGTTCGCTCTATTAATTGTAAGATATCCTGCTCTTTTTATAAGACCGCCAATCATTGGTGTCTTTAATAATTCTTCCTTAGCTACAAACACAAATCCTGCTGGAAGATATGCTAAAGATATTACAATATCAAGCTGACTCTGATGGTTCATGCAATAAATGTATGTGCCCTCAGGAGCTTTTCCCTTAATAGATGGATATGTCCCCTGTAATAATAAAATTAACTTGGAATTATACTTGTAAAACACTCTTAGGAAAGGAACTATCCTTTTGCCAAACAAGGTATGAAGAACAATAGTTACAAGATATGTTTCTGTTACAAGAATAAAGCCAACTAAGACAAAACGGACGCTATAAATTTTATTTAATAATTTTTTCATGAAGAAATTATACGACAGGTGGCTATTAAATTAAAACGAAATCGAATATAAAGGAAATGATTATCGCAATTGCTGAGAAAATATAAATTATGAGATAATTCATTTTCTCTTTAGATACAGATAAACTCCAAAGGATATATTTAAGCCCGTTATAGTCTATAGCATCTAGTGGCTCTTGATTCTCCACCTTACGAAGAAGGTCTAGATGTTTCACAGTATTCTTTCTTCTATTAGAAACATTCAAACGATGAACAAAGAAAAGCATATAGCCAATAACGCCTAAATAATACGCAACCTTTGCCCAAAATGTTGGCACTAGGTTTGTTATTCTTAGAAGAATTGCAGAAACAACGCCTAACCAAAAGAAAAATTCTATTCTGAATTGGCTATAACCAATCGGAATCCTTTTTATTTCTTCTATTAATTTCTGATCTATATCTTGTCTTGTTTTACGCATGGTTACTATTATTATACAAAATAATCCTCCGTCAGTCTGCATTTCGAGAACCTCAATGACCAGACTGCCACCTCCTTTGATAAAGGAGGCTTTTGCGGCCGCACCCGGCCCCCTTTATCAAAGGGGGAAAGCTGCATAGCAGCAGGGGGATTACCCGACTGCGTCTTTACCAGTTTCTCCGGTTCTAATTCTAATGCAATCTTCAATTGTAGTTACCCAAATCTTGCCATCACCAATTTTGCCTGTTCTTGCTGCTTCAACAATTGTATCAATTGCTTTCTTCAGAAAAGGCTCTGAAACAACGATGTCTAACCTGACCTTCTTAATAAGCTTAATCTCATGCTTAACGCCTCTATACGTTTCTTCGTATCCTTGTTGTTGGCCACAACCAATAACGTTTGATACTGTCATTTTCCCAACTTCTGCCTCTAATAAAGCATCTTTTACGTCAGGCAATTTTTCTGGCTGAATAATAGCTGTAATTAATTTCATTTTGCTCCCCTCCTTTATTCGTTAGCAAACACTTGGAAGCCAGCATAGCCTTCCATACCGTGTTCACAAATATCAAGACCTTTTAATTCTTCTTCTTTAGAAACTCTAAGTCCTAGAAGTGCATCTGTAGTTTTAAATACGATGAAAGAAGTTACTATAGTCCAAATCATTACAGCTACAATACCTGTAACCTGAACTGCCAGCAAGCTAGCTCCGCCACCATAAAAAAGACCTCCGTCTAGAGCGAAAAGACCAACTGCGGCGGTACCCCATACACCACAAATAGCGTGTACAGATACAGCCCCAACTGGATCATCAATCTTTAATACTTTATCTATAAACAATACAGAAGATACTACTAATACTCCAGCAACAACACCAATAACAACTGCAGCTACTGGGCTTACTGCTGCACAACCAGCTGTGATACCAACCAATCCAGCTAATGCACCGTTAAGTGCCATAGAAAGATCTGGTTTTTTGAAAAATATCCAAGTAATAGCTGTAGCTGTAATTGCACCTGCTGCTGCTGCTAAGTTTGTAGTAACCGCAATCATAGCAATTGACATATCTGCTGCTAATTCTGATCCAGCGTTAAAGCCAAACCATCCAGCCCATAGCAAAAAGACACCAATAGCAACATAAGCAATGTTATGTCCTGGTATGGCCTGAGACTCTCCGGCTTTGTTATATTTACCAAGCCTTGGTCCAAGAATTATTGCGCCAACCAATGCAGCCCATCCACCAACTGAGTGTACTACAGTAGATCCAGCAAAATCTGAGAAGCCCATTTGTGCTAACCATCCACCGCCCCAAATCCAATGACCAACTACAGGGTAAATAAAACCAGTAATAAAAATTGTATATAGAACGTATGCTTTAAAGTTTGTTCTTTCAGCCATTGCTCCAGATACGATTGTGGCAGCTGTTGCCGCAAACATAGTCTGAAAAAGAAGTGATCCTATTCCAAGTCCTTCTCCAAGTCCGATTCCTGATCCGAAGAAAAGGTCGCCTCCTACAAATCCTAGTAAACTTGCACCGAACATGATGCCATAACCAAACATCCAATAAGTAATAGTACCTATTGAGAAATCCATTAAGTTTTTGAACATAATATTCACTACATTTTTAGCTCTAGTAAGACCTGCCTCTACTAAAGCAAACCCTGGCTGCATTAGGAATACTAGTACTGCAGCTATAAGAACCCAAGCAAGGTCTAGATGCTGCTGAACCAAATCTATTGCACTTGCATTTGCAGCTAATGATGGGTCTTCAGCAAATACTGTTGAACCAAACAAAACTATTGCTGGTGCTAATGCTTTAACTGTTCTTGATAATAATCTTTTAAACATTTTTACTTCATCTCCCTTCTTTTTATATAGAGGCTCTCGTTGGAAAGCCTCTTATATATATGTCCTAATTTAGAACATTAATACTGCATAAATATCAAAGCTGCCTATATAAGTAGGGTCTCCGCTACCAGTTTTTGAAACTATTGGGAAAGCGACACCTAAAGCCACTCCGTCAGCTATAGATTTCTCAACTGCGAACATAAGTGAAGTAGTTGCTACAACATTGTCGCCACCAGAAATTGCTATTCCGTAGTAACCCATATATGCGTCTATCCAATATGTTGAAGATCCTGATGTGCTAGACATAGAAACATCTACACAAGTAGCTTCACCAGCGATAACGCCTGTGTCAATTCTAAGACCTCCCATTGTAGTACCTGATGCTGTTAGTGAAGAATATAATCCTAAATCTCCAGCGAAAACCATGCTAAGTAACATTAACGAAAATACAACTGTGCTCATTCTTTTAATTAATTTTTTCATTTTAAATTTCCTTTCTATTATTTTTGTTGAATCTAAAACCCAATTCCCTCTATTTTTCTAATTACTAACGACCTCCTTTCAAATAAATACTGCTTTTTCTTTCTTAATTACTTGTCATTTTATCTCTTTCAAACAAATTGTCAAGTTCTTTTCAAGCTTCTCCCGTCTTTTTTTCTCTTTTTATTCGTCGTTTTATGTAATTATAGTAATTTATCGAACAGTTTTCGAAAAAATTGCGTTTATTTTCTATTTTTTGCTTGATGATTATTTGTTGCAAGAGGTGTGTATGTTAAAAATAGCTATTTAAGGGTAGTTTAGCGTAGGGTTTCTACTGTTATCGAGAGGGGCAAGACCCCTCTCGATAATATTAAGCTTTTATGAATTTAGAATTCTTTTTGCTTCATCATCCATAACGTCTGTCATAAATGGAATGCCTGATACTGCTTCTGTTTCTCTGTTTCCAGAAACGATATCATCTCTAGTAATCTGACCTAGGTTGAATTTTCTAGCACCTGCCATCATTTGTTGAAGACCTGCTCCTAGCTTATCAGCAAGAGTCCACATAGCTATTGCTCCATATGGAATATTCTTCATTTCCTTTATTCCAACTTTCTTTTGAACATCATAATATCCTGCGAAAATTTCTTCTGCGCTGGATCCTAGTTCTGCAATGTTCTTAGGAAGCTTGTCCCAGTTACCACTAACTGATGCCTTTTGTTCAGGATGTAGAACACCTTGAATGTTTGACCCTAAGTATCCTGGAATCATAACTGATCTTCCCATACAAATAGTTTTCACGAATGGTCCACCAAGCGCAAGACCTTTAAAGATATGGTCTTCTCTTACTAATCCACCAGCAAATGACATATCAACTACTTTTTTGCCTTTATTGGCCAATATAGATGCATACTCATGTGCTTTTGCATGAAGGTGAAGCGATGGTACACCCCAAGATTCCATCATATTCCAAGGACTCATTCCTGTTCCGCCACCTGATCCATCTATTGTTAATAGATCTAGTTTTGCATCAGTTGCATACTTAATAGCCATTGCCAAAGCTTCCATTCCATAAGAACCTGTCTTTAATGAAATTCTTTCAAAACCAAGCTTTCTTAAATAAGCTACAGAGTTCATAAAATCATCCTGAACTGCATCATTAGAATCAAGATGCGTATATCCCAATCTGCTATGTCTAGCAAAAGATTTAATAGCTCTATGCTTGTATGCTTCTTGAACCTCAGGTTTTGTTGGATCAGGGTCAACAACATATCCTCTTTCTTTAAGAAATATTGCATACTCAATGTCACTAACTTGGATTTCTCCTCCAATATCTTTCGCGCCTTGTCCCCACTTCAATTCGATAATAATTTTATTACCATACTTTTTCGCCAAATACTCAGCAACACCATTTCTAGTATCTTCTACGTTCATCTGTACGATAATCGCACCATAACCATCATAATATCTTAAAAAAGTGTCGATTCTTCGTTCTAACTCAGGTGCACTTTCAATCTTACCATTCTTAAGAATTGATTTTCTATCAACTCCTACAACATTCTCTCCTACAACAATAGGAAATCCAACTAAGGCAGCTCCAACTGCAAATGACTCCCAATACTTCGCTGCAATAAAAGTAGAACCAAGAGCACCAGACATTATAGGTAATCTTGCTTTTGTTTTAATTGTATTCCCAAAAGAAGTCTCAATATTTACATTTGGAAAAATACAATCATCAGCATCATTAGTTAATCCTTTTGGAAGCCCTTTTGCACCATAATTATATCCCTGAATTCTAAGGTTATTATAATTTGCACCAACATGTGTTGTGTTTGTGCTTCCTGCTGTAACTGTTCCGAAGTCTCTTGGGTACAACATCTTTCTGCCCTTAATACTAGACAACCATGTTTCACATTTTCCCTGACAATCTGCTCTACATAAAGTACATAGTCCAGACTCGCAAGTATTACCTCTATTTACCGTACCTATTGCGTCATTACTTTTTGGCCACTGATTCATATCGCTTTCCTCCTACTATATTTATTGAATGGATATACTTCTTTGTATATTAAATGAAATGAACCTGACGCCTTTGTCTGGTTGTTTAACTTAGTGCTATACTGTTTACTTCTAAAATCAGCTGAGCAGTTTCATAAATGGATCGCCGTTGATCCATTGAGTGTTTCTTAATTCTATTATATGCATTTTCTTCAGATATACCATATTGCTTGGTCAAACATCCCTTTGCTTTTTCAATAACTTTTCTTTCCTCTAGCTCTTGTTTCATTAGTTGAGTAGAGATTGCAAGCGTGGTATTTTCTATAGACATGGCTGCTTGGTTAGCGATAGTTTGCAATAACTGGGCTTCTTGTTTTGTAAACTCATGGATTTCCGGTGTATAGCAATTTAATACTCCCAAGCATTTACCTCTAACCATCAAAGGGACACAGAGAAGCGACATTAACCCACATTCTTTCGCGACATTCTGATTTTTATAATCTTGGTTTTCTTGAATATTAGCAACAACCATTGGCTTATGCGTGGAGGCAACTTTGCCGGCTATCCCTTCTCCAACCTTCAAACAAGGCTTTGTGTTATATTTTTCATTAATAGATTGAGTTGCCTTAATTTCAAGCAAATTTGTTGCTTCATCGATAAGCAACAATGAGCAAATATTTGAGTTCATGGTTTTAGCGGTTACTATGACAATTAACTTTAATATTTCATCGATAACTTCTATGGATGTAATTGCACTACTAATTTCAGATAGAGCCTCTATTGGATTGCTGATTTTTTTCTTTTTCACTGTACCGATTGTCATGCTATATATTATATCACAATTCTTATTGAAGTTAAGGCTACAGCCCTTATATTATATAGTCTACTAGCGAAAGGTAAATTGTGAATGAAAATCCGTATTATCAATGTATTTTGCTTGTCATTATTTGATGACAACCCGCGAACAGCAATAAGTTGTTGACGATTAATGTGAATTAACAGAAAATTACTTTACTATGTGTAGAATCGGTGCAATAAAAAGCAGAAAACCAATACATCCATCCAAAGCATTACATTTAATGCTTTCTCAACAAAAAGGACATGATAATTCTGGATTCGCGATTGTCATGAAGGATCTCTATGGAATTTTTGAACCATATAAAAAGCAGCCAATGCTTTCTTATTCTTGTACTAAAAAAGGAAAACAAATTATTGAAGACTTTATGGTAGAAAAGGGATTTAGCAGAAAAATCTTTTCTTGGGTTCCAGAAACATCACCATTTGATGGTATGGATTTTGCAAAAATGCCATTCTATGGATTCGATGTATTTAACTATCCTGAAAATTTATTAGATGCCTCGCCAGAAGAAATTGAGAATGTTTTACTAGATGTTCGCTTAGAATTAAGACGTGTTTTGGAAGAAGACGAACAGGGATTTGTTTTTTCTTTTTGGCCAGACGTCCTAACTCTTAAGGAAATAGGAAATCCAAATCATATCGGAGAATATTTCAACCTTTGGCAAGAAGACGAAAAGATTGTTGGAAAAAATATTGTTATCCAATACAGACAAAATACTAACTACGCTATCGTGCGCTATGCTGCACATCCATTCTTCATGCAAGGATATACTCTTTGTGCAAATGGAGAGAATACTTTCTATGTTAAAAATAAAGAATGTCAAAAGAACTTACATAGAGGCTATATAGGGTTTGAATCTGATTCTCAGTGTTTCCTATATACATTACATTATTTGCATCATGAACTTAAATGGCCTTTATCATATTACAAACACGTAATTACTCCGCTTCCGTTTGAGCAACTTGATAAATTAGAAGAATCTAAAAAAAGAACACTATATAAGATTAGAGAGTCTTTAGCACACTTAGAGATTAATGGACCTAATACTATTATTGGTCTTTTGCCTGACAACCTTATGTTCACGTGTTGCGATTCTAAGAAGCTAAGGCCAGTTGTAGTTGCCTCCGATGGCGATACGGTAGTTATCACTTCTGAAGTATGTGGAGCTAATGAAGCATTGCCAAACAGAGATCAAGAAACAGATATTTATCCGAACGAGAGAGAAATTGTAGCTATCACTAATGACCTGGAGATAAAAAGATGGAAGCAGTAGGCGTAAACGAAATTACTCAAAACGATCTTAATTGGAAGATCGAATATGATGATGACAGGTGTACTCGTTGTGGGAAATGTATTGCAACATGTACTTTTAACGCGCTTGAGATGCAAGTAGAGCAACGTGCATTTACTGCGCTTGACCCAGATCAAAAGGAACATAAACATAAAAGAAACTTTAAAGCAGTACCTGTCGTAAAACAAATTTCTGATCTTACTCATAAATGTGTTGGTTGTGGGATGTGCGAAAAGGTTTGTCCAAATGAAGCAATCAAACCTGTCAGAAATATAGACACAAGAGAGGCTATCCTTGACTGTGCTGGCGGAAGCCCGATCAAAAGAGGTGGGCGCACAAACGTTAGTACTGAAAGAACCTTAGACATCATTAAAGTTGGCCGTATCTCTCAGATGACAGACCCTTCGCTTGATGCGCTAAGACATTCGTTTGATATTAAATCACCATTCGGCAGAGTGCTTGGGGCTGAAGAGCTTCCTTTGAAAATATCTGACAATGAACTAAATATTGAAGGAAAGACTCCTCCTATAAACTGGATTTATCCTATTATCTTTGGAGATATGTCTATTGGAGCTCTATCCACTAGAGCATGGGAAGCTATCGCTATTGCAACTGCTTACCTTAATGAGAAACATAATATGCCTATCAGAATGAGTTCTGGTGAGGGTGGAATGCCAATCAAATTATTAAAATCTAAATATCTTAAATATATGATCCTTCAGATTGCTTCTGGTCACTTTGGATGGAATAGAATCATCAAGGCTATGCCTGAGATGGTTGAAGATCCAGCAGGTATCATTATAAAAATCGGACAGGGCGCAAAACCTGGTGATGGTGGATTGCTTATGGCTGCAAAAGTTGCTAAGCATATCCAAGAAATTAGAGGTGTTCCTAGATCAGACTTACTTTCACCGCCTAACCACCAAGGGCTATATAGTATTGAAGAATCTGTACAAAAGATGTTCCTATCTTTTAATGCGGCATTTCAGTTTAGAGTGCCGGTAGCTATCAAGGTAGCAGCTTCATCTTCATCTGTTTCTGTTTATAACAACTTGCTTAGAGATCCTTACCATATCGTTGGTGGTTTCTTCATGGACGGCATTCAAGGTGGAACTGGTGCAGCGCATCAGGTATCGCTAGACCATACTGGCCACCCAGTAGTATCAAAAGCAAGAGACGCTTACTTGGCGGCAGTAGCACAAGGCAAGCAGGGTCGTATCCCTCTTTGGACTGGTGGCGGAATGGGGATGACTTCAGACCTAGCTGCTGATGCTTTCAAGATGATTTGTCTTGGTGCTAACGGTATCTTTACTGGGAAATTATTAATTCAACTTCTTGGTTGTATTGGTAATGATGCGGGTAGATGCAATCAATGTAACACTGGATTATGTCCTACTGGTATTTGCACACAAGACTACAGACTAGTTCAAAGACTAGATGTAGATAAAGCTGCAGAGAATATTGTTAATTACATGTTAGGTGTAGATACTTCGCTTAAGAAGTTGATGGCTCCTATTGGAAATAGCTCTCTTCCTGTTGGAAGAAGTGATGCATTGGTATCAGTAGACAAGTCGATCGCAGATAAACTGCAGATCCCATTTGCCTGTTAACCCCACTACGCTAAAGCTACGAGGGGCAAGGGAAAATGAATGTATAGTAAAGAAGGTAAATAAATTTGACTAAGAAACTAAAAGCATTAGACGGACATAAAAGAATATCAACTCAAGAGTTGTTGCAACAAATATATGCTGCAATGGCTGACGGTGAAACTGATTTTGATATTGAAGCTTCCGGACAACATGATATTGGTGGTCCATTATGGAGTGCTGATGGAAAACAGCTTACTTTTAAAGTAAAGAATCCTGGCCAGAGAATTGGCTCTATGTGTTTACCAAATACAAAGATAATTGTAGAAGGTTCTGCACCTGCTGACGTAGGTTGGTTAAATGCTGGTGGAGAAATTACTGTACTTGGTGATGGTGGAGACACTACTGCTCATTGTGCTGCTGCAGGAAAAATCTATGTAGGCGGTAGAGCAGGAACTAGATCTGGTTCACTAATGAAACATGACCCTAGCTTTGAACCACCTGAGTTTTGGGTATTAAAAAATACTGGAAGTTTTGCTTTCGAATTCATGGGTGGCGGTATTGGCGTTATATGTGGATATGATTCTGAAGAGTTTGAATCTGTACTTGGCGACAGAGGTTGCACTGGCATGGTTGGCGGAGTTGTCTATGTAAGAGGACACATCAAAAACATAGCTAGTGACGTTAGAGTTTTCCCGCTTGATCAAGTGGATAAAGATTTCATCAAAGCTGGCATGCCTAATTTCTTAAAAGAAATTGGCAGAGAAAAATTAGAAAAAGAATTAACTAACTGGGCTGACTGGCACAAAGTAGTTCCATTAACATATGAAGAGTCTCATAAAAAAACTCCAATAAGCATAAAGAATTTTCGTGATGAATTTTGGGTAGAAGAGGGTATCTTCTCTGATGTATTCCCTGATAGTGGGCATATTGATGGATTAGTAACTAACGGGATTAACAGACTTCGTTATCCTAAATGGGAGAACAAAAAGTTTTCTGCACCATGTGAATTCAACTGTCCTGCTGGGATTCCTACGCAAGATAGATATAACTTACTTAGAAATGATAAAACACAAGAAGCGTTAGAACTTATTTATAAATATAGCCCATTCCCTAAAACGGTTTGTGGTGAAGTTTGTCCTAACCTTTGTATGACTGATTGTACTAGAAAGTTCGTAGATCAGCCGATTGATATAAAAGGGCTTGGTTCTGAATGTGATATGGAAGTAACAAACCCTAAGACTACTAAAAAAGAAACTATCGCTATTATTGGTGCTGGTGTTGGTGGACTTACTACTGCATGGCATCTAAGAATGTTGGGCTACCCAGTAACTGTCTTTGATAAAGATGGAAACATAGGGGGAAAATTAGCTAACGCAGTATCTAGAGAACGTCTTATGGATGGTTCATTAGATTCTGATCTTGGTAAATTTGAGAAGATTGGCATTGAATATAAACTAAACACAGCGATTGATGCTCAGAAATATGTGAGCTTAAAAGCTGATTATGATTATGTGGTTCTTGCAACTGGTGCTTACCAGCCAAAAGTTCCTCCATTCATAGGAAAAGAAAAGCTAGTCCATTCTTTAGCGTTCCTTGCTGATGTTAATGCAGGCAAGAAACCAAATGTTGGAGAAAAAGTAATAGTAATTGGTGCTGGTAATACTGGTATGGATGTTGTGTTCGGTGCTTATGCCTGTGGCGCAAAAGAAGTTACTTGTATTGATGTGCAGAAGCCGGCTGCTTTCCCACAAGAGATTACACATGCTAAGCACATGGGTGCAAAAGTAAGATATCCTATTTATACAAAAGAGATTCTTGATGATGGAATAATAACATCTAGTGGAGAAAAGATTGACGCTGACACTGTTATTATCGCGATTGGCGAAGTGCCAATACTTGATCATGTTCAAGATCCACATGAAACAACTAGAGGATATCTAAATACTGGTGATAACTATCATCTAGCAGATAATGTTTATGCTATTGGAGATGTTATTAATCTTGGTTTATTAGTAGATGCTATCGGACATGGTAGAGAAGTTGCTAATGTAATCAATGCAAAAGCAAACAATGAAGAATATAAACCAGAAGTTCTAGAACTAGTAAGTAGAAATAAAATTGTTACAGCTTATTTCGATAAACAGCAGCCAGCAGATGTCTGTGGTGGTTGTGATGATAAATCTAGATGTATCAGTTGTGGTACTTGTAGGGATTGTGAAATCTGTAAAGATAGCTGTCCTGAATTAGCGATTACTAGAGTAGAAGCTAAAGACCAGTCTTCGCCTAAAGGCTCCGCCACGGCAAGCGCATTTGAATACGTTGTTGATGACAGCAAATGTATTGGATGTGGAATATGTGTTTCTATTTGCCCATGTGGTGTCTGGAATCTTTATTCTAATTCTCCTTACCATCCTGGTGAAGAAATAGAAGAATAATAATCTTCTTCTTTAAGGGCTCATTGCCGCCCTTAAAAATCCGCTAGTCCCTACGCAAAACTCTCTCCCTAAAATTTGGGAAATTTTTAATCACCCTTTTATCTCAGACTATGTTTCGTTCCAATCATTCAACCTGCGGGAGCATTGCTAAATTATCTTTCCCTCACTTAATTGTCATAAAATGATTTCAAAATTTCTACAATTTTAAGTCATTCAAACATTGCTTCGGGACAAAACATTCCCATTGTAAATAAAAATGCCCTACAATATTAACCGATGAATATTCTTTTATTTAGATTTGAAAAAGGATTTAATGTAGCTATCTAAAAAATAAAGCCCCATAAAGGGGCTTTATAAAAAAACTATTTTCCGTAAACTGTAAAAGTTTCAGAATATATAAAAAACAATATATTGCTAGATTTCTTGTCAATTCTAGAAATCTTCTTAATACCAGCTTCAGAAGCAATGGTCTGTGCGCTTGCGTTGCCTAAGCCAATTAAACCAAGCACGCTCATATTAGCGCCACTTGCTTCCATAGTATAACTAAGATCAGAGTCTCCCAAAGCAACAGTTTCTGTAACATCAGAAAAAAGCATTCCTCCTGGTGTTGCAAACGATGCATTCAGTGCGAATACAGCAAAAATTGTTAATAATAATATCTTTTTCATTTTATTTCCTCCATAATTTAATCTCCATAAACAGTAAATTTCTCTTCAGCAAATAACATCCAAACAGTAAACGTTTTCTTATCAACATGACTAACCTTAGTAATTCCAGCCTTATCTGCTATTGATTTCACGTTTGCGTCACCAAAACCAATCATACTAAGAATACTATAATTAGACCCACTTGCTTGCTTCTGCCCTTCAAATGAACTCGCTGCTACAGGCTCATTGATATCTGTATAATATGAATTATTAGCCGTAGCAAATACCGATGATGCCAACATCAGAAATGCACAGACAACTAACACTTTTACTCTTCCCATCTTCTCACCTCCCTTGCATTCAACTTATATTTGAAATATTAAATTTGCAGGCGTTGGTTTATTTTTATCCATCCTGCATATTAAAATAGTAACAAGCAACAACCATTACTTCAACGATTACAGGACAAAACATTTCCATTTCCCATAAAAATACCTTAAGATACTGCCTATGAATATTCTATTATTTAGATTTGAAAAAGATAAAATCAATTTCCTTGCTGGTAGTATTTCTACCTCAGGTATTACTATCACCGAAAAAGAAAAGATTTCGTTAACAGATACTACTGGTGGTGAAAAATATACAAAAATCTTAGACGAGCTTCAGAAGTTAAATAAAAAATATCCGAAGCATTCCTTTTATTACCAATCACCTCAAAAATTCAGAGGGAAACTATGTGAAGAAGGGTATGCTAATGCTGCATTCCTAAACTATTTTTGCCATAGCAACAAGATATCGCTAATGGAGCTAACAACACCGATTGTTAGAAAGAAGCTTGGTCTTTCCTTAGTAGAGCTAAAACAAGAAATTGCTTCTGAAACAGCAACAGTACTAACGAACACTGTATTAAAAAAATCAGACAAACTACTAGATGGCTTTGTGCTACTGTCTCTGATAAACAAATAACGTCACCTTAACGCATTTAAAACAAAACATGTTTAAATGCGTTATTTTGTGGCATAATACAACTAAAAGACGCAAAGAGGTGTAATTATGGCACAAACGGTAAGTTTATCTGAAGGCTTAGTAAAAAAAGCAAAGGCCTATTCTAGAGTGGAGCATCGCTCTACTGCTGGACAAATCGAATACTGGGCAAAGATGGGTATAGTTGCAAAAGACAACGCAGATTTACCTATGAGCATGATAGAGGATATCCTCATTAGTGAGGCTGAGCTTCTAAGTGGAGAGGTTTCTGACTTTGTCTTTGAATAGAATCCAACAATCAAATAGCTTCAGAAAAAGATATAAAAAAACTCAGCGAAATATAAAAGATGCTCTTAATAAAGCAATTAAAACTGTTTACGCAAACCCAGATATTGGTGAAGATAAAAAAGGTGACTTGCTCGGCATAAAGGTCTACAAATTCAAACTTAAATCACTACTATTATTGCTTGCCTACAGAGTAATAAACGAAGATACGCTTTACCTAGAAGCTTTTGGTCCACATGAAAATTTTTATAGAGACTTAAAAAACTAACATTAATTTGTTTCTTTTCTAAAGCTACAACCAGACAATAGAATTGGCTCTTCAAAAAATCTTATCTTAGGGTAAGCTCGACAAAGTGCAGGCCTTGATTTATAAACCTTACAGCAATGTTTTTGTGAATCATAATTAGTACATTCAAATAACAAAGCTTTACTTTGATACCCTTGATACTTGAACTCATTAACCTTCTCATAGAAAGAAATAATGATTGAGACAAACTTCTTTTTTTTGACAAGCCAATCAGGAACAGCTACCCCGATCAACTCACAGCACATACCACACATCTGGCAATTACCCTCGAGCTTATATCTGTTTTTAAAAAGTTTTTTAAAGCTAGTCTCAAAATAATAATCAAAGATGATCATCCACTTGATGAATTTACAGGTCAATTTAAACATATTGTTATTATACCGTAGCATTGCCGCCTAGCCACAGACCTTCTTCTAACATATAATACTCAGAGCATTTCATAAGGAGCCAAAATAAATGGAAATCAATTGGGAGGTAATATCTCTCTGCATATACATATTCACCGCAAGAGCAATCGGCGTAACACTGGGTACTGCCAGAATAGTATTTATCTCTAAAGGTAAGAAATTCTTGCCTGTAATTATTGGCTTTGTAGAAGCACTTATCTGGATAACTATTGTTAGTCAAATAGTAAGCAACCTTACCGACTACATATATTTTATAGCTTATGCTGCTGGCTTCTCGCTAGGCAACTATACTGGCATGCTGATCATAGAAAAGTTTACAGAAAACTATATGATTATCCGTATCATCACTGGACAGAAAGTAGATGAGCTAATCGCTGTTCTTCAAGGTCTGGGAGTAGGAACAACCAGAGTTGATGGCGAAGGTCTTGAGGGAAAAGTAAGCATTATTTATACTATCGTGCATAAAGGTTGTGACAGACTAGTGCTAGATGCTATCAAAACGATTAACAAAAAAGCTTTTTATTCTGTTGAATCTATTAGCGCTGTAAACAAAGGCATATTTCCAGGAAGAGCTATCCCTGCTCTTTCTACTTACGATGAGATTCTTCGTAAAACAAGAATGCTCAAATAGTTCTTAATATTTCATACGTTTTGTTTCTTTTCTAAAAGATATATAATGAACTTGGCCAGTCGAGTCATCGTCTGTATTTATACGGGAGGAAAGTCCGGACTCCATAGAGCACTGTAGCGGGTAACGCCCGTCCAGCGAAAGTTGAGGACTAGTGGAACAGAAACGATCCTATTAAGTTAGGCTGAAACGGCTAAACTCTACAGGGAGCAAGACCAAATAGGCAAAGAGGAGCGGCTCGTTCCGTTAGGATTTGCGGGTAGGTTGCTAGAGGTAGACAGCAATGTCTATCCCAGATAAATGATGACATAGAACAGGATCCGGCTTACGGACTGGCCACTAATTACTCTCTATAAGCCCCAGAAACTTTTGCGAAGTTTGCAAGTATCCTCTGGTAATCAGGCAAATACTTCATGAGCTGCTTATATGTCTTAGCACTCATCGATAGGGATGCCACGACTCTTTCATTAAGCGAAAAATACGCCACATATTCATAAACCAACTCTGGCACATTCCAATAAGTAATCTCATACGCTACCGGACTTTTTACTTTTATACTTGATGGTTTGAAAACAGCTTCCTTTATCATCCCTGTTTTCTGCATCTTCTGAATCTTAGTAAACAGATCAAATTGATAACTAGTTGGTATCAGCTCGCAATAAATAATCACTGGTGAGTTGGTCCATTTTTTACCGGTAAGATAACCAGCCACGCTCACATTATATTTTGGTTGAGCAAATTCGAACGTCCATTTCTTAGCTGGTAGATTAAAAATAAGTGAAGAACTGTCCTGAAAAATATCAGCAGTGACAAATGAAACACAAACCAAAATAACTACTAATAGCTTCTTAAACATGCTTCTAGTATAACCCCAATAGCTCTATCTAAACAAACAAGGCTGCATTGTATGCGAAGTCCTAAGTTCTTTACTGTCCATACCTAGTGGGGTAAAATAAAGTCATGAAAAAAATGTTACTATTATTCTTCTTTATTTCAATCAGTGCATTTGCAATGGCAAATCCTATAGTTATTATACAAAATGATGGTACAGAACAGACTCAGGCTAAAGAAGAATTTATCCAAACATTAAACGAACGTGATGAGCCAGAATTAATATTTGCTACTTCAGCTAAAAAGACATTTACTTATGACCGAATGAATTGTTCTATCGAAGTACCTGTCTCTTGGAACCTTGATACAACCTCTGCAAGCTATAGAGTAATAGCTTACCCATACAATGGAGACGATGTTATGGTAACCGTAAAAGCTTATGTAGCAATAGAGCCTATTACTGCAAATACGGTTTATTTATACCGTTCTGGCTCTGCATGGGACAGATGGCATACTCTTAAAACTAAAGTCTATGATGAAAAAGATTGTTTTCTAGTCGGAGTAGATGAAAAGATAAGTGGTGTATATAAGAACCAAGAACTAACTGAACAGCTAACATTAGAAAATACAATTGTCGCTGAAGATGTATATGTGTCTTCTCCTGATTATGTATATATTGTTACTGCAAAATCTTCAGAAGCAACTTGGAGACAATACAGTAGTACAATCAAAGAAATCCTCAGCAGTTTCTACGTTACTAAGGATAATTAATGGAAAAGAACTATAACCACGATAACGTTGAAGACAAATGGTATAAGATTTGGGAAGAAAATAAATACTTTGCTCCTAAAAAAGAAGGCGAACCTTTCTCTATGGTTATCCCTCCTCCCAATGTTACTGGTGCTCTTCACCTTGGACACGCTTTAGACAACACCTTGCAAGATATTATCGCTAGATACCAACGCCTAAAAGGAAAACGTGTTCTATGGGTTCCTGGCACAGACCATGCTGGTATCGCTACTCAGAATGTAGTAGAAAAACAACTTAAAACAGAAGGCCTACATAGAGAAGACTTAGGCCGTGAAAAGTTTGTTGATAAAGTATGGGAATGGAAAGAAGAATACGGAAATAGAATCACAAAGCAACTAAGAAAACTTGGCGCATCTTGTGACTGGGATCATGAAAGATTCACTATGGATGAAGGTCTTAGTAAAGCAGTAAGAGAAAATTTTGTTCGTCTATATGAAAAAGGCTTATTATACCGTGATAAATATATCGTAAACTGGTGTCCTCGTTGCCACACTGCTATCTCTGATATCGAAGTAGACCACAAAGACGAACATGGCCATCTGTGGCATCTGAAATATCCTATCGCAGGATCTCCTGATAAATTTGTAGTAGTTGCTACTACTAGACCTGAAACAATGTTTGGCGATACTGCTGTTGCAGTTAGCCCTTCTGATGAAAGATACGCTGACCTAATCGGAAAAGAGCTTATCCTGCCATTAACCAATAAAAAGATCCCTGTTATTGCAGACCACCATGTAGATAAAGACTTTGGTTCTGGAGCTGTAAAAGTAACACCAGCTCATGACCCTAACGATTTCCAAATAGGTCTTCGTCACAACTTAGAAAAAATAATCGTTATGGATACCAATGCTGTTATGAACGAAAACGCTCCAAAGAAATACCAAGGTATGGACAGATACGCAGCTAGAAAAGCTACAATTGCAGACCTTGAAGAATTAGGGCTACTAGAAAAAATAGACGACCATGACCATGCTGTTGGCCAATGCTATAGATGTAGCACAACCATCGAGCCATATCTATCAAAACAATGGTTTATTAATATGAAAGAACTGGTTCCTGCACCAATCAAAGCAGTAAAAGACAAAGACATCGAATTCATCCCAAACAGATGGGAAAAGCTTTATTTTGAATGGATGGAAAACATTAGACCGTGGTGTATCTCTAGACAAATATGGTGGGGACACAGAATCCCTGTTTGGTATTGTGATGACTGTGGAAAAGAAATAGTTTCAAAGACCGATGTTACAGCATGTAGCTGTGGCAGTAAAAATGTTAGACAAGATGAAGATGTGCTGGACACATGGTTCTCTTCTGCCCTTTGGCCTTTCTCTACAATGGGCTGGCCAGAAAACACTGCAGACTTAAAAGACTTTTATCCAACTAGCGTACTAGTAACTGGCTATGACATTATTACTTTCTGGGTATCTAGAATGATAACTATGGGCATCTTCAATCTGGATGATGTTCCTTTTAGAAAAGTATATATCCACGGATTAGTAAGAGACGCTCAGGGTAGAAAAATGAGTAAGTCGCTTGGCAATGTTATTGACCCTCTTATCTTAATAGCTGATAAAGGTGCAGATGTTCTTAGATTCACTTTAGCTGGACTAGTTACTTCTGGTGGCCAAGATATCAGATTAATGGACGATAAGATAACATCAAGCAGAAACTTCGTAAATAAGCTTTGGAACGTATCGCGCTACGTCTTAATGCAAGACCCGGAAAAAAACGGAGAAATTGGTGCTACAGTGGCTGATAAATGGATACTAGCTGCGTTCGACAAGGTAAATTCTGATGTAGACAAGTATTATGATAGTTTTGATTTTAATTTTGCAGTAGAAAGATTGTACGAATTTGTTTGGAACGAATTCTGTGACTGGTATATCGAGATGACAAAGCTTCACAAACAAGCATCTCAACCAACCATGATTTATATCCTTAACGGTGTGCTGAAGATGCTACACCCGATTATCCCTTTTATCACAGAAGAGATTTGGCAAACATTAACCAAGCATCCGTTATTCTCGGATAATAATACTGAAACTATTATGAAAACCCTTTGGCCTGTTTCTGAAGCTAGCAGCATAAACACAAGCACTGTAGAAGAGATGCAGTCGCTAGTAAAAACTACTCGAAACCTTAAAGCAGAAAAGAATATAGCTGGTAAAAAAGGCTCGCTATTTGTAATCACTAAAAATACTGAACTAGAAAACTATAAAAACTATATAGTTTCGCTTAGTAGCCTAGAGGAAGTATCGTTTATAACCGAAGCGGACAAACCTACTGATAAACACGCTTATGGTGTTGTTTCAGAGAACACTTCAATCTATCTTCCATTAGCAGGACTTATTGATACAGCTAAAGAAAAAGAAAAACTTCAAAAAAATATTAATAACCTTACTTCAGAAGTAACAAGGCTAGATAAAAAACTCGGAAACAAAGGTTTTACTGACAACGCTCCTGCAGAGGTAATAGAAAAACAAAAAGCTATGCTAGAAGAAAATAAAGCAAAGCTATCCTTGCTAGAAAAAGAACTAGCTGAACTATAAATGAACGTCGAGCAACAGCTCTATGACCTTGCAAAAGACTCTGGCATAAATTACAGTTTAGATAACATTAAATCGGCCTTAGAATTACTTGGCAATCCTCACCTTGGCTTAAAATATATCCATATAGCAGGAACAAATGGCAAAGGTACAACAGCAGACTTTATTGCACAGAATCTAGAGTTCTCTGGCAAGTCAGTAGGCGTGTATTCCTCCCCTCATATTTTTTCTTATACAGAACGCTTCCAAATAAATGAGAAAACAATTAGCGTAGAAGCTCTGGATAAGTATATACAATACATCAAAGAAAAAACACAATCAGTGTCACTTACAGAGTTTGAGATTCTTACTGTTGTGGCGTTCCTGTTCTTTTCAGATAACAAGCCAGACTATGTTGTATTAGAGACTGGTCTTGGCGGTAGGCTGGACGCCACTAATGCTGTTGATCCAATACTTACCATTATCACTACCATCTCTTATGACCACCAATCTTTTCTTGGTGACAGCTTGGAAGAAATAGCTGCAGAAAAAGCAGGCATCATCAAAAAAAATGTCCCGTTAATTACTTTCAATCATGCTCCTGAAATACAAGATATATTTATAAAAAAAACGGATGCGCTATCTGCCCCAATAACCTTTGTTTCAAATGACAATGACAACTATCTAACTAGCAATAAAGCACTAGCAGACAAAGCAATGTCGCTTCTAGGACTACAGTCTACAAGCAAAACAGAAACTAGAATCCCTGGAAGAATGCAAATTATTTCCAACAAACCATTGATTATCGCCGATGCTGCACACAATCCTGAAGGAGTAGCTAGTATTGCCAAATATGTAAAAAAACATAATTTAAAATTAAATATATTATTTTCTGCTTCTTCGAAACCAACTAAAGAAATAAGACAAATGTTAAAAGAACTATCCTCTGTAGCAACAACGCTATACGTATCGAACTACGACTACTATAAGGCCGCTGGCATTGAGGATCTAAAAGAAGCTGGAAAGAATATTGATATAACATATATCTCTGAGCAAGAAGCAATGAATCTTGTCTCGTCCACAAAAGACAATTTAATAATAACCGGATCCATATATTTTCTGGGGAAGATTTTAACTCCATAAACCCCCTGTCACTTCGTGACATCCCCCTTTGATAAAGGGGGCTATTTCAACCAAAAGGTGCCTCCTTTATCAAAGGAGGTGGCTGATAAGCCTAAGGCTTAGAAGTCGGAGGTTTATAATAAAAAAGGTCGGGCAATTGCCCGACCTTTTTTATAAAAACTTAACGTTACTCTGTTTTTTAAAGAGCAAATTCTAAAGCAGCTTTAGCTTGCTGAGTTTTACCATTTGTTGTTTCATCTGTTTCTCCATATTCAACAACTAAATTCATTTGGTCGCTAACAGGAAATTCTAAACCAACAGCATATCTTATTTTCAGAACCGTATCGTTAGCTTTATTCAAATTCTGAAGATAGAAACCATACAATGTTCCAATCCCTTCAATTTTTGTATCAAAAGCAACGTTTACTAACTGTCTAGCTCCTGAAAATTTAACCTTATTCCCTAACAACGCATTTGTTGCACTATAAAAATCACTAACAGCAGCATTTAATGCATCATCAGATAGATCATAGAATGCTTGAAGCTGTACGTTAACGCCCATTAAATCTGTTACGAAATCAGCATATAATGATGTTCCTTTTACATCAGCAGAAGTATCTGAAGAATAGATCACCCCAATTGTTGAACCCATTTTAGTATCAACTAAAGCAGATATAGAACCTTTGCCGTCGCCAGCTGTTCCTTGTTGGTCAGCTACAAATAAGTTGTTAGCGAAAAATACCTTAGTTGGTAATCCAACTAGTTCTGTAGATAAAGCAACACCGTTTGCTTTAAGACAAACTGCAGTTAAAAATGGAGTAGTTTGTGGGACACCCATTCCATAATTACCCATACCCAGTTTTTGTTCACCAAGTCTTAGAGACCCAAGTGCAACCGGAGTATCAATATATAGATAATCAAGAGCAGCAGCTCCACCAAGATTTGCCGCAAGTTTCTCCCATCTAATAACCCCTGTGATTTTAGACTTCCCAGCCATATAAGATGCTATTGAATAAGTTTTCCCTAAAGAAAGCATCTGTGAGTTTGAACTATCTAAGTCAACTCCATAAGAACCTATTGTACTTACGCTTACATCGGCAGCAAAAACGCTTGCTGAAAATACGATCAATAATGTAATAATAAATTTTTTCATTTTTTTCTCCTTTTATTGAATAAGCTTTTATTGGAACCCGTTTCTTATAAAACAATCACCCCCCTCGTTTTAATCTTCCAATCGGTTAATTTGCATATGCTGCTTTGCTAATTTTCTTAATTCCCGTAAGGGTTACATTCGCAAGCACATATTCTATATACCTAATATAATGTTATAATGGCATAAATGTCAAAGCTCCTGAATATCTTCTGCATGTTTATTTTAACGCTCATTATTATAGGTTGCGGCAAAACAACAAACCAAACAACTTCAAATGTTTCCACGCCTCTTACCGGTCTTTTGCAAGTATCTGGAGCAACAATTATAAATGAATCTTCTCAACCTGTTATTTTAAAAGGATTGGCACTTACCAACGGTGTATATACTGAACCGCAACTTCCTTTCTCTGATAATAAATATCTTTTAGGCAACTCTATTGATGATTACGATTATATCAAAACAATTGGAGCAAACACTGTTCGGTTTTATCTTCAATATAGCTGGCTAGATGATGCTGTCTCGGCAAACTTTTTTAACTATATGGATTCTCAACTAGCAATTATGGCTAGTAACGACATCAAGGCTATCTTGAGTCTGCATTATTTTGGCACTGGTGGTTCTGGCGGATTCTATGATGGAACACAGGCAACAGCAACACAACTAGAAGATTTTTGGCTAAAAATCTCCAGCCATTACAAAACAAATGAAACCGTAGTTGGCTATGACCTGCTAAATGAGCCAAAATGCAACTCGAACAATTTTCAAGAAGCCGAGCTCTACACAATATATGAAGGTATCGTTGCTGCACTAAGATTAAGCAGTGATGAGCACATTGTGTTTATCTCTGACCCAGTGAATAAGTTTGATAATCCTTCCAATGCTACTATCTATAATGCAGCTGGATCATCTGCATTTAAAAAATTATCTGACAGCAATGTTGTTTATGAATTTCATTGGTATCTGCCAATCAAGTTCACACACCAAACAGTTTGGAATAATAGCTACTTTGAACTAGGAAGCAAATACCCTTATACGACTTATGCAGGAGTCGAGCCAAGCGGTGGCTACCGAGGAGGATGGTACCTAGAAACAAATAAAATAAATGATACTGCTGGTTCTTGGCAAAACTACACTGGCTCTTGGATCAACTTAAGACAGCATATAGTGAGCGACAATGGTATTAATAACGCAGTATCATTATTTGGTGCTAGCCTTTTTTGTGGTGGAACAAATGGTGATATAGAAATTGATAGCATTACTCTTAACTGTAGGCTGGCATCTCAGCCAAGCACGATTTGGAGCATTGTTCTTCCTAACTCAAACTTTGACTATGCTACTAAATACACAAACAACAATTCAGCAGCACCTTCTGATTATCCTGCTAACTGGTCTATTGATACAAACTTGTCGCCCGGACAATATGTTGCGGAACTTCGAAATGATCAGCTTTACTTTAAAGAATCGGCAATATCTTCTTATGCTACCTGGAAACACCGAACAAACAAGCATGCTACTTATTTAACTGTTTCCGACAACTATGAGTATCAAATACAAGCAAAAGTAAAAATTCAAAACAATACTCTTGGTCAATTTTATGCTGGATTTGAGTTCTACGAAGCAACTCCGACAACATATGACAAACAATATAGCAAATCGAACATAGAGTCTTACTATGCTTCTTGGGCAAACTCAAATAGCGTACCTCTCTATTGTGGAGAATGGGGTGTTGCTGATCCTTCGCAGGCACTTGGGGATGCATACCCAAATGCACCTGAACATCAAGAAACCTGGATAAATGATATTGGCGCAATATTGAATAACAACAATATCCATTGGGCCTATCATGATTATAAAAACTATGACAATTTAGGGTTTGGTTTGTTTGACACAAACTCAAAAGTTGAACCAAAACAAGCAGTTCAAGGCCAATTCTAAAATTTACTTAAAAACTCTTTTTGCAACATATGGATAGAAACAACTAATTCTTCCCTATCAACACCTACTTCATTACAAATAAATTCAATATCCTGTATAAGCTGTGTGGTAAAAGCTTTATTCTTTTCTTCAGATGACTCCTCAATTGTTTTCTGTTGAATGAAAACTTCCGAAACATCATTCCTGTTAAAATTTATAAACCGCTTGAGTGTTTTGCCAGGGCAAGTAGCAATATGGGTAGAAGCACTTTCTGCCTGATAATACGTTGTCTTTGCATCTCCTTTTGTAGTAACAAAAAGACACTCTCTGTCAAAATCCTCTTCTAACTTCTTATTAATATAAGTAGCAAAAATCATAGGATTAAACTTCTTGATTTCTCTTTGCTCTTCACTTTTACCATTATCTATTATTACTAAGTGGCCTGAGTCTAAAACATAAAGCCCACCGCCCTTAGATTCTTGCCCTGAAATAACTAATGCTACACTCATTGGCATTTCAGACAAAGACTTTGCTATCTCTTTATAGTCATTTTTAGTGTCGATCACTACGTCCCACCTTTTCTTTACATATTCAGCTATTCTTTCTTTCATATTAGTTTCACAAAAAATACCTAGCTGTCTAAAAAACGCAGCGGTCTTCTTCTTGCTACCGTTCAGCGCTTCTACTAACTCCATCCTCATTTCGTGTTCAAACACTACAGCTTTCTGAACCAATGCTACATAATTAGTAACATGTGCTCCGCTATTATCTACTGTGCGCAAAGAAATTGTGACTCCAGAGGAATTATTTGTTAGCTCTTCATTAATAATCTTCATAAAGGCAGGCCCGTGACCAGGACTAGAGGTTAGGATGTCGTCGTCATCAAAAACTAATCCCTTATGATAATCTGATAATGGAAGCGCTGCTTTTATTGTCTCCACAAACCTTACCAACAATCTCTTCTTATCAAAACCACCTCTTGAATATAAGTAATCTATAGGCTCGGTGAACGCTTCTACTTGTTTCTTATTCTTTACAACATATATTAATTCGCTACCAAAACTATCTTCCCTTAGTATCTCTGCATATATTCTAATTATCGAGGCTGTTAAGAAACTTAAATAAAGCACACTTCCTTCTCCAACACATTTATAAACTATATTCATTGCTTTCGGTACAACTCCTGGCTTAAATGTTGTAGCAACTTTTTCTATATACGGCTTCAGGCTTTCAAGATTAAAAACACCTCCCTCAAAGGCACGCGCTACATCTTTTGAAGAACATCCAATATATTGAAATATTGGCGTCATTAAAACTTCTTTGAAGGCAGAGAATGAAAACAAATGTGAAATATCCTTATATGCGTGGGTATACTTGATCATGAAAATATCTTCTTCTCTAAGCACCTTTGCTTCATTTGCTAATTGAAGCAAAACCATAACCATTTTTAAAAACCTAGTTGCATCTCCTCCCGCCAAAATCATTTCTTTTCTTTGTATCTTTGTACTGTGGTAAAGCGCAAATGCATCGTCAACAGACAAAAGTTGCTCTGCTAACACTTTCTCTGCTTTTATTCTCTCTAGGAAACTATATGTATAAACATTTTTATTCCTTATGGACATAATCCTTCTTTTGACCAAAGCTATGTCAATTTTAGGGTCAGTCTCTATCGCCAATAAATAAATATACGCTTTCTCTGCGTACAAACAAATCTCGCCTAATCTATCATCTAAACCTTCCCAAATATCCAGTTTCTCTGCGCTAGCAGATTTTAAAAATAACTTAAAATCTAAACAAAGCTCTGTTTGATTAAACAATTCATCTAAAAACAAAATCATTTTTGGTGTAAACAATGAAACGTTATCATCATATAAAATAGTTTCTTCTTGGTTTATTGAAGACAATATGAATTTTGAATATCTTTCATAATTATCCTTAAGCCAAGCTTGAATTTTTCCAAGCAACAAGTTCTCATCCCTTGTTGAAGGTTGCTTATCTTTCTGAACTATTCTTCTGTTAACATTAGTAGTCATAATGCATTCCTTAATCAGCTGACTTGTCTATTTATTATAATATTTCGAACCAAATCTGAATATTTCCCGCTTATTACTTATTTGTTGCGTTTTGTTGACCGACTGTTCGTATTCTAGACATACTACCTTATCTTTATATTGGTTTCAATCTCTCGTTAAACTTTATCATAATTTTCGTTTTGTCCTTATGGTATACTAAAATCTATGCCACATTCAGAAATAGTAAAACAATATTATACAAGAAACCTCCTTAGTCATAACGACTATCGTGCCCTTGGCTGGGAAACAGCTGAAGCACAAGGCAAAAGATTTCAAGCACTTACAGACAATGTCCGGCTAAACAACAAATCACTTCTTGATGTTGGGTGTGGTCTTGGTGACCTGTTTGGTTTCCTAAAAGCAACAAAAGTATCCGCCAGTTATCTTGGAATAGACATATTGCCAGAAATGATTACTGGCGCAAAAGCAAAATATCCAGACGGTGTGTTTATTCATGACGACCTGTTTGAACGACAATCTTCAGACCCTATATTTCCAGAAAATTCTTTTGATGTTATTTTCTGCAGCGGTCTATTCAACCTAAACACCTCGGAAAGCACAACCCTTTTAAGGAAAGCATTATTAACATTTCAAGAACTAGCTAAAGAAAAAATTGTTTTTAACTTACTCTCCTGTAGCTCTCCAAATAAAGAAGATACCTATTGTTACCACGACCCACGGCATATAGAAAAAATGCTAAGATCTCTCCGCTTTCATAAAGATAAAATTAGGTTTATTGATGGTTATTTAGAAAATGATTTCACTGTGGTGGTTAATTTATGATTAGTTTAGCAGAAACTTGCATGAAGAAAATGTTCCCCCCGATGCAAACGCTTATTTCCGAATATTGCTTCTCAAATGCCTTTTGCTTTCAAGATGATCATCGTTTTACAGGTAGCAAGCTAGATGGTCTTTCCTATCTCAAAGGTCAAGACGCTGATAAAAAATTTTTAATGCCCCTTTTTATTCCAAAAGAGGAGAACCTCGCTTCAATAAAAAAACAATTAGAAACACATAATATGCTATATCCCATCGATGAAAAATGGGTTTCTGTTTTTGAAAAAGACAATGGTTTTATAATAAATAGCTTTGATAAAAACTGGGACTACCTGTTTGCTACTGAAAGATTAGCGGATATGAGCGGAGGAAAACTAAGCAAAAAAAGAAACCTAATCTCTCAATTTCACAAACTACACCCAAACAATAGTGTACAAGAGCTTACGAAAGAAAACTATAAAGACGGAATAGCCATACTTGAACAATGGGCCAAAGAAGTAGCCGCCAACAAAGAAGAAACAGATTTTCTCGCTTGTGCCTCTGGCGTTGAACATTTTGAAATCCTTGAACTTAAAGGCCTCGTTCTATATGTTGACAACAAACCAATTGGGTTTGCCCTTGGCGAAATTGCTAACGATAGCTACATTCTTCATTTTGCAAAAGCCAACATTCATTATAAAGGTGCTTATCAGTATTTATTTAAGGCAACTGCCCAAATGTTTCATGAGACAACTTGGATAAATTTTGAACAAGATTTAGGGCTTCCACAGTTGCGCCAAATGAAGAAATCTTATTATCCAGACAAAATGGTAAAAAAATATACTATTACATTGTCTTCCAGCTAAAGAACTTTCAAGTTATTATTAAATAGATGAAAAAAACATATTGGGCGTTAATCCTGCTCTTTCTTATAGGATTCTTATTTATTGTTGTCGGATGCGTTTCTTATCTTACCGATAAACCAAAAGACTCAAGCCGCAGCATCGGCTTCTATGAGCTTGAGGAAGATTTTTCTAAATATAGCGATAAAATATATGTGCCACCAATAAGAAAACCAAAGCCAAAACCACTTCCCGTTATTTCCTCTGTCTATATAAGTGACGCAGTTTCTGATTTCCTTGATTTCACAATACACAAGAATACTAGCTACACTGTCTTTGCTGATGCTAAACAAAACTACAAACTGTCTGCAAAAATATTTAGTAATGGAACATGGAAAGCTATTGGCAAAAGCCCTTTCACTACAGATCAAGCATATTGGCCAAACATAAACATAGTAGATGATATGCCCATAGTTACATATATTGATAGGGCTGCTGGCTATACTGTCTCTGCTAAATATTTCGATTTATCTTGGAAAAAAATCTATATGGACGGGCTGCCAAAGACAAAAGCAGGAATACTAAAAACCCATTCTCATAAAAAAATGTTATGTGTCGCCTTTTCTGACCTTGAAAACAACGGCGTCGTAACTTCTGTTTGGAAAGATGGATCATGGATTACCCTTGCACCTACAAGCAGAAAACCACACGAAGTAATTGATCTCGACATTATCTCTATTCGAGATACTCTATACCTCGCAATAATAGACAAAGCTACTGCCTATAATATTTTAGTATATGCACTTGAAGGAGAAAAATGGAAAGAATTAGGCAAATTCGCCATTATTGACTATTTCGCTGGAGACCTGTCCTTGTCTACAGATGGAGAAAACCCTTATGTGTCTTATATTACCTATAAGAACGCGGAATCTTCATGCAAAATTAATGTTAAAAAATTCGACGGTAAAAGATGGAAAGTCCTTGGCAAACCCTTCTCAACACCAGGGAAGGCCAGATTCTCTGAGCTACAAATCGCCGATAACAAAATATTTCTTGCTTATGCAGACTTAACCAACAATACGCCAACTGTTCTTCAGTTAAAAAACAATTACTGGAAAAAACTTACAACTCCTGAAGAAGCTATAGGAAAAACAAATCGAATTATACATAAACTAGCAAATGGATTTTCCTATGTTGCCTATATTGACCAGGCAAACCACTACCAACCTATCGCAATGCCTCTTCCTTTAAGAAAACTTTTTTAAAGCCACTACTAAAACTGCAATATCTGCGGGAGAAACGCCATCTATTCTTGATGCTTGTCCAATATTCATAGGTCTAATTTTTACTAACTTCTCCGAGCTCTCTTTCTTGAGACCTTTTACATAACTATAATCAAATTCATCAGGTATCTTCTTTTCTGCTAACTTATTCTGCTTCTGCAAAGAATCTTGCATTCTCTGTATATAGTCTGCATACTTCACTCGTATTTCTATAACTCGTTTTGCATCTTCTGATATTTCTAAATCTAACTCTGGGTAAATATCGTACAATGCGTCAAAGTTTATTTTTGGTCTCTTTAAAATAGTTAACAATGTTTCTTTCTTTGTTAGCTTTTCCTCATACCTTTGCATTGCTATTAATACTTCTTTTTTAGGTGTTATTTCTATCTCAGATAAGGCCGTTGTTCCTACTGCTATCTCCTGCTTCTTAATAATGAATTTTTGCATTCTTTCCTCACCTATAAGACCAATTGAATACCCTGTTTCTGTTAGCCTAATATCTGCATTATCTTGCCTAAGCAACAATCGATACTCTGAACGTGAAGTAAACATTCGATAAGGCTCCTGAATGTTCTTGTTTATAAGATCATCTATTAATGTTCCGATATAAGAAGACTCTCTTGTAAGAACTAGCTCTTCCTTGCCTTGTACGCTTAGCGCAGAATTTATTCCAGCTATCAGACCCTGTGACGCAGCCTCCTCATAACCAGAGGTGCCATTGATTTGACCTGCTGTATAAAGCCCTTTTAGCTTCTTTGTTTCAAGCGTGTACTTTAATTGATATGGCCTAACAACATCATATTCAATAGCATAAGCTGGTCGCATAACATTTACATGCTCCAGTGCTGGGATACTTCTTAATAATTCTAGCTGGATGTCTTCTGGCAAACTAGTAGAAATCCCCTGTGTATAAAATTCTACTGTTTCGGCACCTTCTGGCTCAAGAAAGGACTGATGTTTCTCTTTATCTGGAAATCTCACAACCTTGTCCTCAATACTTGGGCAATATCTAGGACCTACTCCGTCAATTTTTCCTTGATAGAGTGGTGACCTGTCCAGATTATCTTTTATTATTTTATGTGTCTTCTTGTTGGTGTGAACTAAATAGCAAGGTTCTTCCTTGTCAGAAATTTCGCTATCCGTGAAGGAAAATCTATTTTTATAATTATTGCCATTTTGGCGCTCAGCCTTAGAAAAATCTATTGTTTGGCTATCTACTCTTGCCGTTGTTCCTGTCTTCAATCTAATTATTTCAAAATACTGTTTTAAATCTTCGGCTAAAGATACTGAGGAAAACTCCCCTGCTCTACCCGCAGACATACTCTTCATTCCAATATGGATTTTCCCATTTAAAAATGTTCCATTACAAAGAATTATTTTTTTTGCCCGATACACCACATCCATCTCTGTTATCACACCACGCACAACTTCTTCTTCTATAAGTAACTCTCGAACCATGGCTTCCTTTATTTCTAGGTTTGATTGTTGCTCTAATGTCTTCTTCATCTCTACATGATATTGATACTTATCGCTCTGTGCTCTTAGGCTCTGTACTGCAGGCCCCTTAGACATGTTTAATGTTTTAATCTGTAGGTATGTTTTGTCTGTTGTAATCGCCATCTGCCCACCGAGAGCATCTATCTCGTGCACAAGCTGGCTCTTTGCTGGACCGCCAATTGCTGGGTTACATGGCATCCAACCTATTTTGTCTAAATTGATTGTTACAAGTAGCGTGCTTGCGCCCAATCTCGCAGATGATAAAGCTGCCTCGCAACCAGCATGACCAGCACCGACAACTACAACATCATAGTCTTGTGGATAGGTAATGAAATCCTTTGTTAAATCTGATAATTGCATAGTTTAGGTATTATAGCACTTTAGAATTTTTGGCCATAGGCTACCCTATGGCAGTAGAATAAATCTCACAATTTAGAGCTTGTTTTAGTTCATACTCATAACAAGGTCTAAGTCGTATTCACAAAAGTCTAATGTAACAACTTTCGTGCTTATTCGAACTGCAGGATTGGCTGTAACTATTTTATGCATCATGTGTTCTAATTTTTCTTCTTCACCCATGGCAGTTTCGCCTCCCTTCCCGTCTGTATGCTTGTTTCTATATATATTATCGGTATTTTTGGCTTCGGCAATGTATTCTTTTTGGCGCATATTTTAGAAAGCTGTCTATTATTGGCCTAAAGCCGTCTATTCTTTTTTTAGAATATCTTATACTGAGTCCTATATCATTAATGCCCCCATTTAAAAACGTACAAATTTTATACACTTTTCGGAATCTAGTGCTATAATTTATCTATGCCTGGTTCATTAATAAAAAAAGAAAACGATTTTCTAAAACACTGGCACAGTGAACTACGTGCTCGTAACCATGAAGATCTTGCAGCAAAACTATTGCCTCAGCAATCTGAGCAATTGCTGAAAAGTATTGTTGATGCCAGCAAAACATTAAACTCGGAAATTCAAGAACAAGAATTCTTATCTATTGCCAATGTTCTAAAAAGTCTTAATGACTTCCAACAACAAAACATCTCTAATGCCGATATGGTGAACTACCTAGACTCTCTTCTTAGTACTTTAGAAAACCTCTACCCTACTGCACAGAACAAAGACCTGATTCGATTTGAAAGAACACTGCAAAACTTAATCAGTTTCATTAGATTCCAAACCGAAAAAGAACTTCTTCTAGAGCAAAAGATATTGTGTTTGGCTGATACCTCGAATAAAAATATTTTGGATATGGCTGGAAGCTCTCAAACAATATCCAACCTTATTGCAGAACTGGACCCAGTGCTAACAAATAATGTAACCGTATTAATACAGGGTGAAACAGGAACAGGAAAAGAGCTAACAGCGAGGGCAATATATAAAAATAGCTCTTATTCTCATGGACCCTTTGTCGCGCTTAACTGTGCTGCTATTCCAGAAGATTTAATGGAAAGTGAACTCTTTGGTTATAGAAAAGGATCCTTTACTGATGCTTCTTCAGATAGACCTGGCAAGTTTGAATTAGCAGACAACGGTATTTTGTTTTTAGACGAAGTAAATGAACTAAGCCCAAAACTTCAGGCAAAACTTCTACGTGTTTTACAAGAAAAAATCGTAGTCCGTATAGGTGAACACAAAGAAAGAAAAATAGATTTCAAACTAATTTGTAGCACCAACCAAAAACTAAAACTACTTGTAGAACAAAAGAAGTTTAGAGAAGATCTTTTTTACAGAATAAATGTTTATACGGTAACGCTTCCACCTCTTAGGGAAAGACGCGAAGATATACGCCCAATTGCCCAACATTTTCTAAACTTGCGTTCGTCTGAATTTAATAAACCAATCAAAGGCTTTAAAGAAAATGCCTATAAATTGATGTTGGCATATTCTTGGCCTGGCAATATAAGGGAAGTAGACAATGTTATTACTCGTGCTATACTCAAATGTAAAAACAATGTTATCTCTATTGAGGATTTAGATATCTACTTAACGCTAGACTCTCAGTCTGCATCTATGGAGCTAAAGGATATAGAAAAACAACACATTTTCTTTGTATTACAAAAAAACAAAAACAACATGACAAAAACAGCTAAAGAACTAGGCATTACTAGGGCAACGCTGTATAACAAAGTTAAAGATTACGAGATCGATGCCTAAACAATCAAGGTCGCTACAAACTAAAAACAAGCTAGCAACCAAAATTTCTCCTCGCATGATAAAAAGAATGGAAGTTTTCTCTACTCCTTACAGAAGTTTACACAAAAACTTTGGCTCAAACGAATTGCCAACTAATATTGCAGACCAATCTAGCCCCTCTCTTGATAGCTATTTGCTAGACCAAGTTGAACAAAACACTTTCTCTAAAAAAGACTCTGCTATTCTTAATCGAATGGTGTCTCTTTTAGACGAAAAAGGATTATTTACAAACTGGAGCATAGCAAGAAATACCATTATGGAAGAGTTCCAAATATCTAGAAGAAAGTCTTATGACTTATTATCTATATTTCAAGACTTAGAGCCAGAAGGTGTTGGAGCTACCTCTATAAAAAACTTCCTAGTGTTACAAGTCCTAAGGCATGGGTTAACTGATGAAGAATTCAAACAAAACACATTAGCTATTCTTTCCTACGAAAAAGAACTTATTAACGGCCAACTGTCAGTTATAGAAAATAAAACGAAACTATCCAAAGAGGAGGTTGCTCTCTGCCTTAGTTTTATTAGAAATAATCTTACACATACTTTCCCAAGACAACAATTCTCTCAAAACCTTCCTATGATTATTGCTCCAAGCGCAGAGGTATCTCTTATACAAAACGAATTCAAAATTCAAATATTAGAAAACTATAACAATATCGAATCGACAGAAATACTTGAGTTTTTAAAAGAAAGAGCTGAAACAATTCGATCTATCCTCACCATTTTCTTTAAGAAACAACAACCTGTCGCATACAAAAAAACTGGGCTACTAAAGCCCGTTGCACAAAAAGAAATCTCTGACATTTCAGGTCTTCATGCCTCTACAATTAGCAGGATTGTTAATGGTAAATACCTTCTCTTTAACGGTAAGCTAATTTTATTAAAAAATCTTTTTCAAAGAAAAGTGAACAACTCGATTTTTTCCGCCCTGTTCGTTAAAAAATATATTGAAAATAACTATCAAAAACCAGATCAACAAATAGCAAAAGAACTCGCGAGCATCAACCTAAATATTGCCAGAAGAACTGTTAACTATTACAGAAATAAACTTTTGTAAGGGAAACCCTACAACCGTGTTTTTATCTCCAATAAAACTCTCAATCATATAGTCTGTAACTAGTTGCTCTTGAATCCCATATGCTCCTGCCTTATCCATTGGCCCAAATGGTGGGACTAGGTCTATATATTTAGTAATAGCTTCTTCAGGCACCAGCTCTTTTGCTTTAAAAGTCACTTTCGCTTCATCTACAACAACTTCTCTTTTGTTTTGTTTAAGGTCAAAATAACAAACAGCGGTTATAACGCTATGCTCTCTTCCAAAATGCTTCTCTAACATCTCCCGTGCCTCTTGCTTACTACTTGGCTTTCCTAAAAGGACATTATCTTCTGGGTAACAAACAATGGTATCTGCCGTAATCACTATTTCCTTCTTGGTTATCTCGCTTTTTAAAAAACTGTCCATTTTTAACTCAGCTAAAAATGCTGCAACTTTTGCCACAGGCATTCCGGCTGGAACAAACTCTTTAACACTAAAGTTCACTGCTTCTATGTTTTCATATAGCTCTGACAATATTTCTCTTCTTCTTGGAGATTTAGATACCAACTGCATTTTTTCTGATAATTTATTCTTTGCTTTTTTCAACTCTCAAAACTCCTATGCCTTTATATTTAAATAAGTTAAGGCTACTATTTATATTGTATCATTGAAAATCCACATTTTTTGAGGAGTGCCAGTTGGAAAAAGAAAATAATTTTTTATATGAAGTTATCCATGACATAAAAAGCCCTTTGGGCGCAATAATGGGTTTGTCTGAGATTTTTATCAAAGTGCTCTCTGAAGACCTAAAGCCAAAACAAACAAATGTAATTGAAAAAATACATGGACATGCTAAGTTTACGCTTCAACTTATTGAAGACTTATTAGATTTAGAAAAAATGAAAAGAGGCGAGTTTTCTATAAACAAAACTCCTATTCAAATACGACCATTTATTGAAAGCGTTGTTCTTTGCAATCAAGTGCATGCTGGGAATAAAAATATGCTAGTTTTTCATAATATACATTTAAATGCTCGCCTTAATGTGGATGAGCTTCGTCTACAACAAATAATGAACAACTTAATAAGCAACGCTATAAAGTTCTCTCATAAAGGCTCTATAATAAACATTGAAACAGATGATAACAACGGATATTTTTATATAAAAGTTATTGATCAGGGCGTAGAAATTAATCCTGAAAAATTAAAAGACATATTTGCGCCATTTGCTAACATAGGAAGCATCCCAACCGATCATGAAAAAGGAAGTGGCTTAGGGTTAAGCATAGTAAAAAAACTTCTTGAGCTACATGGCGGAGATATTTTTGTAGAAAGCGTAAAGGACAAAGGAAGCTCTTTCGTAGTACAATTGCCTCTATTATGAGTATAAGCATTCTTGGTTCTGTAGCATTTGATACTTTAAAAACACCTGAAGGCACTAGGGATAAAATACAAGGCGGATCTGCCTTTTATTCTTCCATTGCTGCTAGCTACTTCACTACGCCACATATCATTAGTAAAGTTGGTGGAGATTACCCGGAAAGATATTTTAGCTTACTAGCAAAAAGAAAAATTAATACTGATAACATTCAAATAGATAAAAACAACAAGACCTTTCATTGGGTTGGAAGCTACTTAAATAATATAAATATTGCAGAAACAATTGATACAGAAATAGGCGTACTTGGTGATTTCCAGCCAATGACAAACAAAGCTGCTAAAGATGCTAACATTTGTTTTTGTGCTAACAATGGTCCAGCGTCGCAAATTGCAGCACTTGAACAAGTAAATTCTCACATCAAAGCACTTGATACAATGAATCTTTGGATTGATATTGCTAAGGATGAATTAGAAAAAGCACTTGCTCTGATTGATATTCTATTCATAAATGACACTGAAATTAAAATGCTTACAAAGGAATACAATTTAATAAAAGCTGTCCGAAACATTCAATCTAAATTTAAAAACATTCGTTACCTTGTTTTAAAAAAGGGTGAATACGGAGCTACCGTTTATGGAAGTGAAGAAAATGAAATCTTTAACAGTGGCGCATATCCGCTAGAGTTAGTGAAAGACCCAACTGGCGCAGGCGATTCTTTTGCTGGTGGCTTCCTTGGTTATATAGATAACAATCTTTTAAACTGGAAAACTGTAAAGGAAGCGTTATTGTTTGGTACTGCTGTTTCCTCGTTTACTGTTGAAGAATTTGGACCAGACTCTCTTCTCAGCACTTCTAGAGAAAAAATAAACAAACGCTACGAAGAATTAAAATCATTCTCCTCTCTGTAAAAACTCTTTTCAATCTTTACTTAACAACTTTTAAATAAAATCATATAATTTGTTTTATTAATTATATTAAGGGGTTCTAAATGGATTATAAAGTAGCAGATATAGCATTAGCTGATTTTGGAAGAAAAGAAATAGAAGTTTCTGAGCATGAAATGCCAGGCCTAATGTCTGTCAGAGAAAAATTTGGGACAAAACAGCCGCTCAATGGTGTAAGAATAATGGGGTCTTTACATATGACCATCCAAACTGCTGTACTTATTGAAACACTTACAGCACTGGGAGCTGACGTTCGTTGGTGTTCTTGTAATATCTTCTCAACTCAGGATCATGCTGCTGCTGCAATAGCTGAAACTGGCGTACCCGTGTTTGCATGGAAAGGTGAAACCTTAGAAGAATATTGGTGGTGTACGAAACAAGCTCTATCTTTCCCTGGCGGAAAAGGGCCACAACTTATCGTAGATGATGGCGGAGATGCAACTCTTCTTATCCATAAAGGTTTTGAAATGGAAAATGGCGACAAAAGCTGGATTAATGCAGCGGCTGGAAGCGAAGAAGAAGGCGTTATTAAAGGTTTGCTAAAACAAATCAATAAAGATGAAACAGGATACTTTCAAACAATTGTTAAAGACTGGAAAGGCGTTTCTGAAGAAACAACCACTGGCGTACATAGATTATATCAAATGGTAGAAAATAATAGCCTATTGATTCCTGCGATAAATGTTAATGACTCTGTAACTAAATCTAAGTTCGACAATCTTTATGGTTGTAGAGAATCTCTGGCAGATGGCATTAAGCGTGCAACAGACGTTATGATTGCCGGAAAAGTAGCCGTGATATGTGGCTATGGTGATGTTGGCAAAGGTTGTGCCCAGTCCATGAGAGGCTTTGGAGCAAGAGTAATTGTTACAGAAATTGATCCTATCTGTGCTCTACAAGCAGCAATGGAAGGATTCGAAGTAAAACCTATCGAGGATACCCTAGGTGAAGGCGATCTTTATGTTACAACAACTGGAAACAAAGACATTATAACTATTGAGCACATGGCAAACATGAAAGCTCAAGCAATTGTTTGTAATATTGGTCACTTTGATAATGAAATCCAAATTGATAAATTAAACAACTTCCCTGGTATTAAAAAGGTAACCATCAAGCCTCAAGTAGATAAATATATTTTCCCTAATGGTCTTGAGATTTTTATGTTAGCTGAAGGACGTTTAGTGAACCTTGGTTGTGCAACTGGACACCCATCGTTTGTAATGTCTAACTCTTTTACAAATCAAACTCTGGCACAAATAGACCTTTGGGAAAATAAAGATGTTTATGAAAATAAAGTATACAGGCTATCTAAACAATTGGACGAGGAAGTAGCAAGACTTCACCTAGAAAAAATTGGAGTTAAGCTAACAACTCTTTCTAAAGAACAAGCTGACTATCTTGGTGTTCCTGTTGAAGGTCCATATAAACCAGAACATTATAGATACTAAATACTACGTTTATTAGTTCGCAGTGGTTTGCTGCGGACTAATAAATTTCTAAAGAAATTGCGTCCATTAACCTGTCTAAAAATATTTCATAAGAATCATTAAGTGTCATTAAAAACCCTCCCCATTTTTCTTTTCTATTAAATTATCGGAACCACTTATAGGTTCGTCCATCGATAAATAAAAATGTTTAGAATTTCAGGCTATATCTATGTATAAATAACTTTAAAAATCGTTATATAAGTCTTTATCTTGAGCCGCAGACTCTGCTTTCAAAACAAAAGCCTCGCTCACTCTTGCTTTGTCCCCTTCTGATGAACATAAAACGCTATATGATTCTTTTACTTCAGTCAATAAAGACAGCAGGTCCTGCACTGGTATATATCGAGGTGAATATTGATGTTTTTTGGCAAGCACCTTTAGTTTTACTACCAATGGAGTAAGCCTTGTTGCAGCATCAGCTCTATTCAAAATCTTTTGTGCTATAATCTTGTTTTTCATATTAATTTATCGTCACCCATCTATATTGTTCCCAAATTCTCCTACAACTAAACGAAATTTATTGTTATTATCAGTAGCTATGAACTTCATGATAAAAACATTGGGCTGCAAAGTGAACCAAGCAGAAAGCCAAACTATGGCTAACCAACTTGTAGCGCAAGGCAACTGCCAGGTTGACAAGCCAGAAGACGCTAACCTGATTATAATCAACACCTGTACTGTTACGCATGTAGCAGACAGGAAAAGCAGACAAATGATAAGAAAGCTTTTCGTTGCTAATCCTAGTGCTGAAATTATCATCACCGGATGTGTAGTAGAAAACCCAGGCAGTGAACTACCCGACATCGGTCGAATTGTTAAAAAAGAGAACATCTTTGATGAAGCGCTTAAATATTCATCATCTTGCACAAACACTACCGTGCCAAGCTTTAGGAGAACCAGAAAACATATACTAATTCAAGCTGGATGCAATTACTTCTGTAGCTACTGCATCATCCCAACAGTAAGGCACAACCTATCTAGTAGGCCTTTGAAAGATATTCTTGAAGAAGCAAAAACTTTTGTTAATGATGGCACTAAAGAACTTGTGCTTACTGGCATTAACCTTGGCTTGTATGAAAATAATGGTCAAACCTTAACTGCGCTAGTAGAAGCTCTTCTTCTTATCCCTGGTGATTTCCGAATTAGACTAGGATCTATTGAGCCAAACCTTATATCCGATAGATTGTTATCGCTTATAGAAAACAATAAAAAAATCTGTCCTCACTTGCATATACCGCTACAAGGGGCTTCTGATAACTTACTAAAAATCATGGGGAGACGCTATAATACCAGCTTTTATCTTTCTCTTGTGTCAAAGATACAAAAAGTAACACGCAAAATAGCCATCACGACAGATATTATAGTTGGGCATCCCGGGGAAACCGCGGCTGACTTTGATCAAATAATAACACTTCTGAATAAAGATATTTTTCTTAATGTGCATCTTTTCATGTACTCTAAACGCGAAGGCACAAGGTCTTATGACAGAACAGACCACCTTGCAGATTCAATCAAGAAGGAAAGAATGAAAGCTGCTCTTGGTAAACTTCAAGAAATGAAAAAGAGAGTCCTATGTTCGTTTATCAACACTCCCTGTCAGGTGCTAATTGAAGCAAATAATAAAGGATACTCGGAACATTATATACCTTGTTCGCTAACAGTTCCTGCTAAGAATAATTCTTTTCAGAACAAAACATACTCACAATTAGAGAAAAACTTAGAAATAACTTGTTTGTAAAACATCCTTTTGGGGCATAATTTATTTATTATGAAAAATAAAGTTATAGCTATGCTTAAAAACTCAGTTATTTCAGCATATTTCTCGAAAGAAATCATTCCTGAAAAACTTATTGTTTTAGACACTATCGATGAAGCAATTGATCAAATGCAATTTAATGGCACACATCCTGTAAATGAAACCGGCAACGACGAAACAATCTATCATATTAAAAGCATCAATGCCTTTGTTTTTTCTTACCATTTATATCTTTTTCCTCTCTTTAGGTTCATGCAGCATTCAGGCATTTTGCCTAGAAAAAACAACGCTCTTATAAACTGGGATGCTCATAGTGATTTTTATGTATCACCTATATTTAATGACATACAAAAATTCTCTTCTTGGGGAAAACCTCAAAATGTAGATTGGTCAATTAATGCCTTCGAATTCTCAAAAAACACATTTGATCATACTAAGAAAAGAGTTAGCATTGCTTCCTTTATATACCCACTATTATGGGATAAGTCTATAACGCATTACACTTGGAGAGATTTTTTAAGCCAAGATATATCTAACCGAATACTTAGTAAATTATTAAATAAAAAAAGTGGTACAGAATGTTTGCAATTCTTATACTCTAAACTGGGTGACCACTTCTATACAAACCTAGATAAAGAATCTACCTATGTTACTCCCGATCCAAAAATCGAAATAAACATAGAACACTTTAATGCTAGCCATGCTACCCAAAATGAGTTTAACTTAAATATAGATGCTCAAGCAGAACAACCTTCTGCAATGACCCATTCTATTGATATTGACGTATTTTTTAATGGTTCTCCACATAAACCATTTTCAAATAAAAGATTTAATGGGTTCCTTCAAGATCTTAATTTTATTGCTCAAAACCCCAAGCTTTTGCCCTCCGCCATATTCATTGCAACATCTCCAAACTTTAGTAATCCAACACAAACAAAAGAGGCCACATTAAAAACACTGTAAGCCTATCGATTCCTAGAACCTCAATAAATCAAAAATAACTGCAATTATTCAAAACTTCTTTCGATACTTTATGTAACACCTTTTTACAAATAGAAAGAAAGGAACTGCTCATGTTCAACAAATTAATATCCATAAACAAAGTTCTAAGTCCTAAATCAAAGGAAATTTTACAAAAAATGACAGAGGCTCTTGAAGGTTCTGGTCTTGGTCTAAAAGGAAAATCTCTTGCAAATTGCTCTATTACAGAAATATATACATCCCTATCACAGGCAATAAGAAAAACTATAACGCCTCAATGGCAAAAAACAAACCAAGCATATAGAGATGCTGGAGCAAAACAAACCTTCTATTTTTCAATGGAATTTTTAATGGGTAGGCTTTCTGGAAATAATATTGATAACCTTGGTCTAAATAACGAAGTAGCAGAAATAATAAGTTATCTAAAAGCAACAAACCCAGCATTAACTAATACGGATGATGTAAGAAATGAATTGGAACGCATTGAGCAAGACTGGGGACTTGGTAACGGTGGACTTGGAAGACTAGCTGCTTGTTTCTTAGATTCTGGTGCAACATTAAGATTGCCTCTTCATGGAATGGGGCTTTGGTATGACTATGGTATTTTTGAACAACATATACAAAATGGCTATCAAACTGAAACTCCAGATGAGTGGAGTGCTGGTAGCATGCCATGGATCATTAAAGACGACTCTAGTAAGGTTACCGTAAAGTTTGGTGGCAATATGAGCCCTGAGCATGGGAAAATGAAAATTGAGGGATATGATAGCGTTGAAATGGTTCCTTTTAGAGCTCCTGTGCCTGGATTCTCTAAAGAAGGAAATCCAAACATTAACACGCTTACTTTGTGGAGAGTAAATCCAAGAAGTAGTGCTGTTAATTTTGATTCTCTAAACAATGGAAACTATCATGATGCATATAGCCGCGTAATTAATCCTGATCAGGCTGCGCTTAATTCTGTGCTATATCCAAATGATAACCACTATCAAGGAAAAAAATTAAGACTTATGCAAGAATTCTCTTTAGTTTCTGCAGGATTACAAAGCGTGGTTAAAGACTTTCTTGCAAATAATGATAGCATCCTAAGCTTTGGCAATAAAATTGCACTACAAATAAATGATACTCATGCTGCATTATTGGTTCCAGAATTGATGAGAATCTTGGTAGATGAACATGATCTATCTTGGGATGATGCTTGGAAGATTACAAACGAAGCAATAGCCTACACTAACCATACGGTTCTAGGTGAAGCACTAGAAAAGTGGCCAGCAGGATTACTAAGAGATCTTCTTCCAAGACAATATAATATTATAGAAACTATTAATCTTAGATTCTGTAACAAAATAAGAGCTGAATATTCTGGAGACGAGGAAAGAATTAGACGAATGTCTATTATCCAAGATGACCAGGTAAAAATGGCTCACTTAGCAATAGTTGGTGGTCATTCTGTAAACGGTGTCGCAGCTCTTCACAGCGAAATTATAAAAAATGATGTACTAAAAGATTTTTATGAAGTATTTCCTGCAAAGTTTAACAATGTAACAAACGGAATTACTCCTAGGCGCTGGATTAGACAAGCAAACCCAGAACTTGCAAAGCTTATTACTAGCTTAATAGGTGATGAATGGGTAACAGACCTTAGCCAACTAAAGAAATTAGCCGAGTTTTCTGAAAACAAAGAAGTTCTTGAGTCTCTATTAAGAATCAAAGACAAAAATAAAGCGGAGTTCGCTCAATACGTTTTTGACAACAATCCTGTCAAAGATGCCAATGGAAACATCGTATCAAGAACCAAAATTGACACCAAGTCAATATTTGACGTACAGGCAAAACGTCTCCATGAATACAAACGTCAGCTTATGAATGCGCTTCACATCCTAATGGTATACAACAGAATTAAAGAAAATCCTGAAGCAGAGGTTACACCAAGAACCTTTATGTTTGCAGCCAAAGCTGCTCCGGGCTACCATACCGCAAAAAATATTATCAAATTCATTAATATCCTTGGAAACATTATAAACAATGATCCTGATGTGAATGGGAGAATCAAAGTGGTATTCCTTGAAAACTACAATGTGTCACTAGCAGAAAAGCTGATGCCTGCCTCTGACTTAAGTGAACAAATTTCAACAGCAGGATTGGAAGCATCTGGAACAGGAAACATGAAGTTCTCAATGAATGGTGCTTTAACCATTGGGACAATGGACGGTGCTAATGTAGAAATGGCTCGAGATATTGGCAAAGAAAATATGTTCATATTTGGACTTTCTACTGAAGAAGTAAATGCTGAAAAAGCTGCCGGTTATAACCCCTGGGAAGTCTACGGAGCTAACACTGAAATTCAAAAAGTAATAGATCAAATGAGGAGTGGCTCTATTGTATCTACTGATGATGAAAAAAGAGTTCTTTCTGAATTAGCAAATGGATTAATGCACAACGATAACTATCTAGTGCTAAAGGACTTAGCGGCTTACTCGGAAGCACAGAAACTTGTTAGCGAGACTTACAAAGACCAAATGGAATGGGCAAGACTAGCTCTGCTTAATATAGCTGGAATGTGGTATTTTTCCTCTGACAGATCAATCACAGAATATGCAGATATTTGGGGCTTAGAAGCGGTAACTCCTTAATAATAAAAACTATTCTATAGCTGGCATTAATTGCTGGCTATAGCGTTTTATCTGTTTTCCTTTCGCAAAACCAAATAAAAAAGATTACCCATATTAAGATTGCAGATGAATACCTGATTATATCGCTTACTGGTGGGTTCTCTTGTAACATTCCAAAACGAAGTGTAAACAATAAAACAAACACACTCCACACAGCTATTGAGACCCATCCTCTCCAGTTTATAGGAGTATATCCCCAGCCTACGCGATGTCCTTTTCTCTTACGAAACCAATATTTATTATTATCCATACCTATTCCCCCTTATTCATATGCGCATTAGCTAAAGGCCACTTCCACCTTAACCAACTATATGGCGTAAACTGTGGTGTTCTATTATAATACCAGCGTTTGAATTCTGATTGATTAATGAGTTTTTTAGATAAAAACTGAAGTTTTTTTTCAAAATACTCCTCATCCTTCCAATACATCTCATATTCAAGCTTATCTTTATTTAGCAGTTGTTTTCTTACTGCAACCTCATCACCATAAGTCATTCTTAGCGCTTCCAAGATAGTGTCTATATATTCATAATCACCCAGCTCATCTGAATCCAGCTGTCCTGGTGTGAGCTCTGCTGATGGCTCTCTATTTATCATATCAAGATCTAACGAATCCTCGCCATTGTCTTTCAGCCAGTTTAAATATTTGATAACCATTGTCGCCGGAATTGAAGCTATCAAGGGAAGTCCCAGCAAGTCACCACCTATAGTTCCATACCCAACTGCTGCCTCAGAAAAATTCGTTGTATTCATCACTATTGCATTCTCACTATTTGCTATAGACCACAAAACATTGGCTCTTACCCTAGCTTGCACGTTCTGATGTGCCAAACTGTTTATTTCTAAATTTAACTGTTTTACGACTGGCTCTACCATACTATCTATAGCCTGCGTCCTCACCTCTATCCCTAGCCCACTTGCTAGCCTCTCCCCTATTTCGTTTGATGCTGGCATAGTATATTCGCCTAGTTTATACGGCATCATCACCCCAACTACTTTTTCTGCTCCAAGGTGACGTTTAAGCGCAACGGCTACTGCAGTTGAATCTTTTCCTCCTGACAAACCTAACACAACTTTATGCTTGGAAAGACCAGACTTGTAAAAATAGTCTTTTAAATAAAGACCAATCATCATATCTAACTCTTGCATGTCACTGCAACTATTCTCAATAGGCTTCATGTTGTTTATCTCCATTGTTTCAATAACAACACTATCTTCTTCAAAAGCCTTCATTTGTAAGACTAATTCACCCTCTTTATTTAGGACAAAGCTTCTGCCACCAAATATCAACTCATCTTGAGCTCCAACTATATTCACAAAAACAATTGGAGTATCATAATGTTTTGCTACTTTCGAAAACATGCTCACTCGTTGCTCTTGCTTGCCAATATAGTCTGGGCTAGCTGAGATATTCACAAATGCCGACAGAACTACTCCCTGCTTCTTTGCTTGCAAATAAAGAGTCTCATATATATCTGCCTTATAAAGACGGTATTTCTCTTGTAGTCCTGAATGTGGACTATTCCAACCATCCTCACAAATCAGAAAACCAAAATATTCATCACCCAGTTTTCTTATACCGACACGTTCCTCTGCGCCTGCCTGGAACCATCTGTTCTCATCAAACTCTTTATAAGTGGGCAAACAAATCTTATCCTGAATGAAGCTATTTTCACCGAAAACGCCAAAGGAATTAAACAATCCTTTTTCTCCATGGGCATCATTTTCTCTAGGAAAACCAACACCTATAGAAGAAAGTGTTTCACGTGAAACACTTTTTAGACTATCAAGACAAACCCTCACATTTCCGCTCAATGTTTTATTAAAGAAAATATCTTGAGAATAATATCCTGTTAAAGAAAGCTCTCCAAAAAAATGGGCATCTGCCTGCTTGCCCTCTATCATAGCAAGCATCCTATTAAGGTTTATTAAAGGATTCCCTACTACTGAATTTATCTGATGTAATGCTATTTTCATATCTATATATTATCACTAATGTTTCACGTGAAACACCAACTTTCCACCTAATTTTAACTATTTCTATAATGATTTTAATGAAAATATTAAAATAATGTATTTTTTCGCTACGTTCTCGCTTAAAAATTATACATTTTTGTGGCATAATGTTTCACGTGAAACAATCAAAAGAAAACAACGAATCTTTTAAAAAAATCATAGATCTACTACATGAGGAGAATCATCACCACAATCTTTCTGGAATAAAGGACTGGCAAGGGATGTACGCCCAGCACATAGAGGATAGTCTAGCCATCGCAGAATATATTGAGGCCAATCATCCAGGTGAGGATAAAAAAATACTCGATTTGGGCTCTGGAGCTGGATTTCCCGGCATTGTTATAGCAATATGCAGTCCAAACAAAAAAGTAATAATGATAGAATCCAACAATAAGAAAGTTTCATTTATAAAAAAAGCATCTGAATCTATCGGATTAAAAAATACCGAAGCTGTTCTCTCAAGAATAGAAGAATTCCCAGAACTAGGCGCTGCGGATATTGTATGCGCAAAAGCTCTATCATCGTTAGATGTTCTTCTAGAATATGCTTGCCCTCTCTTAAAAGTAGGCGGGAGCCTGATTTCCATGAAATCTTTAGATATTGAAGAAGAGCTCGCAAATGCAGCTATTGTTTGGACTGAGCTTGGCTTTGAGGCGCCAACACATGTCGCATACTCGGCTTGTGGCAAAAAAAGACAGCTCGTAGTATTTAAAAAAAGTAAAAGTTCAAAAATAAAGCTACCAAGGAATAACGGAGAAGCAAAAAACAAACCGTTGAGGGGGCTTTTATGAGGATTATATCAATGGTTAACCAAAAGGGTGGAGTAGGCAAAACCACTTCTGCTGTTAACATTGCAGCCATGTTGGCAAAAAAAAGCCAGAAAACTTTATTAATCGATCTAGATCCTCAAGCAAATGCTACAAGTGGTCTTGGCTTATATGAAAACAACTACACACATAGCGTATATGAAGCTCTATTGGGAAATATAGAACCAGCACAGGCAATATACCCGTCTGCTGTTAAAAATCTTTCCGTTATGCCAGCTAGCAAGGATTTGTCAGGTGCTGAAATTGAATTGGTTTCAGAATTTAATAGAGAAAAGTTTCTTCAAACTATGATAAAGAAAATTGACGGCATGTTTGATATTGTAATAATTGATTGCCCGCCTTCACTCGGGCTTCTTACTATTAATTCGCTTACTGCCTCTACTGAAATAATAATTCCTGTTCAAGCAGAATATTATGCACTTGAGGGATTAGCAAGATTGATGCAAACAATCGAATCTGTAAAAAAAGCACTTAACCCAAAACTTTTTATCAAAGGCGTTCTAATAACCATGTATGACAAACGGCTTGGGCTTAGCAAACAAGTAGAGGAAGAAGCTAGAGATCATTTAAAAGATCTAGTTTTTAAAACAGTGATACCAAGAAATGTAAAACTAAGCGAGGCTCCTAGCTTTGGCGAGCCAATATCCACATATGACAAAAAATCTAAAGGGGCAAAAGCCTATAAAAATCTAATTAAGGAGTTGCTAAATGGCTAAGAAAAAACTTGGCAGAGGGCTATCTGCATTATTGCCAGAACAAGTAGAAGAAACCAATCAAGAGAGTGGTTTAATAAAAATAGCTCTAAGCGATATTACAACAAACCCCTTTCAACCTAGAACTCATTTTAATGACAAATCCATTGATGAACTTGCTGCTTCTATAAAAGAAAATGGAGTTATTCAACCAATAGTTGTTAGAAAAGTTCAAACTGGTTTTGAACTAATTTCTGGAGAACGTAGGCTTCGTGCTACAAAATCTCTAGGAGAAAAGGTAATTCCTGCTATTGTAAAAGAAAATGTGAGCGACAAAGAAAGTATGCTCATGGCTCTTATTGAAAATATTCAAAGAGAAGACATTAGCCCTATTGAACAAGCAGAATCTTATAAGTTAATCATGAAAGAAAACGACATGTCACAAACTGATCTTGCCATTATGATTGGCAAAAGCCGTCCAGTAGTAGCAAACACTATTAGGCTTTTAGAGTTGTCTAGCAACTGCAAAGAGGCACTAGAAGAGAAAACAATTACAGAGAGTCATGCAAGAAAACTTTTGCAGCTAGATACTCACGGAAAACAAAACAAAATGCTTCTTCAGATAATGAATAACAGCATGACTATTAGAGAGATGGAAACAAAAGTTATATCAAAAAAGGCCAAAAAAAATTCTACTCCAACTATCCAAATTAAAAACAACAACTATAAGATTAGCTGTAAAAAATCTGGAGACAAAGGTAGCTTTACTATTAAGTTTGGTTCTTCTGAAGAGTACAAAAAACTCATCAAGCAGATTGAAACTCTATAGCTTACAGCAACTCAAATATGGACGTTTTAGAAACTATTAAAAAGACAAAAATTGTTGTAGCTCCCATGGCAGGAATCAGCGACCCTCCATTTAGAAGGCTCTGCAGAGATTTTGGCGCAAAACTATGCTACACAGAAATGATTTCTGCTGCCGGGGTAATGCTTGGCGATAAAAAAAGCAAAGTTTTTACTTTCATTAAAGATGAACACCCTATAGTAGCTCAAATATTTGGCTCAGACCCTGATGCTATGCAATACGCTGCTAAATATTTTGAAGAGCAAGGTGCAGATATAATAGATATCAATCTTGGCTGCCCAGTAAAAAAAGTAGCAAAACAAAGTTCCGGCGCTGCTTTAGCTAGAGACTTGTTATTAACAGAAAAAACAATACAAGCAGTGGCTAAGGTAATAAACATCCCTCTTTCGATAAAATTTCGACTTGGTTGGAGTAAAAACTTAGAGAATTATCTGGAATTATGTAAAATTGCACAAAATAGCGGTGTGTCCTTAATCTGCCTACATTCTAGATACGCAAATCAGATGTATTCTGGTGTTTCTGACTGGTCAAAAGTAAACGAAATGAGAAAACATTTCTCTGGCCTAATTATTGGATCTGGGGATATAAATACTCCTGATGACATCTCACAAGCACTAGATTCTTATGATGTTGATGCTGTCATGCTCGGTCGAGGTGTTTGGGGTAATCCATGGCTTATAAGTGACTATTTAAAAAAAGATAGATTGTCTTTACATGAGACTATTTTAAGGCACTTTGAATACATGTCTGAATTCCATGGTGAAAAAAAAGCTGCTATTTTATTTAGAAAATTTATTAGTAAATACATTAAAGGGCTGCCAAACTCTCAAAAACTTAGAATGATGGGGAATGCGGTTTCAACTAAAAGTGATTTATTAGATTTACTAGAAGAACTTGGCGGAAAATGCCATGTCTTTTAGTTAATAACTACCATTGATAGTAAGAAGCACACCAGCTAAACTACTCTTATGGTAAGCATCGTACTATATGAACCAGAAATACCTCCAAACACGGGAAACATAGCTCGTCTTTGCCTAGCAACGAATACGCCCCTATATCTTATTGAGCCACTTGGCTTTTCTCTTGATGACAAGCATCTTAAGCGAGCTGGTTTAGATTATTGGCAACATGTTAACTACAGGGTAGTGAAAAGCTTACACGCTATACAGGATGAGTTTCCCGATAGCACCTTTTATTATCTATCTACTAAAGCTGAGAAAACTTACACAGAAGTTAATTATAAAGATTCTGATTTTCTTGTTTTTGGCCCAGAATCTAGAGGGTTACCAGAGTCTCTTATTTATAAAACAGGAACAGCGGTAACAATACCAATGTTTAATGAAAAAGTTCGAAGCATTAATCTGGCAACTAGTGTTGGAATCGTGCTATATGAAGCTATTCGGCAACTTTCTTAATCCACCAGTTTTTTTCCATGAATAAATAGTGGGAACTTTGGCGATATTATAATTGTCTTAAGTATACGTAAATAGTATTCAGGGGGAATAGAATATGGCTGATTTTATAAGTGGACAAAATGTTTTTAAAAGTAATGATTCTAAGCAATCGTTATTAATTACTAACCGTAATGAAAAGTACTATCTTGGTGACAGAAAAACCTTTATGAAGGTTCTGGAAGAGTCTATAGAGCAAATTACTTTAGATCTTGCAGACCCAGAAGTAGAATCAATGGTTATCGATGGTGAGTTTCTAGAAGATAAAAGCGATCCTGGTGCATTATTCTTTGTAAACACAAAGCTTAATGAACTAAAGGACCTTAATAGAACTCTTGTTTCTACTTTTGATTTTTTAAAAGAAATAGAAAAAGAAGTATCAAGACTGATATCCTAATATTATGGTTATCCGTAAAGTAAATAATATTGATCTAACTAGGCAACTAAAGACTAATAACCTTGATGCCTATAAACAAGCACTTCAACAAGAATCGCAAACACAAGCAGATGCTAGATCTACTGCCGGTTCTAAAATCAAGTGGAATATCGTAAAAAACGATAAGGGCTCAACTAAGATTAATCCCCTTATGGAAACAGATCATGTAAAATTAAGCAGTATTAGGCAAATGGATAAGTCTGTAAGTGCCAATGTTGTTGCGCATAAAATGGGGTATAAAATTAATCTTCATGAAAAAATGGACATACTTAAAGATAAATATCTAAAAAACTTTTTACAGGGTAAATCACACAACTTTATGGTAGCAAAGTTTGCACAGCTTAAAACGGCCTTTTTATCACAAACGTTGGCCAACTTGGGCATGACTGCACCAGAGCTCCTAAAAATGCAAAAGAAAGCATTGAAAGAGGCTCAGGGAGAGAACGAGCTACTGTTTGAAGAGAACGAATACAACGAAGAGATGATATTTGTTATTGGGGGCTCTCCAAAGAAAATAAAAAAAGAAATTCAAATTATGGCAGAAATTAGACAACAGCTGGCTACTCAGATGTCAAAACTTGGAAAAGCTAGCTACTACAATCAAGAAAAAACGCTTTCTATAAAGCTACGTGCCTGTAAAAAAATTAAAGAAGAATTTCAAAAAGAACGCAATAACATTCAATATGTGCGAGATTATCACTTTGTTGGTAAAGGCGGCGTTACTTCTGAAAGAACTATTTTTGAGAAGATTACTTCTTAGACTAGTTTTATCGATTGCAAAGATTGATTCCTAGCTAAAATTGCATCCTCGTTAACTGGAATTATTTGTAATGGGGACTTGCCGGCACTTCCAGAAAAATAATAATCAACCTGTTCATTTTTTCTAGTTATCACTTTTCTATACTTCTTTGAACTTGAAGCATCTGTCATTATATAATCACCTGACTTGAAAGCAGTAATAAGGACTACATGAGAACCGCCTCTAACGCCAACCATATAACACCCAGGTTTCAGCTTAAGTGATCCGTCTTCTTTCTTTAATTGGTTGTACTTTATGCCTTCAGGAAAAGAACGTTTATTATAACGAGAATACTCAACTATATTTCTTTTATCTTCATTCTTCTCGCCACTATTAGTTCGATTATATTTGAAGAAATCATACAAAGGATGTGTTGCACCCATCTCTTCTCCTACTTGATGAGGCAACCTGTAGCAATCTGTTTTATTATCTGCCCCTGTATAAAGCTCATACTCCATACCTTCATAGCGATTTAAGGTTGTTAACATACTGCGTATATAAGTGCTCATTGTTAGATTATCTAAAGCCTCTCGAATACTTGCAGTGGCAGAAGAGCTTGCGCTTGCTAGCCTTTTCCCGTTTGTTTTACCGCTACTTTTACTACCAAATAATCTACTAAAAAAAGGTCCTATTTTAGAAAAAAATCCTGCTTTTTTCTTAACTATCTTAACGCTCGCATCTTTACTTCCACTGCTTTTTTTATTTTTCTGTTTTAAACTCTGCTCTGCTTTTCTTTCTAGAGAAAAAATAACCGAAGCGTTTAATTTCTTTCCTACAATTTGAGACTGCATGCTTTTTATTTCATTACTAAGTATTGCTGTTCTCTCATTAGTGCCTGAAATCTTGTTTGTTTGTTTTAAAAAAGAACTCATTTCTTTTTTATCTATTGTTTTATTACCATCTGTATCTGCTTGGGATAAAAAAGCACCAACTTTAGTGCTATTGAAGTTGCCTCTTAAAAATTCTTTTCCACCGGTATATGCCTTTATTGTCATGTTGCACCTCGCTATCAAACCTTATGTTAATATATCGAGATTTTTCTAAATATGTTGCATTTATTTTTTTACAGAGTAACCAAAAGACCCTAATTTTTTACCTAAATCGTAGTATTCTCCATGGTTATAGGCTACTAGTCTTGCCCTGTCTAGCGCATACTTCCCGTCTTTGTTTATTAGATCTTCTCTAATTGAAGTGCCCACTACTTCTGCAATAAAACAGTCATGAGTACCAAGCTTTAATATTTGCTTTGTTTTGCATTCCAAACTAAGCGGGGAAATCGCTATTTGCGGTGTCTCTATTACACTGGATGCTGCTTTTTTTAATTTTAAAATAGACCATTTATCCATGTCCTTACCTGATCTAACTCCACAAAAATCCATCTCCCTAACCATATTGCTATCTACCAGGTTAATAACAAATTCACCAGTATCTTTTATAATTTTATATGAGTGCCTAGATGGACGAATAGATATTGAAACCATTACTGGATCACTACAAACTGTCCCCGCCCAAGCTATTGTAATAAGATTGTGATCTTGCGATTTTATGCCACAAGAGACCATTACTGCCGGAATTGGATATAAAAGGTTTGCTGGTTTTGTTGCTACTCTTTTTTTTGGTCTATGTGCTTGAGGTTTATTATATCTTTTCATTTCATTCCTTAAAAATTCATTTTATAGGCAACCGAATACGACTCATCGTTATCCCCTATTTTCTCATAATAAATAACAGAGCTTGTATAAGCATTTAAAGGATATGTAAGTGTTCCGCTAACCTTATAAGGAATATCTGGTCTTAGTAAAATCTGCTGATAAGACAACACCCCTGAAAAACCATTAATATCGTTTAAAGCCAACGCTCCCTTAAATACTGCGTCTGCATTATCATAGTCCTCATAACCAACACTTACAATCCCAAAAGGCATTACGCTGAGTTCGGCTCCAACAAAGTAGCCATTCATGGCGCTAGCTGAATAGTTCGAAATATCGATTGGGGCTACCTCATATGAAGAATTAAAGAATCCTGGAACAAAGTTCTTTCCAAGCATTCTATACTCAGCTCTAACATCAAATATCTCTCCAAAATCCATCTTTGTTCCAAGTGCTAGAGCATTAGACTGATTTGATAATGAACCGTACTCCAGATATGCATCCATCCATGGCTGAATTAGCTTAAACCCCATATCAACTGAGTATGCTGAAACTCCTTTGTTAATTTTTGCATTACCACTTACAACGCCATCTGTCTCTGAAACATAGCTAACACCTGCGATTAATGGAGTATCAAGCCCGGGCATTTTAAACAAATCATAAGTTAATCTAGTTCCAACGACACCTGTGCCTGCAAACATGCTATATATTCCAACTGGCAGGAATTGTCTTGTATATGCTTTAAATCCCGCATTATTCATATTGAAATAGGTAGATACTGGCGCGGAATCATAAGAATCCATTATTAAACCATAGCCATATGTCTCGTTAGCTAGTCTTCCAAACCTTACACCCCACAAGCCATTATCATACTGTGTATACCTAAATTCTATTAACGATAAGCCTGGTGGCCGCTTGCTTTCAGGAAAAACCAGATTAAGCCCTGCTCCACAACTAAAATCATCTAAAACAAATTCCTGAGTAAAATGCATGTTAAGCGCATTCTGGCCTTCATGTGAAATCATAGAAAATACACCACCACCACTTTGCAGCAAATCATTAGTTGATAAACTTCCATACCCTGCAAACGCTAAAGTAAAAAGAAATAAAATAATTAGCTTCTTCTGCATATTGTTCTCCCTCGCTAATAAGTAATCATGGATGTAATTAATACCTTAACTGTATAAAAAAAAGTTAAAACTAGAGCTGAAACAAATAAATAAGATAATTTTCCCTGATCCATAGCTAAATTATATTGTTAACTATCTTCGATAGCAACCATTCGTTTTACTAAGTATCCATATGCGTAAACAAACATCACCATAAAGTACTTGACGTAAGTTAAAAAGAGGTATAAGATAGTTTACGTAGAATAGTGGAGGTATAAAATGAACAAACATGAAGGATTTAGCTTGCTTGAGTTACTAATTGCCCTTTCTTTATTGGTTATTCTGAGCTCTTTTGTAATGCCAAATATTAAAAAAATACAAGATAAAAGCAACAATATGACTGCCGAAGTAAATATTAGAACCTTTCAAGCTTGCTTGGAAAACTACTTTCTAGAAAATAGCACATATCCCGCTGGCGACTTGAATGCTGGCGAGCTTTTTAGCTTACTTGCTGCAGATAATATTATAAAAACTTGTCCAACAAACCCTTATACAAAAGCAGTCTATTCTGATTCTGACACAAAAGGAAAAGTCACCTATTCTTCAAGTGACGGCAATGACTATGACCTTAAATTGTACTCAAGAGATGGAACAATCGTAATGCTGTTACTTAATAGCTTATAGGTCTAACTCTTCGAGTATTGAGTTATATACTAAAAAGCCTTTGTTTGTAAGATGAACAAAGGCTTTGCCCATTATTATTAGTTCTGGGTATTTTCGTAGGACGTCATCAAAAAGCTTCTCATATGCTACTCCGGTTGTTGTTCTTAGACCCATCATAATTTTTTCCATTTTTTGCTCTTTCTCGCTAAGATTATCTGTGTTTACTACTCTCTTTCCTGATAGATACTCTTCTATGTTCTTAATATTCTCAATACGAATTCCTTTGATCGTGGATACTGCACCAGCCCCTACCCCTAAATAATCCTGATAGCTCCAATATGCTTGGTTATGTTTACATTCATATTCAGATTTTGAATAATTTGATATTTCATACCTAGCAAACTCCTTATCTCTTAGTTTAGAAACAACCTCTTCTGCTAATTTGCTTTGATTATCATCATCTATTGGATGCTCGTCATATTTATTAGCTAAAGGAGTGTCTTCCTCTATTGTCAGTGAATAATAGGAAACATGCTTAATATTCTCAGTAATATTACTAATTTCTTTAATAATGTCCTCTTTGGTTTGACCTGGTAAAGAATACATTAAATCTATGCCGATATTAGAAAAATACTTTCCTGCAATGGATAGCTTTTCCGGCACATTACAGCTTCTTTCTCTGCCAATATCTATTAGCTTCAAATCTTCAAAAGACTGTACCCCGACGCTCAGTCTATTGATTCCTGCGCTTACAAATTCTTTCATCTTCTGTGCTGTTATAGTCTCAGGATTACACTCAATGCTTACTTCGCATTGTTTTGTTAATTTAAGTTTACTTAGGATGTTATTTACTTGTTGTCCGGTTAACAGACTAGGCGTCCCTCCTCCAAAAAACACTGTTTCTAGAGGTTCGCCGTTGTATCTTTCAGTTATTTCATCAACTACTGCTGCAACATAATCCTCTCTTACCGTCCCGTTACATGGAACTGAATAAAAGTCACAATAATCACATTTTGAATTGCAATATGGGATATGAAGGTAAAGGTGTTTTACCATTTAGGCTACTCGTCAGAAATACTTAAAATACATAGAAAAGCATCATCCGGAATCTCTACATTTCCAACACTTTTCATTCTTTTTTTACCCTCTTTTTGCTTTTCTAAGAGCTTTCGCTTTCTCGAAATATCACCACCATAGCACTTGGCTGTAACATTCTTTCTCAACGCCTTTATGGTTTCTCTAGAAATAATTTTGCTTCCGATAGACGCTTGCACCGGTATTTCAAACATTTGTCTATGTATTTGCTCTTTTAACTTCTTAACAAGTGCTCTCCCTCTAAAGAACGAGTGATCCCTATGACAAATAAATGAAAAAGCATCAACGATATCGCCCTTAAGCAAAATATCGACTTTAACTAAATCGGAATTTTCATAACCAGCCAATTCATAATCTAAAGAAGCATAGCCTTTGCTTAACTCTTTCATCTTGTTAAAGAAGTCTATAACTATCTCGTTAAGCGGTAAAACATAGTGAAGCACTACTCTTGTTTCAGTAATATACTCCATGTGATCCAATTTGCCTCTTTTCTTGTTGCACAAGTCCATAATAGAACCTACATACTCGTTTGGAAGAACAATATTTGCCTTTACAATTGGCTCTTCTATACTCTCTATAAGCCCTCTGTCTGGATAGTTAGCTGGGTTATCGATAACCATCTGATTGCCATTTATCATATTAAGCCTATACTCAACACCTGGAGCTGTAGCTATCATGTCTATATTATACTCTCTCTCAATACGCTCCTTTATAATCTCCATATGCAATAACCCAAGAAATCCACATCTAAACCCAAAACCAAGAGCCTTTGATGTCTCTGGCACAAAGTGTAGCGAAGAATCATTTAGTCTAAGCTTTTGCAACGCTTCCCTTAGGTCTTCATAATTATCTGATATTACTGGATACAGTCCACAAAAAACCATGGATTGTGGCTCTTTATAGCCTGGTAGTGGCACTAACGCCTCGCTACCTGCAACTGTTACGGTATCTCCAATTTTTACATCATCAATATTTTTAATGTTGCCTATTAAGTACCCAACTTCACCTGTTTTTAAAAAGCCTGTTTTTATCATGTTTGGTTTAAAATATCCTATTTCGGTTACCTCGTATTCGGCTTTAGACTGCATAAATTTTATTTTCTGCCCTTTTGCTATCTCGCCTTCAACGACTCTAACCATAACCTCAACACCCCTATAGCTGTCGAAATGAGAATCAAACACTAGAGCCTTAAGACTATCCGCTTCCTTGCCAGTTGGAGGAGGAATGAGCTCTACAATCGCTTCTAAAACTGCATCGATACCCTCACCTGTCTTTGCGCTTACAGGAATATATCCTGAAGGTCCAAGAATAGATTCAATCTCTTTCATAACTTTTTCCGGCTCTGCTGCTGGAAGATCTATTTTATTAATCACTGGGATAATAGTTAGATCGTTCTCTATCGCTAAATAAATATTTGCCATTGTTTGAGCTTCTATTCCCTGAGTTGCATCTACTATTAAAAGCGCACCCTCACAAGCTGCCAAGCTTCTTGATACTTCATATGTAAAATCAACGTGTCCGGGTGTGTCGATCAAATTAAGCATATACTCTTCGCCATCATTGGCGTCATATAACATTCTTGCTGGCTGTAGTTTTATTGTAATACCTCGCTCTTGCTCAAGCTCCATAGTATCTAAAAGCTGTGCTTTCATGTCTCTTTTATCTATGGTTTTGGTAACCTCTAGCAACCTATCTGCAAGAGTAGATTTGCCGTGATCGATGTGAGCGATTATAGAAAAGTTTCTAATATTCTTTTGTTGCATGAGTACAATTCTACGGCACTAGAGGGATTTTGCCTAACATTTATTAAGGTTTAAAGGTTATCAAAGAGCGCTTTTTGCGTATAATTATTGTAATATAGGGACTGTTTTCTCTATATACTATTTTAAAGGGGCTGTGTGTTAGCTATTATGGGGGATTTTACAATTTTAAAAAGACTGCAAATTATCATACTTGTTCTTACATCATTGCTTTCCTTTTCTATAGCAAGTGCACCACTTTCTTATGTAATTGATGCAGGCGATCATAGCTTTGTTGTAAAAGAAAACGGAACAGTTTATATAGCAGGGAAGAATGAAGGCAATGTAATTGGAACAACAGTTTCACCAAACGTATTTACTTTCCAATACAGCACTAATAGTGCTAATACCACCAGCACTCTAAACTCTATAGCCGGTGGAACTCTTCACAGCTTAATAAAGAAAAGCGATAACTCCCTCTGGGGAACTGGATATAATGGAACGGGGCAGCTTGGAAATAATGACGACACTAATGTCCTTGCATGGGAAATTCTTACATCAAATATTGTTACGATTGCTGCAGGTGCTTACCATAGTTTAGGGATACTAGCTGACGGAACTTTAGTTGGAACTGGGTACAACCTTAACGGACAGCTTGGAACACTCAATGCTGTTAATCCAATATCATGGGTGTCTCTTGGTCTAAACGGAGTTAAAAAAATAGCCGCTGGAGATGCCTTTAGCTTGGCGCTACAAACCAATGGGACTTTATGGGCAACTGGGGCAAATAACGATGGCCAATTTGGTGATGGAACAACCACAAACAGTCTTTCCTGGATACAAATAACTACTAATGTGAAAAACATTGCGGCTGGCTACAGCCATAGTTATATTGTTAAAAATGATAATAGTGGTTGGGTCTGTGGTCACAATGGATTTGGCCAACTTGGCCTTGGAAACAAACAAGACAGACTCTCGTGGACACCTTCGACAATTACTGGCGATGTTCATATCATTGCAGGAGACCACCATACATTTGTTCTTACAGACGCAGGATCTCTTGTTGGTGTTGGACGAAATGATCATGGTCAATTAGGGCTAGGTAATACAACAGATATACTAAGCGTTACTGTTATCACGGATAATGTTAAAAGTGTTGCTGCAGGAAACAGACATAGCCACATTATTAAACAAACTGACACCTTATGGGCTGCTGGCTACAATGGATTTGGACGCTTGGTACTACAAGCACAAACGATTCCATAGCATGGACACTGGTTCCTTCATTAAACACTCCTCCAAACGTAACCGCTAGCACTAATATGACTTTCCATGCAGGAGACCTTACTACATTCTCTGCTTATATTTTTGATGTTGACGACGATAACTTATCAATTAATTGGACTCTAATATCAAGCCCTCTCGGTAGCACTCTTCCTTCTGCTCTATCTACAATGAGTGCGTTTGTCATCTCAGCTGACTTAGTCGGAACATACAGCATTCAGCTATTAGTTTCTGATCAATTAACTTCCGTAATAAACACAATTTCTGTTATAGCAACCAATACAGCACCTTCTGCAAATGCTGGAACAAATAGAATATTTCCTGTTTTTAGCTTAGTCGAATTATCCGCACTTAATAGTACGGACAACGAGGACGATACTCTAACATATACATGGGCAATTTTAGACAAACCAGCTTCTAGCAATCAAATTATTAGCCCCAACAATCTAATAACAACATCTGTTTTATTAGATAGCATTGGTACCTATGATATATTATTAGCTGTTTCTGATAATTGGAGCATATCTACCACATCTATCACTATAAAATCAGTGCCTCCATTTGATCCATTCGCTCCAACTTATTCTATTCGGCTATCACATCAAAATGTCTCCAGCCATCTAACCGTAATGATCTCTTTTAATGAAACAATGATTGCTAGCCCTTTAGGCATATTTATAGACTATGACACTGGTGCCAGCCAAGATATCACAAGTCAGGGAGACTGGATTACCTCTAACTATATGAGTTGGATAGCTACGGTAACCCCATCTATTCGGGCTGGTTTAATTGCAACCGTTTCCGTGCGACTTGCTTATGGCACAGACGGCAACAGGGTTAGCCAAGGCAATTCAAAAACAGCTACTTACTACATTCTTCCTTATCTGGTAACATCAAACACGGCAACCGGTCTCACTGTTGATGTGGACCTTCCTTATGGTGCCGTTTCTGTGGACGTGACTCCAATAATTACCTTTTTTAGCACCATCCCGTCAACTGATACAATTATTCCTTCTAAAGACTCAGCAACAAGTCGCAGCATTGTTTGGGTAACATACCTAGATGCTTTTGAATTTTCATTAGCTCCTACCGGTAGTTACATTGGACAGCCAACCCCACAAATACAATCTATTGCAAACTTTTATCTATCCTTCGCTGGCGTTTCGTCAACAGACAAGCTAGTAAGAATATACACTTACAGCGCATCCGCTGATAGGTGGTCAGAGGATGGGATAATTTCAATTTCTATTACCCGAGATAACGTTTGCTTTACTACAGCAAAACAAGGCTTATTTGCGCTGGTTCTAGTAGAAGCTGAGCCAATTAGATCAACCGAAAACCTTGTTATATCAAGAGCGCTTTCTGCACCAAATCCTTTCAATCCTGGAGCCGCTGAAACATCTCATATTGGTTTTTATCTAAATAAAGCAGCAACTATAAAGCTCTTTGTTCACAATATTGCAGGGTCTGTAATATATTCTGATTACGCATCCTTTAATGATGGATACAATGAATTCGTTTGGAATGGCCGTGACCTAAAAGGCAGAATAGTTGGTAATGATTTGTATTTTGCTTACATAGTTGCTGCTGCTGGTAACTCTAAAGTAGTAAAAATCGTGGTGATGAAATGAAATACAAACTAATAAGCATTATCCTTCTCCTCGGTTTGAGCATATGTTCTGAATTCGTCAATAATGGAAGCTGGCTGGAAATAATACCTGATTCAAGAGCTGCTGCAATGGGTGGTGCAAATACGGCAATCGCTTCATCTGCCTATGCTATCTATTGGAACCCTGCACTGCTTCATAACCAACATAATGCACAAGTTTCATTTATAGACCTTAGAGAAGGTCAGCTAAACTATTTATCTATGGCCTATGCTTTTCCGCTGGCTAATAACACCTTTGGCATAAGCGTTTATTACCTTGCATCTGGGGCTATTGAAGAAACGATTTATCAAAGTGGCCGACCTCTTCAAATAGGAACTATGCCAGGACTTACATACCTGCTTGTTTCTGTTGGTTTCTCAACTAATCTCTCTGGCTTTCAAATAGGCATAACAGAAAAAATACTTTCACAAACACTAGCAAACGAAAGAAGTACTGGCATTGGTGTTGATGCTGGAATATTCTACCCTATGGACTCAATTGTGCTTGGCGCTTCCCATGCAATTATCCCTATACGAACTAAATGGACAACTGAAACAAAAGAAACTCTCCAGGGGCATACTCGAGCTGGAGTTGGGTGTCAAATAGTCCAAGACCTAATAATGGAATTGGATATGAATTAACAGGCAACAATCCTTATAAAAACAACAAATTCAAGGGTAATTTGGTTGACGCTATTGTTGAATTTATAAAACCTTTCTTGCCAAAGAAAAACAACCGTTTTGGCTCTGCAAGTCCTTTTTAAAGATAGTTTTTATTAGCTTATGGCCCCCTGTTCTATTGACCTGCGTCTCTTATTTTCTTAAATTGCTTATAACCTTATATAACATTAATAATTCTCCTTCACGTTTTCCTCAAAATAAGCGCTACTTCGAAAATTTATCATTAAATATTTTTGTAATTATTTGTTGCCAGTTTTTTGCAATATAGCCTGTATATCCAGGCAAAACTCTATTTATAACATCTAATTGTATTGGCAATCCAACTTCGGCGAACATATTTAGATCATTTATACTGTCTCCCACAGCAGCAGCATTGTCTTTGCTAATACCTATTATATTTAGCACACTCCGAACAACATCACCTTTGCCTTCAAACCCATAATCTAGGCTTATTTCTCCTGTTAATTTCTTGTCTTTTACTATCACTTCATTGGCAAAATAGCCAGCTAGGTTATAATTATCAACAATGTATTTTGCAAGCTGTGCTACTCCGTTAGAAATCAAATATACCGAGATATTATTAACTTTGCAGGTTTCAAAAAACTCATCTAATTCTGAGTGAAGCGTCATGCTTTCGATTGCATGATTAAATAATTCTTCGCTTGCACCTCGCCAAGCTGCTACATCTAATCTAGCAAATTCAGCATAATCGATTTCTTTATTGCGATACATTCTGAGATATTTCTCGCCTAAGTTGTCCCAAGTTCCACATAGCTTATGCATTCTTTCCCAAATATAATCACCATAATGAAGAGTTCCGTCTACATCTAAGAAAATAGCCTCTAGCGACATTTAGTGTGATTTCTTTGCAGCCAACATTCCACAAGCAGCATTGATATCTGAACCTTCGCTTCTTCGTAATGTTGCATTGATTCCTCTATCTAATAAAATCTTTTGAAACCTTTGAGCTCTGGTTGATGTCTTATATTTTCCTTCTGCTGCGTTATATGGAATAAGGTTTACGTGAAACCCAGTACCTTTAACAAGAAATATTAACTCTTGAGCATCGCTATCTTTATCGTTTATGTCTTGTAGCAATGTATATTCCAAGGTTACCCGCCTGCCGCTTTCTTCCATGTATCTATGAACAACGTCCAAAAGCTTAAAGAGCGGATTTGCTTTATTAGCAGGAACTATCTCGCTTCTTTTTTCTTCATCTGCTTGATGAATTGATACGGCTAGGTTGAGTCTTATGCCTTTTTCAATTAAAGTCTCTATACCTCTTATAATGCCCACTGTTGAGACAGTAAATCTTCTAATGCCTATTTGTGCGCCAAATGGATCGTTTAGTATTGCAATGGACTTCAACACGTTATCTAGATTTAAGAGTGGCTCGCCCATTCCCATGTAAACCACGTTATCTATTTTATGCCCTTCTCTGCTTGCTAAAATATACTGAAAAACAATTTCTTCTGTTGTAAGGTTTCTTTTAAAACCCATATTTCCTGTAGCACAAAAAGTGCAGCCTAACGCACAACCTACTTGTGAGGATACGCATAAAGTAGTCCTGTCTCTACTCTTTATAACAACGCACTCTATGGTCTCATTATCTGGATATGTTAAAACATACTTTATGGCACCACTGCTTTCAACCTTTTCAAAATCATAATGTGATAATAAGTAATTACCTTCTAGCATCTCTCTTTCAGGCTTACTTATACTAGTTATATCCTGCCAAGAATCTGGCGTTTTCGTATGTAACCATCTATAAATTATCTTTGTCTTATAAGGCTTGATGCCTTTTGCTGTTAGCTCTTCTTGAAGCTCCTCTAATGTGTATCCGTATATTCTATGTTTCATTGTTATTTATTACCTTTCTAACTAAAAGACTGTCTATTTGATCTGTTTTCAACATCATCGATATCTGGTATCCATTGTGCGCTACCTCTGTTGGGATCCCTGTTTTAGTATCTATCATTTCAGCTATCTTCACTTCAATATCTGCATTAATATCAGGTGAGATTATTGTTATATTATCACCTGTTTCGATCTTATCCCTTACCTCTATTGTTAATTTCTGACCATCCGAGCTAGCTACTCCAACCATTTTAGCTTTTTTAATATAGCCGGATGAATCAAAATTGAAACGACCCTTTTCTCCATCATAAAACCCAGTGCTATAATCCCTATGAGAAACTAATTCAAGCTCCTCAAGACATCTTTCTCTTACAATGTCAGAATCACTAGCATCAATCATCGCTCGATAGGACCTTACAACATTTGCGACATAGTAACTTGTCTTATTTCTTCCTTCTATTTTTAACGAACTAATCCCCATATCCACGATTTCTTTTACATAATTAATCAAACACATATCTTTGGAATTCATTATATGAACGCCTGCATCTGTTTCTTCTATTTCAATATCTGCTCTTAGGTCGTCTCTCTTCAAGTCATAGCTCCACCTACAAGGCTGTGCGCATTCACCTCTATTAGCATCTCTTCCAAGGAAATAATTGCTCAAGTGACATCTGCCTGAATAGCTCATGCACATTGCGCCATGTACAAACATTTCCAGTTCTATATCTGTCTTCTCTAATAGGTCTTTAGTTTCTTCTCTTGTAAGCTCTCTAGCTAATATTACCCTGCTTACACCCTGTGTTTTCCAGAAATTAATAGCTTCTATATTAAGTGTATTTGCTTGTGTAGATAAGTGATATTCTGCATCAGGAAAAGCTTCTTTTAATACGAAAAAAATTCCCAAATCAGAAACAATAAAAGCATCTGTTCCTATCTCTCTAATTTCTTCTATTCTAGATTTTAATTGCTCAATATCTTCTTGATGTGCGAATAAGTTCATAGCTAAATAATGTTTCTTGCCCATAGAATGTGCCAATTCTACTGCTCGTTTTAACTCATCTATACTGGATTCTGCTTTCTTAGTTCTTCTTAAAGAAAGACCTTCAAGCCCTTGATATATAGCATCTGCACCATACTTTAAAGCGAAATATGCGTTTTCATAATTGCCTGCTGGTGCTAATAATTCTGGCTTATTCATAAGCCTATTATCCTGTGTTTTTAGTATTTAGGAAAGTTATACAATAAAAGGACCGACACAGCGGGGTTTGAGGGTATGCAAACGAGACGTGTGTCTATCCTTCTTTTACTTGCGTTAGCTGTGCTTTTAGAACAGCTATTTCAGACTCATTCTTTTCATTTCCAGCTAAAGAAGCTTCATGTCTCTGTTGCTGTTCTAGTTTTTCTATCTGCTGCTGCAGGCCAGCTCGTTTTGCTTCACAGACATTGAATTTTGCCCAATCTTCTCTATATTCTTCCATTGCATCTGCCAGTTGACCGTGAATCGATTTGTGCTCATCATCATCTCCTTGCTCTGAAAATTCGTTTTCGGCCCATCTAAACAAAACATCTCTTAATTGATCTGTTTGTATTTCCTTTAACTCCCCCAGGGTTGCCTCATCTCCTGCTAGCATTGCAGCTCCAAGAAACTGGTTTCCCGAAACAGCTATATTATCAAAAGAACCGTTGATTGCTCCCGTAATATTAGATTCAGAATTAAATGTAACTTCCATTATTACCCCCGTGTATAAACTAATACGCGTATTTTAGGTTAATTGTTGCATGAAATATTTATGTTTTATCTTTGCTCCTATATAAATTTAGCGGTAATATGCTCTTATGAAAACATCTGAAGACCTTTATGAAAAAAATCGAAAACTTACTGGTTTTGAACAATCAAAATTAACAAAAGCCAGCGTGCTTATTATTGGTGCTGGTGGGCTTGGTTCTCCTGCTGCATATTATCTTGCATCATCGGGAGTAGGAACCCTTGGTATTGTTGACTTTGATAAGGTTTCTGTCTCAAATTTACAACGACAAATTTTGCATTCTACAGAATCTCTTGGAAAACTAAAAACTGAGTCTGCACAAAAAACTCTAAACAATCTGAATCCGTTTATTAATATAAAAGCTTATAATGTAAAACTAGACAAACAAGCTGCTTTAGAGCTTTTTCCTTGTTATGATATTGTTCTTGATTGTACTGATAATTTTGAAACCAAATTTTTAATTAACGATAGCTGTGTTGAACTCAATAAACCACTAGTTCATGCTGGAATTACTGAATATGAAGGGCAAATAATGACAATTCTTCCCTATAAAACAGCTTGTTACCGTTGTGTGTTTAAAGAAGCTCCTAGTATCGGAAATTACCATCTTAAAAAGGGAATCTTTGCACCCACTGCTGGTATCATTGGTAGCCTACAGGCTTCAGAAGTTTTAAAATTAATTACCGGTATTGGGGACCCCTTATATAATCAGCTTCTTACCTATAAAGCGCACACACAAACATTCAGGAAAATTCCTGTTAATAAAGATTCAAGCTGTTCTAGTTGTGTACATTAATTATATTGTTTTATTGATTTATAAATTTCTCTAACTTATACTTTAGCTAAATCAATTTAAGGGGATATATTATGCTTAAAAAATTTATACCATTTCTGCTACTTACACTTTTTCTTCTTACTGGCTGTGCTGTAGATAAAGTTGTTAGCGTTCCAAAGGGTAATCCAGCTGTTCTCTTCATGCAAACTGTTTCAATAATAAAACAAAAGTTGCCTTCTGCTCGCACAGAAGTAGATGTTCTTGCAAAAAAGCTTACAATTTCTCCTAATAACATCGACTACCCAGCCTCTGTCTGTTTAACTTTTACTAAAAATGAAGCTAATGCAGATATTAGTATAATTTCTGAAGAAGCTTCTGAGTTACAAGTAGCTAATCTGCAAAAACTATTAATAGATGCTTTTATTATAAAAAATAAGAATCCGAACTCTTAAAAAAATTATCTGCTATACTTATCGCTATGGTAAAAGATGTTCTAAAAATAGCAGATAAAACTTTTTCTTCCAGACTATTTATTGGTACTGGTAAGTTTTCTTCACCTATTATTATGCAAAAAGCTATTGAAGCTTCGGCTTCTGAATTAGTTACTGTTGCTTTAAGAAGGGTTAACTTAGAAGATCCCAAAGATCACATCTTAAATCACTTAACTTTAGATAAATATCATTTGCTTCCTAACACTGCTGGGGCTCAAAATGCAGAAGAAGCGGTAAGGCTTGCAAGACTTGCTAGGGCTGCTGGATATACAAACTGGGTGAAACTAGAGGTAACGCCCGAACCAAGGCATCTTCTGCCTGATGGAGAAGAAACGCTAAGGGCTACTGAAATTCTAGTAAAAGAAGGGTTTGTTGTTCTTCCTTATATGCAAGCTGATCCTGTTTTAGCAAAAAAACTAGAAGAGGCCGGTGCAGCTACTGTTATGCCGCTCGCTGCTCCTATAGGCTCAAATAAAGGACTTAAAACAAAAGAACTTATTCAGATTATTATTGAAAACTCCAAGATTCCAGTTATTGTGGATGCCGGGCTTGGTGCTCCTTCTCATGCTGCTGAAGCAATGGAGATGGGTGCTGATGCAGTTTTGGTAAACACCGCCATTGCAATTGCTTCTGATCCAATCATGATTGCTTCTGCTTTCAGAAAAGCTACAGAAGCAGGTAGGGAAGGTTATCTTGCAGGATTACCTGCAGAATCTGATGGCGAAGCCTCCAGTCCTCTGGACTGGCTAATTTCTTAACTTATATTTATTCTTTATTCTTTGACGTTTAAGTATTAAACTTCTCTCTATGAACAAAATTGCTGAACTAATTAAACCTTCTGTTGATCTAAATCAACTTGCTTTAAAAGCTAAAAAACTAACTAAACAACATTTCGGCAATACTATTCAGCTTTATATACCGCTATATCTATCAAATGAATGCTGCAACTCTTGTAAATACTGTGGCTTTAATAAGGACCAAAATATCGTAAGACAAACTTTGTCTCTTAAAGAAGCTGTTGTGCAGCTTAAACTGATTAAAGAAAAGGGTTTTGATAATATATTACTTCTTACTGGTGAGCACAAAAGTCGGGCCGGTGTAGACTATTTGGCTCCTATAATTAACGAAGCACAAAAAATGTTCTCTTATGTTTCATTAGAAATATTTCCAGGAAGTGAAGATGACTATAAAAAACTTATCGAAGCTGGTGCTACGGGACTTACCCTGTACCAAGAAACCTATAACCGCGATATATATAAAGAGATGCATCCAGCAGGACCTAAAAGCGATTTTGACTTTAGGCTAACTGCTCCAGAAAACGGACTCAAAGCTGGTATGAGAAAAATAGGACTTGGCGCGCTTATTGGACTTAATGACTGGAGAGAAGAGGCTATTGCCCTTGGTGCTCATCTAGAAAACTTAATGAAAACTTATTGGCGTGCTGATTTTTCAGTATCCTTTCCAAGGATTAGTGCTGCGCCTGATGGGTTAACTATTTATCCAATATCAGATAAAGACTTCGTTCAATTGATTTTAGCTTTTAGAGTTGCTTTCCCTAAGGTAGGAATTATTCTATCTACAAGGGAAAATGCTGAACTTCGTGACAACTTATTAGGGCTTGGTGTTACTCAAATCAGCGCTGAGTCTAAAACAAACCCTGGTGGATACTCTGATACCGAGGCTGATGAACAATTCGAAGTTCATGACAATAGGTCATTAGAAGACATCTTATCAGTACTAGAGGCTAAAGGTTTTGATCCAGTAATAAAAGATTGGTCTCCTGTTTTTAATAAGGTAAAAAAAATTCTATGAATATTATTATTAATGGTAAAGAAAAAGAAGTTATCAACAATTCTAATGTACATAGTTTATTAACTACTCTGGGTATAGAACCTGGAGCTATTATTATTGAAAAAAACTTGACCTTTTTAGATAAAAAAGATTACAAAAATAACATATTAAAAAATGGCGATAAGTTAGAAATCATAAGGTTTATGGGCGGTGGCTAGCTTTTCCGTTCTTACATTTTTGTACTTACATATTTAATCTATAGTTTCTGCGTTGCCAAAAAAAAAAATCTTTGTTACGATACTTATCAACAATGAGTTATCCACAAGTAAATAACATGGCTATAAGCATCATAGATGTATGGGAAAAAGTTGATGGCTCCCTTCAGGAAAAGCTGGGCAAAATTTCCTATTCAACATTTCAAAAGGCCGTTAAGCCAATATCTTTTTTAAATAATGCACTTGTATTGGGTGTTCCTAATAATTTTATGAAAAAATGGGTTAATGATAAGTGTGATTTTTATATAAAACAATCGGTATTACAAAACTTTGATATGAACATTATTATTGAATTAACAATAAATGATCAAATGTATCAGCAAATAGAAGAAGACACGAGAGAAGACGTCGCTATTTCTGAACAAAGTGTTTCTTCGTCACATCGTCAAGTTTTTGACATTCAACCTCAAGCCTCTGCATATATGTTAAACCCTAAATATACTTTCGACTCTTATGTTGTTGGACAGAGTAATAGATTTAGTCATGCTGCTTCACTTGCTGTTTCAAAGGCACCTGGTAAAGCATATAACCCTTTCTTTATTTATGGAGGTGTCGGGCTTGGCAAAACTCACCTTATGCATGCTATTGGTCATAAAGTAAAAGATATTCATCCTTATTTGAAGGTTATTTATATAACTGCTGAAGAATTTACCAATGATTTAATAGGTTCACTTCAAAAAGGTAAAATTATGGAGTTTAGGGAAAGATATCGTAATATAGATCTCTTAATGGTTGATGATATTCAGTTTATTGCTGGTAAAGAAAAAACAGAAGAAGAATTCTTTCATACTTTCAACTATTTATACCAACTTAATAAACAAATTATTCTTACTTCTGATAGATTACCAAAAGACATCCCTTCAATTCAAGATAGGCTTAAATCTAGATTTGAATGGGGACTCTCTGCAGATATCCAAGCTCCAGATTTAGAAACTAGAATGGCAATCTTGTATAAAAAACTAGAACCTGAGTTCCAGAATATTCCTCAAGATGTTATTTACTATATTGCTTCTCAAATTCCTGGTAATGTAAGGGAATTAGAAGGTGCTTTAATAAAAATTATTGCTTATTCTTCACTAATTAACCAAGAAATAAATATTAATTTAGCTAAAGATGTTATTAAAGATATTGTTAAAAAAAATAACAAAAAACCAATATCTATTTCTAAAATAAAAAAAGCTGTATCTGAGTATTATGATATTGAATATGAAAACCTATCAGCTAAAATTAGAACTAAAGAAATTGCGCATGCTAGACAAGTTGCTATGTATTTATGTAGAGATCTTACTAATTTTTCTTTGCCTAAGATAGGGGAAAAATTTGGTGGTAGAGATCACACTACCGTAATGCATGCTTGTGATAAAATTAGGACTGAAATTAAAAAGAATCATGATTTAAAAAGTGCTTTAAATCAAATTAAAACTACTCTTATAGATTAAATTAACCTGTGTATAATAATGTGGATAAACTATTAATATAATCTGTATAAAAGTAAAATATATAAAAATGAGATATAATTGTTATTAACTTTGTATATCTCCTAGATAGAATGTGGAGAGAATTTATAGATAGGTATCAAGAATTTTTAACTTATACCACATACTAACAGCTATGAGTATGAGTAGTTGAATTTTAAATAAGCAATAAGGAGTACTAATAATGAACATAACTTGTGAAAAAAACAAACTTTTAAAGATCTTATCAATCAGCATGAATTCAGTAAGCGAAAGAACAACTGTAGAAGCACTTAAATGCTTTAAGGTTGAAGCTAAAAGCAATTTATTAATGATTACTACAAATAACTTAAAGACAAATATTATTTGTTCATTAGATGCCAGTGTTGATTCTGAAGGTGTTACATTAGTACATGCAAGAACATTTTATAATATTATAAGTAAACTTCCATCTGAAGAAGTATCAATGTATTTAAGTGATAATAATACCTTACTTATTACAAGTGGTGAGTCTACTTTTAATATATTTACTGCAAATCCAGATGAGTTTCCTGAAAATATGGTTATTGATGAATATAAAGAAATTAAGCTTAGTAAAGATATGTTTAAGGATATGGTAAGAAGAGTTGCTTTTGCTGCTTCAGAAGAAGAAGAGAAAGTAATTTTAAATGGAGTATTAGTAGAAATAGATAGTGAAAATAATAAAATGGTATTTGTTGCAGCTGATGGTTATAGATTAGCGAAAGATAATATAAAATTTGAGGGAGATGATTCTTATAAAGTAATTATTCCAATAAAAACTATTAAAGAAATAATTTCAGTATTTTCAGTAAAAGATATTGAAGATATAAAAATAAGATTAAGTGAAGATAAAATTTTATTTATATTAGATGATATCCAAATGTATTCAAGAGTAATAAATGGTCAATTTCCTGATTATAATTTATTAATACCAAGTGAAAAGAATTTAGATATTAAGATTAAAAGAAAAGAATTTTTATCAGCATGTGAAAGAATAAATATTATTGCTCAAAGAAATTCATATATGGTTAAGATAGAGATAATTAATAACGCATTAGTTATTTCATCAGTAACTCCAGATTTTGGTGATGGAAGTGAAAAACTAAAAATAAAAGTAGAAGGTGATACTACAATAAGTGTAGTTTTTAATGTAAAACTAATGATGGATGTTTTAAAAAGTTTAGAAAGTGATGATATAAATATAGAAATAATTAATGATGAAAAGCCATTAATTATCAAAGAAAGCACAAATCAGGATTATATTTATATTATGATGCCTATAAAAGTTAAGAGATAATGCTCCTCGAGAGTATTTACTTATATAATTTTAGAAATCATTTAGATCAAAAATTTACTTTTAATTCTTTAAATAATTTAATTATAGCTTCTAATGGTTGCGGAAAAAGTAACTTAATAGAGGCTATTAATTTTTTTTCTATAGCAAGATCTTTTAAGACAAATGTAAATAGAGAAGTAGTGAGTTTTGGAAACAAAGAAGCTTCTTTAATTGGCGAAATTAAAAACCAAAGAAAAAGTAAATTAAAGATTATTTTCAAAGAAGACGGATCAAAAAAAATAATAGTAGATAATAATGTTTTAAAAAAAAGTTCAGATTTATTAAAAGAATTTACAACAATATTAATTTCACCTAATGATATTTCAATAATAGAAGGATCACCTAGTATTAGAAGAAAGTATTTAGATACTATTTTATTTAAAATAGATGATGGCTATATGGAATTAATGAAGAGATATAAAAAGGTAGTAGATATAAAAAGAAAGTTATATAAAGAAAAAATAATAAATGAAACACTATTGTCAATTTATCAAGAGAAATTAGAGAAAGATAATAAACAAATAGTAATAAAAAGAGAAAAACTCTTAAAAGAATTAACAAAAGAAGCAAATGCTTATTTAAAAAAGTATTATCCTAAGGTTGGTGAAATTAATATCAATTATAATAATACCTTTTTAAATTTAGATTTAGAAAGGGAAATAAGATACCATGAATGTTTATATGGATCACATAGAGATGATCTGGAAATAAGTTTAAATAAAGAGATTTGTAAGAAGTTTAGCTCAACAGGAGAAAAAAGATTAGTAAGTTTATTATTAAAAATAAGCGAAAAAGAGATATTTAATAAAACATCTAATATTAAACCAGTAATATTAATAGATGATGCTTTTTTAGGCTTAGATGACGAAAGACAAAGAATAATTTATGATTTAATTGATAATGATCATCAGAAAATCATGACAGCAACAGATGATAAACATATAGATTTAATAAAACAACCAAACGTAATAAGGATATAGAGTGCAACATTTAAAAGAAATACTGTGGAACTTTCAAAATAAGAATATTAAAGAAAGTATGAAAATAAAAACTATTTATCAGGAAGTAGTAAATAAAAATATAGTAGCAGTAACAAGTGATATCGTTTATAAAAACAGAACATTGACCATTTATGTAAAAGATACGGCATGGGCCGCCCAGCTGATGCAGTATAAACATAAAATATTAAAAAGAATAAAAGGAATAGTAAAAGACATCAAAGAAGTAAAAATAAAAGTATCTTTTGAAGGACAAGAGGAGAATGAGTCTGAACAAGAACAGATAAAAAGCAGACGAATAAAAAAAGACATGACCGGGCTAATAAATGAAATAAATAATTGTGACGATAAATATAGAGATAAAGTAAAAAGTATAATATTAAAGTCAGCTAAAGAGTATGAACATGTTTGTGGAGCTTGCGGCAGTCCAATATTATCAAAGAAAAGCAATTTTTGTGCATTATGTATTCATAGAAACAAAGCATCAAAAGTGGATAAGGTGAAAGAGATACTAGAGCATACTCCATGGTTAAGGTATGAAGATATAGAGCCAGAGCAGAGAAATAGCTTCGATTACACAGCTTATATGCAAGAAAAGAAATTTAAAATTAACCGAATTCGTGATATTATTACAAATGAGTATTTTGATATTAAAAAAAATGAAAAATCGAATTTAGAGGTATTTAAAACCAAAATAGAGGAATTGGTTATTTTAAAACTAAGCATTGAGCCCTCAGGACTGACGGAACAGAGCATAGAAAACAATATTCCAAAAAAATGGCTTAAAGTATATAAAAGTTAAGGAGATAATGAATGTCAGAAACATATAACGCGTCGGATATTAAGATATTGGAAGGGCTAGAAGCTGTTCGTAAAAGACCAGCAATGTACATTGGTACAACAGATAAAAGAGGATTGCATCATTTAGTCTACGAGGTATTAGATAATAGTATCGATGAAGCGTTAGCCGGTCATTGTGAAGAAATATTAATAGAGTTTAACCTAGATGGCTCAGTTAGTGTTCAAGATGATGGTAGAGGAATTCCAATAGGTATTCATGAAGATAAGGGTGTTAGTGCAGCAGAAGTTGTTTTAACAGTATTACACGCTGGTGGTAAGTTTGAAGGAAAAGGCTATAAGGTTTCTGGGGGACTACATGGAGTTGGGGTTTCTTGTGTAAACGCATTATCAGCAAAACTAGATATAGAAATTTTTCGTGAAGGTAAAAAATATAATCAAACATTTAGAAGAGGAGCTCCAGAAACTCCTGTTATTGTAGAGGCAAAAGGACATGCTACAGGAACAAAATTAACTTTTTATCCAGATGATCAGATTTTTGAAACGTTAGTATTTGAGCACGCGATTATTTTTTCTAGAGTTAAAGAGTTAGCGTATCTTAATAAAGGTTTAAAATTAATCTTAGTAGACCATAGACCTGAAGAAGAGCTAAGAGAAGAATTTAAGTATGATGGAGGACTTTTAGAATATATTAAAGCAATTGATGCTACTAAAGAAGATTTATTAAAAGAACCTTTTTATTTCAACAAAGAAAAAGATAATGTGGATGTTGAAATTGCGATTAACTATAGTAGAAATTATTATGACGAGCATATTATTACGTTTGTTAATAATATTAGAACAAGAGAAGGTGGAACACACTTATCAGGGTTTAGAACAGCACTTACTAGATCTTTAAATTCATTTGCAAGAAAGCATAAGGTTTTTAAAGGGAAAGAAACACTTACTGGTAATGATGTAAAAGAAGGACTTACGGCAATTATTTCTGTAAAAGTTCCTGATCCTCAGTTTGAAGGTCAGACTAAAACAAAATTAGGAAATAGTGAAGTAAGAGGGATTGTAGATAGTGTAGTTGCAGAAGGATTAGAGCTAGCACTGGAAAGAGATCCAAATAATGCTAAGAATATTATTAACAAATCGTTACTTGCAGCAAAAGCAAGAGAAGCTGCTAGAAAAGCACAAGATTTAGCAAGAAGAAAGAACGTATTAGAGAGTACAACATTGCCTGGTAAATTATCGGATTGCACTGAATCAGATCCGACAAAATCAGAATTGTTCATAGTGGAGGGTGATTCTGCGGGTGGATCAGCAAAGCAGGGTAGAGACAGACATTATCAAGCAATTTTGCCATTAAGAGGTAAGATTATTAATGTTGAGAAAGCAAGATTAGATAAACTATTAGCTAACGAAGAAGTAAAATCACTTATTACAGCTATTGGACCTGAAGTCATTGCAAACATGAATAAGTCTGATGAAGATTTAACATTAGAGAATGTCTTAAAAAAGGTCAGATATCATAAAATTGTAATCATGACCGATGCGGATGTAGATGGTGCGCATATTAGAACTTTATTATTAACATTTTTTTATAGATACGCTCGTCCTATAGTAGATGCAGGATTGGTTTATGTAGCTCAACCACCATTATATTTGATTAAAAAAGGTCAGAGAAAACAGTATGTTTATAGTGAAGAAGAAAAGAATCAGGTTCTAAGCGAATTAGCTTTGGCCGGAGTTTCTGTCAAAACAAAAAATGGTAAGACATTAGAGGGAACGGACATACTAGAGTTTGTTGATAAACTAAGACAATTTAAGAAACTAATGTTAGAAGCAGATAGATATGATATGGATAAAGATAAGCTAAAAGAGCTTATTTTAACAATGACAATTCCAAGATTTATTGAAATAAAAAAAGCATGTAACGAGATGAACGAAGAGGTTCTAGCTTCAATTGAAAGTGATATGGAGAAGCTTTTAGTCGATATTTATACTAAGAAACAATTAGATACCGAGATGATTAAAGATATTATGCATTTTACAGAGGATATTCAGGAAACTGAAACAGCACCTTATGAGATTGTAATGTCAGAGAAGGTAGATACAATTGAAGAAAATAATTTACTAATTAGTTTTATTGATAAATTAGCAAGTAAGGGAGTTGGAATCCAGCGATATAAAGGTTTGGGTGAAATGAATCCAGATCAATTATGGGAAACAACAATGGATCCAATGAAGAGAGCCTTGCTTCAGATCAAATTAGAAGATAGTGAGATAGCAGATGAAATATTTACTATATTAATGGGTAGCGACGTAGCTCCAAGAAAGAATTTTATTGAGACATATGCCAGAAAAGTTAAGTGGCTGGATGTATAGGAAAGGGAGATAACATAAATGCAAGAAGATCTATTTTCAACAATGAATGTTACTGAAGTGAATATTGAAGAGGAGATGAAGGCTTCCTATATTGATTACGCAATGAGCGTTATCGTTGGTCGTGCTTTGCCAGATGTAAGAGATGGTCTAAAGCCAGTACATAGAAGAATTCTTTATGCTATGCATGAACAAGGAATCACCCATGATAAGTCTTATAAGAAATCCGCTAGGGTTGTCGGGGAAGTTTTAGGTAAATATCACCCACATGGCGATACTGCAGTATACGATTCTATGGTAAGAATGGCACAGCAGTTCTCACTTCGTTATCCAATGGTTGATGGCCAGGGTAATTTTGGTTCTGTTGATGGCGATAATGCAGCAGCAATGCGTTATACAGAAGCAAGAATGTCTAAAATAGCAGCAGAAATGCTTGCTGATATTGAAAAGAACACAGTTGAGTTTTCACCAAACTTTGATGAATCGCTGAAAGAACCAACAGTTCTTCCATCAAAATTACCAAGTTTACTTATAAACGGTAGTTCTGGTATTGCGGTAGGTATGGCTACAAATATCCCTCCACACAACTTAACAGAAGTAATTGATGCAGTTACTGCATTAATTGATAATCCAGAGATGACGGTAATGGACTTGATGCAATTTGTAAAAGGTCCTGATTTTCCTACAGGCGCTATTATTAGAGGTCAAAAAGGAATCATAGATGCTTATAATACCGGAAAAGGTATTATCAAATTGCAAGCTAGATATCATATAGAGGAAGTAAAAAGTAAGAAAAGAAGAGCAATTATTGTTACTGAATTACCATACGCGGTAAACAAAGCTCAACTTATTATTAAGATAGCTGATCTCGTAAAAGCGAAAACAATAAACGGCATTGCAGATCTAAGAGATGAGTCTGATAGAAAAGGCATGAGGATTTATATCGAGTTAAAACGCGATGCTAATGAAGATATCGCACTTAATCTCCTTATGAAGCATACAAACCTGCTTATGAGCTATGGTATTAATATCGTTGCGCTTGATAACGGACAACCAAAATTGCTTGGACTTAAGGATCTTTTAGTTAAGTTTTTAGAGCATAGATTCACTGTAGTAAAAAGAAGCGTAGAGTTTGATCTTAAGAAAGCTCAAGCAAGAGCTCATATCTTAGAAGGTCTGCGTATTGCACTTCATAATCTTGATGAAGTAATTGAGCTTATTAAAGCTAGTGCAAATGGAGCAGAAGCAAGAGAAAAACTTATAGCAAGATTTGGTTTTTCTGAGATTCAAGCACAAGCAATCTTAGATATGAAGTTACAAAGATTAACAGGTCTTGAACGAGACAAAATAGAAGTAGAATACAATGAATTAATTACTAAGATAGCAGATATGCTAGATATTCTTTCTAAGAGAAGTAGAATTTTAGATATTATCAAAGCAGATTGTTTCTACCTAAGAGAAAAGTTTGGAGATAAGAGAAAAACTGAACTTGCAGAAGGTGTAGAAAATCTTGATATTGAAGATTTAATTCAAGAAGAGAAAGTAGCAGTTTTCTTTACAAAGTTTGGCTTTGTTAAGAGGCTTGCCGTTGATACTTTTAGAACGCAATTAAGAGGCGGAAGAGGTATTGGCGGAATGGTAACAAGAGAAGGCGATATCATCGAAAAAGTTGTAATTACGTCTACTCATAGTTACCTTGTTTGTTTCACTTCAGAAGGTAAGTGCTATAAGACAAAGGTTTATAACATTCCAGAAGAATCTAGATACAGCAAAGGCTCTTCAATTAAGAATGTGCTTAATCTTAAAGAAGAAGAAAAAGTAACAACTGGTGTTGTAATCGAAGATTTTGAAGCAGCAGATCAATATTTATTTATGACCACAACTCAAGGTATTGTTAAGAGGGTTAAAGTTATAGATTTTAAGAATATTAGAACAACAGGTATTATTGCAATTAATCTAGATGAAAAAGATGAGCTTAGATGGGTTGAGCAAACTAACGGCAGCATGGATATCCTAATGGTTAGTAGCAATGGTATGGTTATCAGATTTGATGAACAGCAGGTTCGCTCTGTTGGACGTACCGCAAGAGGCGTTCGTGGAATGAAGCTACGTGATGGAGATACACTGGTAGGTAATAGTATTATCGACCCAGCTGAGGAAAGAGAAAGCTTGCTTATGATAGCCGTATCTGGTACTGGTAAGAGAACACAGGTTCCAAACTTTAGAGTACAGAACAGAGCAGGTATCGGAGTAATCGGGATTAAGCTAAAAGTAGGAGATAAGTTATCAGGCGGATTAGTAGTTCAGCCAGATGATGAGATCATGATTGTTTCTTCAAAAGGAACGGTTTCAAGACAGTTTGTTAAAAACATATCTTCACAAGGAAGAGCCGCTCGCGGAGTAAGAGTCCAGAAGTTAGATAACAACGATAACGTTGTTGCTTATGCAAAACTCTTAAAAGAAGAAGAAGAAGAAACGGAAAGCAAAAAATAAATGGGGTTTTCTTTAGGAATAGTTGGACTTCCCAATGTTGGGAAGTCTACCCTTTTTAATGCTATAACCAAAGCTGGTGCTGAAGCCAGTAATTATCCTTTTTGTACAATTGACCCTAATGTAGGAATAGTAGCAGTTTCTGATGAAAGACTAGCCGTTCTTTCTAAGATCTCAAGCTCTAAAGCTATACTTCCAACTGCTATCGAGTTTGTTGATATAGCAGGATTAGTTCAGGGAGCTTCAAAGGGCGAGGGACTTGGAAACAAGTTTTTAGCAAACATCAGAGAAGTAAGTGCGATTGTACATGTTGTAAGATGTTTCGAAGACACGCAAGTTATTCATGTGGATGGTTCAGTTGATCCCACAAGAGACATAGACATTATTAACACAGAACTTATAATGGCAGACCTACAGACTGTAGAAAAACGTCTTGAAGGGCTTCACAAGAAAGTCAAAGCACAAGATAAAGAATCTATTGCTATGCATGCTTGTTTTTCAAAAGTACAAGAAGCCTTAGAGGCTGGAAAAGCAGCTAGAACAGTTTCCCTAACAGAAGATGAAGAGAAGATGGTTCAGCAAATTAATTTACTATCAATCAAACCAGTTATTTATGCCGCCAATGTTAGTGAAGATGACATTGTTGATGGTATAGAGAATGACTTCGTGAAAAGCGTTAGAAATTTTGCAGATAGCGAAAGCAACGAAGTGGTTGTAATTTCAGCAAAGATTGAATCAGAAATAGCACAATTAGATGAAGCAGAAGCAAAAGAGTTTTTAATAGAGATGGGCATGGATGAAGCTGGCTTATCAAAGCTTGTGAAGTCCAGTTTTAAGCTTTTAGGACTAATTACATATCTAACAACAGGCGAAATGGAAACAAGAGCCTGGACGATTAAAATAGGCACAAAAGCGCCAGGAGCAGCAGGCGTTATTCATACTGATTTTGAAAAAGGATTCATTAAAGCAGAGGTAGTAGCTTATGAGGACTTAAAAGTCGCAAATAGTATGGCAAAAGCTAAAGAAAACGGCACCGTGCGACTAGAGGGTAAAGAATACGTTATGAAAGATGGCGACGTAGTAGTTTTCAAGTTCAACGTTTAAGCCATAATTATCTATTTTCGCTATAAACAGTTAGAAGTATTTCAACAGCCTCAGCAGGATCTTTCTCTTCAACTGAATCAAACAACGGTATTTGGATTCCCATTAGTAGAACAAAAGGATTTTTACTCCAGTTAATAATAGTTTTAACAGGAATGCCTGCTTCTAATAACATTTTTCCAAAAGGATCATTTTGAATAAGGTTTTGCATATTCGTTTTTGCTATCCAGACATTTCTTTCAAGCATTGCTTCAAAAGGAGATGCGCTTGCATGAACGCCGTTATTTAATTCATCGATATAGATTCCAAATTTATCCAAATTTTCTTCCAACATTTTTCGCATTTCCATTATTATTGTTCTAAATTTAGCCCATGTCATAGAAAAAGAAGCCTCCCCAAAGATTATAAAAGCGTTATCGTCTTTGTAAACATTCAACAACTGGGGAATAAAACCGTTAGTTATGATGAGTTCTTCATTATTAATTTTTACTGAGCCAAAACGAACACCTGCTACTTTTAATACAGCTTTGGCTTTTTTCCATGCACCAAATAGCTCATCTGGTGATAATTTGTAATCCTCAAGCACAGTATAGGCACTTTTTATAACTCCCAGATCTTTAGCTTCATCGAATGTTAGCCCAAAGTGAGCAAGAAAATTTGTTTGTTCATCATCTGTCAGTGTAAAAGCAGAAGGCTCCAATAAAGTGTTTTTATAGTGAGCGCTATAATGTTTTTCGATAAGATCCTCATTAGCAATTGTCTTTCCCTTAATAATACTCGGCGTTGTGGGAAAAGATATTCCATGTTCTTTTAGGAATGATAGGCAAGCCAAAACAGCTTCTTTGCTTATTGATACTGTAGGTTTTATAAATACGGGTGCTGTTTTTGCAGCGTTAAAAGATATTGGCTTAAGGTTCATTATTTTGGTCCTTTTTTGTTTAAGTTTTTAATATATCGATAATATAAGTATAAGGTTGCAACTAATTTATGTAAATTAGCGGGAACTAGGGCTCTCTCTTACGATAATCTAAAACAAGATAAACAGGAGAGGTTAAATTTATGAATAATAAAATTATAGCAATTGATGCTGGGGTTATAAAAGATGAAGCAATTGCAATGGTACGAGATGATTGGCAAGAATTAGCAACGCTTGGAGAATCATTAAGAAATGATATGGATGTTGTTAGTGCTGCATTGTTGGTTAGTGAAAAAGCAATTGCGCATGCTGGCGACTCAGCAGTAGAAATTCTTTTAACACATACAAGAACGGTAACGCTTATGTTTGACACACACAAGCTAGCAGTTGCTCTGGTTAAATTCGAGAAGTGGTGTAAGAAAAATAAGATTGAAGGAGATACTCAGAATTTTTTAAGACAAAATAGGTTTATTAATTTGTTAAAAAATGTCGATAAACTCCATGAACAACTTATAGAGCCAATACCACAAGTAGTAGAAACAGATGAAGCAATAGAAATAAAGCCATCAGTTGAAGAATTACCAAATGAAGAAATTATAGAAGGAAGTACTAGATTTTTAGAAAACCTTTTGGACGAATTAGAAATAGCTAAAACAATGCCTCCGATTTCTATTGCCAGCTTATTTTTTGAGAAGTTTTATATGTTGAGAAGCGAAGAAGCCCCTGTTTTATCAAAAGAGGCGATAGCTGAATATAATGAAGAAACACAAAGTAATGCTGAAAAACTTGCCGCAGAATTTATGATTAAGTATTCTGACCCAAGCTCAAGAGTGTCAGTCGAAATGTTTAATGCTTTGCTATTTGGAGCACCGAAAGAAATGAGACCTTCAATTATAAGAGGAGCTGTCCCTTTCATTGAGATAGGGCTTTTCGTTGAAGTAGCTGATAATGTTATTGGGCTTAAGCCATTTGACGGAGTAGCTGTTCAAGTAGCTAAAGATGTTATTAGTGCATTGCAAGAGAAGCATGCGCTAGATATAGACAACCAGTAAAGCATATTGCCCCTTTCCCAAAATAAGTGTAGAATACTATTCTGTAGAATAGGTGTATAGTCGCAGTACAGATGCAGTAACAGTTTAAATGGAGGTGAAGAAAGTAGATGTCAGTTAAAATTAAGCTACAAAGACGAGGAAGAAAAAAACAACCAGTTTATAGAATAGTAATACAGGATTCTAGAACTTCAAGAGATGGGAAAGTGATTGATATTGTTGGACAATACAATCCACTAGAAGCTCCTAAGGTACTAGTGATAGATGACGAAAAAATCAAAAAATGGCTTGGTAATGGTGCACAACCAACAGAAGCAGTTGCAAGATTGCTAGTAACCAAGGGTTATTTAGAAGCTAAAGTTTATCCAAAAAAAGAAGAAGCTCCAGTTGAGGAAAAAGCTGAAGAAGCAAAGGCAAAGACTTCAGAAGAAGTTAAAGAAGAGCCTATTGCTGAAGCAGTAGAAACAGAAGTCTCAAAAGAAGAGACCGCTGTTGAAGAAGTTTCTGAAGAGAAAGCTGAGAAAAAAGCAGAAGCAGTAGAAGCAGACGACAAAGCAGAAGCTTAGTCATTAGCAACGCAGGAGGTAATTAGCATGAGAGATTTAGTAGAACTTATAACGAAAGCATTAGTAGATACTCCAGAAGAAGTTACTATTAATGAAACAATTGGTGAAAGTATCATAATTCTTGAGATTAAAGTAGGACAGGACGATGTTGGTAAGGTTATTGGTAAAGAAGGCCGAATTGCAAACGCAATTAGAACTGTTGTCAAAGCTGCTGCTGCAAAGCAGGGTAAAAAGGTAACAGTAGAAATAATTACTAATTAAGGAGTACAGCATGTCAAAATCAGTTACCTTGAAAAGAACCGTTACGATAAAAGCAATTGTTACAGAAGATTTTAAAAAATATCTTACTTATGAGCTAGAAACATCAATAAAAGACTTACAAAAAAAAATGTCTGATATTGAAGTACAGGCAAAAGGACTAATTGATTCATTGGGTAAAGATAGTTCACCTGAACAATCAAAGATGATTAGCCAGCAACTTCAGGTAGAGAAACAGCAACAGGAAAGCACAGTTGCAGATTTAAAGAAAAGAATAGAAGATGCAAAGAATTTAAAGCTAGATTCTGAGTTTATTCAAGGAACAATAGATGGTTTCACAACTATAAAGGCTGGAGATAATTTATATCAAAAGTTAGGTGCATTAGAAATCGTTGTTAAAGACGGAGTCGTTCAGGAAATTAAGGGAGAGCAGGAAGGCTAGCGCCCCTGCTCTTTTGAGCCATGCAATTTCCAATAGCAAAAATCGTTAAGCCCCACGGTGTGCGTGGTGAGTTAAAAGTACTTCCTTTAAAAGAAGTTTATTTTTCATTAATTAAAGATCAATTGTCTTTTATGATTGATGATAAAAAGTATGCTAAATCCCAAATAAAAGCTCATCGCCAAGGGTTTATTATAAAGCTTGAGAATGTTGCAGATATGGATGCGGCTGAAAAACTTCGAAATAAGCAATTATCAGTAGAAGAGGTTATCGTATCTGCCTTTTTAGAAAAAGAAGGTATTTTTTTTGCTGAGGAGTGGGTTGGCTATACAGTAATAAGTGATAAAGGCGAAGCGTTAGGCGAAGTAGTCGAATTGCTATATACAGGCGCTAACGATGTGCTAGTTGTTAAGTCTGATAGCGAAGAACACTTAGTTCCAGTTGTAGATGATTTTCTTTTGAATGTTAATAGTGAAGAAAAGAAGCTCATGGTTGTTAAACCAGAGTTTGACCAATGATCAGTGAGATAAACGTATTAACATTATTTCCAGAAACAGTTTCTAAGTATTTTGAAGAGAGTATTCTCGGAAGAGCTAGAAAAGCGTCAAAAATAACAATAAATATAATAGATATTAGAGCTTGGGCAGATAACAAACATAATAAGATAGACGATGTTCCTTTTGGGGGCGCGGTTGGTATGGTAATGCAGGTTGCGCCAATCAAAAAAGCTTTGTCCTCGTTGAGCAAAAAAACACATGTTTTGATGACTTCGCCAAAAGGCAGGGTTTTGGATCACGCAAAGCTTGTTGAGTTCAAGGAACTTGAATCTTTGACAATAATATGTGGTCACTATGAGGGCGTTGATAAGAGGATAGATTCTTTAGTTGATGAAGAGGTTTCTATAGGCGACTATGTTTTAACTGGTGGAGAGTTACCCGCAATGATAATAGCAGATGCTGTAGTAAGGCTAATACCAGGCGTATTGGGTAATAACACATCTGCAGAAGAAGATTCATTTGCCAACGGTTTAGTAGACTGGGATAGCTATACTAGGCCTAGAATGTTTGACGAAAACGAGGTCCCCGAGGTATTATTATCCGGCAATCATAAAAAAATAGAGCACTGGAAGAAGAAAAGTGCTATAATAAACAGTCTTGTTTGCAAGCCAGCCTTGCTAGCAAGCTATAAATTTAATAAAAATGAATCAGATATATTAAGAGAAATCTTAGAGGAGGACAGAGTAGAATGAGCAATATAATACAAGAAATAGAAAAGGAACAATTAAGAGACGACCTACAAGAATTTAATGTAGGAGATACTGTGAAAGTTTTTTATAAGGTAATAGAAGGAAAAAAAGAAAGAATTCAGCCATTTGAAGGTGTTGTTACAAGCATTTCTAACGGTGGAATTAGCAAAAATTTTACTTTAAGAAAAATTGTTGGTGGAGTTGGTGTTGAAAAAACATATATGGTTAACTCGCCTAAAATAACAGACATTAAGGTTCTTAGACAAGGTAAGACAAGAAGAGCTAAATTATTTTACCTAAGAGATAGAATAGGAACTAGAGCAAGTAAAATTAAGGCAAAAGACCCAAGATTTAACTAAAATGTCGTCGTTTAAGACAGCGATTAAGAGTATTATGAATTTTATAGGGACAGTCATTATGGCTGTCCTTATTGCTTTCTTCATAAAAGAATTTTTTGTAGAATTTCAACTAATACCAACAGGATCAATGATTCCTTATTTGAAAGTAGGGGATAGGCTAGTTGTAAATAGGCTTTCATTTGGAGTACAAAATCCACTATATAATGCAAAGAAGAAAAAAAGCATTATGTTATTAATGCAAAATCCGTTATATAAAGCAAATATGCCGTTTTCAGATTTTCAATATTTCAAAAAATTTAATTATGAAATAGATAGATACGATGTTGTGGTATTTTTCCCACCAGAGGAACCAATAGTAGGAAGAGAGTACCATTTTGCTGGAGATAAAAGGAGAACAACTTATTTTGACCCTCCACAATTGCTAGGAGAGAAGTACGTTAAGAGAATCCTTGGATTGCCAGGAGAGACACTAGAGGTAAAAAGTGGATATATATATATTAATGGTGAAAAATTAGAAGAGCCATTCCCAGTGAATCGAGATTATTTTGATTTTGGCCCATTTATGGTTCCAGAAAACAGTTATTTTATGATAGGAGACAATAGACCAAGAAGTAGTGATAGTAGGTATTGGGGACCAGTACCCGAGGAAAACTTGCTAGGAAGAGCCTGGGTAGTATTTTGGCCATTTAATAGGAGTAAGGTGATTGAGCGATGGAAGAACTAACAAAAGACGAAAAACTGCAGCTTGAAGCTGCGATGGCGGAACTTAAGCAGGGTATTAAAGACGCAAAACCAAAGATAATTAAAATAAAAGATAAAATTAAGAATAAAGAAGATGTTTCTGATGAAGAGAAACAAGCACTTTTAAAATTTAAGAGAACAATGGAGCTTATTCAATCGATGCGCGATCAAGGCATGATATAATAAATTTTTAAAAATCAAAAAAAATGCGCCTGTAGCTCAGCTGGATAGAGCGCCTGTCTACGGAACAGGAGGCCGGGAGTTCGAATCTCTCCAGGCGCACCACATTCAAATATTTATAATAATTATTACAGGTAGTAAGTATTAAAAAACATAATTACTCGAGATGAGAATTCCCGGAGGGAGTTCAGAAATAACTCCGCTTAATGAGGTACGAGTTTAGCGGTTATCCTAGAAGCCGAAGGCAAGAGTATCTCTCCAGGCGCACCACTAATTAATAAAAAAGCCACCCCGAAAGGGGTGGCTTTATGTTTATAGGCAAGTAGTTTTATTTCTTAGTATAAGTAAGTTTGTCGTCTTTTAAACCAACAGAAATAGAAGAGCCAGGATTAAGGTCTCTATCTATTAAAAGATCAGAAATTGGATCTTCTATATATTCCTGAATTGCTTTTCTGACAGGTCTAGCACCCTTGTTGGGCTCAAAGGATTTGTCGATAATCCATCTTCTAGCTTTGGCTGATATTTTGATAGTCACTTCTTTGCTTTTGATTCTATTGTTAATATCATCAATAAATTTTTGTGCGATTTCTTCTAAGTTATCTTTAGTAAGAGATTGAAAAACAACGACATCATCTACACGATTAATGAATTCTGGCCTAAAGGCTTCTTTAATATCTGCCATTATCTTTTCTTTCATTCTTTCGTAATCTGCTTTGTCGGAGTGGTTGGTTTTAAACCCAAAAGTAGTATTGTTTTCAATAGTTTTAGCACCAACATTGGAAGTCATTAGGACTATAGTATTTTTGAAATCTACAACCTTACCAGTAGAGTCGGTTAGTCTTCCATCTTCCATTACTTGGAGAAGAAGGTTTAATACTTCTGGATGTGCCTTTTCTACTTCATCAAATAGAACAATAGAGAAAGGTTTTTGTCTTACCGGCTCGGTTAAGAGGCCGCCTTCATTGTATCCAACATATCCCGGAGGTGAGCCAACTAATCTTGATGTTGTGTGTTTTTCTGTATATTCACTCATATCAATTCTTACAATGGCTTCTTCTTTACCAAATAGATAGATAGCAAGCTGCTTTGCTAATTCTGTTTTTCCTACACCACTTGGGCCAAGAAACATAAAAGATCCAGTAGGTCTTTTGGGATCTTTTAGACCAGCTTTTGATCTTTTGATAGCTTTAGAAAGCGCAACGACTGCCTCGTCTTGTCCGATTACCTTGCTAGAAAGGGTAGTGGCCATAGTTTTAAGCCTATCTGCTTCTGAAGTTGATAATTCTTGTAACGGAATGCCTGTCCAAGTAGCAATTACATTAATTATAGAATTTGTATCTACTGTTACAATTACTTCTTCACCTTCTTTTTTAATCTTTTTTGTTGCCTCAAGCATTTCAGTTGAAGCTGCTTCATCAATAAGGTCTATAGCTTTATCAGGAAGCTGCCTATTGGTTATGTACCGAATAGAGTATTGCACCGCGCTTTCTAGTGCTTCATCTGTAATTTTTACTTTGTGAAAATCTTCATATTTAGATCTAATCCCCGTAAGAATATTTAAAGTGTCTTCTTCTGAAGGAGGATCAATAAAGATAGATTGAAATCTTCTTTCTAGTGCAGCATCATTTTCAATAGATTTCCTATATTCTGAGATTGTTGTTGCACCTATACATTGAATTTCACCTCTTGCTAAAGAAGGCTTCATCATATTAGCGGCATCTAAAGAGCCTTCAGAATTTCCAGTGCCAATTATTGTGTGAATTTCATCAATAAATAGAATGGTTGTTTTGTCGTTTTTAATTTCTTCTATAATTTTTTTAACTCTTTCTTCAAACTCACCTCTGAACCTAGTTCCAGCCACTAACAATCCAAGGTCTAGGGTGATAACTCTTTTGTTTAATAGGATTGGCGGCACATCTTCAGCAATAATCAGCTGAGCCAGTCCCTCAATAATTGCTGTTTTACCAACACCGGCTTCACCTGTTAAGACTGGATTGTTCTTTGTTCTTCTGCTTAGAATTTGCATTATTCTTTTTATTTCATTACTTCTGCCAATTACTGGATCCAGTTTGCCTTCTTTGGCTAGTTTAGTAAGATCTAAACCATAGATATCTAAAGTAGGAGTTTTTTCTGATTCTTCTTTTGTTCCTAGTTCACTTTCCACGTCTTTGTAATTCTCGCTTAATAACGAAAGAATTTCACTCTTAACTTTAGCAGGGTCTAGGTTTGCCTCTGCCAAGATTGTTGTGATGCCTGGAGACGAGTCCTTAAGTATAGATAAGAACAAATGCTCTATAGCAACATTGTTATGACCTAGTTGTCTTGCTTCATCCCAAGCTTGTGACAATAGATTTTTTACTTGTGGAGAAAAAGGAATCGTGTCGTTTTTATAACTACTTTTGAATTCCTGTAAGTGTTTTTGTATTACGCCTCTTAAAATATTAATATCAAGACTTAAATTATTTAATGATTGGATTACAACAGATTCTTCTATCTTTAATATCCCATAAAAAATAAGCTCATTATTAATGAAAGGTATTTGTATTTTTTTTGCTTTTTCTTGAGCATGCATAATAACCTGGATTGCTTCTTGAGTGAATTTTGAAAACATATAGATCCTCGCCCCTAAAATAGATTTTGTTTAATATTACAAAATCAACAGGTAAAATGCAAGGGAAATCCAAAGATAGCTTGAATTGTAGCTATTTTTTAAATAATGCGTCTGCATTCCTTGACTTTTGAATTAATAATGAGTATAGTCCAAGTATAGCTTGAAAAAGAAGGAGGTGAACCGTATGAATAAAGGACAATTAATTGATTCAGTTTCAAATGATACTGGTTTAAAAAAATCAGAAATTTCTAAGGCACTAGATTCTATTCTTGATAATGTACAGGGTGCATTACAAAGTGGAAGTGACGTATCTCTAGTAGGATTCGGAACTTGGAAGAAAAAAACAAGAGCAGCAAGATCAGGGAGAAATCCTCAGACTGGTGCAACAATTCAGATCCCAGCTAAAAACACAGTTTCTTTTAGCGCAGGAAAAAAACTTAAAGACGCAGTTAACTAAAATTAATAGCGTTAATCAATACCCCTCCATGAGGGGTATTTGTTTAGATAGATACTTACGTGAGAATTATTTTAATAAAAAAGTTGACGAGAGGAAAGAAAGTCAATATGATAGAAGTAAGCCGGCAAAAAAACAAAAAAAGGAGGATAAAATGAGTGGATATAATCATGTAACATTGGTAGGCAATCTTGTAAAAGATCCAGAAACAAAAAAAATTGGAAAACAAAGCAAAACGGATTTCACAATTGCAGTAGAACGCTATGCTGGAAAAGATAAAGATCCAGAGGTGGATTTTTTTAATGTTGTGAGCTGGGGAAAACTAGCTGATATTTGTGGAGAGTATCTAAAAAAAGGTAAAAAGGTTTTAGTTGATGGCAGGATTCAGATTAGATCCTATGAGATAGAAAAGCAAAGAAAATGGATTACTGAGGTTATTGCTGAGAATTTAAAGTTTCTAACAGCAAAACAGCCCGCAACTACTGTTGCTAAGTAATATCTATGCTAATATGTAAGCAAGAGGGTAGTTTTGCTACCTTTTTGCTTGCTTTTTTAATGCTGAGATTCATTGTTTTATCAATAATGGCCATGTTATACTCAGTATAAAATTATGTATAGAATTATGAGGGTTTAAAGTGAATACAGCAAAAAAAATCTTGCTATTGGGGTTAATATTCTTCACTTTTTGTGGGTCTGTTAATGCTCAGACTTTATTAGAAGATCAGAGACACATAGAGCTAACAGTGCAGACAGCGCTTGATAGAATCCTGGGTCAAGGCAATTCTATAGTTTATATTTCATTAGTTGGAGAATCTGAAAAGTGGGAAATTAATTATACAGCTGTTCCTGAAATTGCTGGTGTTGATATGGAGAGTATGGGTGGCGGCGGAGGTCAGCAGACGGTAGTTCCTGGTATCCCTTCTTTGCGTTTTTTAACTAAAGGCGGAGGTTCCGAGGGAATTCCTTTAAATTATGAAATAGTGCAACGTCCACCTATTGTAAACAATAAAGAAGTTGTCCTTATATTAGATAAAAAGATAAAAATGGGTGAGCTTAGGTCTGCAAAAGTATTCATTACGAAGTTTTTAGGGCTGGATGAAAATAATGGAGACACATTAACAATATTAAAAGAAAGTTTCTCTACAATACAAAAAGCAGGGAAATCAGCATCAAGTGTTACGACAAAGAAAAAAAGTAACTTTACTCCAATCATTATAATAGCCTCTATTGTTTTACTTTTATTAATAATTGGAATAGTCCTTATGAAGTTATTGCCAGGTAAGGATAAAAAAGATGGCACCGGGTTAGGCGGAGGAGAAGAAGAAGATTCAGCAGCTGCAGCTGCAGCAGCGGCAGCAGGTTCAGGAGCTGGAGCTGCTGCAGCTGCAGCTGGTGGAAGTTCGGGCAGTGGTGAAGGTGGAGCAGATCCTGGAGCCGGCGGAGCTGGAAGTGAAGGCGGAGCATTAGGAGCCGGCGGAGCTAAAATGTCAGATGCAGAAAAGAAGAAGAGAGCCGAAGAATTAAAGAAGCAGGTTGAGGATGATTCCCGCAAGAAAGAAGAAGAAGCGAAACTCCTAGATATGCAAAAAGGTATTTTAGGAAATGGTGAAAGATATTTTAATTTTATAGATGAGGAAAACATTTATAAATTAAAATTTTTACTACAAGTAAAAATAGCTCTTCAGCAAGCAACACCTAGAACAATTGGCGTTGTTATGGCTTGCTTACCATTTAAACTAGCTGCTTCAATTTTGGTTGAATATCCAGCGAAGATACAAGCGGAAATAGTTAATAATATTATTTTTTTACAGCACTATCCTGAAACAGAGATGTCTGAGTTGGAAAAAGAAATAGAAGAAAACATAAGCTATTTATTTGGTGGCAAGAATAGACTTAAGTTAATAATAGAAAGAATACCAGGAGATGCTAAGAAGAGAATATTAGAAATCATTTCTAGCAAATACCCAGGAATAGCTAATGAGGTTAATTCGTTAATATTCTTGTTTGAAGACTTGTTGATATTAGGAGAAGATGTTCTGACAAGAATTTTTGGAGACATTGATACAGAAGTTATTGCTACAGCACTTGTACATATTGATTCAGATCTTCAGAAGAAAGTGGTTAATACTTTAGCAAAAGGTGTTCAAGCGATGGTTGATCAATGGCTAGCACTTAAAGCAAATACAGCATCTAAGTTTGATATTGAAGAAGCAAGGCAGAAAGTCTTGAACTACGCTCAACATTTAGAGCGAGAAGGGTTTATTGAGCTGAAAAATGGTTGATAAAGAAAATATAAAGAATTTAGCAAGTACCGAGGTAGTTGATATTGATAAAGTAAAAGGTGAGTTTTTTGCTTATATAAATAAGGAAAATGCTTATCATACTGCCCATGTATTAAAAAAGATTATAAAATCCAAGTCAGAAAATATTAAATACCTATATTTAGTTATTTTTTCAGCTGACCCAGAGATAGCCGAGAGAATAATGGATGAATTTGAAGATGACATGAAGGCTCAGATAATTGCAGAAATGATGTCACTAATACAATTTACAAAAAAAGAAATAGAGCAGTTTGATAAAATATTAAGGAAATTACTAACAGAACAATTTGGCGGAAGATATGTTTTATCAAAGATAGTTGAATATTTAGATATAGATCAAAAAACGAATCTAAATGATACAGTTGCTTCAAGATATCCCGATACGTCTGCGGCATTTAGAAAAATTATGCTGTTCTTTGAAGACCTTTTCAATGTTTCGGATAAGGATTTTGTTAGAATTTTTTCTGAAGTACCAACAGACGTATTATCAATAGCTTTTTGTCAGTTATCAGAGGATAAGATCGAAAAGCTTTACGGAGTTATTCCTAAGGGAGTAAAGAATATGGTTCAGCAAGGGATAGAGTTTGGTAAGAATAAATATTCCAAAACAGAAATAAAGAAAGCTCAACAGTATGTAATTGAGTATTCTAGAAATCTCGAAAGAGACGGATTTATTGAGTCTATTCTAGGGGAAGAAGTAGGCAAGGATAGTTAAGTAACTTTAGATTGGGGGAATCTGAATGGAAATATTAGTTTTTGTTGGACTTATTAGTGTTTTTGTAGTTCTTACATTAGCAGTTCCTGACGTATTCATCAATCCCGCAGCATATTTTCAGGCACCAGCCGGAATAATGGTAATTGGTGGTGTAGCGTCACTGTTTATGATTGGTTCTACCTGGGATGACATTAAAGGTGTTTTCGCTGCTGTTAAAACCTTGTTCAAAAAAGATAAAATTCCTACACATATTGAAATAGCAGATAAGCTAGTAGAGTTATCAGTACTTTCTCAGAAAGAAGGTCGTCGTGCCTTAGAAGATGCTGGAGAAGGTTTTGATGACGGATTTTTGAACAACGGGTTACAAATGATTGTAAACAAGTTGCATCAGGATTTTATTAGAGTTGTGCTTGAAAACGAGATACAAGAGATAGACTCTAGGCATATGAAGAACATAGACGGAATACACTTTATGGGAACAATTGCACCACTAACAGGTATGTTTGGAACAATTGTTGGTATAGTCCAGGTATTACAGAATATGACAGACCCAAAGAATGTAGGCCCAGCTATGGCACTAGCATTATTAACAACACTATATGGTGTATTTGTTTCAGGATTTATCATGCAGCCGATAGCAAAGAGACTGGCTAATAAAAATGATCATGAACTTCTTAGTAAAACGATTATGATTGAGGGATTAATAATGATTGCAAAAGGCGAAATCCCTATAAAGGTAGAAACATATTTAAGAGGATTTTTGTCTAATAAAGCTAAGAAAGAGAAAAACCAAGAGAGCGAAGCTAAGGGGTAGTAGTTATGCCCAAATTAAGACGCAAGAAATCAAGAAGTGGTGGAGATGGTAATTTCTTTACTATATGGGCGGATTTTAATTCTTTTTTAATGATTCTTTTTTTATTGCTTTATACGTTTGTTATGAACAATGTTTCTGAGTCTGAACAGCAACAAGTATTTGAGTCTATCCGAGTTTCTTTGCAAGGACAACAACTACAACCACTGATTGATAAAGAAAAACCAAGTGAAGAGAGAATGAATGTAGTAGATAAGGTTAAACAATATATTCAGGATCAAAAATTAAGCGATTTTTTGAATGTAATGGTAGAAGAAAGCAAGGTAAGGATTATTTTGGCTCAGCCTATATTGTTTGATACTGCAGAAGCAGAGTTGAAGCCGGAAGCAATGGATATTTTGAGGGATATTGGAAATATATTAAAAAAAACCGATAATAAAATTGTGGTAGAAGGGCATACTGATAATGTACCGATTAGAAATGCAAAATATGAATCGAATTGGGACCTTTCTTTTGATAGAGCCTATTCAGTTATTAAGTACTTTATAGAGAAAGTGGAAATATCGCCAATAAGGATACATGCGATTGGTTATGGCGAGTATAGACCGATGATGCCTAATGATTCGGATGAGAATAGAGCGGCAAATAGGCGTATTGAAATTAATATTATGTTGCAAGAAGTTTTTGTTAACAATGTTTTAGGTGGATAATCTGGGGGATAAATGAAAAAGTTTTTATTAATATTTTTTATATGTATGATTAGTATAGGCTATTCGTTTACAAATAAAGCACATCAAACAACTACCAACTATATGCACGCTTATCAGGACATGTATATAAGAACAACAGATGGACTTGCCCTTACAGTAAATATTGGCGGATTAGTAATAATTACAGCAGACGAGAGCGATAACTGGGGAGTAGTTGCAGGCTTAGACCAATTAGCAAGTAGTAAAGTGATTCACGATGTCGGGTATAATGTTAAATATGTTTTAAGAGATGATAAATCTTTTGAGCAAGGTGTGCAGTATATAATCACGGTTAATCTTGGTGGAGCAATTTCAACTAAAAATGTGACGTTTAACATGCAGTATGTTATTCGTTCTGTGACTATAGATGTTGCGGAGAAATATAGAAATTCGGTTGTTGGAGATGATTGGTTTAAAGGCGGCCTTAAGAATACAGATTACGATGATGCCAATTTAAGTATAACGGGGATGGTTACATATAGATATGAGACAGAAGTATTTCCATCTCAGAATAAGCCGGTATATATAGAGCTATATATATCTGATGATATACAATCCAATAAATCTTCAGTAGGCGCAGATGGCATTTTTGTTTTAAATAATTTTTCAATACCTGTTGTTGATGGTTTGAAACCATATGTTTCCGTTGATATTGAGGATTTGTCAGATTTATTATTATATAAACCTGGATCAATAACAAGGTTTAAAATAGCTATTGATAATCAAGCACCACTAGAAACTACAGAGACGTCCTTAAATTTTAAAGCTGATAATACAGACAAAGATGGAGATGGTGTTTTTCCTGAACCAGGATATTTTGATCAAGCAATAGTCACATTTTCTCTCCGTGGCACTATGGGTGATTCTGGCAAGAGTGGCTTAAGCACTAATATGTGGGTTCTCGACCCAAAAATAGATGATGTTCTTAATCCCTTTGAAAACGGATGGTTAACAGATAGGGCAACTTCTTTTAATGTAGATTTTGAGACAGAAACAGGCATTATAAAACAAGGAAGAAAAGAAGTTATAGTTTATATTATTGACAACGTTTTTAATTATGCCACGAGAAGTATTTTTGTAACAATAGACGTAGATGCGCCTCAAGATTTTGCAGTAATTATTTCGGAAGATACAGATAATAACGGAGACCAAATAACTCCAAATATTGGCTGGTATAACGATGAGACAGTTAGTTTTAATTGGAGTGTGCCATATGACGCAATTGGTTTAAAGAGTAGTCCCTATCAGTTTAAAAGTGAGGCAGGCTGGGTGTCTTGGTCTGCATTATTTAACAATGATGTTAATAATGATGTTATTTCTGGAAACTATCAATCTTTATTAGAGGGCTGGGTTACAGTTGATGCTGGAGGAGATGTTTTAAGAAAAGTATATGTTCGGGCTGCTGATAGAGCGGGAAACGTTGTCGTAGCATATGCTAGCATTAAAGTAGACAATATAGAGCCAACGGTTAACATTGTACTTGAAGACGATGGGTCATTCATAGATGGGGCTCCTATATATATTAAACCTAAAACAGGTTGGTATCATGATTTTGATGTTGAATGGAACATGTCCGGCGTTCAAGACGATGCTCAATTACATGATAAGCCAATCAGGTATAGATATTTATATGGAAACAGTAATACTACAACTACAGCCTGGTTAATAAATGAAGGAAGAAAGGAAGTTTCTTCAGATGAAAGACCAACAGGAAATATATTTTTATTACAAGCAAGAGACCAAGCAGGAAATATTGGAGAGGCAACTGCAAATGTGTATGTAGATACAACCGCCCCCGTTCCTACAAGTTTTGATATGCTTTTTGAGGCAGATACTACTGATGCCAATGAAGATGGTGTTTTTCCCGAAATAGGTTGGTATGATCAGACAACAATTAATTTAATGTTGACATGGGATAGTTGCATAGAAGATGGGGGAATATGGAAAACAGGATTATATTTGCATGGCCCAGTATTTGTATCTTCCCAATTAGTTGTCTCGGGAAATCAAGATTATGGAGAGTTAGAGTTATTTAGAGAACCACCAGAAGATGTTCAGCAAGTTAAGTTTCTTGCATTGTTAGTTGATAATGCTGGAAACATGGCACAGTTGACGCAAAAGTGGGTTTATGTTGATTTAACAAAACCAGAGAATTTTTTGGTTACCTTGGCACAAGATAGTGATTCTGGAGATGATGGGTTAGACCCTGCAGGTGTTTGGTATGATGATAATACTATTGAGTTTGATTGCGATTTAAGTCCGCAGGCAGATACCTCCTTGAAAGCAGCTCCATATCAATTTAGAGTAAATCAGGGCGAATGGCAAAGTGCCACAATCAACGGCTCGGTTGCAAATTTTTTGGTTAGTGATAATGCCTCAAGCGCAGTAGAAGTTCGTTTAATGGATATGGCAGGGAATGTAACCACAAGGTCAATCAGCGTTACCGTTGATTCAGTTGTACCATCTGGCAGCTTTGTATTAAATTTGGCCGAAGATGATTCAAATGATGGCTTTACCCAGCTTACCCCAGATGCTGGATGGTATAACCAGAACTTGGTTAGCTTTAAGTTTAATTCTAGTTTTGGCATTGTTGATACCTTCAATATACGGGAATACGGATATTTCTTAAAAAGAGAAATAGATCAAGTTTATGTAAATGGGAAAAGCGATTCCAAAAATGCAATGATATATTTAGAAAACGAAGGAGCAACAGAAAAAACAATAGTAGGAGCTATTTCTGATATGGCAGGAAATGTCATAGAGGCTAGTACGAAAGTGTTTGTTGATACCGATGCTCCAGTAGCAGAGTTTGAAATTAGAATAGAAAATGATACTACCGACGATGGTGATGATGGTTATTATCCAGAAGAAGGTTGGCATGATCAGCCATTAATAAATATTAACTGGGATCAGGCAAGCGACGGAGCAGGCAGATTACACGATTTACCTTTTAGGGTGAAATCTGATAGTACAGTTTGGAGTAACTTTCAATATCAGCAAACCTATTCAGGGTTATATGTCAGACCAAGTAATGATATTACGCAAAGTGTATATATACAGGTTAAAGATAAAGCAGGAAATCTTGCAACGCATTCGGCAACACTAAAAGTAGATACAAAAGATCCTGTTGTAGAACTTTTTTTGTCGCCACAGATAAAATTAGTTGGGCTAATATATAATGTTCTGCACGCGTCTTATGGTGTTAATTTTCCTCTTGCTGGATGGTTTAATACAGAAAATGTGCTTCTTACTTGGAATGTAGAAACAACAGATGAATCGTTTCCTTCAAGAAGTTTTAGGGTAAAGGTGTCTGCTGATCAACTAGATTATGGAGATAGCATCAGTAGTAATCTTAGAGAAATATTTATTTTTGCGACAGCAAATAATCATGAAGAAATAATGTTTTCGATTGTTGCTTGGGATAAGGCAGGAAATGCATCGGAAGCTACTGCATCAGCCAAGGTCGATACAATGTTGCCAACAGTAACGGTAGATATGGAATCAAATACAGGGTTGTCCTTAATGCCATTTGTTAATAGTCAGGATATCTTAACAATTACATTAGAAATATCAGAAGCAATTTCTGTGACCCCTTTTATTACATACGCACGATCTGAAAATTCTTTAGAAAGAATAACAATTAACAGTTTTCATGGTTTAGGAGATGAGTGGGTGTGCACTTTGGACATTAACACTGTAGAGGACTATGGCCCTCACACAATAGACGTATTCTTAATTGATGATGCTGGAAATATTTGTGTAGAACAAGCAGGATATAGTCGCTTTATTAAGCTTTCTCCTGGAGAGGTAAATCCTCCAGAAGAGTTTGTTGTTAAAGATGTGTATACGGGAAGTCAGTTTGTGTGTCAACAAGAGATAGTTAGCGTTTCATTTACACTTGGCACCAGCATTAAGCATTTCTTGATCACAGAAAAAAACATTTCCTCTGCAGATGCCGAAGCGACGGTTGGTTGGGAAGATGTCGACGGAATAACAGAATATAACGACTTTCATACTTTGGATAATGAAAACGATGCGGATAAAAACAAGCTTAAGACCTTATATCTGTGGGTTGCTGACGCAAGTAGGCGACCGGCAAATAATGCAGTTATTGCAACAATTAACAGAGATGCTATAGCTCCAAGAATAAAAATACATCCCAATAAAACCAACTCTGGTTCCGATGAGTATGACAACCAACGGTTGTCAAAGACCGAGTATACAGCGGAAATGACAATAACCCATAATATAGCGTTTCTTAGTGGAGACTATGTTGAGAGAGCTCAAATAACACCATCATGGGAACTAGGCATTTTTTTAGCAAATAACTATATCACGGGTGCGGTGTTATCTCCATATTTAGCACCTAAAGCAGAAAGCCAAACTAGTCCAGGATTTATGACTATTTGGTGGGCTTCTTATAATTTACAAACTTTATTAAAAGATAGGACTGCCGCAACATACAATGCTGTTTTTAACGTTACCGTTAAAGATCAAGCAGGAAATACAACAAATAATATTTACCAAGGAGAAAGTTTTGAGATTAATACGTTGGTTCCACTTACTCCAACAATAAGTGTTTATGCATTAGACGGCAGAACCGGCTATACAAATAGTTTAAATATTATATGCGTAATAAGCAAAAACGAAAACTCCGATCAGGAGTCTAACAACTATGCATATTATAAAATATATGATGATTATTATGGAGCACCGAGAAGGTCAGAGTTAGAGCAAGACGACACAATCTGGCCTAAAGATGGTGATGAAAAGCAGGTAGTAAGCTTCTCAGTAGTATATAAACTAACACACGAAGAACAAGGCGAGAAAGATATTTTAATTTGGGTGGCGAATAATGACCCTCAAACATGTATTAATCCTGCAGAATTAACAATTATTTATGATTCTATAGCTCCAACGTATGAAATAGTTATTGAGCCTATTGATGCTGCTGATGAATTGACTGTAACCTTGTTTTTTAATGAGAGGATAGATGTAGATACAAGAAATGTACTATTTATTGAATCTAAGAATGGAGATAACTATAATGTGATAGCTTCTGCTAGCCTTACTTATGTAAGCATAGAAGACGATTTGTACTTATATTCCTGTACATTTAATGCTGATGAAACCGATGATATAAGAGGCACATCTAACAGATTAGTGAGTATCAATGTCTACGATTTAGCAGGCAATTATATGGAAGATAGAACACCATTTTCCAGAATTTTAAATATCTTAACATATGGAGATTATTATGACAGAGCTCTCTATAATAATGATTTAGATTTTCAATTTCATAATATAGGTATTGGCGCATCAGATATCCCTGTAATATATGCTGAATTGAAGGCGGCTGGCCGAAATATACATCTTTCAGGAGTAAATTTGAAAATTAAAAATGCCGACATTAATATTTTAGATAGAGTTCATTTATTTGCTGATACAAATCAAACAGGGCTATATGATGAAGGTGATAATGAGCTTGCTAATGCAGTATTTACGGATACGGAAAATATGAAGATTCCGTTTGACGAGATTCTGGTAAACAAGCAAACCACAACTACAATATTTGTTGTAATTGATGCTGGGCAATCTGTTAATGAGGGTCGTGAAATCGGATTTGGGTTTATAACAAGTAATCCTTTTGATGTTGAAGCATATGAAGTTATAAGCGCTTCTGCGCAAATACCAGACGATGGAATAATTGCAACGTTTAATATGTCTAAAACATTATACAATATTGCTTATCTTGGAAAAGATGCCGATGCCGTATCCCTAACTAGAGATGTTAACTGTGGTTCAAGTTTTGTTATAAAGAAATTCGCATTAAGGGCTTTTTTGGCAGATAGCGCTGGAAGTGAAAGTGGCCTAGGCGAAGGTGTTTTGTGGGAATCATTGAGGATAGGACTTGAAGCAGATTTTCCAAACGAGGGAATTGTTAATGTGTCGGTATATAAAAATAACAATAATAATGTTTTTGATGATGGCGACTTACTTATTAGTAGCGGGCAAGATAAATTCCTTAATGATGAACAAAAAACAATAACTATTAATTTTTCTAATCCAGTTAGTATTGGTGGGAATGATCCATCTTTCTTCTTAGTTGCAGAATTAGATAGATCTGTTCCTGATGGAGAGACGGAGTTTTCTTTTGAGATTGCTTCCGCAGATTGGTTCAAGTTTATAGATGATGACTATATGATTGATACTGGAGAGTTTCCCGTAAAGACAATAACGTTTGATGCAGATTACTATATTTCACAAATTACAGTTGAGGTTCTCCCAAATCCCGAAAGATACGTTGTTGAGGGAGAACAATATAATTTATTTAAACTAAAACTCAATTTAGATTATGTGGCTTATGAATATGGAGTAGCAAAACCAAAGCTAAAATGGATTGATATCGAGCGCGACTCTGGCATATTGGAGTTTGAAGCGGATCTTTTAGTGCTTAATTTAAGACTGTATAGGTATCTTGCAAGCCAAGCAGATGATGATTTTTCTCTAGGTAGTGAAATTGCTGGAGGATCTTCATATTCCTATCCAAACAACAGAATACGAATAAGTTATGGAGAAGCTATCCCTCTTGCTACTGAGAATTATTTTTCAATAATGCTTCCCGTACAAGGCTCAGTTGGCGATGGTACTTATGGAACAATTAAGACCTTGATGGTAAATTATGAAACAGCCCAAGATTATATAGATTTTGGTGGATATGGAACGATTGTTAATGAGCAGATAGTTACGAGTACTGAAATAGAAATTATAGATGATTTGTTGCCTACAAAGCCAGAGATAACAGGCAATTCCTATCTTGCTAGTCATAAGAACATAGGCTTTTATTATTCTACAAAAGTTGCACCACTAGGAGCTAGTGGTGTTGAGTCTATTTTTGTTGACATTGGCACTGGTTTAGCAGGAAGAGATATCTATTCTCAGGCTCTTACCGTTAGCGTTGTAGAAAGTAAAGATATTCAAGAAGAACCTGTTGTTGTAACAATAGATGGTGGTAATTATTTAAATGATGATACTGATTATTTTCTTTCAGTTCGAGCTAAGGCAGGTGGTGGTGATTATTACTCCGTAACAGGCAGTTTCGTATTTCATACTGATTTTACGCCTCCATGGACATCCGGACAGCTGGATGTGATACCAAGATGGGAAGACAAAAGACATGACATAGTTTGGACTGCTTTTACAGAAGCAGAGTCTTATGTGGATTATTATATTGTAGAGATGTTAGAAGGTTCTTCTTTAGTTTGGAAGCAGTTAGATATAGTGAATGCACAAAGCAGGCTATCAGCCATGAACCCTACGGCACAATATAATGTTCCATATCAATATAGGGTTAAAGCAGTAAACGCATCAGGATTATCCAGCCTTTATAAAGATTCTGGAGATAGAATTATGACTACGAATACAACAGAAATAATGTTTAATGTGTCTAATTATCCGAACCCTTTTTATTCTGCATATCAGATAACAAGGATAGTTTATTCTTTGAACCAAGACGTAGATACTACGATAACTATTTATGATTCGCTAGGGCACTTTGTTGTTAGATTTGACGGCAATGATATAACAAAAGAAGGTGCTGTAGATGGAACGGGTTTTTTCTGTTATGTAGATTGGGATGGCAGAAATGCTTCTGGACAATTTGTCTCAAAAGGTGGATACTTTGCTGTACTTGAAGCAGCCCCATTTGCTGGAGGACAGAGCAATAAGGTTGTACGTATGATAGGAGTGATCCATTAGTGCAGAAAAGTGATTCGGTGTATATTACTACCCCAATTTATTATGTAAACGATATTCCCCACATAGGCCATTGCTATACAACAATTATTGCAGATATTCTTGCTCGTTTTTATAGATTAAGAGGCAAGGATGTTTTTTTTCTAACAGGTACCGATGAGCATGGTCAGAAAATAGAAAAAGCTGCAGAAGCCAAAGGAAAAACACCCAAAGAATTAGTAGATGAAGTTGTACTTAGGTTTCAAGACTTATGGAAGCAACTTAATATTTCAAACGACAGTTTTGTCAGAACAACGGACGAAGAACATAAAACAATTGTTAAGCAGGCACTGCAGCAAGTATATGACAGAGGATATATTTATTTAGGGAAATATGAAGGTCTTTATTGCAGACCATGTGAGACATACTTTACAGAAACACAGCTTGTGGATGGTAAATGCCCAGAATGTGACAGAGAAGTTATTCTGTTAGAAGAAGAATCTTACTTTTTTAAGCTATCAGCATTCCAAGATAAAATACTTGCACACATAAAAAAGATACCAGAGTTTGTTTTGCCAGAGGGAAGAAGAAATGAGGTTATTAGCTTTGTTGAAAGCGGACTCAACGATCTTTGTATAAGCAGAACAACAATTAATTGGGGCATTGAGTTTCCAGAATTAGAAAAGACAGAAAAAAAGCATCACGTTTATGTTTGGTTTGATGCACTTCTTAATTATTTAACAGGTATTAAATACCAAACAGACCAACAGCTTTTTGATAGATATTGGCCAGCAGAAGTTCACTTAATTGGTAAGGATATTTTGAAGTTTCACGCAGTGATATGGCCAGCTATGCTTATGGCAATGGAAGTAGAATTACCTAAGCATGTTTTTGGACATGGCTTTATTTACCAAGGTGGAGAAAAGATGTCTAAGTCTAAGGGCAATGTTTTAGATCCGTTTAAAATAATGGATGAATATGGAGTAGACCCTTTTAGATACTATTTGGCTAGAGAAATAGTTTTTGGACTAGATGGTTCTTATAGTGAAGAAAGCATGAAGCAGAGATTTAATAGTGATCTTGCAAATGATTATGGAAATTTATTAAACAGAACACTAAATATGACAAAAAAATATTTTGAACTAAAAGTTCCTGCTTGTGATGATGCTTTATTTTCTGAAGAGGAACTTGCGCTTAAGCGAATGGTATTAGACTTAGAACAAAAGATTCCAAAGCTTATGGATGCTTATAAACTTTCAGTAGCATTAGAAGAGATTTTTATGGTTATTAGAAGGGCAAACAAATTTATAGAAGAGATGACACCATGGACTCTTCATAAGGAAGAAAATATGTCTAAGCTTGGTGCCGTAATGGTTCATTTGATTGAGACTTTAAGAATCGTAACAACATGGCTAAGCCCATTTATGCCAACAGTTACTAATAAGTTTTATGAACAGCTTAATGTATCAGAAGAAGAGAAAAAGAGTAATCCATTTGATTGGGGCTTTTTTACTGAGGGAAGAACCCTTAATCAGCCAGAGCCAATTTTCCCTAGAAAATAATGTATCTTGTAGATACCCATATTCACCTTACAGATGACAGATATCAAGAAGAAGGTTTGTCAGAATCCATCGCCAATGCAGGCAAAGCAAATGTTTCTAAGTTGATAACTTTAGGGACAGACTATGCAGATAGCGAAAAGGCAAAGCGAATAGCAGAACAGCATCAGTCAGTCTTTTTTTGTGCAGGAATTCATCCACATGAGGCTGCTAAATATACAGAAGATGATATCTTAGGAATAGAGAAGCTTCTTATCCATGAAAAGTGTGTAGGCGTAGGAGAAGTGGGCTTAGATTATTATTATGATTTTGCAGATAAAAGTTTGCAGATTGAGTTGTTAAAGGCAATGTTGGAATTAGCTGAAAAAAACAAGAAGCCAATAGTTTTGCATACAAGAAGTGCAGAAGCTGAAGTTTTAGAAATGTTAGGTAGTTATTCTGGGAAAGTGTTGTGTCATTCATATACGGGGGAGCCAGAACTAATGGGCGGTTATTTGGAAAAAGGAGCGTATTTTTCTTTAAACGGCATGATTACCTTCAGGAAGGCAGAAAATGTCCGAGAAATTGCCAAGAAAGTGCCTTTGGAGAGAATGCTGATTGAGTCTGATGGGCCATATTTGTCGCCAGCCCCACACAGAGGGAAATTGAATTTACCGGAATATCTTGCTATAACAGCTAAAGAAGTTGCAAGCGTGGTTGGTAAAAGCTACGAGGAGGTTGTTAGAGTAACAACTGAAAATGCAGAAAGGTTTTTTAATTGCTAGTTAAGACTATCGTTGTTTCCTTTCAAGGTATATGGGTTTCCTCTTTTTCAGAGACGCAGTTAGCAAGTTTAAAAAGAAGGAGAAACATTGTTCTGCCCATTGGCAAGGTAACAGTGCCTACGTCCATGCAAGAGGAAATGATTCGTTTTTTAAGTCTATATTATTCTGAAGGTGAGAATCTGTACGGATTATTGGTTAAATATCAGCAAGTTGTAGATAAGAAGACAAGAAAAATAGTTAAGATGCTGTTGTATAAGCTTAGGCAGGGCGAAGATTTTTGTGAAGTAATCTTAAGCGAAAGATTGTTTTGTGCCGAGGTTAGGCCATTGTTTTTAGCGGCAAGAGCACAGGGGTTATCTAAAGAGAAGCTTCTCGCAATGTCTGTAATACTAAAAAACAAACAGAAGGATAAAAAGGAGCTAATAAAGAAAGCTATTTATCCGGCGCTGCTTGTGTGTATGAGTATGAGTATGCTTGTGTTTGTTTCTTATAATGTTATTCCAAGTTTTTCAGTTTTTTTTCAAGATAGTGGCAAGCAGGTGCCATTTTTATTAAAGGTTCTTAGTAGACAAAACGTATGGAAGTTATTGCTGGGATTGATTTTTATCGTGATGTTAGTTTGCTTCTTTTTTAAGTGGTTGAAGCCACAAATAAAGGTAAAAATACCATTGTATAGACAAAAAATTGCAGCAGTGTTTCAAGAGATTTTCTGGAGGATAAATTTAGTAGCAGTCGAAACAGGAATATCAGTTGAAGAGTTGCTTGATGACTATTTGCAACAAGATAAAAAAAGCATAGAGGGGTTTTATTTATCAACAATTCATTCAAGGTTAAAAAGAGGGTTGTCTATGGAAGAGGCAATAGATGTTTTATTAATTGATAAAAAACAAAAAGCTTTATTGGGTATGGGCACAGATCAAGAGAGAAAAAAGCTTTTGTATTATAGTTTCTTAGAGGAAATAGAAGAGAGAAACCAACAATATCAAGGTTTAATAGTAAATATTATTAGCGGGGCAGCAATGCTTTTTATTGCAGGACTAGTCTTGTTACTTGGATATGTTTTGCTTATTCCCTTAAGTCAGATTAGTAACTTTATTTAGAAGATAAGTTTGCCGCTAAACATCAGCCCAAGAATGGAATAATTAATACCAGTAGCATTAGCATAGTCATTTTTAATTACCATTTGTGCTTCAGAGGTGAATACAAATTTTTCAATCATTCCATTACTTTGTTCTGTAAGTGGAACTTCTACCATAGATTTAAAGGCTCCTTTTATACGTAAGTTTTCAATGTTTTCAATTTTTGTTTCAACCGTTTTGTCTATTAAGCTTTCTGTTTCCTCAACAGTATAAGAGTTAATGCCTCTACCCTGGTTATACTCAAGCAAGAAGCTTAGAGTTGCTTTGCTTAAAACAACACCAATTACATCACCGATATTTTCTACTATTCCAAGAGAGAGGCTTGTTATTGGTGAGTATTTTGCTTCTAGTTTAATTGTCTGACTACTGTTTGAATTATTGCTTGCTGCATTTTTGTCTTTGTTGTTTTTTAGAGTATAGGTTCCTTTTAAGAAGAGGCCATCAAAAATCCTTGTCTCTACACCAACACCAAAGCTATATACCTCAAAGGCCTTTGGATCTAATGAGACGTTGTTTCCTGAATTTCTGGTGTAGATATCTTCATTAATTGTTTCATAACCAGTGTTTGCAATAAGGTTAGTTTTTTCAATAATCAGGTAGGCAGTTTCTAGGTTTAAGTTGAGCTTATTGTTATAGAGTCTTTGATCATAGACACTGTCTATTTGGGTAATCGCATAGTTGTCTGAGACTGTTGTGAATTGGTCAGTTTTTAAAACTTTTAGTTGTGGTTTTAGCCTAATTTTGTCAGAAAAACTAAAGCTCGAAAACAGGTCATAATCTTCTTGCAGTCGCTTTTTTAGTCCTTTAGCGGAGTCGACATAGTCATCATAAATATAACTATTATTTAGAAAAATAGGTTGTGTTTCTTCTAAAAAGATATTTTTGAAAATATTAGAGTATAGATGTGTTGTATTGTTATATGTTGTTATGCTGTTAATTGCAGAGGGAGAAGTTGTTAAGTGATATGTGAATTTTTGTTCCTCATTTTCATTGTTTTCGTAGATATAATTTGTTTTGTATACGTTGCGAATATTTAAATTATTAATAAGTTTTAGATAGGTGGATGGTTTTACTTGAGAAGAGTGTATGATTTCTGTAGTTTTATTTTCAGTAGAGTTAGCAAATGTTTTATTTATAGAGTAGTCGAAATTTCCATTATAAAATTTATTATATTTCCAACTTGCCCCGTATTTTGTAAATTCTCCTCTGTTTTTATTTTTGCTTTTTAGAGTAGTTGTATTACCGATATTATCAAATGAAGAAGAGTTAGTGAATTTTCTAGAAAAAGGTTTGATAGTAATGGGGAAGGTTTCTTTTAAAACATTAAACTGACTAAAAGAGTATTCACTTAAATGTGTTTGTTTGTTTATTTTTTTATCGCTTTGTAGTGATTCTGATAGAGAATTTTTAAGAGCTAACGATGTGGCATTAAATAATCCAAAGGAAAGTCTATTACCAACAGCGTTAGTTGCATCTGGTGCGTAAGAGTCTAGTATTGAATTTTTTTCTGTATTAGATAAATTAAAAGAGTAGTTTGGTTTATTAAAATAAGCCAAAGCAATAGGTGGAGTGAAAGACATGTTTGTTGAGTAATTTTTTATTTGGGTTTTTATTTCTAGAGAACTAGTTGTTGTGCCCTGTGCAGTAGTTTTTTCAGTGTTTTCTTGAGAGAAGGCTCCGTTAATTTTTATAAAGTTAATTGGGCGTAAACCTAAATCAAAAGAGTATTTTTTATTGAGATTGTCTTCTACGTCCTCATTCGCAGAGGTTTGTAATTCGGTTGTTTGTTTGTATGATGATTTTAGTCGAATATTGTTGCTAAATATTGATAGAGCATTTTTGAGTTCAAGAGTTTGTCCAACTGTTTTAAGGTCAGTGGTTCTGTTAGATTGGTCTAAGTTGTTAAAGTTATCCATTAGAATATTCGTTTGAAAGGAAGAGGGTCCAGTTGTAAGTGCAAGTAAATAGTGGCTATTTAGCTTATCAATGGGTTTTTTATTATCGTCTACGTTTGTTTCTGTTGCGTAGCTTTGAATATCTATAAGACCCCTTAGTTTAAAAATAGATATTGGCGAATAGGTTGTTTCTAATTTGTATTTATTTTCATAATATTCCAGGTATTTACCTGTTGTATTTGATTTGTATGTTGAATTTATTCTGTTTGTAAAAGCATTTGCTTGAACAGATATTTCTTTTGATGGTTTAATTTTGGAACTTATTTGTAAAATATTTGATCCTGCAGAATATTTGGAATTTCCTACTGGGCTAAAAGTGTCATCAACATATACGATTTCTGCGATTGTATTGTGAAAATCATTTTTAACATTTGTTCTAAGCGCAATAGCAGAACCATTTTCTTCGTAGTTTGTGACGGTTCCCCCAGATTCGGTTGAGTAGTAGCTGTATTCTACTCTGATAGAGTCATTAGTTCCTGGGTTTAGGTCTATAAATGTTATTTGTCCACTATTTAGGTTGATATAATAATCCATATCACGAATAGCAACATTTCCATTAATATATACAGATTCAGAGTTTTCAACTATGTTCCCTGCTGTTAAGGGGTAGGTTTCGTGAAAAAAGCCAGTGCCCAGAAAAGTATCAGTAGTAGGTACAGAATGTTTTGTATATTGTTTGTTTGATCTTGCCACATCAACAGAAAATCCAAAGTTATTGTTTATTTTTTGATTGTAGAGTAATTCGAATTGTTCATTTACTATTTCGCCAGCATCAGGCACATTTGAGTTTGTATAATAATAGGTTACTTTGAATAAATCATCATCTGATAATGTAGAGGGAAGACCATAGGTAATAGTTTCAGAGCTATTATCTACGGTTACACCATGTTCGTGATAGAGCATTACATATATTTGACCTTCTTTCACCTCGTCTACGTTAAAAACGATGTTATAGTCTAGCCCTGGCTCTAATGTTCTAAATATATCATCATCTTTTTTATATTCAATTTTAATATATGTATTGTTTGGATCGTATTTAACAGGGTTTAGTAGGTTTGATTTTATTCTATGAGCAGCAAGGTTGTTGTAGAAAACGTTGTTTTCTATATTGCTGTTTGATCCAGAAAAGTTCCATTGTTGAGGTCCAAAATCTTTATAAAAATTATAATTTATAACTATGTTTTCGGTAGAAGATGTAGCATTTGTTAAGTTTATTGTTAATGTTCCTGTGTAAGTATCTATCTCATTATTTGTTAATAAGGCTGTGCCTCTGTATATGGAGAGAGATTCTTCAACTATTGGCCAATTACTTAGGTTTATGGTTATAGTGTTTTTCGTAGGAGAAGATAGTGTTTCAGAAGTTAGCTTGGTGTTTATATCTTCTTGTGATTTAGCAAATTGTCTTACATAGGAGAAGTTTACGTCATAGTCTAAGTCTTCTGCTTTGCTATAATTTTTTATTTCATATTGTAATTGTCTGTAGGATATGGATACTGAGTTATTATTAGGTATCGGATATTTTAGAACAACTGTTCCTCTTTGATGATCGATTTTGTAATCACGATTAGATTCCAGAATTTTTCCTTGAAGTGAGATTGTTTCGCTATTGTTAAGTAATGGCGTGTGTTTTAGGTGTAAGGCTACTCTTTCTCCATTTCCTTTGAATTGTTCATCATATGAGTTTGTTTCAGGGGATAAATAGGAAATGTTTAAGTTTTCTAGTTTTTTATTAGAGAACAATATAGTTCCGGCGTTGTATCTGATGTAGTAATCACTGTTTCTTTTGAGCTCAATGTCTCCAGCAAAGATTAGTTCTGATTCTAGTTCAATAGGGAATACTTTTAGTTTAATTTGTCCTCCGATAGGTAGTGTTGTAATGTCTTTGTTTATTCTGGTTAGTTTTTTAACAATGGTTTTTTTGTTTTTATTATCATATTTTGCGTTTATTCCTAGCATGTTTACGTTGCTGGCTATTGGGATAAATTCTTCAATAGGGTTTGTGTATTGATAAGAAAAACGTAGTGTGTCACTAGAAGTCTTAGGTGTTATGAAAATGATTTTTCCTTCAAAATAATTAATGGTGTAGTCTTTGCCTAAAGCTTGTAGTTGACCGTTCACCCATACTTGTACTGAGTTTTCTAACACCGGCTTGTTCCTTAGTTCGTACTCATCACCACCATCACCCTGTCTAGAGAATGTGTCGCTTTTACTTTTTTCAGACCCAAAACCAAAAGTGTAGGTAAAGGGTCCTTCATTTCCTTCAACTGAAATGCCATCAATTTTTTTACTAACATCGGTGAATGAACCTAATTTATATATATTTTCTGAGTAGCCAAAGTGCACCCAGGTTTGTCTGACCTTAAGTGAAACATCTGTTTTCTGTGGCATATCCGGTTCTTGAGAGACGTTGTAATAAACTTCAGCTTCATCGCTAATCTTTGCTTGAATTAGTAAGTTAAAACGGTAGTCTATTTGGAATGCAACTTCTTTAATCTTTCTAGTTAGATAGGTATAAACATCGTCTTTAAGTGCATAAGCTCTACTGTTGCTATCAGAGTTAACTTGCAAAGAATATACTTTTAGTTCGCCAAACCCATCTACTAGTGGCGGCGTTTTTAATGCTGCTAGCGGGTCTATTTCTTCTTGCTCCCATTCGTCCCAACGAAAGTTTTCCCATCCAGAGACTTCTGCTTGTTGTGTTGTGTTGTTAATTTTTGGTGTTTTTATGTATTTTTCATTATTTGTGATAATTGTTACTTGCTTTGCTGTTGTAAAGGATTGCTCTCTTTTGGTTTTATTTGTAAATACGATTTTAGGTGGAGGCATAGGAGTTGGTGGCTTGGGAATATTGGCAAAACGAGCAAAGGGAAGCGGGTTGAATATGTCATTCATTATTTTTGCTTGTTCCTTTTCAGAAATAAATTTAAGCAAATCAAACTTACTATTTGGAATAGCAGACAGTGAAAGGCTGGGCGAGAGTCCTTGTGCTATTTCTTGTAAATTAGAGGTGTCTATTTGCGAGAACAGCTCTATTAGTTCTTCTTTTTGAAGGTTTTTTGTTAAGACAGAGTGGATGTTTTCTGTGGAAAAAACACAGCAGGAAAAGAACACCAGTATATATATAAGTCGCTTTTGAAACATTGTCCCCTCATGTCTACGCTCTTTTTTTAATATTAGTCTGTTAAATCAGAAACAGAACCCGTAAACCCCTTTATAGCAATAGTTTTTTTGTTAGAAAACTCCCCTTTTACAATTTTGATGCTATTTTTAGAAATTTTCAATCTTTTAGCTATTAAAGATACGATATATTTATTGGCCTTCCCCTTTTCTGGCACTATTCTTATTTTAATTTTTATTGAACCGTTCTTTTCCAGAGATATTGTTTCTTGTTTAGCTTTTGTGATTACCGATGCTTCTATTAAATAAGGGCTAGTAGTTGTAGGCATAGTCCGAATAAGTATTGGCTTATAGGTTCGCCAATTTTTATAAAAAAAGTAACTGCAAGTATGGCCGATAAGTCGTATTTAATATAGAAAATATTACTAAAAGGCTTACAGAGAAAGTCGGTTATAAGTTCAAAAACTTCTAATATGAATTTAAATGGTTGCAGCATTTGTGTTTGCTTATATCTGAGAAAGTTTGTAATTGCTCTAACAAGGAGTGAAAAATAAATTGCTTTAAAAAAAACAGAAACTAAATAAATAGAAGGAATAGAACTGCTATATGGAAAAAAGTTTTGAAGAATAAAGGCTCCTCCGTAGTTAAGAACCATGTAGGCAACAACTGAAGAAAAGTCCATGCCGCCAAAATTTAACCTCAACTCTTTAAAGATATCTAGATATGGGTCAGTTAAGTCATGAATAATAGAAATGATGAAATGGTGTTTGTTGTGCGGTAGCCAAGAAAGGATGATTCTTGCTATGAGCATTGTCAGATAAACATTAAACAATAATGCGATGAAAGTTGCTAAATGGTACATTGTTATTCCTTAAGGTTTAGTTCCTTTGCTCTGTTTTCAGCAGCAATAATACTGTTTTTAATAATAGCTTCAAGTTCAGGCACCTGCAGCTTCTCTAGTGCTGCAGCGGTTGTTCCTCCTGGAGACTTTACCTTAGAGATTAGTTCAGAAGGACAGTGTTCACTATTTAAGATCATTTCCGCAGAGCCAAGCATTGTGTTTGTGACAAGCGATAGTGCTGTATCATAATCCATGCCAATAGCAGCGGCTGCTTTTGCGTATGTGTCAGCGATATGATAGAAATACGCAGGACCGCTTCCGCTTAGTGCAGTTACTGCATCTATCTTTTTTTCATCAATAACAATAACTTTTCCAGTTGTTCCAAAAATGGCTTTTGCAATTTCTATGTCTTTGCTTGAACATTTCGGGCTAGAACTAATTCCACTAATTCCTTTATTGATAAGACATGGAGTGTTTGGCATAACTCTTAATATTTTATTCTCGGAGAAATATTTTTGATAATAATTTATGCTTACACCTGCGACTATGGAAATGATTATTACGGATTTCTTAATATCTTTACTTAGAGCAGGCATTACGTCCGGAATGCTTTGAGGTTTAAGGGCTACAATAAGAACATCATAGTTGTTGATTTCAGAAATATTTTCTAGGTTTTTAATGTTATAAGTAGTATTTATATAGCTGGCACGTTCATTGTTATTTTCAAGAAACGCAATTTTGTTGGCAGGCACAACATTTAGATAGCCCTTGATTAAGGCTTCTCCCATATTCCCTGCACCTAAAAAACATACTGAGTTTTGCATGATTGTTACTATAAACTATCCTTATTTAAGATACAACTAGTTCATAGTGATCATGTTCATCACTATTTCCTCATTTGCATTGTTCCTAGCTTTTGGTTTTTTTAAGTTTTCTTCCGTAATGGCTGTTTTCTCAGAGCTTAGTAAGAGCATTCCTTCAGAAAGTTTTGCGATATTTCCATTAATTGAGCAAATAGTGCCTGAGATAAAGTCCATTAGTCTATTACTTTGCATTTTGTTTAGGTATTTAAAGTTCACAATAATCGGAATATCTTCTTTTAAGAATTCTACAATGTGAGTAGCATCAGAAAAAGATTTTGGAGATACTATTTTAATCTCTTGGGTGGATTTTTTGAAATAAGAAAGACTAACAGATGCGTTATTCTTTTGAGTAGATTTTTCAGGTTTTCTTTTTATTTCAGTCATTTCCTCCAATCCTAAAAATAATTTGCATTGTTCAAAAAATCCTGTGTTTTGTATTTTCTTTGTCATTATTTTTCCTCCTTAAGAAATAGTACTGTGCCAAGACGCAGCATTGTGGATCCTTCCGCTAATGCGACAGTGTAGTCGTTACTCATTCCCATTGATAGTTCAGGACAGGGCACACTTTGCACTTCTAGTTCGTTGGCAAGATTTTTAGCATTTTTAAAAACAGAGATAAGTTCTTCCTTTTTTTCAGTTAATGGTGCCATAGTCATTAGTCCACTGAACTGTGCAGTTTTTAAAGCCTTAATAGTTTCAAGCCCGGCGAGCAGTTCTTCTCTAGTCATGCCTTGTTTGCTCTCTTCACCAGAGATATCAACTTGTAGCATAACTTTTATGGGTTTATTTAGTTTCGTAGCAATATCATCGATTAGTTGTAATTTTTCAAATGATTCAATTGAGTGGATAAAGTCGAATAGCTTTACTATCTTTTTTGCCTTATTAGATTGGAGGTGCCCAATGAAGTGCCAGCATACATCAGGATATTTATCCTTATAAGCAAGTATCTTTGGTTCAGCAGACTGAAGCCTGTTTTCTCCGATGTCTATTATTCCAGAAGTAATGGCTAGCTCAGTGTCTTCAACGTTAAGATATTTGGTTACGCCAATCATGCGTACAGAGCCAACAGTTTTATACTCATCTATTAAAAGACGAGCCTTTTTAATGTTATTAGTAAAAATCACTTTTCCCCCCTGTGATATTTCTATTATACTTGGAAATTTTTCAGTTTCAACAATACATTGCATATTTTTGTTATATTGTGTCTTTTCAAGACGCGTATACGCTATATGCATATTACCTAGTCATATTAATAACTTTTAAAAACCTACGTTCTTATGTAGAATTAGTTTATGAAAAAGATATTAGCAATAATTTTGTTTGGATATGTATTTGCAGCAAGTCCTTTTTTTGATTCATCTGTATATGTGGCTGGAAGTAGGGCGAATTTCCGCAAAGCACCATCAATTAAAGCCGAAGTAGCATTTGTTGGAGAACAAAACAGAGCATTTAAGCACATTACCACTGTTGAAGAAGAAGAGAGAGAGTGGCACAAGGTAGAGTACTTTGATCCTGGAGAATACGATGTTTATTACAAACTAAGAACAAAATGGTCAATCAATCCAAAGAATTTTTCAAGAATGGTAGACGTGTATGAAAAACCAGATATTACCTCTAAACGACTAAGCTTTTTACCTACTAATCGCAACTATAAATATGATAATAAGAAGGCAGAAAAAGCAGAGTGGGTGAGGATTAGAATATATAGACAGCTAGAAGCCTATGTTGCAGCGGAAGTGGTAAGGGAAGTTAGTAGACCATATTTCCTTGCAGAATTAGCATTAGCCGCAATTGCTAGGTATAAGTATTGGGATTATAGAACAAGACAGAATGTGTTGAATGGTGAGATATTTAGGTATATGACACCTGCAATGGTACGAGCGGTTAAGGGTGAGCCTGATAATGTTTTTAAGGATAAGTCTGGAGTAGATCGTTATTATTCTTGGTTTTATGGTTCGCAAGCTATTAACTTCAGGAATCACCGCGTAACTAGTTGGTAGCAATGTTCAACATGTGCTCCTTCGGAGACTTAGAGTGCCCGTTCGATGTTAATTAACTTTTTGTAGTTCGCTCGAACAGTTGAAAAGTCGGATTTAAGATTTGAAAAATTATCTAATGTGAGACAAGCTTAAGTCCAATAATTGATACGATTAATGTTGTTATGAAAAAGAGTCTCCAAAAATTAGCAGGATCTTTAAATATGACTATCCCAACTAATACTGCACCAGCAGCTCCAATCCCGGTCCAAACTGCATAGGCAGTGCCGATTGGAAGTGTTTGAGTTGCTTTAATAAGCAATAACATGCTTATGATTATGCAAATAAAAAACCCGATATACCAAGATGTTGCGGCCATTCCTATTGATTCTTTTGCCTTGCCAAGACATGTTGCAAAACCAACTTCAAACATTCCTGCGATTATTAGTAAAATCCAATTCATTTATTTTTATCCTTCTTAATTGTTTTATTTGCAATAATTGTGAATTTTCACATATTTAAATAAGATATCAATAACGTAGCATTATTATTTGGAGAGTTCAATTGTTCAGAAAGCAACTAGTTGGTAAAGCTTTCTATGGGGGCGTATCTCTCAAGTTTATTGTTAAGAATTAATGTTCCAATTGCTTTTATAAATCTAAAACCTTCTTTGAGTGGGTTAACGGTACTACCATCTTTGTCTTCCCATGTTATCGGAACTTCTGTTATGGATAAACCATATTTTCTAGCAAGGTAAAGTACTTCAAGATCAAAGGAGAATCCTTTCATTGTTTGCCTTGGGAATAAAATATCTGCTGCATCTTTTTCAAATAATTTAAATCCACATTGCGTATCAAGGATTCCAGGCAAGATGGTCATTCTAGTAAGTGCTTTCAGGCTATTGCCGGTTATTTTTCTGTGAAATGGTTGAGGAGTAAGTATGTTAGATTTTGGAAGAGACCTAGAGCCAATAGCAATTTGTGCCTTTGCTTTTATAAGTGCTCGGTAAACTGGGAGTAGTTCTTTTATGTTTGTTGAGCCATCGGCATCTGTGAATAGCTTAAGTTTCGCCGTGGACATTAGCATGCCAACTTGTACAGCTGAGCCTTTTCCGCCATTAGGTTTTCTTAGACAGGTGAGAGGTGTTTGAATATGTGCGCCAATGTCTTTTACTATCGAATCAGTATCGTCAGTTGAACCATCGTTTATAACAATAATCTCACTATGAGGGGCGTTGTGTATAAGAAATTCGTCTATGTGAAATAGATGCTTAGTGATTCGCTTACCTTCATTGTAGGCAGGGATTATTACACTAAGGCTGTCTGTAATAATTCTTGATATAGCAATAACCTTGTAGTTCATGCAAATATATCGTCATAAGTGTTTCAGAAGTGCAGTTAAATTAGAGATTAACGAAAACAGGATACTCTAAAGAAATCCATTCACTAATGCCAAGTTTTAGATTATATACATTCTTAAAGTTAAGCTTCTTCATTATTTTTAGTGTGTGCCCAGATCGATTACCGCTTCGGCAATACATGTAATATGTAGTGCTTTTGCTTAGAGCTCCAAGTTCATCAATAAAAGTTTTTTTATAATAATCAAGCAATTGCGCTCCCTTAATATGACCTTCAGCATATTCCCCAGGTGTTCTAATGTCTAAAATTACATCATTTGTAGATCGAGAGTCGATTAGCGTTTTAAATTCTTGAGAGGAAATAGATGTTAACACGTTGTTGGATGTTGTCATGTTAGCGAAAACTAGGTTTGATGCAATAAGAAGCCCTATTACCAAAGTATAAGGGAATAGGTTTCTAATAAATCTTTTCAAAATAATTTAAAACTTTCCCCATTTAGGAAGCTCAGTTTTGAATTCCATCATTTCACCAGAAATAGGATGCTCGAACTTAAGTGAATAAGAATGTAACAACTGAGATTTTCCTCTAGTAGCTCTTCCATAAAGAGAATCGCCAACAACAGGATGGCTGAAATGTGCAAAATGAACTCTGATTTGATGTGTTCTTCCTGTATGCAGGGTAACTTCTGCTAAAGTTTTTTCATTAGCTTCTTTAAGTACATGATATTCTGTTATAGAGTCTTTGCCACGCAATTTATCAACACACATTTTTTTGTAGTTGCTTTTCATTCTAGCAATTGGCTCATTAATGGTGTCATGTTCTTTTTGCAAATAGCCATGTAGTAATGCTAAGTATTTTTTTTCAACTTTTCTTTCTTCAAAAAGTTTAGCAAGCTTCTCATGAGCTTGGTTGTGTTTTGCTATAACCATTAACCCAGAAGTGTCTTTGTCTAATCTGTGAACGATGCCAGGTCTATCTAGTCCACCAATATCAGATAACGCTTTTCCATAATGCAGAAGTGCGTTTACTACTGTGTTGTCAGGATTGCCTGCACCTGGATGTACGGTAAGGCCAGATTGTTTATTAATAACAATTATATGTTCGTCTTCAAATACTATATTTAAGGGGATATCTGTAGCAGGATAGTCTATGGGCTGTTCCTGTAGATCCAGATTGATAACATCACCTTCTTTTAGCAAGAAGCTAGGCTTCACTTTTTTATCATTTACTCTGATTTGATCATTCTTATAGCAAGTCTTAATGAAAGATCTGCTTCTTCCAGTATGTTCACTTAGCCAAATGTCTAATCTTATAGTTTCTTCGTTGTCGTAATTAATGATCATTTTTCGCAAATACTCCAGTTATGTATAGTAGGACTCCAATATTTATAAAAACATCAGCTAGATTGAAATAAGGAATCAATGGTAGCTTAATGAAGTCTACTACGTGACCCAAAAATATTCTATCAATAAGATTTCCAAGACCACCAGCAAAAATGAACTCTAATGAAAGGCTGTGCCATTTATTTGGGTTAAAGAAATGTTTTCTAAAAAGGACAATGGTCGTTAAGAGTGCCAGTGTGATAATGATTACCATAAAAGGGAATTTGCCAAAAACTCCAAAGGCAACGCCCGTGTTATGAACTATTGTTATATCTGAAGAGGTAGAAAGAAAAACGGCCAATCTTTTTGATAATTGATCGACCGCTATAAGTATTAAAAATAAAGGAAGCAATTTATTTATCTAATAAAGCTGCAATACCTGGAAGAATTTTTCCTTCAAGTAGCTCTAGAGATGCTCCGCCACCAGTTGAGATGTGATCTATTTGATCTACTAGTCCAACTTTCTTGATTGCCGCTGCACTATCTCCACCACCAATGATGCTGATTGTAGATGAATCAGCTAACGCTTTAGCAATACCAAAAGTTCCTTTAGAGAAGTTAGGCATTTCAAAAGCCCCAACAGGTCCGTTCCAGATTACTGTACCAGCAGAAGCAATAATTTCACTAAACATTGCTAATGTTTTAGGTCCAATATCTAAACCTTCCCATTTTGGCTCGATTCCTGATGGTTCTACAATTTTAATATTACAATCGTTACTAAAATCATCACCAACAGTGATATCAACAGGCAATAGTAATTTTACGCCTTTAGCCTTAGCTAGTTCAACAACTTCTTTTGCAGTATCAAGGTAGTCTGTTTCTAGAATAGATAGTCCAACTTCGTGCCCTTGTTGTTTGAAGAATGTATAAGCCATTCCTCCACCAATTAGGATTGTATCTACTTTATCTAACATGCTTTTAAGTACTGCAATTTTCGAAGATACTTTAGCTCCTCCGATAATTGCTACAAGAGGTCTTTTTGGTGAGCCAAGTGCTTGTCCAAAATAGTTAAGTTCCTTTTCGATTAGGAATCCAGCATAAGCGGGCAGATATTTAGTAACGCCTTCTGTAGAAGCATGTGCTCTATGAGCAGTACCAAAAGCATCAAGAACATAAATATCAGCAAGTGTTGCTAATTGTTTTGAAAAGTCTGGGTCATTTTTTGTTTCTTCTTTGTAGAAACGAACATTTTCTAGTAGTAACACATCGCCATCAGCAAGGTCTGAAACCATTTTTTCTACTTTAGCGCCAATACAGTCCGGAGCTAATGCAACATTTTGTCCAAGTAATGAGCTAAGGCTCTTAGCAACTGGAGCTAATGAAAATTCTGGTTTTCTTTCTCCTTTTGGTCGGCCAAGGTGGCTAGCTAGAACTACTTTCGCGTTAGCTTTTTTTAAGTATTCAATAGTTGGTAATGCTCCAACGATTCTTGAATCGTCAGTGATTTTTCCGTCCTCTAGAGGAACGTTAAAGTCACATCTCACAAGCACTGTTTTGCCTGCTAAATCTTTTATGTCTTTTATTGTTTGTTTTTGCATCGAGAGCCTCCTATGTATAAGTGATTACAATCATTATATGCCATATGGGTTTTTTGGGAAAGAATTAGTCTGATGGTGTGTAAATTAAGTGAGATTTTGTTAGAAAAAAATCGATATATTATAAAACAAATATTTTTTTTGGAGATTTATGAGAATAAAAATAATTTCTAACAAATTAGTTATTAATAGACCGGCACCAAGGATATTGCTTGTAGATGATGATCTTTTTCATAGAGAAATAATGAGCAGGACATTGCGATCATCAGGATATGATTTAATTTCTGCATGTTGTGGTGCGGAGACAGCTCTTGGGATTTTAACATTGTTAGAGAATCCGCCAGAAGTGCTTGTTGCAGACTATGATATGGGAACAATGAATGGTAATGAATTAATTGTTGCTGTTAAGGAGCAGCCAAGATTTGCGAAAATGAAAATCATTCTTGCTAGTGGAGATAAGGACGAAGTAGAACATGATCATGGACAAGACAATTCTTTGAGAAAACCGTTTGCAGGATATTCACTATTAGATGTAATGTTTAGAACATATCCACATAAACTTCCAAAAGAATCAGAATTAAATTATCGATTAGTAGAATTAGCAAAAGAATTCGCAGACGATCTAGAATAAGTAATCGGGATTTAATTATAAATTTAACGATATAGTAAATAGAAGAAAATTTAGCAAAGGGTAGGGTAATAAATGAAAAACAAGATAATAGCAGACCGAAAAAAGATTAGACTTCCAATAAGCTCAAAAGTTATGGTTGTTGATGATGAGAAAATGCTTGGAGAAATTGCAGCAAGAATATTAGAGAAGGTTGGGTATGAGGTTATTTACAAGGCATTATCAGCAGAAGATGCATTGGACTTCCTTGCGAAGCTAAGTGAGGATGAGTTGCCATCAGTAATTGTTACCGATTTTCATATGCCAGGTTTGACGGGTGGCGAAATGGCACATAAGATAAAGTCAGACTATAGAAATAGCGAGATACAAATGGTTCTTGTAAGCGGAGCTGCTACTAGCGAAGAAGTGAATAATTCAGGAATAGATGCGTTTCTTCAAAAGCCTTATAGCATGAATACATTAGCGAGTGAAGTTTTTCATGTTAGCCCTTTTATGTTAAACGATAAAGTAAGGGAAAAATTCCCAGAGTTGAGCATGCACGAAGCAATGTTGACTAAGCAGATTAACTGTATGTTTAATAATGGAATAACTTCTTTAGAGGGAGAAGTTCAGCATGTTGTAAATAATAGCATTACCCCATTATCTTATATCGAAGTTTTTTCTGAAATAGGTAAAGAAGAATTGATTAAATTGGACAATATTTTATCGAATATTACGCAGAATTTGGGAATATTGACCCATAAGATCAGAACTGCTAGTGAAGAGGAACTAATCCCGGAACAAGCAGTTTTATTAAAGGAAGAGATGGATTGTTTTCTGCATGAGGTAAAGCTGATGAAGCGGTTTGTAAGAAATCATTTACAAGAGGGTAACTTTCCAGTAGAAAATGCAAAAAAATATTTGATTGAGAAACAATTGAAGCTATTTAACATGGCAAGAGCAATTTCTAGATTTAAATAAAAAAGGCCAGTCGTGAGACTGGCCTTTTTGAACTACTAATGTAGAAAGTTGTTTATAGAGACATAGCTTTAATCGCTAGATCAACAACTCTGTTTGAGTAACCCCATTCATTATCATACCAAGTGATGATTTTTGCAGTTTTACCATTAACCATTGTGCATCCTGCATCAAATACTGATGAATGGCTGTCATGGATAATATCAGCCGAAACGATTGGATCTTCAGTGTACTTAAGTATACCTTTCATTGGTCCTTCAGCTGCTTTTTTAATAGCTGCATTGATACCTTCTACAGTTGCTTCTTTTTTAAGAGTAACAACTAAATCTACAACAGAACCTGTTGGAGTAGGAACTCTCATTGCCATACCGTTTAATTTTCCAGCTAATTCAGGAAGTACTTTTCCTACTGCTGCTGCTGCACCAGTTGTAGTTGGGATGATTGAAACAGCACAAGAACGAGCTCTTCTTAGGTCACTATGAGGACCGTCTAAGATGTTTTGATCGTTAGTATATGCGTGAATTGTATTCATTAAACCATCTACAATACCAAACTCGTCATTTAGTACTTTAGCTACTGGAGCTAAACAGTTTGTAGTACAAGATGCGTTAGAGATACAAAGATCATCAGCCTTAAGAGCTTCAGTGTTTACACCTAAAACGATAGTGTTATCAATAGCGTCTTTTGAAGGAACTGTTAAAATAACTTTCTTTGCTGGGAATTTAGCATTCTTAAGGTGGTCACCGTAACCGCCTTTAGCGCTTTCTTTGTCTCTAAAAATACCAGTAGCTTCTACAACTACGTCTACTTCAGATCCCCAGTTAATTTCTGCTGGGTTTCTTGATGCGTCTACTTTGATTTTTTTACCATTAACGATAATGTTAGTGTCATCAAAATCAACTGTTCCGTTGAACTTTCCTTGTGTTGAGTCATATTTTAGAAGGTGTGCTAATACTTTTGTGCTTGTTAGGTCATTAATTGCAACAACTTCTGTGTTTGGATTTTCCATTGCGATTTTGAAAACGTTTCTTCCGATACGTCCGAAACCATTGATAGCTAATTTTACTGTCATTTCTTGCCTCCTGTTTGTTTTTTAATTCAATGAAATATAGCACGCGAGGCTGGTTTAGGTCAAATATTTTAAGTTTATTTCTTGGACCTAGATAACAGTAATCTGTAGATTAATGCTTCTGCAGAATCTTGATCAGACATTAGTTCATCTTTAGACCGATTAACAAGAGATTGAGATAGTAATTCTTTTACTTTTCTGTATTTTGATGAATTTATTAGCATGCTTACATTTTGCTCAAAATACTCATCCATAAAGAATTTTTGTAGGACATCGCTAGTAAATTGTTTTGCTAGGACAACGACTTCTTTAGAGGGTGCCTTGGCCTTAAAATAGCTAAAGCTATGAACAGTATCTATTTCTATAGATTCAGAAAGTCTCGAATGAATTTGGTTGATCTGTTCAATTGAGAAAATAATTTTTTTTGCGTAATTTTTAGAGGTAAGCGGCAATAATTGAGGGCCCATAAAAGCATTAATGTCTGAATCATGTTCTAAAATTTGCAAGATGATATCTTTTCTGCTGGTAATAAGCTTGTCTATTTTTGAAAACAAATCAGTTATTGCTTCAAATGACTTAGGGGTAAGGTTATATTTCAAAAGTCTTCCATAGACTTTACTTATATATGAATAAAGAAGCGTATTATTAATTAATTCATAAATGTTTCTTATTTCTGTTAGAAAAAGATCTTTGCTTTTGTTGATATACGTATAGTCATAACTTATTTGCAAAGTATTTATAATATGTTCTGCTTCATCTAAAATTCTTGAAGATGCCCGTTCAAAACTTTCGTGAAATGTAATAAGTTTGGAAAGGTACTCTACTAATAGTTCTCTGTATTTTTCTTTATCAATAGTTTTTAATATTGTTTTGAGCAGATGCCCGTTTTCATTTAGTTCAAAATATTCCAGAACTTCAAATACCTTTTTGTTATCTAACTTAAGTTGGTCAAGAATAGTATTAAGACTATAATTGTTTTCAGTCATAGCGACCCCTTTAGCACAAAATTGATGTTTCTATTTAAAGATATAGTAACAGTATTTCTTGTGCCAATACAAGATGAATGTTTTGTCATATAATTAATGATATGAATATTTTTGTTGAAAAACTAGAAGGCGAAGAGTTAGTTCTTCGTGGGGCAGATGTAAATCACCTAAATGTGAGAAGGCATAAGCCCGGATACTTTTTTAAACTTGTAGAAACAGAGGGAAATTTTTTTGCTGATGCTGAGCTAAGTAGTATCTCAAAAAAAGAAGCAGTTTTTTTAGTAAAAAAACTAGAAAACAAACCTCAAAGTTTAGCTAAAATTGCTTTATACCAAGCTGTTATAAAAAAACCCAAAATGGAATTAATAGTTCAAAAAGCAGTAGAGCTAGGTGTTGATAGAATAGTTCCAGTAATTACTGAAAGAGTTTCCGAAAAAGGCATTTTGAATATGGAGAGAATGGCAATAATTGCGAGAGAAGCAGCAATGCAAAGCGAGAGGATGAGTATCCCTCAAATAGGCAAAGTCGTCAGCCTAAAAGAGGCTTTGGAGAAACAAGGCTTATTATGTCTCGCAGAAAGAAGTCGCGGTATTTCTATTAAAGATAAATTTTTAGATACAGAGTTAAACCCAGAAATATCTGTTTTAGTTGGACCTGAGGGAGGGTTTTCAATTAATGAATTTGAATTGATGAAGCAATCAGGGGTAACCTTGGTTTCATTTGGAGAAAGCATTATGAGAGCAGAGACAGCAGCTATAGCAGCCTTGAGCGTAATAAGGTGTTTTTATCTCACTGAATGATTGATTTATGTTAGAATATAGAACATGAAAAATATTGTAGTATTTGAAGATAATTCGCATTCGAATTTTTATCCTCTAGACCAGTTGAGAGCAAGTTTTGAGTTAAAGATGGGCATGTTTTCATTTTTGGAACGTATTTTTTTCCATTTATCAGAATCTCGTTACCATTTGCTGTATAGGGAAGAATTAAAATCCGTATTAAAGAATAGGTATCCTGATTTTTTTCATAATACGGCAAATGTAGGGTTAGACGTTTTATTTATTAATGGGCGAGTTGTTTTTGATAAAAAGTTGCAAAAACAGATAGAAAAATATGTTGAAGAAGAGTTTCTTATTGTAAACGGGTCAAAGGTTCTTTGTTTTCGTTTGAAAGGAAGCAAGATATCTGCGTTTATTGAGCAAGCAAAAAATAATGGCTTCAATGATGAGTTTATAGTTGAATATTTTAGATCCAATCAAGGTTCTGTTGTTAAGGATATCGAGACAAAAAGATTTGAAATGATTAGTGAGTTGATATCTGAAAATGGTGCTGTTATACGAGAGGACTTTAAGACAATTGATAAGGGCGGGCTAATCCTGTCGAAAATAGGAACGCATTCAGCTTTAACTAAAGAGCGACAAATCTATATAGGGAAAAATACAAGAATTTCACCCCTTGTTCATATAGATGCATCAAAAGGACCTGTATATATCGGAAGTGGAGTGGAAGTAAAGTCCAATGTTCTTATTGAAGGACCTGTTTTTATTGATAATAACGCAAAAATATTTTCTGGATATATAAGAGAGAACACTTCTATTGGCGAGAGCTGTCGCGTAGGTGGCGAAGTAGAAGATAGTGTTTTTCTAGCAAATACGAATAAGTACCATGCGGGATTCGTCGGGCATTCATATGTAGGCGAATGGGTGAACTTTGGAGCAATGACAACCACTAGTGATTTGAAAAACAATTATAAAGAAATAAATCTTTTAGTTCAGGGTAACGAGATAGCAACAAATACAATGTTTATTGGAAGTATTGTTGGCGACCATTCAAAATTTGGCATAGGAACAATGCTTAATACTGGGACAGTTGTGGGGATAGGTTCTAATATTGTAGATTCGAATGGTTCAATTCCAAAAGAAGTATCACCTTTTTCATGGCTAGTTAATGGAAAAACAGATACATATGTGTTTGATAAATTTTTGGAAACAGCACAAATTGTTTCAGCTAGAAGAGGCCAAGAGTTATCAGCAAATGAAGAAAGTTTGCTAAAACATGTATACAGTAAAGTAAGGTTATCCAGAATAAAAAGAAGCTAGATGCTGCTGTTTTTGTAGAGTCTGCTTAAATATTTTTCTAAATCTTTTCGTTGTTTGTCATTAGGAGTAAGTTGCAGGGCTATTTCCCAATCTTTTTTTGCTTGTTTGTGTTTTTGAATCATATAATAACCAGAACCACGTCTAATCCAAGCAAGAGTATTTTTTGGGTCAACCTTAAGCACGCTATTGCATTCTTTAATTGTTAGATAGTATTTTGTTTCATAAAAATAGACTAATGCCATGTTAAGTTTTCTTGAAACAAAGTCAAGCTCTCCCATGCTAAGGTTATCTTCTTCTGTTCTATCTTCGGTTGCTTTTTCTTCTACCGCCATTTGTTCTAATAATTGGTTAGCCTTTTTTCTAGCAACATCTTCTCTTTTTTGGATGATGTATTCCATTTCATCGGCGGCTTTAGGGTCGTCTTCTATAAAGCTTTTTAAAGCATCAATCATTAGCTGTTGTTCTTCAAGTTCTTGAAGATTTGGGTTTTCAGCAAAAACAACGCATGTGCTTAATCCCATGATTAGTAATAGTAAAAATAATAAATGCCTTTTCATAATTCCCTCTTCTTACTTAATATTGCCCTTATTTTCTATTTTATCAAGGAGCCTTAGTAAGTTTGGATTATAAGGATGTTCTTTTAAGACATCTTTTACTAATCTTTGTGCTTGTTCATAGTCTTTAGCATTCAATAACTGCTTGGCCTTTATGTATCTTGACCATATTTGTCTTTCTGTTTTTAGACTAAGGTTTAATTTTTCACTTAATTGTTCAAGTTTCTGAAGTTTTGATAGTCTTTCCTTAATTGCTTTATTTTCAGGATAAAGAATATATGCTTTTTTCATATCTTCAAGCGCCATCATAAAAAATCCTTCATTATATTTTTCTACAGCACGTTCATACCAATCTACAGATGCATCTTCTTGTAAGTTATTTATTAGTTGACCAACACCAACGTTAAATGAGAATCGGTGGTTCATTCCAAGATCGTCATTTGATAGAGCATAGTCAAAACGTAAAGCACTGTAAGCTAAACTAAAGCCAAAGTTAGTTGACTCATAGTTTAGTCCACCTCTGAGTATAAGGAATTCGTTAATAGTGTATTCTGCACCAAGGAACCAGTTTTCTAAGTCATTTTCAATATCAAATGCAACTGTAAGGTACTTATCTTTATACGCCATTCCCGCTCTTGGTAGTGGAGTGAATTTGTCTTTAGAGTCATCTCCAAGTTGAAAATCAATCATATTATGAATTACAGCACCGAAAGACAAGAAAGGGAAAGGTCTAAAAAGAAGACCTACATCACCGATTATTCTAGAGTCTGAATTATCAGAGAGAGCCCTCGAAACATATTTTCCTGCTAGTCCTATAGAAAGGTTTGGTATGAGGATAGGTTGCGCGTAAGATGCGCCTATTGCCATCTTAGAGTCAGTGAAAGTGCCTGTGGTTTCATTGTATTTATTGGTAAGATCCATTGGTTGTGAAGAAAGTTGAACAAACGAAAAGCCAAGCGAGTTGTCTACTTGAGGATAAACAAGGTTAAACCCCATTAAGCCATATCCTTCATATAGTCCTGTTTGAAAAAATGACGCTTCCATACTCTTGATTTGTACCATTCCAGCAGGATTTATAATAGCTGCTGATGCATCATCTGCAATCCCCAGAAAAGCTCTTCCAAGACCAATGCTTCTTGCGTTGGTACCATAGCTTAGGAATGCTCCAGGCTGACCTCCAGATAAAGCAAAAGCCACTGACAATGCAGCGGTAGCAAGTAAAATTTTAATAAACGTTGTTTTAGCCCCCATAATTTCGCCTACTTCCCCCAAAGAGACACCTCTAAGTTATCATCGGTAGTCTTTTTTTACTTCTTTAGCCTACCAAATTATTTCAATCTATTTATTCGTACATATTGTTTATGCCTCAAAAGAGAAGCTAGTAAACATTTTTCGTTCTATTCCTTGTGCTACAAAGCTTCTAGACTAAAACTTATTGAGTAGCTCATCAAACTCTTTTCCTTCTATTACTTCCTTTTGTAACAAAACATCAGCGACTTTATCAAGCTTTTCTTGGTTTTTCTTAATAATTGAGAGAGCTTCTTTGTAGCTATTGTCTAATAATTTGTTTAATTCTATATCGATATCTGTTGCAGTTTTGTCGCTATAGTCTTGGGTATGATCGCCCATGTCTCTGCCAAGAAATACGTTTTGATGATCTTTACCGTAAACTCTGTTTCCTAAAGGGCTCATTCCGTATTTGCAGATAATATCATGAGCAAGAGCAGTTGCTCTTTTTATATCATTGCTAGCTCCAGTTGTTATTTCTTGAAAGAAAGTTTGCTCAGCTGCTCTTCCTCCCATTAGAATGGTAATTTCATTGGTGAGACTGGTTTGTGATCTAAGAAATCTGTCTTTGTCTGGAAGCTGCAGAGTATATCCAAGAGCTTGTCCGCGAGGTAGTATAGAAATTTTATGAACAGGGTCTGCATCTTTTAGAGACTTGGCAACAATGGCGTGCCCAAGTTCGTGAAAGGCAATAATTTTTCTTTCTTTTTCTTCCATTATTTTGCTCTTTTTTTGTGGACCAGCGATAATTCTATCTATTGCTTCTTCTAATTCTTTCATGCCTACGGTTTTTCTGTTTTTTCTAGCTGAAAGCAAAGCGCCTTCGTTAATAATGTTTGCTAAGTCTGCGCCAGAAAAGCCAGGAGTTCTTTTGGCAATTATTTTTAAATCAACAGTTTTCGCGAGTTTCTTTTTTCTTTTATGGATGGAAAGGATTTCTTCTCTTCCTATAACATCTGGAGCATCTATAACTATTTGTCTGTCAAATCTTCCTGGACGAAGAAGAGCTTTATCAAGAATGTCAGGTCTGTTTGTTGCGGCAATTACAATTACAGAAGACTTTTCATCAAAACCATCTAGTTCTACTAATAATTGGTTTAGCGTTTGTTCGCGTTCATCATGTCCACCACCTACACCGGCTCCTCTGTGTCTACCTACGGCATCAATTTCATCAATAAAGATAATGGCAGGCTGTGCTTTTTTTGCTTGGCCGAACAAGTCTCTTACTCTGCTAGCGCCAACACCAACAAACATTTCTACAAATTCTGAAGCGCTTAAGCTAAAGAATTCAACATCAGCTTCGCCAGCTATTGCTTTCGCTAGTAAAGTTTTTCCTGTTCCCGGAGGGCCCATAAGCAAAACTCCTCTTGGAATTTTAGCGCCAATTTTAAGGTATTTGTCAGGGTGTTTGAGAAAATCTACAATTTCTTCTAATTCTTCAACAGCTTCGTTTATTCCCCCAACATCTTTAAATGTTATTTGTTTTTCCGAGTCTTCTTTTTTCCAAGGTTTTGTCCGACTTTTCCCAAAAGACATTGCTTGGTTGTTTGCTCCTTGAGCTTGGCGGAATATAAAAAACCAGATTCCAATTATTACTAAAAACGGCAGTAACTGAATGAGGATATTTATAAACAAACTGTTATCAGAATTTTTTATAGAAATTTGTGTTCCGGAAGATTGCAGAGATTCTAGTAATCCAGGATAGTTAATAATATTAGTTTGAAAGTTGCTACCATCAACCAGATCACCTTGTGCAGATAGCGATACGTTGTTTATGGTAATAGCTTTTACTTGCTTAGAGTCAACAAGAGAGACAAGCTGCGAAAATGAGATCTCTTTATATTTGGATGATTGCATTGCTCCTGGAGAGAGTAATGAAATAATAAAAAGAAAGACAATTACTCCTAGCAGAAAGTATCTAAGGTTTATTTTTTTTTGAGGTTTTTGAGGTTTGTTTTTTTTAGTCATTAATTGTTATTTCATCCTTTTCGTCGATTTCTTTTAAAAGTACTTTTATTTGTTCCTTTTCTTTTGTGTTTAGCGTAATCCCAGTGTAGTTCGCTGAGATTGGGAGCTCTCTGTATCCTCTGTCTATCAGTATAGCAAGCTCTATCTTTTTTGGTCTACCGTAGTCTAGCACAGCATCTATAGCGGCACGAGCAGTTCTGCCGTGGAAGAACACATCATCCACAAGGATAATTATTTTGTTTGTAATATTTTGTGGCATTTCTGTTTCATGTAAAGTAATTGCCTGATTGTGAAGCTCTAAGTCATCCCTATATAAAGTAATGTCTAGTTTTGCTACAGGAATAGATATTTTTTTTATTGAAGATAATTCTTTCGCAATACGTTGTGCAATAGGATAGCCCCGAGTTACTACACCAATAAGTACAACGGAGGAAAGGTCAGAGTGTGTTGCGATAATATCGGAAGTGATTTTTTTAATAAGCTCATTAATGCTATGAGTAATAGTAGTTCCCATGCAATTTAGTATATCATAAGGAGGAGCCTTATAATAAGAGGTAAAGCTAGTAAGTTATTGTTATTTTTTGTTTTTAGTAAAAAGGATATGGATGGTTTTGTCTATGATAACTAGTTGCGATGCAAAATCCCTCAAATCCAGAATAGCTTCTTCAGTTCTTTGTTGATTATCATGTTTGTATAGAAAGGTAAACACTGGCATCATTTATCACTCCTTTTCGTTATCAAACATACATATGCCCAAATATAGTTAGAATTAACAAAAATGGCCGATATCGATTATAAGGAAAGGGTTTGAGAAGTGGGCAGTTTTAAATAATGCCCTTAGTTGAAGGAACGTCTGTTTCCCTTGGGTCGTTTTGAATGGCAGCATCAAGAGCTTTTGCAAAACCTTTAAATATTGCCTCTACTATGTGATGAGTGTTGTCACCATCTAAAACCTTTATATGAAGAGTAATGCCCGCATTAAGAACAAAGGCAGAAAAAAATTCTTTTATAAGAGAGTGGTCAAATGCTTGAAGCTGTTCGCCATATTTAACATCAAAGGCAAGATGCGGCCTGTTGCTAATATCAAGACTGATTAACGCTAAAGACTCATCCATTGGTAAGATAAAGAATCCGTAACGTTTGATTCCTTTTTTATCGCCAATAGCTTTTTTAAAAACTTGTCCCATAACAATACCAAGGTCTTCTACTAGGTGATGGTGATCAACTTCAATGTCACCAGTTGCTTTTACATTTAGATCGAAATATCCGTGTTTAGCAAATAAGTCTAACATGTGGTTTAGGAATGGCACTTCGGTTTTGTTGGTGTATTCTCCTGTTCCATCAAGAGTCCATTCAACAGCAATCTGAGTTTCTTTTGTATTTCGGCTAAGTGAAGATTTTCTAGTTTCCATATCTACATTCTATCTAAAAGTTTCTTTTTTGGGAATACGCAAGCTAGCAGTCGATAATATTGTATGAAAACAAAAATATTAGCATTGAATCTTGTAGAGCAAGAGCATTGGGTGAATTTTTCTTCACAAGTCACTGTTTCATCAGAATATTTATTAGATAATTATAAAAAACTTATGCCCGTTGTAGAAAAGATATTGTATAGAAATAGAGACTTAAAAGGGAAGGTTTCCTTAGGGAATTTAATGTTGTTTGATATTCATGAGTATATAAAGGCAATGGAATATGCTTCTGAAATATTTCATAGAGATGATATTAAAGATTGGAAAGAGCTTGAATGGATTATAGTGAACTTTCAAGAAATTGTTAATAAGCATAACAATAGAGAGTTCGATGAAAACCCATACTGTATGGCGGGATGCAGGAGAGAAGACATGATATATTTTTTTAGAGATTTATTGTCGGTTGATTTAGTTGCTGAGCCAGACATAGTTAAAGTGGCATCTTTATTTAAGGCGAGGTTTGTTAAATTGCAACCATTTCATAATGGGAACCATAGAACTGGAAGCTTTATCATGAATATGATACTTGCAAAGATGGGTTGGCCAATATTTATAGTAACACCAGACAATGTATATGATTATTATAAATATACAAATACTCCAGATTTACAAAACGAGAGGATTAATATTAATAGCATGACTGCTTTTTTTAGAAGAGAGATTAATAAGAATTATAAGCACCTAGACTTGTGGTGTGATTAGTTAGCAATTCCTTTTTCCAAAGCAGAAAGAATATATAACGTTAATTAATAAAGTAAGTTGCATTTATTTAGATAATTAGATAAATGGGTTATGAGCCCATTGAAGCAGAGCTTGTCTTTGCTTGGGTCTACAGGCAAGGTCTTTTGGCAGACAGTTTGCTTTTATCTGTCCTGCATGACGGTTGAAAGCTTTCCACCTTTTGATTTGCCTATTATCTATATTTTCATTTCTTCTGCCTAAGTAATATCGGCAATACCATTGGAACCAGCCTCTAATATCGGGATCATCTAGGGTAATCCAACCATTTTGAACCCAAGTTGCAAGTGATTGGCGAGACTTAATTTTGAAATAATTTAAAGCAGCATCAGGGCTGATGGAAAGTTTACTTAGAGAGGCTTGATACCATTCAAGAGGAAATTCGTTTGTACAATCGTTTAGATATTTACCTTCAAAGACACCAAGTTTTAACATTTCAGGAGGAGTTAGGTAAGGATTGAATTCTGTGTGGAAGTTTTTCCCAATAGGCTCTGTAATAGTATATTCATAGTCTTTTTGCATGAGATCGGTTACTTTAATGATGTTTCCAACTTTGAATTCATTTATTTTTTTTGAGCTGGAGAAGTCTAAAAGAGACTTCATTAGAAAAGAGTTTTTTGAGAAGTAGTAGCGTTCTCAGGAATAGGTAGTTCTAAGTGTTCATAAGCTGCTCTTGTAGCCACTCTTCCACGAGCAGTTCTGTCTATTAACCCAAGTTGAAGCAAATAAGGCTCTACTACATCCTCTAGCGTGTTGCTGTCTTCCGATAGAGCAGCGGCAATAGTATCTAGTCCAACAGGGCCTCCATTAAACTTTGTGATTATAGTTTTTAGTAATAGCCTGTCGTGCTCATCAAGACCAAGCTTATCTACGCCTAGAGATTCAACAGCCTCATCAACGATTTTTTTTGTAATGGAGTCAGATTTATGAACCTGTGCCCAGTCTCTAACTCTTTTTAATAATCTATTTGTTAATCTAGGAGTTCCTCGGCTTCTTCTCGCAAGAGCTATGCCTGCTTCTTTTTCTATTTTTATATTAAGTGTTTGTGCAGAGTGGTAGATAATTTGCAACAATTCTTCTTCTGTATAGAAGTTTAGTTTTGCTACATATCCAAACCTATCTCTTAGTGGAGAAGATAACATTCCTGCTTTTGTGGTCGCTCCTATTAGCGTGAACTTAGGAACATCAAGACGAATAGACCTAGCTGATGGTCCTTTCCCGATAATAATGTCCAGCTTATAGTCTTCCATAGAAGGATATAGAACTTCTTCAACACCTTTGCTAAGGCGATGGATTTCATCAATAAACAAAATATCATGTTCTTGTAGGTTGGTAAGGATTGCTGCAAGGTCACCAGGTCTTTCGATGGCAGGACCAGAGGTTGTTTTTACGTTCACATTCATTTCATGGGCAATAATATTAGCAAGAGTAGTTTTGCCTAGTCCAGGAGGACCATAAAACAATAGATGGTCTATAGTTTCTTCTCTTTCTTTAGCTGCCTGAATGGATATTTTTAGGTTCTTTTTGATGTTTTCTTGTCCAATGTATTGGTCAAAAGATTTTGGCCTTAACGAGGTTTCTAGGATAGGTTCTTCATAGTTTGGGTCAACTGAGCTATTTCGGTCCATGGGATTATTGTATCATAGCCTCAAGACCCTCGTCTTCAAGCGGATTATCTTGAAATAAAAAGGAGTCCTCTTTGTTTAGATACATAATATTTGTTTCTCCTAGTGTAGTTGCCAACAATAATACTTTTATTTTCTGCACAGTAGTATCGGTAAGATCAAGGGGTGCAAGCAAAGATTCAAGTGATGAGAGTTTTTTATACAGATTTGAGCGAATAGCTAGTCCTTGTAGTGATATTATTTTATTTTCTCTAAGTATTTTCCATATAGCAATTGAAGTGGAAAAATTAATATTCGGCAGGTCACTAAAAGCAAAACCTGGATGCGGATTCTCTAAGATTATTTCTTGCATTGTATGCCCTAAAGGTTTGATTACATGGCTCATCAAAATATTCGCAGTAGGTGTTTCCCATACAAGTTTTGAAACAGTGCCTTGTTTGATGTTATGTAGAGGCGTTCCAAATCTTTTGTAGTGAGGTTCAAGCATGGCATTGAATTCTGCTTCAGATTGTACTGCCTGATAAACCACGGATGAAATGTTTTCAAAGTCAAAGACAAAGATCATGTTGCCAGTAGAAACGAAATAAGGAGTGTTTGTGTAAAAAACTTGGGAAAAAGGAATATCTGAAAGAGTTTCTTGTAAATAGATAGAATAATCATTGAAGGATTCATCTATATTGGTCAAGTTTGTGCTTGCGTGTTGATCGTATAGATATAGTTCATCTTTTTCAAGATATTGATTAGCAAAAGAGATGTGTTTGCTCGGGATATTGTCGGCAAGTGAAAGGCATGAAATAAGGATAATTATTGTTAGTAGTTTTTTCATTAAATCCCCAAAGTAATGTACAGTATAATAATAAATAGGATAACATATAACAAGGGCAATAGTAATTATATAGTTGCCTATATTTTCGAACGAGGGTGAAATGAAAAGGGTTAAATTTTTGTTGGTTTTTTTGATTAGTATGACGTGTTTCTCTTTAGCGGTAACAAGCCAATATGCACATTTTCTTAGTACAAAAGAAACATCTTTAAAGGGAATGATAAAAGCAGTTGTTCGAGACCAAGAAGAAGCCAAGGAACAGGACAACAAAGAGAAGGCAGAAACAGCTTTTTCCTCTAAAGGAGGAGGGGCGTCAGTTTATAGCATTGATGGAGAAACATATCGAGGAAAGAATAAGGTAGTAGTTTTTCCTGATGTTAAAGCAGTACATAGAGAATTGCCTGGAGTATCAGATGCCGGAGATTATGATGCTTCATTATTCTTTCGTGGGGGCGGAGCTCATGAAACAACAACATTAATAAATGGTCACCCAATAAGTGATCCGGTAATGTTTGATGGCAAGGCGAGCTTGGTAAATCCACAGCTGATTAAAAAAACAAAAGTATATACTTCCGGAATGCCTGTTTGGTATCCGGATGCATTAAGTGGAATTGTTGATGTAGAGGAACGAGAAGGCGACAAATATGTGTATCATCTAGAGCTAGACCAAAGCTTGATTGATTTCCAGCTGTTGCTAGAAGGCCCTATGGTTAGAGGCTATAGTTCTTTTGTTGTGTCTGTTAGAAGAACATATTATGACTATTTGCTACAGATGCTTGGGAATAATCCGGGAATAATAGCGCCTCACATGGAGGCTTATGCGCAGAAGTTTTTCATGAAGCTGGATAAAAATCATGAGTTCACTATGGATTTTAAGACTTATTACAATTATTACAAACTAGATAATAGTGAATTTAACCTTGGCGAATCAGGCGCACATTCCTCCACGGCGAGAAGGAATCTTCTTAGCTCAAGGCTTACTAGTCATTGGGGCAATTCTTTAAAAACAGAGTTAGTTATGGGAATGGAGAATTCTGTGCTGAGCAGGAACAGCGAGATAGGCATTAATAATGCAACCGAAAAAGTTACTAAGCAGCCATTCTTTATTAAGGCAGAGCTTTATAATAAAGAAGATAATGGCAATTTGTTTTCAGGCGGACTTTATTATAAGCAGGAGCGGTTAGATAGAGAAGCAAGTAATGTTCATTTGCTTCAGAATTATGATTATCCTGGAGTAGCTGAAAGCTTTTCTTCAGATGATTATTCTATGGAATATCCAATATATGCAGCATATTTATATGATGAATTCCCGATAATTAAAGATAAGTTTTTTCTTGAGACAGGGGTAAGGTATAGCTATGTAGATCACTGGCAACTAACAAAAGCTAGTGCCGTTCAACCAAGGATAGGATTAAGAATAGAGAATAAAGGAGCAATTTTAAAGTTTTCGGCAGGCAAATATGCTCAGTATAGCGAAAAGATGATAAGCACAGGGTTTGTAGATTTATATCCAGAAGAGGCCATGCAATATAATTTAGGAATAGAACATAACTATGGGGATAAAGCGCAAACGTCTTTTACAATATTTAAGAAAAAATATTCAAATCTTGTGATGGAAGAGGTTGCTAGTAATAGCCTAATTACAGGATATAACAATAATAAAAAAGGTGAGGCTTCGGGTATTGAGCTGGCGTTTAGAAAGAAAAAAGCAGATGGATGGAAAGCTTCAGTTGTATATACTCAGATGGATGCTAATTATTCTGACCCATTAAGAGGAACCTATTCAGCAGATCATGAGCAAAAACATTCACTGAGTTTTTCAGGAGAAATGGATATGGGTGATGATTTTGGTTTAGTATGGGATTTGCAATGTCATTCAGGCAAACCTTATACAGACCTTACTGGGGCAACTTCTGCAAATGTAAGAGCAAGTTATTTAAACAACCCTGCTAAGTATAATAAGAGCAACTTTCCTTGGTATAGCAATTTAACAATTACATTGCAGCACCAAAACCCAATTTGGCCATTTGACAAACTGGAGGGTTATTCTTATATTGGAATTACAAATGCATTTAATTTAGAAAACATATATGATTATGTTTGGAATGATACGTATACAATAAAAACAGCAGTTAAGATGATGTCAGCAACTCCATTATTTGGAGTACATATAAGACTCTGATATAAGAAAGAAAAAGATGAACATAATTTTTGAAGAATTAAGAGAACATGGAGGATTCACGTTGGCAGGCGCGGTGTTTGCTGTGTTAATAATGTTTTTAATTAGATTGTTGTTCCCAGCTTTTTTGAGCGTAGATGTTGCTAAAGAATTGTTTGAGTTTACACATCCACTACATGTAATTCTTAGCGCTTTTGTCACAGCAGCTTTATTTAATAACTATCAAGGAAGAACAAAAAAAAGCTTAGGTGGTTATTTAGCTGTATTTGCAGTGGGATATATTGGCGCAATTGGAATTGCAACACTTAGCGATAGCATCGTTCCTTATTTTGGAGAGGTTTTTTTGGGACTAGAACACCCAGAGCTGCATATTGGTATTATTGAGATGCCACTGTTAATTAATTTTGCAGCAATAATTGGTATTTTCTTTTCCTATTTTTTTTCGAATACACATTTTCCCCATACAGGGCACGTGTTTCTTAGCACAGCTGCGTCATTGTTTCATGTTATGCAGGCTCAGAGTGGCGTATTTTCAGTTTTTCAAAGCTTGTTCTTGATAGGGTTCCTCTTTTTTGCCGTGTGGCTTCCTTGTTGTCTTAGCGACATTGTTTTTCCTTTAGTATTTGTGAAGAAAAAATGAAAGTATTTTTAATAACACCAAGGGGTTTTTGCTTTGGGGTTAAAAATGCCTTGGAAATGGTTGAAGATGTTGTGCTGAAATATCCAGATAGAAGTATTTACGTGTATAACGAGATTGTTCACAACAAAACTATAGTTGATAGGCTGAAGTCGCGGGGTGTTTTTTTTACGCAAGATGTAGCATTGGTTCCTTCTGATGCTGTTGTAGTTTTTAGTGCCCATGGAGTGTCTCCAGCCGTTAGAAGTTATTTTCAGAAGAAAACAATTGAAATAGTTGATGCAACTTGTCCTATTGTAGCAAAGGTTCATAGTGAAGTTTTAAGATATGTTAAGGAGGGATATCACATTGTTTTTGTGGGAGATCCTAATCATGATGAAGTTATAGGGATTGTTGCAGAAGCTCCTGAAAGTATTTCTATAGTGAAAATAGTTGAAGATATTGCCCTTATTGAAAGGGGACATGATAAATATGTGGTCTTAAATCAAACAACTTTAAATATGTTTGAGGTAGAAGTTTTGTTTAAGAAAATAGGAGAAGCTTTTTCTAATGTGAAATTTCCTGAAAAGAGTGACATTTGTTATGCAACAACTTCAAGACAGTTGGCTGTAAAAGAGGCTATGTGTAATTGTGATGCATTTGTTGTTATTGGATCAAAGAATAGTTCTAATTCTAAGAAGTTAAGAGATGTTGCGGTTGATAGTGGCAGGAAAGCAATACTTGTTGATAATCATCAGGAGCTTGATAGTAAGTGGTTGGATGGAGTGGAAACACTTTGCATAAGTGCAGGGGCATCGGCTCCAGAGCATTTAGTGCAGGATTTAGTAAGAATATTGAGAGAAAGATATGGAGCAGAACTAATAAATGAACAATAAGCTTCTTAAAGATTTAGACCTTTGTCGAAGAATTGAAAAAAAACATGGTCTTTCCTATTATTTTGCCACAAGATTTTTTCCGAAAGAACAAAGATTAGCAACATACGCTCTTTATGCTTTTTTTCGTTTGCCAGACGAGATAGTAGATAGTGGCAATTTGAAAAAAGCTGAAGAAAACTTAAAAAGATGGACCGCAAAATGGCAACTAGCATATAAGAAAAGAGGCCATGAGGAGGCTGTTTTAAATGCTGCTAGCTGGGTGTTTCATAAGTATCAAATACCTTATGAATATAGTGAAGCTTTTTTAAAGTCAATGTTAATGGATGTTAGTAAAAAGAAATATAGGAATTATGCTGAATTAGAAAAATATATGTATGGTTCTGCTGCCGTTGTTGGTTTGATGATGAGCCATGTTATAGGGATTAGGGATCATAGGGCTTTAGCATATGCTGAAAAGCTTGGATATGCTATGCAGTTAACAAACTTTTTAAGAGATATTAAAGAAGATCTTTTGTTGAGAGGCAGGATATATTTGCCTCAGAATGAACTTAGCAATAATGGAGTTACGGAAGAGATGTTGGTGGCAGAAGATGTGAACGAGGAGTTTGTTTCTTTTATGAAGTATCAGATACAACGAGCTAGAGACTTATATGCTGAATCAGCTGAAGGGGTTAAATATCTAGAGAGTGGCGGAAGAAGAGCAGTAAGAACGGCAACAAAACTTTATTCTGCAATTCTGTCCGAGATAGAACGCAATAGTTATGATGTTTTTAATAAAAGAGCTTCAATAAGTTTTATAAGAAAAATAATACTGTTAATAAGTGACAGAATAGTTAATTAGGGCATGACCTAGAACTATACTTGCTTTAGAGTTATTATTTTAAAAGAGTCTTTTAGTAGGAGTAGTATAATGAGCGAAAAAATCTTAATAGTTGGCGGGGGTATTGGCGGCATAGCCGTTTCTTGTCTGCTTGCAAAAAAAGGATATGAAGTAGTTTTATACGAGAAAGAAGACCGATTAGGCGGCCGTTGTAATATTTTACAAGAAAAAGGATATACTTTTGACATGGGGCCATCATGGTACTTGATGCCAGAGGTGTTTGAGCACTTTTTTGAATTATTAGGTGAAAAGGTTGAGGATCATTTAGAGCTTATTAAGCTAGAAGCGTCTTACCGAGCTTTCTATGAAACAAGTAAGAAGTTTAGCAAAGATATATATACAAATAGAGATAAGTTAAAAGAAGTATTCGAGAGTTTTGAAGAGGGAAGCTCTGAAAAACTTGACGAGTATCTTGCAATTGCAGAGGGACAATATGGCATCGCAATGGAAGATTTTGTTTATAGAAACTACGATAGTTTAGTTGATTTCCTTAATTTGAACTTATTAAAGAAAGCAAAGAAGTTTTCACTTTTTACTGCCATGGATACATATGTAAAAAAGTTTTTTGCCAATAGAGATCTCCGTAAATTATTGGAATATCAGATGGTTTTTTTGGGAGGGTCTCCCTATAGTACGCCTGCACTGTATAAAATAATGTCTCATGTTGATATGAACCAAGGAGTGTTTTATCCAATGGGTGGGATGTATAAGCTAATAGAGGCCATGGAGCGTATTGGTCGTAATCTTGGCGTAGAGTATTATGTGGGTTCTGCAGTTGAGGAGTTGATAGTTGAAAATAATTATGCTCAAGGGATACGGCTTGAGAATGGGCATTTCATAAGAGCTGATGAGGTTATTTGCAATGCAGATATGGCTTATGTAGAAACAACGCTTATTAAGCAAAAGAAGTTTCAAACATATCCAAAGAGTTTTTGGAAAAGAAAAGTTTTTGCACCGTCAGGGTTGATAATCTATTTAGGAATTGATGGAGAATTGCCAGAGTTGATACATCACAATTTATATTTCTCGTTTGACTGGCAAAAGAATTTTGAGCAGATATTTAATAAGCCACAATGGCCAGCGGATCCTTCTTTTTATGTTTGCAGTCCTAGCAAAATAGATGATTCTGTGGCTCCAGAAGGTAAAGAGAGCTTGTTTGTGTTCGTTCCGATTCCTCCTGATTTGATATATAGCAGAGGGCAAGTAAAAGGGTATGCGGATAAAATAATTGATATGATTGCAGACAAGATGAAGATAAAGAATTTGTCTAAAAGGATAGATTTTCAACAAGTGTTTTGTATAGATGATTTTAAACAGAAATATAATAGCTATAAAGGAACGGCTCTAGGGCTGGCACATACATTGAGACAATCAGCATCAATGCGGCCAAATAATAAGAGTAAAAAAATAAAGAATTTGTACTATGTTGGAGCGAACACAAATCCAGGAATAGGTTTGCCGATGAGCGTTATTAGTGCAGAACTTACATATAAAAGGCTTCGAGGGATTAATTCAAAAAAGAAGCTAGATAGACTGTAGCATTGAAAAGGTTATGCTTGTTTGTTTTGTTTATGACCGTAGTTTCCCATGCTGGAATGTTGTCTGATATGTTAAATAATGATGGATCAAGATCTAGTATGATTGACGGACTTAAGTCATTGCTTAATATAAACAAAAAAATAACCGTGGATAACGTTTTATCTGAACGAGTTATAACAATTGAGTTTAAGGAGATTGATCCTGTTACTATTCCAGAAATAAAAGAAGTAACAATAAAAGAGGTTGTTTTGAAATGAAAAAGTGTATTATGTTTGGTTTGTTATTTGTGATTACGATTTCTTTTGCCGGGCAGCTAAGTGTAAATTTTCAGGCTAGAAGCAATAAAGGCGAAGTGTACGTTTCTGTTCATAGCAATGTTGCTACTTTTCCAATGAAAGCAGAAGAAGTTTCTATAAAAGCCTATGTGTTGGCTTCAGAAAACGTAGTGATTATTAAGGATATTCCAAATGGCGAATATGCCGTGGCTATATATCACGATGAGAATAGCAATGGGAAGTTAGATACCGGCTGGTTTGGCATCCCTGCTGAAGGCGTAGGCGCATCAAATAATAAGGCTAGTTTTGGTCCTCCAAGTTACAAAGATGCATTATTCAAAATAGATTCTGAGGAGAAACGGATAATAATAGATATAAAGTATTTGTAGTTATTCTAAACAGTATTTTTCGTTACATAAGCGATCTTTAAAAGGGTTTGCTCTTAGTTCAAATTTAAACAAATATGGATAGTCTGCATGCAAGTGTTTAATGTAAGAAAACCATTCTATAATAATTAACTTATAGCCTCTTTGGATGTCGGTAAGAATATGTTTTTGGTCTTCAATAGAATTCTTGGCAAGGTTCTTTCTTCTAAGAAGCTCTTCTGTTGTATGAAAAACAGACCATAATAGTGCGGTAAAAGCGTTATGCTCTAATAAATTTTGGTTGCCTAGTAAGTTTAAAAGAAACTTTCTTTTTGAATCTAAGAAGTCTTTCAATCCTTCTACTTTTTCTCCATTATATTCTAATGTGCATTTATGATTTTTTAGTTCTTTTTCTATTTTAATTAGGTCTTTAGCCGTCCATTCTTTATCGTGTTCGAATTTGACTTGTAATAGATGTTTATCTGAATCCAGTTGGGCCATTCTATACATAAGTTCTGAACCTGTTTCTGTAAAGAAAGCTCCGATTAGCATATTTAGCTTGTGAAGCTTTTCTTGTTTCTCTCTTTTTTCTAGAACTTGATGAATAATCATAGAAACGAATAGTACTTCTAATGGCAAGAAGGCTATGTCGCCAAACATGTAAATGAAGATGTGGTGCGCATCGCGGAAAATGAGATAATGCTCAAAATATAGAAGTGCGCTGGATAGCACTAACATGCATCCGAGCCAAATTTGCCAAGGAATCTTTTTTAACATGTGGGTATTATAGCTCATTTGTTTCATAGGGCGAAGCCTGAGCAGGCAAATAGATGATATAATGGCATATAGAAACAGGAGGGATTGCTATGCCATATGTAAGTATAAGAGTTGCGGGAGAGCTTTCTAAGGAACAAAAGCAAAAGATAGCAGAGGATGTTTCTGGATCTTTAGAAAAAAATGCGGGTAAGCCTAAGGATACGGTTCTAATCTTTTTTGATGAAGTTGCGAGAGAAAATATTGCTAAAGGCGATAAGCTTTTATCGTGAAAAAAGCATTATTAATAGATGGCCATAGTTTAGCCTATAGGGCTTTTTTTGCTGTTGCTGGTTTGACCACAAAAGACGGTCAGCCTACAAATGCCTTGCTTGGTTTTGCCAACATGGTGTTACAAATTATTAAGAATCGTAATCCTGATCAGGTTTATGTTGCCTTTGATTTACCAAAACCAACATTCAGACATAAGTTATATCCAGAGTATAAAGGACACAGAGAAACACCTCCAGATGAGTTTATTTCACAGATTCCACTAATTAAAGAGTTTGTTGAAGCGATTGGGCTTCCGATTGTTCAGCAAGAGGGCTTTGAGGCAGATGATGTTATAGGAGCGTTAGCCAATAAACTTAGCTCAGAAGGTGTACAGCCTTTCATTGTTACAGGAGATAAAGATGCCTTTCAGTTAGTAACGGAAGATATTAGAGTTCTTTTAACAAAGAAGGGGATAACAGAAATAGAAGAGTACGGCCCAGCGGAAGTTTATGACCGGTATGGACTATTAGTAGACCAGATAATAGACATGAAAGCTTTAATGGGTGATAGCTCGGATAATATTCCAGGAGTAAAAGGGGTAGGAGAGAAAACCGCAATAAAACTGTTGATAGATTATGGAACACTAGAAGACCTTTATGAGAATGTTGGTGAAATAAAAGGTAAATTACAAGAGAAGTTAATAAACGATAAAGATAACGCATTTCTTAGTAAGAAATTGGCAACGATTGATACGACAGTAGCGTTGCAGGTGTCCCTACAGGATATAGATATTGATTTGAAATTATTAGAAGATTTTTTAAAGAAATATCAGCTATATAGCTTGATTAAGCGTTTTATAGGAGCTGAGCAAGCAGTAGAAGAGAAACAGGTTGAAACTGCAATCATTGATAACAAAGAGTCCTTAGCTGAGGCAATAGCATATATTAAAAAGCAAAAAGAAATATCCGTGTATTGTGAGTATGATGATCGTACAGGAGACATTATTGGTCTAAGCATAGCTTTTGGAGCAGGTAATGCCTATGTTATTCCTCTTAGCTTTCTTTCAGGCAATTTGAGTTCAGGTGAACAATCTGCATTTGGTCCTATGTTCGCTACAGAAGAAGATTCAGCTTTTGAAGATTTAAAAGAAATTTTTAACCAGAATAATCATAAAGTTTTACATGATGCAAAAAGATTGAAGCATACCTTAGATAATGAGGGTATTGAGCTTAATGGTACTTACGATGATGTTATGCTTATGGACTATTTGCTCACTCCTGATAGGAATAATAGAGAAATAGATAAAATGATGAATGTTTATTTGCACGAGAATGTATTAAGTAAAAAAGAGGTTCTTAGCAAGAGTAAAAAATATCATTTTTGTGAAATTGCTGCAGATAAAGCATTGGACTATATGGCAAAAAGGGCTGAGGCTATTCTTAGATTAAAGCCACGACTTTTGTCTTTATTGGAGACAGAGGGTGTTCTTTTTATATATGAAGAAATGGATCTCCCCCTTATTAATGTCTTATTTAAAATGGAGCAACAAGGAATTCTAATAGACAAAAAATATTTAAAAGATATGTCAAAGCATTTGCACACAGAGCTAACTAGCATCGAAGATAATATATATATACTGGCGGGTGAAGAGTTTAATATAAATTCTACTAAACAACTACAAGTTATTTTGTATGAGAAATTAGGATTGCCAGCACTTAAGAAGACAAAGACAGGGTATAGTACAAACGTTGATGTGCTTGAGGATTTAGCAGGCAAATATGAGATAGCTAAAAGTCTTATTGAATATAGAAAGCTTGCTAAATTATTAAATACCTATGTAGATGCTTTGCCAAAGCTAGCAGATAAAGATGGAAGAATACATACGACATTTAATCCAACAGTTGCAGCTACTGGAAGGCTAAGTAGCAGTGAGCCTAATTTACAAAATATTCCTATTAGAGGCGATATTGGAAGTAAGATTCGCGGAGCTTTTGTTGCGAAGCCAGGGTATACACTGATAGTTGCAGACTACTCTCAGATTGAGCTGAGAATATTGGCGCATATTAGTAAGGATGAAAAGCTAAGCGAAGCTTTTTTAACGGGTAAAGATGTTCATAGTGCGACAGCAGCTTCTGTTTTTGATGTCCCGCTGGAAGAGGTTACTACCGAGTTAAGAAGAAAAGCCAAGGCTATTAACTTTGGATTAGCGTACGGCATGGGTGCTTTTAACATGGCCAATTCTTTAGGAGTTGAAATGCATGAAGCTCAACATCATATTGATGTGTATTTTAATAACTTTCCTAACATCCAGAAGTTTATGGAAGAAGCGCCAAAAAAAGTAATGGAAAATGGCTATATTGAGACATTGTATGGCCGAAAAAGGTATTTTAAGGATTTTGCTACTGCAGGAAAAAGAGAGCAGAATTCTCAGGCAAGGATGATTATAAATTCTCCAATACAGGGACTTGCTGCAGATATAGTCAAGTTGGCAATGATTGAGCTGGATAAAGAAATTGCTGCATATGATGCCAATGTTTTGTTACAGGTACATGATGAACTTGTAGTGGAAGTAAAGAATGAACAAGCAGATGAGCTTTGTAAGCTAGTTGTGGATATTATGGAAAATGCTTATAAAATAGATGTGCCATTATTAGTTAATGCATCAGTTGGTGATAATTGGTTAGAAGCAAAGTAATAACAATACTTTCTAGCTGTTGCCCTTTTACTTTTTGAGTTTTTTTGCCATAATTTTAGTTAGTAAGCCTTGAAGGAGATAATAACAATGTCAAAGTATAAAAGAGTTTTATTGAAATTAAGCGGAGAGGCATTCTTAGGAAAAAGACAATATGGTATTGATCCTGAGTTTTTAAAGGAATTAGCAGAAGAGATAGCAGATGTGAAATCTAATAAAACAGTTGAGCTAGCGATAGTAATTGGTGGTGGGAATATTTTTAGGGGGCTGAGTGGTGCCGCCAATGGGATGAATCGCGTAAAAGGCGATTATATGGGAATGTTGGCCACAGTTATGAATGCAATCGCATTGCAAGATGCGTTTGATCAGGTTGGTTTAGATTCTAGGGTTCAAACATCTTTTGACATTAAAGAGTTTGCGGAACCGTTTATTTTGCAAAAAGCATTGAGACATTTAGCCAAAGGAAGAGTTGTAATATTCGCCGGTGGAACAGGAAATCCATTTTTTACTACAGATACGGCAGCAGTTCTAAGAGCTGTAGAGATAGATGCAGACCTTATTCTTAAGGCTACTAAAGTTGATGGTGTTTATGATAAGGATCCTGTGCAGCATCAAGATGCAAAGATGTATAAAGATATAACCTATATGGATGTGCTAAAGAAAGACTTGCGGGTGATGGATTCTACTGCAATAAGTTTGAGTAAAGATAACAAGTTGCCGATGCAAGTTTTTAATATGAGCGTAAGGGGTAATATAAAGAGAGTTCTATCAGGTGAGGATATTGGTACAATAATAGGTTGATTCGTTGAAAATATATTTACTGCAAGCTACAATTACAACAGCTTGTTAGATAACAGGAGGAAAGTATGAGTGATATAAACGAGAGAATGCAAAAAGCTTTAGATAGCTTAAAAAATAATTTCATGACCCTTAGAACAGGAAGAGCTAATACTGATATTCTTAATAGAGTAATGGTAGAGGCATATGGTTCTCAGATGCCAATTAATCAGGTTGCTACAATGCATATTCAAGATAGTAATGTAATAGTTGTGACTCCTTTTGATAAAAGCACATTAGGTGCTATAGAAAGAGGTATCGTGAAGGCTGATATTGGACTTAATCCTAACAATGACGGAATGAACGTTAGATTGATGATTCCGCCTTTAACACAGGAGAGAAGAAAAGTGTTGGATAAGGCAGCAAAAAAGATGGCAGAGGAATCTAGAGTTGTAGTTCGTAATACGAGAAGAGATTTTATGGACAAGATAAAGAAGAACGAAGACCTAAGCGATGATGAAAAAAAACGCGAAGAGAATGGTGTTCAGACTGTTACGGATAAGTTCATCAAGAAAGCAGATGAGCTTTTAAATCACAAAGAGCAGGAAATAATGGAAATCTAATGAATCAACAGACCCTTCCTGAGCATATTGCAATTATCATGGATGGCAATGGTCGTTGGGCTAAGCAAAGAGGTATCCCTAGAACCGCTGGACACAAAGAGGGCGGGAAAGCTCTAAAGAAAATAATCCGAGCTTGTAAAGAATTAGGCGTAAAGCAGTTATCTGTTTATGCATTTTCTACAGAAAATTGGAAGAGACCAGAAGAAGAGGTCAGTTTTTTGAAGGGGCTACTCAAGAATGCTTTGCTAAAAGAAGTTAAGAAGCTTTCCAAAGAGGGTGTTCGGATAAGGTTTTTAGGGCAGTTAGATGCTTTTGAGCCAGAACTAGTAACCCAGATTAGAGAGACAGAGGAATATACCAAAGATAATTCGGAACATCAGCTTAATATAATGCTGAATTATGGTTCAAGAGCAGAGATAGTTCAGGCAGTTAATAAAGCAGTGGCGAATGGCGAAGAAATTACAGAAGAGATTTTCTCAGAGTTACTTTATACAAAAGATATTCCAGACCCAGAGCTTATTATTAGGACAAGTGGAGAGCAGAGATTGAGTAACTTTTTGTTGTGGCAAGCAGCTTATTCAGAGTTTTATTTTACTGACACATATTGGCCAGATTTTGATAAAAAGGAATTAGAGAAAGCAATAGCAGATTATTCTTCTCGCAAGAGAAGGTTTGGAGGATTAGATGGTTCTTAAAAGAAAATTATCAATTAGAAAGTTGTTTACTAGAGGGACAACAATCCTTATAGCTATACCCTTAGTAGTATTAATTTTAGACCCGGTATTGCTTATAAAAGATCCTAATTTCTTGCCTTATGAGGGTCTTCCTTTTCTAATATTTGTTTTGAGTATAGCTATTTTAATGCTGAATGAGTTTTTTCAAATGGCAGACAAAGAAAGCAATGATCCATTGTTCTTGTCTGGACAAGCTATCGTAACAACTTTGATAGTTTTAGCATTTTTTAAGGAATTATCTTTTCTTTGGAATAACTTGTTTGCCTTTATTGCATCCATACTAGTTGTAATTATTTCTTTATATGAGCTCAGAAAGAAAAAGCTGCTTTTTTTCAAACAAAAAGAGTTAGTTAATTTTAGAGCAATTATGTATATTGGCTGGTGTGTTACCTTTCTAGTGCTTATTCGTAATCTCGAATTTGGAAAAGTGTTAGTATTTTATTTTGCTTTTACAGTTTGGTTTATGGATATATTTGCCTATCTTATTGGCATGACTATTGGCCGACATGAACTTAATGAAATTAGCCCCAAAAAATCCATAGAGGGTTCTGTTGGAGGTTTTGTGGCTGCCGTTGTTGCTTCGTATATAATGTTGTCTAGCGTAGGAAGTGTAGATGCGATTCATAGTATTATTCTGGGAGGGATAATTGGTATTATTGGTCAGACAAGCGACTTGTACGAGTCTCTTATAAAGCGAACATATAATGTAAAAGATTCTAGTAATATTTTGCCTGGTCATGGTGGGATATTGGATAGGGCAGACAGTTTTATTCTGCTAGCGCCAATTGTTTATTATTATTTACTTTTCTTAGGGCTATAAGATGAATAGACTTGTAGTTTTAGGCTCAACAGGAACTATTGGAGAGCAGTGTTTAGCGCTTGTTAGCGCTTATCCAGATAGATTCAAAGTGATTGGGATGAGTTGTCATTCTAATATCGCAAAATTCAAAGAGCAGTTAACAAAATATCAACCAAAATATGCTGCAGTAAGTTCTGATAATGATATTTCAACACTAAAAAAAGAATTTTCTAATATAGTCTTCTTTGATGGTAAAGGTGCTTTAACAGATTTAGTTTCCGTAGATGAATATGACATGGCAGTTGTTTCAATAGTTGGGGTAGCGGCATTGTTGCCAACGCTTAAGATAATTCAGCAGGGTAAGGATTTAGCTATTGCCTCAAAAGAGGTTTTAGTTGCTGCTGGACACTTAGTATATGAGGCCTTAGCAATATCAAAATCAGAGTTATATCCAATTGATAGTGAGCATGTAGCTATTTCTTTATGCCTGAGGGGTTATGAAAAAAAGGATATAAAAAAGATAATTATTACTGCATCAGGAGGACCATTCTGGAATAAAGATGATTTATCGAAAGTAACAATTAACGATGCATTAGCTCATCCTAATTGGTCTATGGGCAGCAAGATAACAATAGATAGCGCAACAATGATAAATAAGGGGCTAGAGGTAATTGAGGCACATTGGTTGTTTAATGTGAATTATGACAAAATAAAAGTGTTGGTTCATCCACAAAGCATTGTTCATGGAATGGTTGAGTATGTAAATGGAGCATTAGTATCACAATTGAGCATGCCAGATATGAGTATGCCTATTTTGTATGCAATCGCTGGTGGAGAGATAGCCGATTATAATAATAATGACTTAGAGCTGGCAGGGAAAAGTCTTGATTTTATGGAGCCAGATTTGAAAAAATTCAGAGGTTTAGCTCTAGCTTATGAGGTTGGAAAGCAAGGTGGCAGTATGCCAGCAGTCTTTAATAGTGCAAACGAAGAGGCAGTTAGTTTGTTTCTTGCTGGCAAATGTAGTTTTCTTCAGATAACTGAATTGGTAGAAAAAGCTTTGGCAAAACATAAGCGGATTTTAGCGCCAACATTAGATGATATTTTACAGATTGATATAACTTCCAGAGAAATAGTACAAGAACTTTCCAATGGATAAGCTAGATTTATTTATTGCAACATCACTAGGTTCCATAAAAGAAAGAAGAGAGTTTCAACTTGCATATTGTGAGGGTGGAAGCCTCGATAGATTTCATGAAAAACTAAAGAAGAAAAGATCAGAAGTAGAATCTATAAAAGAATATTGCGAGTGTTCTGGAGTGGAAATAGTATTATATGATTCTCAGATATATCCATCGCTTCTAAAGCAAATACCCGATGCTCCGTTATTATTGTATGCAAAGGGCAACGTGGATTTGCTTAAAGTTAGCACAGCAATATCAATGGTAGGAACAAGAGGTGCTACTCAATATGGAACAACTATGGCTTTTGAACTTGCTAAAGAATTAGCTGGTTATGGGACAGTAATAGTAAGTGGGCTAGCTGATGGTATAGATGCTGCATCTCACAGAGGCGCATTGTCAGCGGGGTCAACAATAGCCGTGATTGGTTCTGGGTTGAAGTTTGAGTATCCTGCTGTTAATAGAGATCTTTATCAGCAAATATATGCGGAGGGTTTAGTTCTTACAGAGTTTGCTCCAGATATTTCTCCTGACCGGCACACGTTCCCAGTAAGGAATAGAATAATAGCCGGATTATCTAGAGGTGTAGTTGTTGTAGAGTCGAAATCGTCAGGTGGTTCAATGATTACGGCTCAACTAGCACTAGATTATGATAGAGAAGTATTTGCAGTTCCAGGTAGAGCAACAGATGTGACAAGCAGAGGGACTAATAAACTGATAAAGCTAGGCGCGAAACTTGTAGAAAGCTCTTCAGATATTACTGAAGAACTGAATTGGTTGATACCAAAGGATGCTGTAAAGCAGGAGGTTAAGTATAAGCTTAGCGAAGAAGAACAATTGGTTTTCGATAAGATGAGCTTAGAACCTATTTATATTGATAATTTAGCAGAGCAAGTAGGATTAGAGCTTAAAAAAGTATTAACAATACTTACGTTTTTAGAGATGCAAAGTATAGTTCGTCAGATACCTGGTAAGTATTACGTAAAAGGTTAATTTAGCTGGGAATTTTTTCATATAGTTTCGATAACTAATCACAACTAATAATTTAGGAGATATATATGAAGAACAAAGTAGTTTCTATGAATAATAAAGAAGGTACTGTTGGTGTATTGCAAAAGATAGCTGGTTCTGTGAAAGACTTCTTAGGGTGGGTTTCAATTGACGATTCGTCTAATGTTCACGGTTTGGGGTTTTCTGCGACGGTATTATATCCACAAGGTCATGATGGTAAAACTGTGCTGCTTTCTAAAGCTAAGAAGCAAGCGTTAGCGGCTGCGCTTGATAAGACTTTGTCAAAATCTGGGTTTAGAAAATTGCTATTAAAAGAATGTCCGAACAAGTATTCTAATATAGAAATCATTTCTTTGCCAGAAGGAAAAGTCTATAAGTCTGCTGGAACAGGGACTATAGCTTTTACTGTAAATAGAATTATTGAAGATGCTACATTGGAAATAACAGGGTTGTTTTTAGAATATATCCTTACTCAGATTAATTTAATGAAAGGTGAAAGCTTTTGTATGTATTCGAATGATGAAAAGAATAATGGATTTTTTAGATCGACGCAGCAGATTAATGGACTTATTAATTTTGATAAAGTGCCTACTCCTGAATTGAATATTGATTGGACAATAAAAGGAGCTGTTTGTAACGGTAATGTTACGTATAATCGAACTTCTGAGTTTTATGTGGAAGGAATAACACTTCAGCTTAAATATTGCCATAGAACAGAAACAGATTATGTGGATTATGCTGCAGGTGAAAAAGATAAGTTTATATCTATATTGCTGGATAGGTTTAACAGTGAAGAGGGAAGAGATTTTATTAAGTATTGTAAGAAGTTAGGTTTGGATTATATTGCGTTTTATCCCGATAATGATGGTAAGGGTGTCCACCCTAAAGAGATGTGTGCCGGCAAACTTAATATTACTGTTTCGGCATTTCTTTCGCTAAGTTGGGATGAGCTAAAGGCAGGGATAGCGAGTATAGCCAGACAGGTTAAGGAGACTCTTCCAGATAAGGATACAACATACGGGAAATTCTCAAAAGAAGATAGGGTTGGATTTATTATGGGCGCAAATTATAACAATTTAAGGATTTATCCAAAACCTGACAATATAGTTTTTGAGAAAAATTGGTAGCTTATTGGCCTTTTAAATAAAGAACATTCTTTTTATTTTTAAATATTTGTAATAGTTTTTTGTTAGTTTCCTTTAAGATGCTGAATTCATCTGGCGAATAGTATGATAATTCATATTCCCTGTTAAAGATTTCCATAGTTGCCTTAAGGTATTCTTCAACTATTTCTTCCGCTAATAATCCAACAACTAATAATTGTATGGGTTTCGTGAAATCCAGTGGATGCTTTACTGTATGTCCGTGTAACAATACAATTTCTAATGATTTAGTTTTAATTAGTAGTTTGAATATGTCTTTTGGTTCAGTAGTAGCCTTTAGTATAAGTCTTTTTAAATCGTCAAAAAAAGGATTTTGAGTGTTAACAAAGTAGTTAACTTGGTTTCCTTGAGGGAATCGACAAATTACTTGTGCTGCTACAAGTTTTTTTGTTTCACGTTGTACTGCAGAAATTGGCTCATCGATTATTCTGCTGAGTTCCCTGGTATGATATTTTTTATTAGTGTTAAAAAGAAATAGCTCTAATAGCTTTCTTTTTACTTTTGATTGAATAAGATTTTCGAGTATTTGCGACATATTCTCATGGTACATAAAAAGTGGTCATAAAGTCAATGGCTTTTGCTAGAACAGCTCTTTCGCTTGTTTAAGCGTTCGGCAGCCTATTAGCGTGAAAGAGGATTTCGAAAGAGATTGTGTTTCTTGAAGTATTTGCTGAGGCAGAGAAAGTTGCGACTTGCTAGCAGATTCTTTTTGAGTGCTGATAGTATTTTGTAGCTTTCCCCAGTTATGATTGTTTTTCCCTTGATAGAAAAAGTTTTTAGCAGATTTATTTGGGATATCTTCCGTGGTTTTAAATTTATCTAAGAGTAATCCTCCTTGAAAAGTTCCATAAGTAATTGTTTGTATGTTTTTTTCTTTGCAAAAAGATAGGATATTGTATGTTTCTTCTGTGCTTATAAGAGAGAATTGCAGCTGAACTGTATCTATATGGCTTAATAGCTCAAGATTTTGAAGTTCTTTTAGTGATAAGTTGCAGACTCCAATTTTTTTAATAATCTTTCGTTCCTTAAATGATAAAAGAGTTTCTATTGCTTTGTCCGTTGAATAGTTTGGATCTGGCCAATGAATTTGATATAAGTCTATTTGCTCTTTTTGTAGTCTGCGAAGTGAATCAATCAGCTCTTTCTCTAATGATTTTTTTTCAAGGTTATGAAAGAAGCCTTTTTTTGTATGAATAAGCCCGCATTTTGTGGCGATCTTTATGTCGCCTGTATTATCTTCTATCGCTTGCCCAACTATAGTTTCAGAGTGACCGTCACCATAGACAGGAGCAGTGTCGATAAGAGGGATGTTCTTTTCTATAGCATATCGAATAACATTAAGGCTTTCAGGGTCTTTAACATCACCCCAAAAGTGTTTTCCAAATTGCCAAGTACCTAGTCCAATCATAAATGGGTAAAGACCTTTTCATTGAACCACTTTTCAAATTCTTCATTATCTTTGAAGTTGAATCCAAACACATTTTTCCAAATGGTTGGTGATTCCATACATAAATATACAAATTGATCTGGGTGGTGATTCTTGATAGCATCAATTAGTTCTTTATATGCTTTTTCTCGACGAAATCGAAGGTACCTGAATTTCTGGTCATCAGCCAAAATAAACTCATCCATATACAAGGGGCTCTTCCTTATGAAGGTTGGTTTTAGTCCTTTTGTGAATCTAAGGGTTCCTATGCTAATCCATCTTATTTTTTCTTTAGGGATTATTTTATAAATTTTATTTATTGTATTTTTGTAATCATCTGTATAATCCTTATAAAGAATTACTGGGTCAAAATGAAAAGCAACATCATAACCATGGTCAGTGATTTTTTTAGCTGCTTTTAATCTTTCATCAAGAGAGGGAGTGTCTTTTTCAGAAGAGTTTGTCACAAGTTCTGAGTTTACAGACCAAGCAACTATAATGTTATTGGCTGGTTCTATTTTAAGTAGATTTTCGATGCTAACTGATTTTGTTTTAAGTTCTAGTATAACATTTTTGTGATCCTTAAAGACATTCACTAAGTCTGTAGAAAGTTCGCTTATTTCATCAGCAATAAGGCTGTCTGTAAATTCTCCAGTGCCAATCCTGTATAGTTGTTTGCTGTTTATGTAATTTCCAATTATGTTTTTCTGCATATAGCTTGTGGTATCCGTAAAAACTGATATTGATTCTGTTTTTAAGTAGTCTTGAAGAATGCAATATGTGCAGCCAAAGCTACAATTGTGACCAACATTAAGTATTCTGTAGTTGCAACAATGATATTTCGTTGTGCCAGGGCACATAACAACAGGATCCCCTTTTAGTTTGGTAAGAAGTAGTGTGTTTGGTGAGTCATGGAGTGCTAATATTTCTTTTAGATTATTATCCTCAAAATATATCTTTTCTGCATTGGGTAATTTATTCAGCACCCTTTTAGTAATGACATCATTGACTACAAAATTGTTAATTAATAGTTTCGTGAAGTTATGAATATTTTTATTTATCATAGCCCTACCTTTCCGGTAATTAACAATGACAGTTCTTCAAGGTAGTTGCTTTTTTCTTCTAACATGTTTTTTGCTTTAGCCATTTCGCTCGCTGAGTTGCATAGGTAGTTAATGGTATATGCATCGCTTTCAAAGTTATCATTATAGATGATTCTAAAGTATGTATTTTGGTTATGAATTGATTTTAATAGAGATGACAACTTTTTCTTGTACCTTGAATATTCCGGGTATCTTAATTCTCGAATATAGGTGATGAATGCGTCAGATATTTTATTGGCATCAGATTCAAACTTTTTAAAAGATTCTAGCGTTAATGTTCTATCTTGCAGCATTAATTCTTCTATAATTTCTTTTGCTTCTTTTTTTTGGTTATGATTAAGCCTAAAATTCTTATAAATATTTTCCATGTGCTTATTTTAACACTATAGCAGGATAAAATATGTTTCTTTAGTTAGCGACCATAATCCCCCTTCGCCGAAAGGCTCTTACCCCTTTGATAAAGGGGGCGCTGCTCCCTCGTCGAGGGAGCCTTTTATTAATTTATTTGATTATGAAAAGAAGGTATATTCCAAAGTGATAGGGGGAGTTAAGAAAGTGCCTAGTTGGTATATAATTAAATTATGAATTTTGAAGAAATAATAGAAGAACTAAAAAGTTTTGAGGATTCATAACTGCTATACTAGACAAAGAAGATTCAGTAAAATGGATAGCAAGAGATGCGAGGAGAGAGTTAGTAGATGTTAAAATTCTTCAAAGGCTCAAAAAAAGAGCAGGAAAATAACAAGATAATTTTTGTAGGATTGGGAAATCCAGGCAAACAATATGCGAATACACGACATAATGTAGGGTTTATGGCTATTGATGAACTTATTAAACATTGGAACGCTACAGAAAAAGGTTCTAAAAAGGGTTCCTATGATTGTTTTGAGTGCTCTGTTTCAGGAAAGAAAGTTTTTTTGGTTAAGCCACTAACGTTTATGAATCTTAGCGGAAAAGCTGTTCAAGGCATATGTGCGAAAGCAAGAGTTCCAATAACTTCAGTAGTAGTAATGTTTGATGATATTGCTATTCCCTTTGAAAAATTAAAGATACGAAAACAAGGGTCTGCTGGCGGGCATAATGGGCTGAAGTCTATTATTGCTGTTCTAGGACAGAACTTTCCAAGAATAAAAATAGGCATTGGTGATGAAAGAGCAGGTAAAGACCTAAGCGACCATGTGCTTAGTAAGTTTAGCAAAGAAGAAAAAAAAGAACTCGATTTACTTATAGAGAGTATTCCGAATATTGCCAAAAGTATTATTGAAGATGGTCTTGATGTGGCTATGAATAAGTTTAATTAATACTGCCAACCCAAGCTTCTATTTCGAATAACCAATCTACTCTACAAACATTAGCATTTACAAAGATAGTCGGAGTGTTTGGGAATTTCTTTTTTACAATATCGTAAGCAATATCACGTGCTTCTTCAAAGTCAGCCTGTGTGTATCCTTTTGGCTTGGCAATATATGCTCTAGTAGAGAAAAATTGATCTAAAGTCATTTTGCGTTGTTCTGCAACTCTTTGCATGTTTTTTATTGCTAAAAGAGTTTGTCTTTGTGTGTCACCAAGATATCTAACCTTTTCACCTGTAACAGCTGCAGTACCAGAAATCCACTCTGTTTCTCCCTTAGGATTAACTACTGAAAAGCCCCTTGAGAAAGCCGGCGGTGCCTTCTTGCCGGGCTCAGCTGCTTTTTGTAATACAGCTTGGTGATACTCAAAAGGGTTTGTTTGAAAAGGATTGGATACAGGATAGCCTTTTACTGCTTTGTTTTTAGTTCTAACGGCAACTCCTTCTAGTAGTATTGATCCATCATGCATATCAATTCCAGTAGAAGCTGGCGGAACTTTTTCGTTCCATAATTCACTGTTTGGGTTTCCTATTTTAAAAGAGAGGCTTTTAAAAAAATCAGCTCTAGCATTGTTCATGTTTTGATAGTTTTCGCCTACTTCACCATTAATAGTAATAATATCCTTTTGGTATATCCAAGTTCTAGCAACCTCACCAAAAGAAAACCCGTTTTCTTCAAGAAGAGTATTTGCATGTTGAAACACATCCACGGACTCAGCATATGGCCCCACAATGCCGCCTCTTGGCGTTATCCCAGAGAAGAAAGCCCATTCCATGTCCTCAAACTCTAAGATGCTTAAATTGTTGTTTATGCGTTTAGGAGTAAGTTCACTAATTAAAATCTCTATTAAGCAATCTTCGCCAAATGCCGGTGGCTGAGGGATTATGCTAAAAGCAGGTGTTTTTCCGCCATAGTAAATAGCTAGTTCTGTTTCAATTTCTTTTGCTTTGGTTAGATTTTTTGTGAAGATTTGAGTTCTTATTACATTGTCAGCAGATAGGTTGTTGTCAGCTAAAAGTTTATCAAGCTGTTTTAGGTTGTTGCGAAGCTGAGCTATTACGCCTTGTCCAGCAGTTGGAGCAATAGCTGCATTTATAGCTTTAGTTCCACACAGATTCCCTATAGAAGAAAGCGTGTAGTTGCCTGTTAATAAGCTAGAAGTTGATATAATTTTGTGTAACATTCAGAAATATATCGAAACCTAGTTCAATATATTGCAGTAAAAAATATTAATAAATAAAGTTTTTTTTAACTTCCCCAAGTATAAGCAAATGAGTAGATTAGCTCATCAGAGATAGAATAAGGAACCTCTACCGCGTATTTTACTGATCCAAGATAAGATTGAGTTCCTATCATAAAAGGTAAATCAAATCCTAATGCATATCCGTTTTCGTTGGCACCAACATTAAGCATTGTTGTATCATTTATTAGCAGTGAAAGTCCTGAACTATATTTTATTTTTTCTCCAGCAAGTCTTATGAAACTGATTTTGTTAGACCACATTACTTTATTCCAAGGGATAAAGTTTAGACCAAAACCAATTGTTGGAGGGAAATCATTATCCAAGATATTATCGTTATCCTTAAAGAAATGTTCCAAGGTAACTCCCGAGTAGACTTTGTTGCGAAGGTCCATATAGCTTACGCCTAATAGTGTTGACCAGCCATTGCTTTTGACTCCAGCGGCATCTAATGCAATTGTTTGATAAGTTATGCCCCAGGAGAAAGATTTGTTTATTTTTGACCCATAACCGAAGAGCGCTATTGTTGCATTTTCACTGATAGATTTTTCTTCAAGTTTCATTTCTCCAGCACCAAACCCGTTATAAATAACATAACTAAGGGTTTGTTTGGCTGTTCTTTGTTTTGTTGTGTCGATGTTTTGGTTGCTAATAGCAAACCGTGTTTGAGGCAAAAAGGCAGGATTAACAACAAAGGCTTCGTGGTTCATGATAAGCGCAATATTAGATTTTGCTACACTTAAATCAGATACACTTGTCAAATTGTAAGCAAAACTAATGTAAGTTAAAAATAGAAATAGAACTTTGATTTTCATTAGTTGCTATTAATATTCGTTGATGAGGGACTAGTGTCTTTTGATAATTCATTTATGTTCAGAGTATTTAAAGAGTCATCTGCATTAATTTTTTTCTCATAACCACTATTTTTTAAAACTGAATTAAGCGCATATTTAATATTTTTGTCAGTTACTTTAGATGCATAGAATTTTATATTTGTTAGCATTTTTGAAGCTGGTTGGTGGCTAGCAATTGTAGCTGTTTGTTTTACAATGTCCTCTAGCAATTCTTTAATTGTTGTAAGGTCTTCAGATGACCTTGCTTTGTCTACTAAAAATGAAAAGTTTTTATTAGCTTTATAAACTGCGGAAAGTTTCTTTAATTCTAAAACAAAGGAACGAAGGTATGTATTGTTTTCGTAATGTTGATTGATTAGGCTAATGTTTTGTTCGAATATTTCAGGCATTGCATAGAAATCATTTGTTGGTGAAGTTGCAAGGTTTTTACCTAAAGCAAGGAGCAAATCCTTCATGTTATCTTTAGTCATATTTTTGTTGATAAACTTTAAAATGTCATTAACCTCGGCACTGGTTTGTTCATTATAGGGGACATTTTTTAATTCTAAAAGTTTTGATAATGCTGATACTGATTCTTTAGATGGAACCTTCTTGATTAATGATTTAGCGAGAAGTGTTGCATTACTTGGAAGAGTTGATTTCTTAAAAGTTTCAGCAATATATCCAACCGTTTGTGAAGTTAGGTTTTTTTCAATGTGAGCGATGATAACTTCTGCGAGCTCTTCATCAAGAACAGCTTCTTGAATAAGGTAGCTATATGTTTTTGCATCATTAAAACTTAGGAAGATATCTGTAATGTTTTTTTTATCTCTAACTGAAGCATCTTTTGCTGTAATAATTAATGGAGCAATGATTCTGTCATTATTTATTAGGCTCATGGATTGTATTAGACCAGAGAGATCTTCAGTGTTTTTTTCTTTTAGTATATCTAGAAGAAAGGTTAGTGTTTTTTCATTATTATATAAAGCAACGAATTGGTAGTAGCTTAATAATTGGTTTGAAACCAGGTTATTAGTTATTCCTTTTTCTTCTTGAGCAATGATTTCTTCTACGAAACGATCGGTAGCTACATTATGAAGGCTTATTAGTTCATTTGTAATGTCATCAGAGTCTATTGCTAGAAGAGAGTTAGCAAAATATTTCTTATTTTCAATAGAAGTGTTTGGCTGTAAGCCAGATTCTATTATGCAAGAGTAGTCTGAAGAAAGGTTGTAATCAAATATTAAATCACAAATTAATTTTTTAGAAAGAGGATCTGTGTTTGTTTTTATCTCAGTTTTGAAGTTAGCAGAAATAGCAGGATTATTAAGTCTTACTATTCTTTCCTTTGCATCTTTTTTCATTTCAGGGTTATAAGTATTAGTATCTCCTTTTACGATTTCCCAATATAACATTGAAGCTTCAGCTAGTTTTTCGTTTTTTTCTAATAAATCTCCTTGTTCTAAGCTCACTTGGCATCCAGCAAGAAAGACAGTTAATGACAATAAAATGACCGTAAAAATGCTGGTTAAATGTTTAGTGTTTTTCAATAGATCCCCCTGTGATAAATATATGCCACAATCTTATTTTATAACAGATACGCCACAAGAACAAAACAATATCCTGAAAAAAAGCAATCATGATATAATTATTTAAAAAATAAGGAGATATATATGAATCCACAAGCAATAGAATTAAATCAATTAATACAACAAAAAAACGCAACAGTATATGATCTTTTAAGCGAGAAAGGGAAAGCTGCATTTTTCCCAAAATCTGGGATATTAGGCCAAACAGCTCAAGCAAAAGGAAAAAAAATTAATGCAACAATTGGTGCTGCTATCGAAGATGACGGGACTCCAATGAGATTACAATCTATTGCAAGTAAGGTGGATTTAGATCCAGCAAAGATTTTTCCATATGCTCCTAGCTATGGTCGTCCAGACTTAAGACAAAAATGGCAAAGTATGATTGTAGAAAAGAACCCAACATTAAAAGGTAAAGAAATCAGCTTACCCGTAGTTACTAATGCACTTACTCATGGGTTAAGTATTTTAGGTCAGATGTTCTTTGATGTTGAAGAAAAGGTAGTTCTTTCAGATTTGTTTTGGGGTAATTATAATTTAGTCTTTAAACAGCCGTATGCTGTTCAGTTTGATGTTTATAACACATTTAAAAACGGAGCACTAGATGTTGATGCTTTAGAAAAAAAACTATTAGATGGAGCAGTAGAAAAGAAAGTTGTTTTATTAAATTTCCCCAATAACCCGACAGGCTATAGCCCAACAAGAGATGAGGCAAAGACAATAATTGCTATTATTAAGCGTTCAGCCGATCAAGGTAGTAAGCTTCTTGTAATTCTTGATGATGCTTATTTCGGATTAGTTTATAACCAAGATGTTTATAAGGAATCATTATTTGCTGAATTAGCTGACCTTCATGAGAATGTTTTGGCTGTAAAAGTAGATGGTTCTACAAAAGAAGATTATGTGTGGGGTTTTAGAGTAGGGTTTGTTACTTATGGAATTAAGGGTGGAGATAAAGAAATATATTCCGCATTAGAAGCTAAGACAGCGGGGCTAATCAGAGGGAATATTTCGAATGCTCCAAACATTTCACAATCGTTGTTGTTAGAGGCCTATAGTTCTCCAGATTATGCAAAAGAGAAACAAGAAAAGGGGGAGATTTTAAAATCTAGATATGAAGCAGTTGCAAGTATTCTTAATAAAAAAAGCGAATATGCTGAGTATTTTACACCACTTCCATTTAATTCAGGATACTTTATGTGTGTTCAATTAAAAGAAGGTATTGATGGAGAAGTTTTAAGAAATCTTTTGCTTGATGAATATAGCACAGGTGTTATATGGGCTGCAGGTGTTATTAGATTAGCTTATTCGGCAGTGCCAGAATCGTTGATTGCGGAGTTGTTTGATAACTTATATAAAGCTTGTAAGAAATTAGTCTAGAAACAAAATAATTTAAAACAAAAAGCCCAGTCAATTGACTGGGCTTTTTTTATTGCTTTAATAATCAGTTTATTTTTTAAGTCTTCTTAGTTCCGGTAAGTAACGAACACCAGCACCTAATGCGAAACAATAAACTGTTGCATTTATAATTCCACCGAAGAAAGGCAATAGTTGTAATAACCATAATATTATTAAGCCCAGAGCGGTTTCCCATGTAATAGCTAATTGTGTCTTTCTTAGTTTTGAAGCTGCTGTTTTACCAATTAGCTGCGCTATAGCAACTTTTCCAAAGAAGGTTACGATTGCTATCACTAAGAAATAAAGAGGCAATAAAAGAATTCCAAATATAGATAAAATAAAGACAATCATAATTGGCAGGATAAGAACCCAGCTAAGAATACCTATTCCTAGCGTTTTCCATGGAGATGTTTCTGTTAAGAATGATATTCCTCCAATTATTTTAGGAAAGAAAATTACTGCGAGCATACAGATAAGCAGTGAAGATAAAGACATTAATATAGGAAGCACTTTTCCTTGTTTTGGGCATGCAAACTGCATAGAGCTTACAATATTTGTTATTTGTTCTTCTGAAAGATTGGTTGCAGTATTGTTTAGTTTGGCACGTTTAGAGCGGTTTATTTTACCTCCGACAACAACAATTTCTCCATTTACTTGAGAATATCGACCCAAGGAAAGATCTCCGTTTAGTACGACAATGTTTTCATTAATGGTTCCATTTACTTCAACATCTCCATTGATGCAAAATACGTTACTAATGGCGTCACCCTTGTTTATGACTATGTTTTCGCCTGTTTTAAATATATTTATATCTTCGTAGGCAACAAAGAATAGAGTAGACGCAAGTATAATAATAAATGCTAAAAGTTTTTTCATGATATCCCCCCGGCTTGTTTTGTAGTGTATATAATTCTATTATAGAATTAACGCAAGTGGAATCATTTTTTAAAATACATGGGAAAAAAGTTTAATTGGTTCGATATAATAGTGTATAACAAAGATAATAAAAAGATAGGTTAGAACAATGGAAATAGGAAACATACATATATCAAACGCTCCACATATTCAAATCGATCATAATCGTGAGCCTAGACAGGACGATAGGCCTGATTTTAAATCTTTTTTACCAAACCCAGATATTAATATTATTACTAAATCTAAAGAAGTTGATGAAAATATAGTTATTAGCCCTGAAGCTGATGAAACAAAAATAATTCTGACCAAATACCGTACTACTTTAAATTTATTATTAGGATTTAAAGATGCATTTATTGAAGAGGCAACGATGTTTCTAGGTGAAAGCGGCCGTTCTTATGTGATGTCGTTAAATGAGGATGTTCAAAAGAGAAACGACGTTTTAGCAAGGTTAATTCCAGAGACTTTTAAGCAGAGAGTGTTAGCTTGGGCTATTAATTATAAGTTATTTTTAGTGATAGATATGCTTCAACAGGACTATACTATTGAGAATAAACAGCAGATGCGCAATCAATATTTAAATACTGCAAAGCAAGTGATTGCTTATGCTTTTCATGACAGCCATTGGTCGCAAGTAATTGATGATGTCCGGGAGACGGTGAAGAATTCTGAGATGGAGTATTATGAGAAGAAATTGCTAACCATTAAGCAAAAGATAGTTAGAGTTGGCGATATGCCGAACCATAGAGATCGTGTTAATGCTCTAAATATTCTTAATAAATATATAGAGGAATTTGCCTCAAATTATTATACAAATTCTTTTCCTATTAATGAACATAGTATGGATCGCTTGAAGAAGCTAGTCGACTATATCAACAAAGAGCATTCTTTAAGACTAGAACTCGTATAAACCTGCTAATTTTTCAAATTCAGTCTATAATAGTAAGAAGAGAGGGGTTTTAATGAAAAAATTAAGCATACCTGATTGGTTTTTCTTTTTGCTATTAGTGTCATTGACGCTTGTGTTTTATAAGATACTTACCCCGTATTTAATCGATATTTTTTTAGCAATAATACTTGCGCACCTAATGAGGGGTGTTTTTATGTTTTTCAATGATAAAGTAGGCAATAAAACATTGGCGTCTACTATTACAGTTTTTTTAACGGTATTTTTAATTATTATTCCTATTCTTTTGGTTGGAATAATACTTGCAAACGAGGTAATTAGAATTTATTCTACGGTTATAAATTCTATACCAAACATAGAAGCTGCTTTTAACAATATAGGCAATATACCAATGTTGCAGCCATTATTTGAGGCCAATGCACAGGTTAATCTTATGGAGGCATTGTCTGATTTAATAAGGGGTTCTGCAGGGTATATAGTTAATTTTACCAGCCAAGCAGTAATAGGAATTGGTATTAATGTTTTTCATTTATTTATTATTTGTTTTCTTATTTTCTTTTTATATATTGATGGGGAGAGGCTTCTAAAGAAAGTGCTTTATCTTTCTCCTCTAGATGATAAAGAAGAACAGCAGCTATTAGATGAGGTGATAACCATCACTGATGCTACCTTGTTGGGAACTTTATTAATAGGAGTTATTGAAGGGGTTTTTGGAGCTTCAGTTTTTGTTTTTTTTGGGATAGCTTCACCTGTATTCTGGGGTGTGGCAATAATGATTTTATCAGTTATTCCAATTGTTGGTACTATTTTTATTATGGTTCCAGCTGGTATTTTTTTGATTGTTTCTGGTTCATGGGTTTCGGGATTAGTTGTTATCGTTTTAGCTTATGGAGGCACAACTATTACACAAAATTATATGAAGCCTTTCTTTGTTTCTAGACGAGCAGGACCCCATCCTGCAATTATTTTATTATCTACGCTGGGCGGTCTTGCTTGGTTTGGTCCAGTTGGGTTCGTTATTGGGCCAGTGTTTGCATCCCTGTTTATAGGTATTTGGGAGCAATTTGGCATGAAGTATAAAGAAGAACTAGATCAGTGGAATCGTGGCAAAAGAGATTTAATCGAAGAAACTTTTTTTAACGACGTTTACTGATTGAGTTTAGCTTAGCTTTTTTAAGAGAATATTCTTTGGAATCCACTATGAGTGTATGTGGAATTTGAACACCTTTTATGTTTTCGTAATCATCATAGTAGCTTGAGTGTTTGTTTGTTTCTATGCTCCGGATAAGCCCATTTGAGTTTGTTTTTATATTTGCGGTTATTGTTATATTTTGAAAGCTTATAGAGGCATAGTCTTTGTTTGTTTCTGTTTGGATATGTCCCAGATAGCTAGGAATATATGGTGCAAAAATTAATTGTTCTGCTAATTGATCCTTTGTTTTGATGGTATTAGTTTTGATAGCAAAAGTTTGGAATAAAAATATTTTTGACTCAGATTGTCCTTGATTAAATGTATTAGATTCCTGAGTGACGCCAGATGCTATTAATGTGAAGAAATAAGGTTTATCGCCTAATAAGAAAACTTTTACAGACTCTCCATTACCTTTAAATTTTAGTTCAGAGAAAGTTATTTGTTCAATTTCTGAACTTACAGCGCTATTAAAGATGTTTAGGAATTCTTTATCCTGGAAAGACATTTTGCGTGTATAGTTTTTGTTGTGTTCAAAAATAAGTTGAGCTTTTGATAATTTTACAAAATGCCCATATTGATAGTGTAGGTATGTCGGTATAAGTGTAAGAAAAATTAAAATAGCTATACGTGGGCCAATAGGTTTTTTAAAGTTCATGCTTCTAATATATCAGAAAAAGATGGAGAAAGTGAATGCTGGCTGTTTTTATTTAGATTTAGGATTTTTAGGACGATAATTTCTTTTTGGGTTTGGATTTGGGCATACGGAGTACATTCCATCTATATGTTCAAAAAGCTTATCATCAATATGCTGCCACATTGGGTCTAGAATAAAGTCTATGCCTTCTCTTCTAGCAACTTTAGCCGCAGGAATAAAGTCGGCGTCGCCGGCAACTAGGATGATTTGATCTACTTGCTGTTTGTAAGCAAAGGTAGAGATATCTAGTCCAATTTTCATATCAACACCTTTTTGTGTAAGGTCAAAGTAGAAGTCCTCATCTGTAAGTGATTTGAAAGATGTTTTGCCTGTTAGCAAATCTTTAGTAATCATAGGTTTTAATAGCCATCCATAACCTGTTTTTAGTTTGCCTAATCTTAAAACCATTTTTCTTGTTTTTTTAAGTTCATCAAATAGCTTTATTTTGAATAGAGCTAGAGGTGTTTGTCCAAAATCTAGTTTTTTATTACCAATTGGGGTTGTATGTGATTCCTCATAAGGAACACAGTCATAAAAAAAAACTTTAAGCAAATCGAATTCGAACTTTTTTTGAAACTCTTGGCAGATGTTGGAGATAGTTTTTGCAACTTTAGCTGCGCCATCATCCATGGGTGATTTCCCATATACTACATAATATCTTTTTAAGAAAAATCCACCGTCTATTAATATTGCTGTTTTTGTCATATTTGTATTATCTAGGTAAATATAAAAAAAGTAAACTGATAGAGTTCGGTAAGCTTCATTATTTGGTTTCTGGATATTCTAATGTTCTACAGTCAACTCCAGAATCAAACTCTAATATGGAGCTTTCTGCAGGAGCATATGAGAAGTTATCAACTGATCTCCCCGCAAAATAGATATTCTCAATGCCAAAATTATAGAACATACTTGCTACAATGTTGTTTAGTCGTGGGAAGTTGCTACCATTAGTGATAAAGAATGTCCCATTATTACCCGTGCCCATAACGCCATTCATAAAGTTTATTCTTTTTTGTTCAACGTTACCTTTTTTCTTGCAATAGAAATCACCAGGAATACGAATAGCCGTTAGTCCATATTCATTGAGTTTTTTATAAAGTTCTTTGTATTCTTCTTTATAATTTTTGTTCATTCCTTGGGCATGTTTTAGAAAGGCAGAGTAGTAATTTTTTTCATTGGCAGATATGTCTTTGATTTTTAATAACTGTGTTAATAGTTTTACAGACATTTCCCAGTCGTGAACAAATATTTGGCCATTTAGGCCGGGTCTTAGATATGTGTCTATATGTAATCCTATTTGAGGGATAAAGAGTAGTTGCTCAGGATTTATGGAGAGATCATCTGCAATAAATTTGTGAGTTTTCCTATCAATGAATTCGTGTACTGCGGCGCTGCCTCCTTTGGCATGTTCTATTTTTATATCATTGTTGCTAAGATGTTTTTCTATGTATAGGCCCTCATTGATATCATAAGAAGTTTGGCCCATTATTACGATTTTGTCTTTGTTGTCATCCAATAGACTGAGAGTATTTCCTCCCTCAAAGTAGCTTCTTTTTTCTTTTATTATTCCAGTATCATATTTTAATTGGTCTTCTTCGAAGCGTCCCCGTATCGCTGACCCCATAGATCTTCGGTAGTCAGGGTGGGTTTTATCGCTAAAGCTAGAAGGTGTTACATAAATATACGTATTTTTAATACGATCATAAATGTCATCACTTGTTGGTGAAATGCTATTCCCATTATTTAGTACGATTTGTCCATCTTCAGGGTTTGTTATGTCTTTGGTTTGAACGATGTTTAGATGGAAGCCTTCTGCAGCAGCAATTTTCCCCAAATCATGATTAAATTCATCGGAATAATCGCCCTTGTTGTTATTTGTTACTGTTATTTTTTTTATTGTTCTTTCTGCAGATTCTGTAAATGGACCAGGTTTAGATTTTCTGAAATAGGGAGCCGTACTGGTCTTTTGTATTATGTCTTTCATGTTTATGCCTAAACCTTGAAGGTCTTCACTATTAAGAGCATTTTTCTTTTCCCATAGTACAGAAAGTTTGCTTGATTGTATTTTTGTTTCTAACAATTTTTTTGTTTTTGTTAACGTTGTTTTGTCAGATTGAGATATAGTTGCTTTTTTAAGTACGGAATTAATAACCAGTAAAGCTCTGAGTGCTTGTTCTGGTTTGAAATGTTTGTAATCGACTACAGAGTTATAACTTTTCTGAAAACCAGAATCGTTTACCTTAATGGATATTCCCGCATTAGTTGTTTTAATAATAATGGTGTCGGTATATTTGCCAAATATGGTTGCCATAAGTTCAATTTTTTTATTTTCAGGCATTAAGCCTTGAGTGCTTGTGATATTTGTAGTTGTTTTAGTTGTTTGCATTGTTTTCTCCTGTTAAGTTTTAAATATATCGAAGAAAGTAGCTGAGAATCCCTGTGTTTTTGTGAGATAGCACGTGTACAATATAAAACATGAAAATATCTTTTATATTCACACCTTTTTGTGCACCAACTTTTGTTCCTTATTATCTTTGTGAGTTGATTGGTTATTTGTACGCAAGAGGTTTGGATGCTGACTGTTCTATTTTTGATTGGAATATCGAACAGTTTCAAAGAAGTTTGGGAGATTTGGCTGAGGTAAAAAGAATAAAGTCCGGTGATTGGAGTAGTTATCTTGATGATAGCTATAGGGTCGCTCATCAGTGGCAAAGAATACAGGAGAAAACAGAGCTGGAGCTGGAAGCATATTTGAGAAGAGCAGGAAGTGTTCCATCAATTTTTGCCATGGTTGATGAAGAGATAGAATTTTCAGAGTTTGTTTGTTTGTCGCTTACATTTAACCACAGAGGTGGTGCATCACAGTTTTACCCAACAATTGCGTTAGCTAAATACATAAAAAATAAATGGCCAGAAAAGAAAATAATTCTTGGAGGAGCATATTTAAACCATATTGGCCGAGAGCAATTAATTAAAATATTTACCGAAATTGACTTTGTTTTATATAGAGAAAGTGAAGAAAGTTTGTTTTTATTACTTAACGAGACGGAAACAAACAAACAATTAATCCCTAATATGGTTTTCCGAGATAAGGGCAATATTATTACAACCGAACAAGTGGATAATGTTCAGCGGCAATTAGACTATGTGCCAATATTTGAGGGCATAGAGTTTGATAAATATTTGTCGCCAGAAACTAGTGTTGCTATTCAATATAAAAGAGGTTGTGATTGGGGAAAATGCACTTTTTGTTCGCAGAATAATACATATTTCTTGAAACCAGAAGTTAATCAACAAGGCTTTACTAAAAGAGTAGAGGCTTTAAAGAAAGAAGGGGTTAAGTTTTTGTTTTTGGCAGATCAGATGATTTCACCCAAAGACCTAGCGTTTATTAATTCTGTTTTGGGCGATAGCTTTTTTTGGGCGTGTATGATGATGCCGCAGAAGGGCATATCCGGGCAATTGCTAGAAGAAATGTATGCGTCTGGATGCCGGTGGATATGTTGGGGAATAGAATCCGGCAGTAAGGGTGTTTTGAAAAGCATGAATAAGCCAATGGATATAGAAGTAGCGAAGGCAAATATTATAAATGCTAGCCAATCAGGGATAAAGAATGTTCTTCTGATGATAGATGGATTTCCCACAGAGACAGAAGAGGATAGAAAACAATCGTTAGATTTTTTAAAAGAAATGAAACCATATTATTATGATAATTCGCTTAGTCCTTTTCATGTATGTCAGGGTTCTTATGTGCAAAATAACCCTGCAGAGTTTGGCATAGAGAAATTATCACGTGTTCCTATCTATAAAGATGATGAGAAAATATTATATTCAGAACTGTACTCGTATTCCCCAATGAAAAACATTGAAGTTAATAATGAGGATAGGCGGACAATCCCTTATGCAGAACATATGCTGATTGCTTGCACTCTTTATAGTGATTTGGCAGTATTAGAACTATGAAATTATTTTTTACTAGGTTAGGGAAACGAGAACGTCATGTTTTAGACGGAATAACTTCTTTAGAAGTACGGGAAGCTAGAGTTTTAAAGACATCAACATATTCAAAAGTTCTAGTGAGTAAAAAATTACGTATAGTTTTAAAGGTTTATAAAGATAAGAGCATGGCCCATAAAGTACTTAAAAAATATAGATATCTTGAAAGAAGAAGATTAGATAAGTTTTTTGTAAAAATGTATGGACTAGTTGAGATAGATAACGAGTGGATAATTGTTATGGACTATTTGGGAATAAGCTCAAGTAGTGAAAGCTTGAAGTCGATGTATGATATGGATCAGAAGAAATGCATAAGGATGATAAGTAAGGCAATAAGGGCAACGAATAGTAGTGGCTTTTTTCATGGTGATTTAGATCATTTTGGCAACTGGTTTGTTTATGAAGGTATGCCAGTTTTTATAGATATAGATAGATCACAGATAGTTAGGTTTAATGTTTTTAAGCGCGTGTATTTTTCTGTTGAGGATAGGATAGGAATTTGTTTAGCATTTCTTATTATCTTTGGTAAAAATAAAGGTTTCAGGTATGCGAAGCAACTGATCCTTAGATACAGTTTGTTCTCTTTTATTTGGTGGCCATTAGTAGCTGAGTCGCTTAAAAGGTGGTTAATTAGTCAAAGGTTTTTTAAGATAGAAGACTAGCTTCCCTTTTTACTATCATATCCGCAGATGTTTAAAAATCACTAATGTGGGCTTAATATTTAATGTTAAGAAGATATATATGTTAAAGGGGACAAAATTATGACAGGAGCATTATCATTAGATTCAGCAGCATCTAGCAATAGTGTAGCTAGTGTAAACTTACCTACATCAAACCCTAAAGATGAACTTTTTGAGAAAAGTGATATTCCATTTGTTCCATCTGGTAGTTTGCCGAATACAAGTCCACCAAGCACTTCAGTAATTGAGCAAACAAAACCAGAAGTATTGGCGTTTAAAGAAACTAATAAAACACCAGAAGAGTTTAAAGTTACTATTCACAATAGTGCCAGTGAAGAGACGGCAAAGAGTTTTGTTGATGTGAAAGTAAAGAATGGGTATAAAGCTGGAGAGTGGAAGGAATGGAATAGAGATTTTGCTGAAAATATTTTGGGCCTGCATGATTTGACAGATGAGGAAATTATGGATGTTGTTAAGCATTTCCAGACGTTACTATATGGGTCTATTAAAGTAGATGGGAAACTAGGGCCAGTGACTTTGATTGCCTTATCAAAACTAATGGACATTAAAATACCAGATGATGACTGCTTTAGGTTAGCATATGACCAGAGCAATGATAGTACTCTTGAGAGTCTCACGGCAGAAGATATTCAAGCGTATGCAAGCAGAAACTATAGTAAGGCATTGGCTTCTTATTTGATAGAAGAAGAAGGGTTTGATGCAAGACCTGATAATCCAGGCGTTGCAAGTGGAGCTACTATTGGCCATGGGCTTGATTTGAAGTTTGCAAGTTTAGGAGATTTAGCATTAATCAAGAAGTTAGGGCTATTGCCACCAGCAAAAGCAGACTGGCTTATATCTTATAAAAAAGGAGAGAAATCTTTGGAAGGGTTTGTATTAACAAGGTCGGAAGCAAGGGCAGTATTGGATAAGATTACTATTCCTAAATTTACTAGGTTAGCTGAAAACTGGATTGGCAAAGAAAATTTTGATGTATTACCTCAAGAGAAAAAAATTGCGTTGATTGGGTTAGTTTTTAATAGAGGGACTAGGATATCAGGTTCAACTAGAAAAGAAATGGCAGCAACTAGAGGGATTCTAGGAAATCTTTCATCGCTTGATTCGTCAGGTAAAGCAGCTGCATATAAAGAAGTTTCGTCACAAATAAAACAAATGAATGTCACCATGGCCTCAAGATGGGCTAAGGCAAGAGGGCTGTTTGCTAGAAGAAATAGAGAAGCCTCAATGTTTAATTTAAACACATATACTTAACTATACAAGTTTCCTTCTATAAATCACGTTATCTAATATGGGTATAACTATGTTTAAAATCAGAGTATTTTGGGCACAATAACTATATAAGATAAGGAGGTTGGATAAGATGGCAGTAGGTATGAATACAAACACACTAACTTCGGCGAAGTTTAGAAAACCATCAGAAACCACTATCGAAAGTCTAGCGACGGTAAAGCCCGGGCCAGCAAATAAGGGGCTTGGAGCAACTAGTGCAGGAGCCGTATTCCTGCCAGTGCCTGGATTAAAAATTGCACAAACAACTCCTCAAGAATTGCAAAAGCATGAAACAGTTACAAAAATAAATGCAGGAATTGAAGGTCTATGGGATGGCTCTAACGAAGTTGGGCCAAATGTAAAAGCATTTATAGCATCTAAAGTTGATGGATTTAAAGGAGCGGCTGGTCGTGAAGAGTGGCAGAGTTGGGGCAAAGAGTTTGTAGAAGCGATGGCTGCAGATTTAAAAATGTCTCCTGCTGAAGTTGAGGCGCTATCTCCTGCCGATATCTCTAAGTTGGTTGAAACGTTACAATCACAAATTAGCGCAACATGGCAGGTCAGTTTGTTTGGTCCTGATACATTGATGCATTTAGCTAAAAGGTTAGATAGTACACATGACGGTTTCTTAAATAATCTTAAAACAGACTTAAGCTCAGAAGCTGCAAAGACTTTTGATAGCAAATGGACAAAGATAACAAATTTTTATAAAGAGATAACAAAATTTGATAATCATTCAAAAGAGGATTTAGTAAAGTTTAATAAAGCAACTGTTCCATCTACAGATAAAGGTAGTCGATTAGCAAGCGTAGCTAGGCAAGTAGCCTCAGAAATGCCTGGTATTGGAAGATGTAAAAAGGGAGTTCGATTAGCTTTTGAAAAAGCAGGATTTGGAACAATTGCTGGATTGTCAGCGTATATGGCAGCCCCACAGTTAGCAAAAAGAGGTGGTTTTTCAGAGGCGTCTGTTAGTAGAAACCAATTGAAACAACTTCCAGCTGGAGCTGTTATTGTTTGGAATAAAGGAAGAATAGGCGGGGGCCGTTTGTCCTCTGCAGGGTTAGAGCACGGTCATATAGAAATATCATTAGGCAATGGTGGCGAGTTTGCATGCGATTATCAAGGAAGTGTTAATCCACAAAGAGCTCAAAGCTATAGAGTATTTATTCCTAAATAACTATCCGCTATAGGTCGGAGCAGCTTTAGGAGATTTCATCTTTTTCACATTATGATAATAATCGTAAGTAAGCGTTGTCGCATCAGATAAAGTCTTACAGCTTTGTATTTCTCCAATAAACATAGTATGAGTCCCTATATCCATCTGATTCACTACCTTGGCATCCATTACAGAAACTGTGTTTTCTAAAACAACAGGAGAGCCGGTACAAGCTATTTCATGTTTTGTGTCTGCAAATTTATCAATATCTCTACCACTCTTGAATCCAAATTTACCAATAAAAGGAACTGGGGTTTCTTGATCTAATACTGAGATTCCAAAAGAACCAGTTTTAGATATATATTCGTGTGTTAGGTTTTCTTTGTTGATGCAGGTAGCTATCCTTGGTGGTTCAGCTGTTACCTGGAACACAACAGTTGCTATTTGTCCGTTTATTTTGCCTTCGCCATTTGCGGCTCCTACAATATAGACGCCGTATCCTAATTTAAATAGAGCACTATGATCCATTTTCATTATATTGTAACTCCAGCAGGAGGATTGAAGATTCTTGAAGCTAGTTCTTTGTCTATCATGAACAGGCCTCCACTATCTTTGCCGATAAGTTTTAGGCTTTGTATAATACCGTCTGCAGTAGACTCTTCTTCTACTTGTTCATCAATAAACCATTGAAAAAAGCTTGTGCTTGCATGGTCCTTAAGCTCAATAGCTAAGTTCATAAGGTTATTGATTTTTTCTGTTACTATTCTTTCATGGGCCAAAGCGTCTTCAAAAGCAGCAAGAGGAGATTTCCATTTGTTTTGTGGACCGTTGATTCCCGTTAAAGTTATTTTTCCACCACGTTCTAGAACATAGTCATAGAATTTTTTAGCATGAGACTGTTCTTCCATTACTTGTACTTTCATCCAATTGGCAAAACCGTTTAGGTTTAAACTTGAGAAGTATGCTGCCATTGCAAGGTAAAGATAAGCTGAAAATAGCTCGAAGTTTATTTGGTCATTAATGGCTTTTTCTATTTTTTTATCTAACATTTTTTGTTCCTCCAGCCTCACCCCCGGCCCCTCTCCTTCAGGAGAGGGGGGAGAGAAAGTTCTTTTTCTTTTATTGTAGTGATTTAAATTTGAGATTCAAGTAAATTCTTTTAGCTCCCTCACTGAGGGGGATGTCGCAAAGCGACAGGGGGAGCTATTATTTGCCATTCACCCACATAACATATACAATAATTCAGCTATGAAACTTCAGGTAGGCGTAAATGTAGATGTAGATTTAATAATAGAAGAGCTAGAGAATTATAAATATTCTAGAGTTACCTTGGCTCTTAGTCCTGGTGATTATGCTATTAGAGGAAGCATTATAGATGTATTTCCTTCTAATCAAAATGTTCCTATTAGAATCGAGTTGTTTGATACAGAGATAGAAGATATCAGAACATTTGAGCCAACATCACAGCGATCCCTGACAAAGCTTAAAAATATTGAGATCAACCCTTTTGATAAGAATGTAAAGCATCATGATCATATTATCCCGCATGAAATATTATTTGATTTGAATCAAGGAGATAAGGTTGTTCATATCAACCATGGTATCGGTATTTATCAAGGGCTAAAGAGGCTAAAGTTTGGTAAATATGAAGGCGAATATGCGGTAGTTGAGTATCAAGAAAATGACAAAATATATATCCCAATAGAACAGCTTACAAGAATTTATAAATTCTCTGGCGGGGTAGACCCTAAGGTTAATTCTTTAAGAGATAAACAATGGGAGAAGACTCAAAAAAAAGTTAAGAAGGTTGTAAAAGATGTAGCCAAAGACCTTTTTTATTTATATAAGAATCGTAAGCTTAATGAAGGGTTTTCTTTTGCTGAGGATAGCGAGATGTCTATACAGCTTGCAGAATCTTTTCCATTTAAGGAAACCAGAGACCAACAAAAGGCAATTGATGATGTTAGAAAAGATATGGAGTCTGCCAAAGTAATGGATAGGCTTATTTGTGGAGATGTTGGGTTTGGTAAAACAGAAGTAGCAATACGAGCAGCACTTAAAGCAGTAGAGAGTAGAAAGCAGGTCGTATTATTAGCGCCAACAACTATTCTTTCGAAGCAACATTATGAAGTGTTTAATAAGCGGCTAGGCATTCTCGGAGTTAATGTGGAGTTTCTTAATAGGTTTAAAACACGCAAGGAACAGAGAGACACCTTGCAGAGGCTTCAGCAGGGATTAACAGACGTAATCGTGGGGACACATCGTTTGTTGCAAAAAGACGTAGAATTTGCAGATTTAGGGCTAGTGGTTATTGATGAAGAACAAAGATTTGGAGTGATGGCAAAGGAGCGATTAAAAAAGTATAGAAGCCATGTTGATGTGTTAACTCTTTCAGCGACACCGTTACCAAGGACGTTATATATGTCTATTTCTGGAATCAGAGATATTAGTGTTATTAATACCCCTCCGTTAGAGAGATTGCCGATTATTACAGAGGAACATGTATTTGATATAGATTTTATTAAGAAGAAGATAAATAAAGAGACGCGTAGAAATGGACAGGTGTTTATCTTGCACAATCGTATTCACGACATTATTCACTTAAGGAATCAGATACACAATGTGATGCCAGGTTTGGATATTAGAATAGGGCATGGGCAGATGAAGCCAAGAGAGCTTGAGCAGTTGATGGTTGAGTTTTATGAGAATAAATTCCCCGTGCTTATAGCTACAACAATTATTGAAAATGGAGTAGATATCCCTAACGCTCATACTATTTTTGTAAATAACGCAGAGCATTTCGGGTTAGCACAATTGCATCAGTTGAGAGGGCGTGTTGGACGAAACCAGGTGCAGTCTTATTGTTATTTGATGTATAAAAATGCTGATAAATTTACTGATGAGGTTAAGACCAGGTTTGAGGCACTTATGGAATTCTCAACATTGGGTTCAGGGTATGATATAGCACTTAGAGATTTAGAGTTAAGAGGTATTGGGAATATTTTGGGCACAGAGCAAAGCGGTTATATGGAAGCTGTTGGGTTTGAGTTCTATATGCATTTGCTAAATAATGCGATTGCTAAAGAAAAGGGAGTTCAGCAAAAAGAACGACCATATATAACTATTTCATCCAAGATGCAGGCATATATTTCAGAAGATTATATTCCAGATATGAATATTCGATTGGCATTATATAAATCTATTGCGGAGCTAAGTAGTCAGAAACAGGTAGAAAGTTTGAAGCAAGAGTGTGTGGATAGGTTTGGTCCATTGCCGCATAACCTTGTTATTATGTTACAGGTTATTAGCGAAGAAGTAGTGTGATTATTCTACTGCTCAGGTTCTTGGCTTAAGGTCATTTTTTAATGCCATAAAAGCTTTTAGTGTATCTTTATCAAAAGCAGATAAGCATAGTATGCTAGAGAGCATGAATTCGCCTGCTACAAAAAATTTGTTTGTATTCCATAACATCATGGCAGGAGTAGATAAAAATAGATGTAAAAGCACAAACAATCTAATGCCATAATTTATATTTTTTAGTATGTCGGAAGAATGCAGCCGTTGTACCTTTATTTTTGGTCGTAGTTCCTCAGGTACATTTTTGATTTTAGATTCATTGCGAATCAATATTTCTTTAATGTCAGATGACGGAACATTCTCTATTCCTACTTGGTATACTGCATGAGGTTGTAAAAACCATTTTTTCCAGATACCCGGTTTGGTCAATTGTTTTGATTCTGCTTCAATTGTTATATAGACTTCAGGTTTTTCAGAATGGCCCATGAAAAAGTGCTCTAGTTTTGAGATCTTTTCTGGATGTGTATTTAGTCCCCAAAGTCTAAGCCATGATGGAGATTCTTTTAGTAATGTTCTGTCTAGATAAGTGATTGATCGAGACTTTACTTGGTCAGTTTCCGTAATTGCTCCTACTAACTTGTCTGCCAGTACAGTGCTTGAGCGAGATGGAATAATGCCACCACTTTCTGCGATTTTGTGTAGTCGCTCAAAGCTTGTTCCAAGATATATATTTGTAGTAGTATTCGCAATAATTTTTGTACGCATAGTTATTCCTATAATTGTTTTGCTAAGTTATCGGAGTAATATTAAGAAAGTTGCAGTAGTTAGCGAGAGAGTAAGTTTTTCAGAAGACCTAATTTATTGGATTTTTCAGAGAACCAAAAGCATAGCGCATAGTGCAAGAATGTAGCTAATTTGCCTTTTACTTTTATTCCTTCAGCAAGCCCAATACTATTATTGTTAGCCATAGGGATAATGTATCCTGGGTCATGCGATTTAAAAGTAATTAGAGGTTTTTTGCTTATGCTATTAATTATATTCTTTGCAGCAACCTTTGCGGCATCCACTGCAAAACGGACACTCATTCTAAGTGGCATATCTTTTTCTATAAACTGACAGGAGTCGCCACAGGCAAAAACATTATCAGAGATATGCATATTTTTATCCACAAGCACTCTTTCTTGTCTGTCTTTTTCTCCATTAAGTTGCTTGATTATATCAACAGCTTTCACGCCAGAGCTCCATACTAACATTGCTCTTTCATAAGTATCCTTTTCGTTAATAGTAATAGTTGTTTCTTCAATGTTTGTTACTTGAGAATTAATAAGACAATTAATCTTTAAACTGTATAAATTTTTCACAACATGTTTCCTGATCCATTCCGGCATAGGCCTTAAAAGTTTAGGAGAGAACTCTACAATGGATATTTTCTTATCAAGCCCTTGTTTATCAAATAATAGCCTAAGATGCGTAGCAGTTTCTATCCCAGTATAGCCTCCACCAGAGACCAGAACATGGTCGATGTTGTCAGAAAGAGCGGCTACTTTGATAGTGGAAGCATCTCGCACATCATCTAGTTTCAGAGAATTATTAGTAATAAGCTTGTTGCCATAATAATTTGTTTCAGATCCTGTAGTTATAAGAAGATAGTCATAGTCTATTTGCTGGGTTGGAGTTTTTATTATATTTTCATTGGAAAGGACCTCTATTACAGCTTCATTTATAAAGTTGATTTTTCTTTTTTTGCACCAATGAGTTAATGAGAAAGTTATGTTTTTTATTGCTAGGTTGCCACTAATAATATCCGGTAGCAAAGGAAGAAAAGTGGAGTCATCCTTGTAGTCGAGTATGGTTAGCTGAATGTCATGGTTTTTATATAGCTTCTTTGCAGCCTGAATTCCTGCAAAGCCACCACCGATAATAACTACTTTTTTTTGCATGGTTTCATTGTAGCATAGGTCTCTAGTATAATAGTGGCATGAAAAAGAATATAAAAGTTTGGATTCAGGCTATAAGAGCATACTCTTTTACGGCATCGGTTGTTCCTGTTCTCATATGTTTTGCAATAGCAATTATGAATGGAAATAAAGTTGGTTTGTTGGACTTTTTTTTGATGTTGCTGGGGGTTCTTTGTATTCATGCAGCTACGAATTTAGTTAATGATTTTTATGATTATATAAAGGGTGTAGACAGGAAAGAAACAAAAGGCTCTAGCATGGTTTTAGTAGATGGCTTGTTGAAGCCTGCCCAGCTGATACCAGTTATAGCTATTTTTTATTCTATAGCATTAATTATTGGCACATATTTTATCTATACCGCAAGTTCTCAATTATTGTGGTTTATTCTTATCGGATTGGGCGGAAGCTATTTTTATACAGCAGGAAACAAATCTTTAAAATATTTAGCACTGGGTGAACCTGCGGTGTTTTTATTAATGGGTCCTTTTTTGTTTTTAGCTATTTATTTTGGATTTACAGCAGAGTTCTCATTGGATGTTTTGCTATTCTCATTGCCTGTTGGATTACAGATTATGGCCATAATTACCGCTAATAATATCAGAGATATTGATGACGATAAGGCTTCTGGAATTAAGACAATAGCAATGCTTTTGGGTAAAAAGAAAGCTAAGTATTTGTACTATGCAGAGTTAGACTTTTCTTATTTATTACTAGGAATATATACTTTCTTTTACTATAAGAACTATTGGCTGTTACTGCCAATGATTAGCTTGCCAATAGCTTTTAAATTAGTTAGAACTTTTTTAAAAGAAGAAACTTTGCCAGAAAATATAGTTGAAAATACTGCAAGGTTTCAGATGATATTTGGCTTATTATTATTTGCGGCACTAATGCTAACGTACCTTTTAGGATGATAGAAGATTTTTCTAAAGAGTTAGCCGATGAGTATGCAAAGAATATTGCAGATCTTTTAAATATACATAAGCAAGATATTGGTCAGGATGCTTTTAATCAATTAACAAAATCAATGGCAGGTAAAGGGAAGATGTTTCGTTCGCTTCTAGCATTATTGGTTTTCTTGGGATATTCAAAGCAAGAGTCTCTAACAGAATCATATAGATGGGCAATTTCTTTTGATATTTTGCAGAGCTTCATCTTGTTTCATGATGATATTCTTGATAAGGCAACAATAAGAAGAGGGAGCCCTGTTCCTTCCAAAGAGTTGGCATTAGTTTGGGGTGATATATTGTTTGCCTCTGGCGTAAAACAGTTTATGAGTATACCTGTAAATGAAGAAAAGAAATCGCTAGCATTAATGGAGCTAATGCAAATAGCAATTGATACAGGAATAGGCGAGATGGCAGATCAACGATTAGCTATTGGCAGAATAAAAGATATTACGGAAGAAGAGATTGCGCAGGTGTATATGAAAAAAACAGCCATGTATTCTTTTGTATCACCATTTGTTTGTGCTGCAATTATCGGTGGTGCAAGTAGCAAAGACATAGAATTATTGAGGACAGCAGGAAGTAAAATAGGAGTTGCGTATCAATATTTAGATGATTTGATAGACGTTTTCATGAAAGAAGGAGATTCTGGGAAAACAAGCATGAATGATGTGCAGAATGGTAAATTGAATATAGTTTTATTTAAATCATTAGCGTGTATAACAGAAAAAAAGGAACAAGAAAGATTTTTAAGTTCTTTGGAAATAGGGGACATTAAAAGCGTAAAAAGCTTTATAGAGAGTATTTCAGTAAAAAGAGATATTATTTCTAGTATTAATGCTTTAGTTCTGGAAGGCATACAGTGTATCGATAGTTTAGAAATAGATTTGCAATATAAAAAAAATATTAAAAACATAATCTCTAGTTTATTTGAAAAGTACTTAATAAAGTTTATATAATAGGGCTAATAAGTATCTAGGAGGTAATAAGATGGAATTTGCAAAGAAGAATGCACATTGGTTATTAAGGGCTGCCTTTGCAGCGGTATTTTTATTTCATGGTTTAAGTAAGTTTCCAGTTGCTGGAGCAATGGCTGGTATGATGGGCATGCCTGTTATCGCGGTATATATGCTGGCGTTAATGGAAACAATGGCAGGGGTGTTGGTGCTGTATGGCGGGTTAGGTAATGGTTTAGCAACTAAGGTTGGTGGAGCATTAATAGTTCCTGTTATGTTAGGAGCAATCATGATGTTGCATGCTGGACAGTGGAGCTTTATGCCTACTGAACAATTTCCTGCTGGTGGCATGGAATTCCAGGTAGTATTAATAGGGCTTTCTTTATATTTCTTATTTAAGGGAAATGATATTTAATAAGTTAATCTTCTCCCTCGCCATTGGCGAGGGAGAATCGTTTTAGATAGTTTTTACTTCACATCCAGTACACATCTTTTTAACGCGAGCATTAAAGTTATGCTGTATAACGTATAAAGATGGCACCAAAATTAGCGTAATAATAGTTGCAAAGACAAGCCCCCATGCAATCGTAAGAATCATTGGTACTATGAATGGGTTATCTCCACCAAATGCATATGCAGTAGGAAAGAGACCAGCTGCAGTAGTAGTTGTAGTTAGCAGAATTGGGCGCAGTCTTCTTTTTGCTCCAGCTGCCATACTCTCGATACTGGTTCCGGCTTCATCTCTCTTAGTATTCAAGAAACTTATCATTACTAATGAATCATTTACGACAATCCCTGTTAGTCCGATAAGTCCAATCATTGCTGGAAAACTCATTGGTAAATTGTGAGACCAGAATGTGAAGATAACACCAGATAAACTGAAAGGAATAGCAGTCATTACTAAGAATGGCTGAGTGAAGCTGTTAAATAGAACAACAAGAATAAAGTAGATACCAACTAATGCAAGGATAAGAGCAGAGAAGAGGCTAGACATAGCTTCCTGTGTATCTTGTTCTTCACCACCAAATTTTACTCTTAAGGCAGGATACTGTTTTGTTAGAGGTTTTAATTCTTTTTTGATTTTCTGGTTTGCTTCAAAAGAAGTTATTTTATCTAAATCAACATCAGCATAGATTGTAACTGATCTATCTGCATCAAAGTGATTTATTTTAAGCAAATCATCTTTCTCTGTAGCTTTAATAAGCTGGCCAAGAGGGATTAGTTTCCCTTGATGATTTTGAACAGTTAAAGACTTAATTGTTCTTAATGTTGCTGCTTTTTTGTTGGAACCAGCAGTTCTTGCTTCTTTGTTTAAGATAACCCTATAGTCTATATCTTCTCCGTTCCATCGAAGTTCAGATACAATGATGCCCTGGAAAGCTGTTCTAATAGTATTTGCTACAGATATGGCATTTAGTCCTAGCCTAGACATAAGGTCATAATCTAGTGATATATCGATTCTTTTTTTGCCTTTCCCTTCATTGTCTACGATATCTTTTACTCCATCTAGATTTGCTAAATAGTTTTTAAGATGTTTGAAAACAGCATTACGAGAATCATCATTGTCGCTAATAAGAGTAACCGTGATAGGCTCTCCAACTGGAGGTCCGTCAGATAGAATATCAGCATCAAGTTTGGTAAACCCTTTGATGCCTTCAATATCTTTTTTGATGTCAGAAACTATGTCTGTTGCTGTTCTGTTTCTGCTTCCCATTGGAGTAAGGTGAATCATAATGTTCCCTACAAACCCTGCACTATAGTTTGTTCCAAAATCAGCCACTTGAGGGATATGTTCTCCTACAGTAGTTACAAATTTTGATACACCTTGTGTTAGATAAGGTTTTAATGCTTCTTCAATAGCTTCTGCTTTCTTAGATGTTTCCTCTAAGCTTGTTCCCTGTGCTGTTTCATAAGTAATGTATGCATACATACCATCATCAGAAGGGAATAGAACGAATTTCATACTTGTTATCATTACGATGATAGATAAGATGAATATTCCTATAAAAGTTAGTGTTGTTTTATATTTATTGTTTATCGTGAATATAATAAATTTTTCATATTTATTTTCAAAGCGACCAAACCATGTTTTCTTCTTTTTATCTTTCTTTTTAATTTTTGTATGAGAAATATGAGAAGGAAGAATGAATAAACATTCTGCCAAAGAGCTGAATAGTATCAGCGCAACAGCAATCGGCATTTGGAACATGAACTTCCCAAGGATACCTTTCATTGCCATCATAGGCAGGAACACTACAACTGTTGTTAAAATAGTTGTTATAACCGGCCACAGTACTTCTTGAACTCCTTTTTGCGCTGCTTCCATTGGAGGAAGTCCCTCTTCTCGGTAGTGGTAGATGTTTTCGCCAACAATAATGGCATCATCGACAATCATTCCAAGTACAAGGATAAGCCCCATTAAGGAAATAAAGTTTATTGTTACTCCGAAAACAGGGAAAAGACTCAGTGAAAGCATTATGGAGATTGGTATTCCAAGTGCAGTCCAAAATGCTATTTTAAAATTAAGCAGAACAAGCAAGGTTAGTAGAACAAGCACAAACCCTAGCCAAGCATTGCTTATTACCATATCTAGTAAGCTTTTTACTTCAACCGAAAAGTCGACTACAAGTGATATTTGTACGTTTTCTGGAAGATCTTTTTGGAAGTCTTTTATGATTTGTCGCATTTCTACAGAAGCGTTCATTATGTCAGCGGCAGGTTTTTTCTTAACAGTCATGTTGATGGACTTATTTCCATCAGTTTTAATTATAGTTCCTGCTTTTTCATATCCATCTACAATGCGAGCAACGTCAGAAACAATAACTCTGTTACCTTCAAATCCACTACGGATTATTACTTTTCCCACATCTTTTGGGTTTTCAAATTCTGACATGATTAAGAATTTTTTCTCATTGAATTTGCTGTTAAGATCGCCAGCACTCATTCTAAAGTTATGCGCCTCGATAGCTGACATGACTTCACCAAGAGATATATAGTTCGCTAGTAGCTTCTTTTGGTCTACTTCTATTTTGATTTCTTTTTCTAGGTAGCCGAATTTATCTATGCCTCCTACAAGTTTGTTTTCTCTAAACTTGTTTTCTAGTGCTTTTGCATAAACTCTTTTTATTCCATAGTTAGCAGTCCCTGTAATTGCAACTTCTACTAAGGGTAGTGTGTCGCTGTTAATTTCTATAATATATGGTTTTGCTTCAACTTCCTTTGGTAAATCTTGAACCCGGTCGACTGCTTTTTTGATATCTTCCTTGGTTTTTTTATAATCAACGGAATCATCAAGTTCTACAGCGACTATAGAAAAGCTCTCAAGTGATCTTGATGTAAGCCTTTTTATGCCATCAACACTTTTTAATTCGTCTTCTATTTTGTTTGTTACTTTTAGCTCGACATCTTCTGGAGAAGCGCCTGGGTAGACTGTAGAGATTCTTACAAACCCATAATCTACAGAAGGGGCACCTTGTTTTTGTAGGTTTTTAATAGTTAGAGCGCCCATTAATAGTATAAATACTAATATAAGGTTTACTACCTTTGGTCGTTTGATAAAGAATTCAACGATTTTCATCATGGTTATTTGGCTCCTTTGTTGATGATGCTCATTAATAATGGTGTTTTTTGATATGTATCCAATAGTGATGACAATTTGTTTATTAGTAGCATTTTGCTGCTTTTTAATGAAGCAAGATGCATCTTTGTTCCAAGGAGTTTGTCTTGGGCATTAATAAGAAAATACAAAGAGCTTCTTCCTTGCTTAAACTTCTTTTCTTCAAGTGCTGCAAATTCTATGGATAAGTTTACTAGTTCTTCGTTTTCTCTAATCATTTCATCTAAGGATTTAATGTTTTGGTAAATAGTAAGAAGTCCATCAACACTATCTTTCATTATGTTTTCATTTTCTTTTTGTATTTTAGTTAATCTTTCTCTGGCTGCTTGTTCTTCTTTATTTGCAGCAGTGTTTTGCAAAGGAGTTTCAATTTGTAATCCGATACTAAATGGAGACTGAGATCCTAGATTATTAGCCATGTCCTCTTTTGTGTTTTCTGCAGAACCAACAGTTTTAGATAGGAACAGTTCGGCTGATGGTTTTGACTTGTTTTCTTGGTAAAGCAAAGTTTCTTTTTGCATTTTTTCTTGTATTTTTAATAGCTTTGCAAGTTTCGATCTTGTTTGAAGGTAATTAACAGAGTCTGCTACTCGGCCATCTACACCTAGTTGAATGTTGTTTTGAGGTAATAATGATGTAGCGTCTTTGTTTTTTGCATCACCAATTCGGGAAGCAATGACCAATCCTTTATTTTCTAAGCCTTGCTTTGCCGATAGAAATTGAACCGATTTAGATTTCAAGCTTTGGTTTGCTTGTACAAGTTCTAGTTTTTCAGAAGCACCTCTTTTGTATTGTTTTTCTACAAATGATACTTGGTCTTTAGCTTTATTATATTGTTCTTTGGTAATAACCATTGTGATATAAGCAAGCTGCCACGAAAGATAATCATCGATTAGTGTTTTATAAAAATTCTCTAAATCTTCAGAGTATTTAATTGAAGCGAGTTCGTTGCCGAATTTAGCAAGTTGTAATGGATATCTGTCCATTTGTCCAAAAGCATTTTTCAGTAATGGTTGCACGATACTAATGTTTAAATTCGCGTTGTAAATAGTAGAAGTTCCACCATTGAACCCAGGGATTGCTTTCATGCGAGTAGCTTCAGATGTTAGGTTTAGCCTCGTTCCTGTATCTGCTAATAAAGAAGATAGCCCTGCTTGTGCTACAAGTATCTCGGTGTCACCACTGTACATTGTTGTTCCTTGCATGGAGTATCCTTTTGTATAAGAAGAAGACATGAAAAGGTTCCAGTCATTTATGCCCTTTGCCATGTCGTTGGCATTCAGTTGTGCCATATATTCTGCTTGGCTTTTCTCAACCAATGGATGGTTATTTAGTGCTAGTTCTAGGTAATCATCTAAAAGCAGAACTTGTGGTGTTTGAGCAAAAGACACACACAGTATTCCTAGTAGTATTATTATTCTTTTCATTTTAGTCTCCTTTTGTATAATCTGTATAATATATTTGATTTCTACTTTTTAAGTAGTAGCATTATATTATAGTATATTGAGAATGAGTAGAGAAAGGGCGGAGTTACCTATGGAACAAATAACTAGTTTTCAAAATCCAAAATATAGAAACCTTGGCAAGCTTCATAGCAAGAAGCATCGTGATGCCATGTCATTATTTATTGTAGAGGGCGAAAAAGAAATAACTTTTGCTTTGCGAAACGGCTATGTTTGCCAGGAACTATGGGGCACAGAAGAAAAGTTAGAAGTAATAAATGTTGAGACTGCTAAATACCTTATTAATAGGGGAATGTTTGAAAAGATTGGGTACAGAGAAAAAACAGAGTCAATCTTGGGTGTTTTTCAAAAAAAAGATGAGCAGATAGACTTGTCTGGCGCAGAGAATATTCTTGTTTGTGAAAAAATTGAAAAGCCTGGGAATATTGGGGCCTTATTTAGAATAGCTGACGGTGCTGGCGCCGATTTGATTGTTTTTACGGAACAAGACACTGATATTTATAGCCCAAATGTTATAAGAAATAGTGTGGGAACTTTTTTTTCAACAAAGTTTGGCTGTATAGATAAAGAAAACTTATATATAGGATTAAAGAAACATGGCGTTGAAATTATGGTGGCAACTCCAGAAGCTACGAATCCTTATTATAAGGAAAATCTATCTGTGAAAAGTGCGCTTGTAGTAGGAAGTGAGCATAACGGTGTTTCTGACTATTGGAAAGAAAAAGCTGATATAAAGTTATCTATTCCAATGCTGGGCGAAAATGATTCCTTAAACGTAGGTATAAGCGTAGCAGTTGTTATGTATGAGAAGGTTCGTCAGTTATCGTGAAGCGTCCTGCAGTAGCTTCTGTATTGTTGTTGGTAGTTATCACGGTTTTACTTATGGTTGCAAATTATTATATAGAGTCATTGTCTATTCAAAAGCAACAATTGCAATTTATGAAGGATAGTCTTATAAAAGATGTTGAAGAATTTAACAGTCTGCAATAATATCATACAAGCGAAAAGAGGATGAAAGTTTTATGCAAGTAGATGTAACACCATTATTATCAGAAATAGGAAATTCAGAAGAATATTCTTTGGATGAGCCGTTTAAATTAGATTTAGGCGAAGATATGTCGCTAAAGGATAATGTAGTGCTAGAAGTGACAGTAGTTAATTCTGGAATGGGTTTGGTTGCAAAGGGAAGGATTTCGACAATTGTGAGCTTAGAATGCTCAATATGTTTGAAGCAATTTGACGAGAAAATTTCTTTTGAGTTTGAAGAGCGTTTTGTAGATGAATCCAAAAAATATTTTTCTGATGAGAAAGATTACGAAGTTCAGAATGATGACGTATTCTTCACGTATAGCGCAGATTTAACGATAGATTTCTCTGAAATGGCACGTGAACTTATTATTTTAAATTTGCCAATAGCACCTAAATGTGATATAAATTGTCAGGTTCAGAAACAAGAAGAGAAAAAGACAATAGATCCAAGACTGGCTGTTTTGGAACAACTAAAAAAGACGGAGGACTAGAATGGCAGTACCTAAAAAGAAAACCACTAAGATGAAGAGAGATCAGCGTAGAGCGCACTGGAAAGTTAAAATGCCAGAAATCTCAACTTGTCCTAATTGTCAGGCAGACGTTAGACCTTATCATGTTTGCACATCCTGTGGTGAATACCAAGGGCGTCAGATTTTGAATAAAACAGCAGTAGCTGAATAATAAACCCCTAATGAAAATAGCATTGGATGCAATGGGAGGAGATTTCGCCCCGAAGAACGAAGTTCTTGGTGCGATTGATGCTGTCCGCAAAAATTCAAAAATAGAAGTTGTTTTAGTCGGTGACGAAAAAGCAATAAACGAGGAGCTAGCAAAATATAAAACGCGAAAGCGTATTTCTGTTGTACATGCTAGTGACCGAATAAGCATGAATGAACATCCTACAAAAGCAATTAAGAATAGCGACTCATCATTGATGGTTGCTATTAAGATTTTAAAAGAAGGTAACGTAGATGCACTTGTATCTGCTGGAAACACTGGCGCAGTATTAGCTGCTTCTATATTTAAGATTGGAAGAATCGAGAATGTAGAGAGACCAGGCATCGTTGCCGTATTCCCAACAATAGGCAAGCCAATAGTCGCACTAGACCTTGGTGCGAATGCTGATTGTAAGCCAAAGCACTTGGTTCAATTTGCAAAAATGGGATCTATATATTCGCAGCATAGATTTGGCATAGAGAAGCCAGAAGTAGCAATCCTTAATATAGGCGAAGAAGAAAAAAAAGGTAACGAGCTTACCACTGAGACATATCAAATATTAAAAAAAGATAAAGCGGTTAACTTTGTTGGCAACCTAGAGCCACAATATATATTTTCAGGTAAAGTAGATGTTGTTGTTTGTGATGGGTTTGTTGGAAATGTTGTCTTGAAGCTAGGAGAAGGACTTGTCTCTATGGTGTTTAAACTAATAAAAGCAACTATTAAGAAAAGCCTAATGGCTATGTTTGGCGCTGTGTTTATGGTTCCTGCATTAAAAAAGATTAAAAAGAAATTCGATTATGATGAGTTCGGAGGAACATTGTTATTAGGAGTAAAAAAACCAGTAATAATTGCTCATGGATCAGCTAGCCCAAAAGCATTAAGAAATGCAATTGGCGAAGCAGCTATTATGGTTGAGGAAAATGTTGTTGATGATATTAGAAATATTTTAGTTGAAGAAGAAAAATAAGAGGGGTCAGAATGTCAAATAACAGTTATGGAATAATAGGCTCAGGTAACGCAATTCCAAAAAAGAAATTTATGAATGATGATTTTGTTAAGCTAGGGCTTGAAACAAATGATGAGTGGATAGCTTCACGAACAGGGATAAGACAAAGATTTATTGCAGAAGAAGAAACATCTGCAAGTTTGGCTATAGAAGCAGCAAGTAAAGCAATTGATAATGCGGGTATTGATAAAGATGATGTCGACCTTATTATAGTTGCCACAACAACTCCAGATTATCAATTGTTTCCATCTACTGCTTGTTTGGTTCAAGGCGCATTAGATATAAAGGAGACAGCAGCTTTTGATATTAGCGCTGCTTGTACTGGTTTTATTTATGCACTTGATACAGCAGTAAAGATGATGAAATCAGGGTTATATAAGAATGCATTAGTAATTGGGACGGACACATTAAGCAAATATTGCGACTGGAAAGATCGTTCTACAGTTGTTCTTTTTGGTGATGGCGCAGGCGCTGTCGTTTTAGGTAAGGTAGAAGATGGATATGGTTTGCTTTCTTCATATCTTGGCGCTAAAGGTCAGGACTATGATAAATTGATTATTCCAAAGGGTGGATCAAAGGAAAAACTAACCAAAGAGACAGTTAACGACCCACTAGCTTCCATCCAAATGGATGGCCGAGCAATTTACAAATTCGCAATAAATATTATTGTGAAAATGATGGATGAAGCTTTAGCTACTGCTGGGCTGAAGAAAGAGGACGTTACCTTCTTAATACCGCATCAAGCGAACAAAAGAATGATCGATTATGCGCAAGATAAGTTAGGATTGTCGGATAATCAGGTGTATGTTAACATTGACAAATATGGCAATACATCCGGCGCATCAATCCCAATAGCAATCACTGAAGTAATGAGCAAAAACCTCCTTAAAAAAGGAGATATAGTGATAACTGTGGGCTTTGGCGCAGGGCTTACCTACGGGGCAAATGTTATTAAATGGATATAAAAAAAACATATAAAAAAATAGGAGGAAAAAAGTGGAATATTTCTTAACAGACGAACAAAAAATGATCGTTGATCTATCAAAAAAGATTACGGACGAATATATCATTCCAGAAAGAGCAAGATTAGATAAGGAAGAAATCTTCCCAACAGAAATCTTAAAGAAGATTGCAGAAGCTGATCTTTATGGACTATATATCCCAGAAGCATATGGTGGCTTCGGTGGTGGAGTTATGGACTTCATATTAGCAGTAGAAGAATTTAGTAAAGGATGTATCGGCGTATCTGTGTCTTTCGCAGCAAACGCTCTTGGTATTTATCCTGTTCTAGCTTTCGGAACTGAAGAACAAAAACAAAAATATTTACCAGCTATAGCAGCTGGTACAAGCCAAGCAGCTTTCGGCCTTACAGAAGCTAACGCTGGGTCAGACGCAGGCGGAGTTCAAGCTACTGCAGAACTAAAAGGGGATCATTATATTCTTAATGGTACAAAACAATGGATAACAAATGGCGCAGAAGCTGATACTTATACTGTTATTGCTATGACAGATAAGAACAAAGGTGCTCGCGGAGCATCTGCTTTCATCGTTGAAAAAGGATGGGAAGGTTTTACTTTCGGTAAGAAAGAAGACAAGTTAGGTATTAGAGCTAGTTCTACTACTGAGCTTATTTTCCAAGACGTTAAAGTTCCTAAAGAAAATTTATTAGGTAGAGAAGGAGTGGGTTTTATCATTGCTATGAAAAACTTAGACCATTCTAGACCAGGTATCGCAGCTCAGGGTGTAGGACTTGCACAAGGAGCTATGGAAGCAGCTGTTAAATACTCTAGAGAAAGAGTTCAGTTTGGTAAGCCAATATCTTCTTTCCAAGCTAACCAACATAAGTTAGCTAATATGGCTACACAGATTGAAGCATCAAGAGCTCTTTTATATCAAACAGCTAAGAATATTGATTCTGGTGTAAAAGATTTTTCAAGAGCATCAGCTATGTGCAAACTTATGGCTACAGACGTATGTATGGCTACAACAAATGAAGCACTACAGATTTTTGGTGGATATGGTTATATGAAAGAATATCCTATCGAAAAAATGTTTAGAGATGCTAAGATTCTTCAGATTTATGAAGGCACAAACGAAATTCAGAGAAATGTTATTGCTTTGGATGTAATCAAAGAAAGCGCAAGAAAAGACAAGTAGTCTTTAGGAGGTAGAGTTAAATGAATATTGCAGTTTGTATTAAACAGGTGCCTGACTCAGACAAGGTTACTATCGATAGAGAGACTAACCGTCTAAATAGAGTAGGTGTTCCTAGTGTTATCAATCCATTCGATGAGAATGCATTAGAAATGGCACTTCAAATGAAAGAACAGTATGGAGCGAAGGTAACAGTTATTACTATGGGACCTCCTCAAGCAGAGCAAGCTTTGAGAGAAGCTATTTCTGTTGGAGCTGATGAAGCTATTCTTGTTACAGATAGAAAGTTTGCTGGAGCAGATACTTGGGCAACTTCTTATACTTTGAGCATGGTTGTTAAAAAGGCTGGAGATTTTGATCTTATTCTTTTTGGTAAGCAAGCAATAGATGGTGATACTGCACAGGTTGGACCTGGCGTAGCGCACTTCCTTGATATTCCTGTTGTTACTTATGTTAAAGAAGCAGAGAAAACAGATACAGGATATAAAGTGAAAAGAGTAACTGAAGAAGGTTATCAGATTTGGGAAGTAGATGGTACCGCTGCATTTACTATAGTAAAAGAGGCAAACACAATGAGATTGCCTTCTTTAAAAGGTAAAATGAGAGCAAAGAGTGCGCCAATTACAACTTGGGGTGCGGAAGATATAGGAGCAGAAGATGCGAAGATCGGTCTTAACGGTTCTCCTACTATCGTAAGAAAAGTATTTGCTCCACCAATTAAAACAAATAGAGAAACAATTGATAACGAAGACGTGACTCAAGCAGTTAAAGAACTGGTTGGGAAGCTAAAGGAGAGGAAGATACTATGAGCGAGATTTGGATTTTTGCAGAACAACGTGACGGTGTAATAACTAAAGCGACTTTAGAATTGTTAAGCGAAGGACAGATATTAGCTGACAAGTCTGGCTATACTTTATGTGCGGTTCTATTATCAGCTGATGATAGTGACTTACTACAGCTTCTATATAACTATGGAGCAAAGAAAGTATATTCAGCAGTAGATCCTAAACTGTCTTATTATCAGAATGATTATTATGCAAAGGTAATTGCTGACCTTGTGAAAGAAAACAAGCCAGAGATTATTCTTTATGGTGCAACTAGTGTTGGCAGAAGCTTAGCCCCAACAGTTGCCGTAATGGTAGATGCTGGACTTACAGCAGACTGTACTGAATTAGATTTTGATACAGAAGAAATGTTACTTACACAGACTAGACCTGCTTTTGGTGGAAACATCATGGCAACTATTCTTTGTCCTAACCATAGACCACAAATGTCTACAGTTAGACCTAATGTTTTTAAGAAAACAGAAATAGGCACAAAAGAAAAAGGTGAAAAAATTGCTGTTAAAGCAGATCTTTCATCCATAAAAGATAGAATGAGAATGATTGAAGAGACTCATGAAGAGTCTGATGCTATTGATCTTAGTGAAGCAGAAATTATTGTTTCTGGTGGCAGAGGAGTAGGTTCTAAAGAAAACTTCGCAATAATCGATGCCTTAGCTAAAGAAATAGGCGCAGGAGTAGGCGCTTCAAGAGCCACTGTTGATGCAGAGTGGATTGCTCACTTTCATCAGGTTGGTCAGACAGGTAAGACAGTTTGTCCTAAGATTTACATTGCTTGTGGAATATCTGGTGCTATTCAGCACTTAGCAGGTATGCAAAGCTCTGATTTAGTCATTGCTGTTAATAAAGATCCTGAAGCACCAATTTTTGGTGTAGCAGATATCGGAGTTGTTGGCGATTTGCATGCGATAGTTCCGGAACTAACAAAACAAATAAAGGCATCTAAGAGCTAAAATGAGCAGTACAGCTTTTATATATCCAGGACAGGGTTCTCAATTTGTGGGTATGGCTAAATCTATGGTTGAATCAAACCTAGATTTCTTTGCTGACCATATTGAGGTTATTAATGAAATTTGTGGAGAAGACTTTTTAGAGCTTATGTTCGAAGGTCCGATAGAAGACCTTAGTGTAACTACAAATACTCAGCCTGCATTATTTATTGCATCTGCTTTAGTAACGGACCTTTTAAAAGAGAAGGGTGCTAATCCTAAGTTTGTCGCAGGACATAGTTTAGGAGAGTATTCCGCGTTATATGCAGCAGAAGTTTTCAATTTTCGCACAGGGCTCACTCTTGTTAAACAAAGAGGCGATATGATGAACAAAGCAGTTCCTGCTGGAGTAGGAACAATGGCAGCAATTATTGGACTAGCTCCTGAGAAAATCGAAGAGATTTCAAAAGACGCTGGTATTGAAGTTGCTAACTATAACAATGCATCACAAATAATTGTTTCAGGTGAAAAAGAAAAAGTTGTAGCTAGTTTGGTAGCATTTAGTGAAGCTGGAGCAAAGAGAGCCATGGAGCTTAATGTAAGTGGACCATTTCATTCATCATTAATGAAACCAATGGCAGATGAATTTTCTCAGTTTTTGAGTGATATGGATTTTGTAGATGCAAAGATTCCCGTAGTTACAAATGTAGATGCTATGATTACAACAGATGCGAATGAAATCAAAAAAAAGCTAGTAAAACAATTGTACTCTTCAGTATACTGGATGCAGTCAGTTGAAAAACTAACAGCAAAAGGCGTGGACTCATATATTGAGTGCGGAGCTGGTAAAGTATTAACTGGGATTACAAAAAGAATTAGTAAAACTTCTCAATTCACAGCTATTGATAATAGCGATGATTTGATAAGATATATTGAAGGATAAAGAGGAGGAGCTTATGAGTTTAAAAGGAAAAGTTGCCGTAGTTACTGGCGGTTCAAGAGGGATTGGGAAAGCAATCGCTTTAGAATTAGCAGGAAAAGGCGCAGATATTGCAATTTTAGATATGATGACAAGCGATACACCAGCAGAAATAGAAAAGTTAGGCGTAAGAGCTATAGAAGTAAAGTGTGATGTTTCTGATGCAGAAAAAGCAGATGCCTCTATTAAAGAAGTAATAGAAAAGCTTGGCGCTGTAGACATTCTTGTTAATAACGCAGGAATCACAAGAGATAATTTAATGTTAAGAATGAAGATTGAAGAGTGGAATGCAGTTATTAACATTAATCTTACTGGTGTATATAACATGTCTAAGGCAGTTGTTAGACCAATGATGAAAGCTAAAAGCGGGAAGATAGTAAATATCGCTTCAGTTGTTGGGCAGATGGGTAATGCTGGACAAGCAAACTATTCTGCTGCGAAAGCTGGTGTAATTGGCCTTACAAAAACAATAGCAAGAGAGTTTGCAAAGAAAAATATTCAAGCAAACGCTGTTGCCCCAGGATTTATAAAAACAGAAATGACAGAAAAATTATCACAAGATGTTATTGATCATTTCAATAACAATATTCCTTCAGGTACATTTGGTACTCCTGAGGATGTTGCAAAAGCTGTAGCATTTTTGAGCTCAGCTGATTCCCAATACATAACCGGTCAGGTCATCAATGTTGATGGCGGACTTGTAATGAGTTAGTTTTTAAATAATAAGGAGGTGAATAAGAATGAATGAACAAGAAATTTATGAAAAAGTTAAAGCAGTTGTTGTAGAACAATTAGGTGTTAGCGAAAGTGAAGTAACGAAAGAAGCTTCATTCGTTGATGATCTAGGAGCTGATTCTCTAGATAGCGTTGAATTATTAATGGCGTTAGAGGAAGAATTCGGTACTGAGATTTCTGATGATGATGCAGAAGGACTTAAGTCTGTATCTGATACTGTTACTTATATCGGCGGTAAGCTGTAAAAATAATAATTTTTAATAGGAGGACTCAGTCCTCCTGTTAAAGAAAGAAAATAATTATGGAATTAAAACTAGTTAAGATAAAAAATCACAAGAAAGTACTCCCGATTATTCAGGGAGGAATGGCCATTAGAATCTCTACCGGTAATTTAGCCGGTGCAGTTGCAGCAGAAAATGCAATTGGACTCATCGCAGCGTCAGGAATGTCGATGGATGAAGTAGTTGAAGAAGTAGAAATAGCAAGAGAAAAATCACAGGGAAATGGGCTCGTAGGCGTTAACATCATGGTAGCAGCTACTGAATGTCTTGACCTGGTAAGAACATCGTTAGAAGCAGCTGTTGACCTTATTGTTGTAGGAGCAGGGTTTTCTAAAGACGTATTTAAAATTATTAAAGAAAGCAATTCGAAGACAGCAGTAGTTCCTGTTGTATCTTCTGCAAAGGCAGCCAGATTGTCTTATAAACTAGGTGCAGACGCAATAGTAGTTGAAGGCACAGAAGCTGGAGGGCATCTTGGAACAGATCGTCCTATGAAAGAGATTTTACAAGAAGTTCTTGTTGAAATTGATGGTAGGATTCCTGTGTTTGCTGCAGGTGGAGTATTGTATGGAAAAGATATTTGCGAAGTTATTAATATGGGCGCCAAGGGTGTTCAGATGGGTACTAGATTTGTAATGAGTGAAGAATGTAATGCTGATATTAAATTTAAAGAGATGTATTTAAGGTATGGGGAGACAGAAACTGTTAAGTTTTTGAGTCCAGCCGGATATCCTGGCAGAGCAGTCCCAAATAAATACATCGATAGAGTTAATGCTGGAGAGATAACGGATAGATGTACGCATCTTTGTTTGAAATCATGTAGTAGAAAGTTTTGCATCATTGAGTCTTTAATAAGAGCTCAACAAGGTGATGTTGAGAATGGAATAGTTTTTGCCGGTAAGAGATTTAATGAAATTAAAGATATTCTTCCAGTTAAAACAATAATAAATAATTTAGTAACTGAAATTGCAGAGTGCTAAGGAGGAATTATAATGACTAAAAAAAGAGTAGTAGTAACAGGATTAGGGATGATTTGCCCATTAGGACACGATGTAGATACAACTTGGGAGAATTTGTTAGCAGGAAAGAATGGAATCGTTTATCTTGAAGATGAAGGTTTTACCGATTTTCCAACAAGAATAGCTGGAACTGTAAAAGATTTTGACCCTGTTGAGTTTGGTATAGCACCAAAAGAAGCTAGAAGAATGTCAAGATTCTTACAGTTTGCAATTGTTGCTGCAAAAGAAGCAGTTTTAGATTCAGGATTAGATATTGAGAAAGATGCTGATTCAATTGGTGTTGGTATCGGTTCTGGTGTTGGTGGAATAGATGTAATGGCAGCTAATGCTATAGCACTTCACGAAAGAGGAGTAAGAAAAGTATCTCCTTTTACTGTGCCAATGATGATTAATGATATGGCAGCTGGAATTGTTAGTATTGAGCTTGGTGCAAAAGGACCAAACTTCTGTACAACAACAGCTTGTGCATCTGGAACTCACACAATTGGTGATTGTTTCAAGCTTATCCAAGATGATAGAGCAATTGCTATGGTTGCAGGCGGTGCGGAAGCGGCTGTAACTCCATTAGGGATGGCTGGATTCTGTGCAGCAAAATCTCTTTCAACTAGAAATGATGAGCCAGAAAAAGCAAGCAGACCATTTGATGCAGATCGTACTGGATTTGTAATGGGTGAAGGTTCTGGAATTATTATTTTAGAAGAATTGGAACATGCAAAAGCAAGAGGCGCAAAAATTTATGCTGAGATGATTGGCTATGGCCTATCAGGTGATGCCTATCACTTAACAGCTCCGCCAGCTGATGGTAATGGTGCTGCTAGAGCAATCAAAATGGCTCTTAAAGATGCTGGGCTAGCCCCAACAGATGTTGATTATGTAAACGCACACGGAACATCTACTAAGCTTAATGACCAACAAGAAACTAATGCAATAAAAACTGTATTTGGCGATCACGCTCATAACTTGATGATAAGCTCTACTAAGTCTATGACAGGTCACCTTCTTGGTGCAGCTGGTGCAATAGAAGCAATATTCTTAGCAAAGACTATTCAAGATTGTATAGTTGCTCCAACTATCAATTACGATACTCCAGACGAAGAGCTGGACCTTGATTATGTTCCTAATGTAGCAAGAGAGGCTGAAGTTAATGTAGCTATTTCAGATTCTTTTGGATTCGGCGGACATAACGGTGTAATTGCTATGAAGAAGTTTCTTTATTAACATAAAAATATACTTATAATAGAAGCATGTATGTAGCAGGCGTAGATGAAGCAGGTCGTGGAGCATTAGCTGGCCCAGTTGTGGCAGCAGCAATTGTGTTTTCTAAAGGTCAGGATATTTCTAAGTTCAGAGATTCTAAGAAACTATCTGCAAAACAGAGAGAAGCAATTTTTCAAAGTATAATCGACGAGTCGGAATCAATAGGTATTGGTGTAATACATCACGATATTATAGATCGGGTTAATATATTGCAGGCAACCTATCAGGCGATGAATAAAGCAGTGCTTCGGCTGCACCTAATGCCAACGCTGGTACTTGTTGATGGAAATCGCGAAATACCGCAATTAGAGCTCCCTCAGAAGACTATAGTGAAGGGCGACGATAAGATTCCGCTTATTTCAGCAGCATCTATTATTGCTAAAGTTGTTAGAGATAGAATTATGCTTGGATATGCTAAAGTTTTCCCTGAATATGAGTTTGAGAAACATAAGGGATATGGTACCAAGTTACATATGGAAAATATTGAGATTGCAGGGCTTAGCAGGATACATCGTAGGAGTTTTAATATTTCCAAACAGTTGGTTTTGTTTTAACCCTTCCGTCTGCTAGCGCAGCCACCTTCCCTTCGTAAGGGAAGGAGAATTCAGAGTGGTAACTTCACAAAGATGTAATAATTTTGTTATAGTTATTAAATGATTAATAGAGGTGAAAAGGGAGAAGAAATAGCTGAAAAGTACTTAATAAGTTTGGGCTACAATATTCTTGAACAAAATTACCACTCATATGGCGGAGAGATAGATATTATTTGTAGCAAAGCAGATACTATTTATTTTGTAGAAGTAAAAAATTATAAAAAAGACAGTCTTACTTCTCCTTATCAAGCCGTGAATAAAGCTAAACAAAAGAAAATCATCAAGACAGCTAAGAGATATCTAATGCAAAACAAGCTAGAGGATGTAGGCGTGCAGTTTGATGTGATTATTTTAGAATCAAATCAGGTTAAAGATCATATTGAAGGAGCTTTTTTAGCTTCTTAAGAGGCATATATGCATTGACGTTTGACCAGCTAAGTAGTACGATTTTCCTAAATGGAACTACTAGACAGGTTTATAGCTAAAGCCAAAGCAAAAAAAGCTAAAATCGTATTACCAGAAACAACAGATACCCGAATAATTGAGGCAACAAAAAAATTAATAGCAGCAGAAGTGGTAGAGATTGTTTTAATTGGTGAAAAATCCGACCTTGAACCACAGTTCACAGATTCAGAAAAATCAAAAATAACTTTTTATGATGCAAGTGTTGATACAGAGAAAGTAGCACAGCTTGCAGAGATTCTTTATGAGAAAAGAAAACATAAAGGAATGACAATTGAAAAAGCTACTGAAGAAGTAACAAATAAAACTCATTATTTTGGAGCACTACTTGTAGAAGCTGGTGAAGCAGACGGAATGGTTTGTGGCGCTGTTTGTACAACTGGTGAAACAATCAGATCTATTGTCCACTGTGTAGGACTTAAAGAAGGAAGTAAGCTAATATCTAGTTTTTTTATTATGGTTACTCCTCAGCAAGAATTTGGCGAAGATGGCGTTCTTTTCTTTGCAGATTGTGCAGTTAACCCCTGCCCTAATGCCGAGCAGTTGGCAAGTATAGCTTCTGACACGGCTATTTCTTATAAGCAATTGATGGGTAGTGAACCAATGGTTGCTATGTTGTCATTTTCTTCAAAGGGTAGCGCAAAACATGAGTTAGTCGATAAAGTGGTAGAGGCCACTACGATAGTACAAACAAATAATCCAGAATTAATGGTTGATGGAGAGTTGCAATTAGACTCAGCAATAGTATCTGCAATAGCAGCAAAAAAAGCACCGGATAGTAATGTTGCGGGCAAAGCTAATTGTTTAATATTTCCAGACCTGCAATCTGGAAATATCGGATATAAACTTACTGAAAGGTTAGCCAAAGCTGTTGCGGTTGGTCCTATTATTCAAGGTTCTAAGAAACCTATAAATGACCTAAGCAGAGGTTGTAGTTCTGATGACATCTTTTACACTACAGCAATGACGGCTTTGCAATCATAATATGTTAATACTAGTTCTAAACTGTGGAAGTTCTTCCGTTAAATATGCCTTATATGATTGGACAAAAAATGAGCAGCTAACAAACGGTAACCTTGAGAGAATAGGACAAGAAGGCGGCCATGCAACCCATAAGGACGCTATTGAGAGTATGTTACATTCTCTTTCTGAGGGAGAAACAAAAGTAATAGAGAGTATTCAAGATATTAAGGCAGTTGGTCATCGCGTTGTGCATGGTGGAGATAAATTCAATAAATCAGTAATGGTTACAGAAGAAGTTCTTCAGACAATAAAAGATGTTGCTCCTTTAGCACCATTGCATAATCCGCCAAATATAGTTGGAATAGAATCTGCAATGGAAGTATTGCCAGGTGTGCCTCAGATAACAGTATTTGATACTGCTTTTCATCAAACACTTAAGCCTGAAGCATATATGTATCCTGTGCCATATGCGTGGTATAAAGAGCATGGTATAAGACGTTATGGCTTTCATGGTTCTTCGCATCTATATGTTAGTAAAAGAGCTGCAAAGTTTTTAGGTATTCCAAAAGATAAAATAAATGTAATTACTCTTCATATTGGTAATGGAGTTAGTTTTTCAGCTATAGAAAATGGTCTTTCTGTAGATACCTCAATGGGATTTACACCGTTAGAAGGTGCAATGATGGGCACACGTTCAGGAGATATCGATCCAGCTATTGTTGGCTATATGTCGGAGAAGCTAGGCCTTAGTGCTGGCGAGATTGTGAGCGTTCTGAACAAGAAAAGTGGTCACCTAGGAATAACAGGACAATACACAGATAGAAGAGATATTACAAAAGCAATGCAGGCAGGAGATGAGCGTGCAGAGCTTAGCCTTAATATGGAAATTTATAGGATCACAAAATATATCGGTGCTTATATGGCTTTATTGCCTAGAGTTGACGCTATTGTTTTTACTGCTGGTGTTGGTGAGAATAATAAAATAATTAGAGAAAAAGCGATGGAGAGTCTTGCTAATATTGGAGTGAAGCTAGATAAAGCAAAGAATGATGTCGTTACAAGTAAATATGGTGAGGCAGTAATTTCGGCCCCTGATTCTAATGTTAAAGTGTTAGTGATACCTACAGATGAAGAAGCTGTTTTAGTAGAAGATACCGCAGCAATCCTTCAAGGCACTTACGACTTCCATTTGAATTATAATTATAGATTCGAAGACTAAATAGCCCTCGCTCACACTTCGAGAGCCTCAGTGACCTTCGCAGCAACTTCTCAGTGACCGCTAAAATTTCCAAAATATAATCCTTTTCTCTCTTTCAAGAACCCCCTATCTAGCTTTCCCCCAGGGGAAAGAAGAAATATATTGAATTTTCAATACAAGCCTAACTTGAATCGATATGAATATTTATAAAAGTTATGAATTATCCTTCCTCTTGGGAGGAAGTCAGAAGGAGGGTTGGAAAGTCGGAAAGGGTGTTTTATTGTTTAGCTTTTTCCAGCAGTAAATAAACCCCAAGAGAACCAACTAAGATATTCGGTAGCCAGGCGGCAATAATTGGATGCAATGCATTAGTCATTCCTAGCCATTCACCTAGCGCCATTAGCATATAATAAATCATAACTATTACTAAGCTAAAACCTATTCCTACAGCATTACTTTTTCTTTGTGGGTTAAGTCCTAGAGGAGCTCCCAATAGTACGAAAATAAAGCAAGCAAAAGGGATAGATGTCTTTAGATAAAGTTCTACTTTCATTTTTAACGTATCCTGCCCTGTCTTATCTTTTTTTTCTATTTTAGTCTTTAATTGATTGAAACTAAGTTGGTCAGAATGGCTTCTTTCTAGAACAATCTTGATATCAGTTGGACTTACTTTTAGATTGATAAGTTCTTTTTCGAAAAGGATTCTTGTAAGTGTGTCAGCTTTTTTGTTAAACATGTATAGAGTTCCGTTGCTAAACACCCATCCTTGTCCTGCAATAAAGTTTGCAGTTTTTGCAAAAATAACTCGTTCAAGGAAACCGTTATCGTATTCGGTAACCGTTACCTCCTCCATAGTATCTTTGTACATTTTATTAGCGTTAACAGTTCGCTTAAGCTGTCCATTTTCATATTGAGGTATATTTACAGAAGTTCTAATAGTAGGACGGAATTCGTTTTTAGCTTTGGCCACAGTGTATTCAACATATAGGTTAGCTTTTGGCACTAGTGATTCATTAAAGAAAAGAGTTAATCCAGAAACCAATAATCCAAAAATTAGAGCAGGGGCAATTATTCTTATTAGGCTAACTCCTGTAGAGCGTAATGCAGTAATTTCATTATTATTTGATAGTGTGCTAAATACTTGTAGAGCAGAAAGCAATATGGCCATCGGAAAGGTATAAACCATTACCTGAGGAATTCTTGCCATAAAGAGAGACAATGCTGTTGTAAATGGAATGCCATAGTTGCTAGCTTCTCTTATAATTAGAGGGATGATTGAAACACCAGAAAATATTAAACTGAATGCTATTACACCGAAAAGAAAGGTTTCAGCCAGTAACCCAAATATATAGGTGTCTAGGCGTTTCATTAGATTTTAAAATCTTCGCCTAAGTAGAATTTTTTTGCTACTTCGTCTTTCGCAAGGTCTTTAGATAATCCTTCAGTAAGAATCTGTCCTTCATGTAGTATGTAAGATCTGTCTGTAATCTTAAGAGTCTCACGTACATTATGGTCTGTGATGATTACTCCAATCCCTTTTTCTTTAAGGTGTAGGATAATCTCTTGAATATCTGCGATAGCTAATGGATCGATGCCTGCAAAAGGTTCGTCTAATAGTATGAATTTTGGATTGATAGCAAGTGAGCGCATTATCTCTACTCTTCTTCTTTCGCCACCAGAGAGCACATAGGCTTTTTCTTTGCGAAGGTTTTCTATTTTCATTTCTTTTAATAATACTGTTAGTCTTTCGTCATATTGTTCTTTAGGAATTAGGTCTAAAAGCTCCCAGAGGATATATACATTTTCTTCTACAGTCAGCTTTTTAAAGATAGATGATTCTTGTGGTAAATAGCCGATGCCAAGTCTTGCTCTTTTATACATTGGTAGTTTAGATATATCTTGGTTATCGATAAAGACTTTTCCGGCAGTAGGCTTAACAAGCCCGGTTATCATATAAAAAGTGGTTGTTTTGCCAGCTCCATTAGGCCCTAATAGTCCAACGATTTCGCCTTGTTCAACATTTATTGAGACTTTGTTTACGGCAGTTTTTTTGCCATAACGTTTGATAAGCGCTTCGGTTTTGATTTGCATACTTAAGATTGTATTATTTTTAGTAGTATGAAGCAAGGAGGCGAGGGATACTTCTTCTTCGGGCTTTTCTTACTCTGCTTGTCATTCCTCCTATTAGGAAGGTTTTTGGATTAGAAACTTGTTTTAGGTTTTCAAAGAATAGTTCTTTGTCAGAGCTTGTTAGATAATGATAGAGGTTTGAGAAGTATATTGAGTCAATTGCGGCACTATTTGTATCAGCCCATTCTTTGATTGTGGAAAAAAGAGCAGGGTTAGAATAGTCATTACGAAATATAACAATTCTATCTTCTTGAAAGAGTTTTCGTATATGTTCGAATTTGGCATTGGTATTAATCCACGAATTGTCATGTTTTAGGCCATTTTTGAGATAATAGTATTGGCTGTGTTTATCTCTGAACGGATATGTTGGCTTGAGTTCCTGTATTAATCGTTCATGAAAATTTTCTTTTGTAGTATCTGATAATAATAATATTCGTTTTATGGCAAGAAAATAGCTTTGTATTTGTGAATTTCTGTCTATGATGATCGCAAGATTAGAGCTTCTAGCTGCAATAATATCAAGGTTTTGCATTCCAGAGACACCAAGATGAATCACTTGAGCGTTTGGATTTGCTTTAGCTTTTGTTAGTTTTTTGATAGTTTTTTCATAGCCTGTTTCGTTGGAATGAAAGAAGGGTGTGCTGTCGTCACCAGTTGTATTATTTTGGTAACCAAGTTCTGATAGTATAGATGTTTGTATGCTAATAATTTTGTGATAGAACATGCATATATATCGTGCTAGATATGCTAAATTCCCTATGAATTATGTGAAGTGATGAAATGAGATATAATGTAGCTATGGATATAGGTAAATTTTTTAATAAAACAGAGCTAATGGGAATACTTAATGTAACGCCAGATAGCTTTAGTGATGGCGGCAAATATAGCAACGTTGAACAAGCGTTAGAAGTTGCAAAGGAAATGATTGCAGATGGTGCCGCTATTATTGATATCGGCGGAGAGTCTACTCGGCCAGGAAGTAAGGCTGTGTCTGAACAAGAAGAGCTAGCAAGAGTTATCCCCGTACTAGAAGCTATAAAGAAAGAATTGCCAACGGCGATAGTGTCTATTGATACAAACAAATCGGAAGTAGCAAGAAAAGCGTTAGAAAATGGCGCTGATATGATAAATGATGTTAGTGCAGGAACTTTTGACGAGAAAATGTTAGCCACAGTTGCAGAATTTGGCGTGCCTATTTGTTTGATGCATACCTCCGCAAAGCCAGAGGTGATGCAGAATAATACTGATTATTTAGAGGTTGTTGAGGATGTTTATAAATTCCTAGAAGATAGAATATTAGCAGCAGAACAGGCCGGAATTGATAAGCGTAAAATAATAATAGATCCAGGCATAGGCTTTGGTAAAACAGTGGAACAAAATCTAGAGATTATTAGAAATTTGCAGAAATTCAAAGGGCTTGGATGTCCAATACTTATGGGGACTTCTAGAAAGAGTTTCATAGGAAATATCACGGGAAAAGATGTTCAAGATAGAGAGTTTGGTACAGCGGCAACAATGGTGCATAATATTTTAAATGGAGCTGGAATTTTACGAGTACATAATGTTAAGGTATTAAAAGATGTTCTGGTAATGACAGAAGCAATGATGGGGAGAAAAAAAGATGTTACATGAGGTTTTTATTGGGCTTGGCTCAAATTCGGGAGATAGATACGGTTATATTGATCAAGCTATTTTAGAGTTAGAAAAAGATGTTCGAGTTTCGGTTATGGGTGTTTCTAGTTTCATAGAATATCAGGCAGAAAATAAACCTGATGATCCTGTTTTCGTTAACGGAGTACTTAAGATAATGACAGAGTTTTCACCTATAGAATTACTCGCATATACTGAAGAGATAGAACGGGTACTAGGGAGAACTGATAAGGGTAGTTATTCACAAAGGACTATCGATTTAGATTTGTTGCTTTATGATAGTGAGATAATTTTAGAACCAGAGTTAACAATACCGCATCCGTTAATGCATGAAAGAGATTTTGTGCTAGAGCCACTTAGTGAAGTAGCACCAGAAGCCTATCATCCAATTTTAGATGCTAATGCTGCAACACTGTACCGTGCTCTTAAAGAAGGACGCGAAATTTAACACCCTAATTTATGGTAGAATTACGCTATGAAAAATTACGAAGCAAATACCTTAGAAGATACTAAGCAAGTAGCAAAAGCTATAGCTAAGGATATTGGGCCAGGTTCTTTTTTTGCGCTGGATGGTGATCTTGGAGCAGGTAAGACTACATTGGTTCAGCTTATATGTAATGAGCTTGGCGTAACAGAATATGTGAATAGTCCAACTTTTACGATTGTGAATGAGTATGAGACAGGTAAGATAAAGATAAATCATATAGATTTCTATCGTGTTAGACATGTAGATGAGCTAATGGAGATAGGAATGGACCAATATTTCAATGAAACAGAAGTTACTTTTATAGAATGGGCGAATTTGTTTGAAGAGATTCTTCCAGAAGGTATAATTAAAATTGGGATAGAAAGAACAGATGAAGGAAGAAGGATATCAGTAGGATGATAAGTTTATCAGTATGTGCAGTAACAAGAGATTTTAGCATTGCAGTATTAGAAGATACTGTCTTACTTGCAGAGATGAATCTTAGACGTGAAAAAATAGATGACTTGGTGCTATTAATAGAACAAGTTTTAGGGCAAGCATCAAAATATATTGAAGATGTAGATGAGTTTGTAATAGTGAATGGTCCAGGTGCTTACGCTGGGATTCGCAACTCTCTTACAGTAATAAAAACATTGGCTTTAGTTGGTAATAAACCAGTGAAGACAATAAACTTTTTGGAATTGTTAGCTTATCAGAACAAAGAGTATCAGGGGCTGATTGTGGTAGCAATGGAGTCTCGAAAAGGTGAGCTTAATTATGGATTCTATGGTGGCGGAGAAGAATTAAACAGCATTATTGTGAGCGATACTATCAAAAAGGATGTTTTATTTGAGAAGCTAAGAGATATAAAAGAAGAGTTTCTTGTAGTAGGCGATTTGTACGAGGTGCCAGATTTAAATAATGGCCTTTATAAGGCAGTGACTCCAAGTGCAGCTACTTCTAATAAGCTTTCAGAAAGCAAGAAGCAGTTAACATTAAATGAAGTTGCTCCGATTTATTCTTATCCAGTGAACGTAAACACTTCTTCAAAAAAACCAGGTCTGAAAAAATGATTTTGCTAAGGGAAGCAACTGAGGCTGACCTTTCCTATATTATAAATCTTCATGAAAACACAATCGGTTCTGCTTGGAGCAGATGTGATTATTTAGAAGCAATAGAAGCTGCCAATAAAAGATTATATGTTGTGCTTGTTGAAAGTGAATTAGGTGGCTACGTTCTTCTTTCAGTGTTAGCCCCAGAGACAGATATTATTAATATTTCAATAGACTCCGGGAAACAGAGCAAGGGAATCGGCCGTAGAGTTTTGGAGTTGGTAAAAGAAATATTATATTCCGAAAAAGTAACAGAAATGTTTTTAGAGGTAAGACAAAATTCTAGAGCTGTTAATTTTTATGAAAAAAACGGATTTAAAGTAACAGGAAGCAGAAAAAGTTATTACCCTGATGGAGAGAACGCATTGTTAATGAAATGTAGTATTGGGAATAATGAGTAGAGTGTTCGATATATTGTTATGCTAAATAAAAGAATATCAATGTTGTCACTTTATGAGGAACAACGAAACTGGGCAGATATTGCGCTGTTTGCAGGGATGTTGCTCGATTATTATTGTGGTGATTTAACTCCTTCAATGTTGGAAGTAAGAGAACGTTATGAGAAAGAAATGCCAGATTTTACAGGTTATTTGAAGCAAGCTTTGTCTGGCGGTGTTGAAATGAAGGCAGTTAGAACAGCTGTTATAAAGTTTACAGATGTGCGCATGGATGAGCCTGCTGGCGGCACAAGATCGTTTAAAGATATTTATCTACATTTAGCAGAATTGTTTGGCGAGTTTTAATAACGCACCACCCATAGTAAAATGAATTATTATGAATATAGACTACAAAGCTGAATTACAGCATTTATCTGATATTTCCCAGAAAAGAAAATTAAGACCTATTTCTAAAAGAGATGGCAAATATTCCTATATTGGAGAAGAGAAGTTTTTAGACTGTTCTTCCAATGATTATTTAGCTATAGCAGGCGATAGTTCCTTGCGTGAAAAGTTTTTAGCAGAAGTTAATATAGCAGAGCTTGGCTTCTCTGCTTCAGCATCACGACTCTTAAGCGGAAGTACGGTTTTGCATGAGCAACTAGAAGAGCTTGTGTCTAGTTTTTATTACAACAAGGAGTCATTGGTTTTTAACAGCGGATATCATGCTAATTTGGGGATCATACCTGTCTTAGTAGGCAAGCAAGCTGTTGTCTTCGCAGACAAGCAGGTGCACGCCAGTATTATTGATGGGATATTGCTTAGTGGAGCCAAACTTTATAGATATAAACATAACGACATGAGATCACTTCAAGAGTCATTGAAGAAGTACAGACGTAATTTTAATAACGCTTGGATAATAACAGAGAGTATTTTTAGCATGGACGGTGATACTGCGAATATTAATGAAATAATAATGTTAAAAGAACAGTTTGATGTTTCCTTATATGTAGATGAAGCACATGCCTTTGGCGTAAGAGGAAAGAATGGCGCAGGCGTTTGTGTAGAGCTAGGGATAGATAAAGATGTAGATATCATTGTTGGAACATTCGGCAAGGCGTTAGCTTCTGTTGGGGCGTTTGTAGCATGTGATAGTGTCCTGAAAGAATTCTTAATAAATAAAGCTAGATCATTTATCTTTTCTACAGCAGTACCGCCGATAAATATTGCTTGGACAAAGTGGCTTATCGAGAATGTAGTTCCTGCAAAGATGGATAACGCTAAGATACTATCATTGTTAGCAGATGAGTTTCGAGCTTTATTAATAAACAAAGGATATAAAGTGCTGGGAGATAGCCAAATAGTCCCTTTAATAGTTGGAGATAATGACAATGCAGTTTTGCTATCGAAGCAGCTGGAAGAGGCTGGAGTTATTGCTTTAGCAGTTAGACCACCTACAGTTCCTGTTGGCAGTTCTCGTCTTAGATTCTCACTTAATGCAGGAATGGATAGCGCAGATATTAGGAAGATAGTAGATGCAATATAAATGGCTCAAGAAAACAGGAGAAGATAAGCTTCTTATCTTTTTTACAGGTTGGGGAATGGATGCTGATTCTGTTCAGCTAGATTTAGGAGAGATGGATTTATTAGTTGTATATGATTATAGATCAGAGGTAATAGAAAATAGTGTCTTAGAAGAGATAGCAAAATATAGTTCTAAAACATGTATCGCCTGGTCACTTGGGTTGGTGGCGGCAGCTACAAAATTGAAAGAAATAAAAGCAGATTTTAGTATTGCGATTAATGGTTCTTTATTTCCAGCTAATGATAATTTGGGGATACCAGAAGCTACCTATCAAGGTACATATGATAATCTAAGTGAGCGAAGTCTTAACAAGTTTATGCGAAGAGTATTTGTTAGCAAAGATGAGTTTAATGTATTTATTGAAAACAGGGATTTCAGGGACATTTCAGTACTAAAAGAAGAGCTGTTATTTGTAAGACAATTAGCTAGCAAGCTAAGTTTAGAAGATAGAAAGCTATTTGATAAAGTAATAGTCTCAAAACAAGACAAGATATTCCCAGTTGCTAACTTAATTTGTTTTTGGGAGAATGCTCTGCAACTAGATACAGCGCACTATCCTTTCTATGGTTATTCGAGCTGGGAGGAGATTGTAGCCCTTTGCAAAATAAAGATTTAATAAAGAATAATTTTACTAAGTGTATCGCAACTTATGATAACCAGGCGACTGTTCAGAAACAGATGGCAAAGAAGTTAGCAAAGTTAGTAAAAGAATATGGAACTAAATCTTTTGATAAAGTTTTAGAAATAGGCGTAGGCACCGGATTGCTTACCGCAGAATTAACTAAGACTATCGATTATAAACAGTATTTTGCGAACGATATTATTAGTAACTATCATCAATATGCAAAAGATAATGATGCGAACGTTGTGTGTGTAGATGGCGATATAGAGCATATCAATCTGCAGTCAAATTATGACCTAATTATTGCTAATGCAGTGTTTCAATGGGTAGACGATCTTGAGGGGCTGATAAAAAAGCTAATTGGGTCTTTAGCTCCAAACGGCTTATTGGTGTTTTCAACTTTTGCTGACAATAATTTCCCAGAAATAGAAGAGGTGTTTAGTGTGAAGCTAGATAGCTATAGTAAAGAACAATTAGCTCAGCTTATGGAGAAACATAGCAAGCTTTTGCATATAGAGCGGCAACAAAATGTGCTGTGGTTTGAAGATTGCTTTCAAGTATTAGGACATATTAGAGACACTGGAACAAATAATCTTGTTCAGGGTGAGTTTTCTAGTAAGAAGACTAGAGAATGTTGCCAAGCATATGACAATAAATATAAGACAGAACAAGGAGTTTCTCTTACCTATGAACCCGTTTATGTGGCTTGTGGGTTACGCAATCTGGGCTATGATTGATATATACGTCAGTTGTTAAACTTTTAAAGCAAACAACCGATAATTAGGTTACGCTTGTTAAGTGGAATATTGGGGGTAAGAATTATGGCAGATCCAAAATATGAACAGTTTTTAGATAGACTTCTTGAAGTCATCACTACAGGGCAAATAGACTAAGCTAAGCTTGGATATTTCATAGTCACTTATGTTATTATCGAACTAGATAAAACGTAAGGAGGCTTACTTTTTTAATTTCTTGTAATTTTATTATAGGTGCAAAAGTACATATGTTCTTCATTAGAAGTAGCATTGCTTTGTGCGAATATAAATATTATAGAGGGGAGGATTTTGTAGTTAAATATAAGTTTCAATAAACGAGAAGGAGAAAATGAAAATGAAAAAGATTACGTTAATGATAATGTTTTTGTTTAGTTTTTCGGTATTTGCTGCTGATTTGAGTATTACAGCACAGGGTTCTATGGGAGCACTGATTTGGTAGAGTTAAAGACGAAGCTATCTTCGGAGTATATAGATTTCTATGCAATAGCTCCTTTAGCGCTTAATGCCAACGCTTCTTTTACGTAGGGAGAAGTACAAGAGTTTGGAGGAACTGTGAAGGCAGGGTTTATACCTGTCCTTGTTGATAGATTTAAGGGTGGCGGATTTTATGCTAATTCTGCTTTTTACACAGCTGCTGGTCTTTATGGAGCAGGTGTTTCGTATGAGAATGATGAGTGGTTGTTCTCTGTTTTAGGTGGAGTTAGCTTCTTGGATAGTACTGCAAATGGAGAACAGCCATCTAAATATATTGTCGGCTATGATATGGTAGAAAATGGCAAGGTTGGAGCTATATTTAACCATGATGTAGGTGTTTCAGGTAAATCAGGAATTACTGCTTATTATGGATATGCAACTAATTTTAGTGGTTTTGACGTACAAGTTGAGGCATTGTTAGATTTGTCAGATGATGCAGAGACTGCAGCTACAAGTATTGTTCCAGGACCACCTACTCAAGGTTTAGCAAGACAATTGGTTTCTGTGTACTTAGGTTATGATTTGGATTCTATGAATAGAGCTTATGCAGGATTGGACAAGGATCTTAATAGCGCTAGAACAATTGTTCAAACTGTTACATTAGGATTAGAACATACAGTAAATCCAGTAATAACAAGTATTGTGAATTTAGAGATTAATAACGCAAATACAATATTGTCAGTTGGTTTGAATTTTAGTGTAATGTAAGCTGAGGGTTTGTTAAAACAAAAAAGGTCGGCATTTGCCGGCCTTTTTTATTGCCTAAAGCAAATATAAGCAGGAAAAATCACTACTAAGTTCGATATATTTATATGAATTTTAAAATAGTAGCCTCAAAGCTTAAAATTACCACTGGAATTAGTTTCCGAGCGTTGCTAAAAAAGCATCTTCAAAGCAGGGTTGTTTCATTTATTGATCTTGATACTGGGAAAGGTAGCTTCATTGCTGCTTTTAGAGAGTATTTAGATGGTGAAGGATATATAGTTCAGCGAAGTAAAGGGACAGAACCTTTTGATTTTGTTATGAAAGATGCTGCGCTAGATGCTAGAGAGAATATAGTTAAAGCTAATGCTCAGTTTCCTGAAGAGTTTAAGTCTCTTGGCTTTCATAGTTTTGATGTCGTTACAGTTAATAGTATTGAGTCTGCGCCAGCAGCTTTGATCGCCTGTGCAAAGGAGCGGTTAAGAAAAGAAGGCGTGCTTTTTATTACTGTTGAAGAAGGCGATGTAATGAATGGAGTAGATGCTACTCTTTCAGAAGAAATGCAGAAACAAGGGTTTGAAGTGACTAGGTATGATAAACCGGAAGATTATCCCGAGTTTGATTCTTTCTGTAAAGCAACCGTTCTTTTAGTAGGGACAGTGAAGCTAAGCACAGAAGAACGAATAGAAAAATTTCATTATCGTAGAATGGGCATAACTGCAGATGAAAGAACTGTAGAGCAGTTTTTCTCCTTAAAGTTATTTGAAGATGGTAAGAGTTTGTATTTGCCTAGACTTGTAAAGCCTGCGGTAGAGTTCCTGCAAACTAAAGAAGAGGAGCTTAATGCTTTGTTCTGTGAAAAGCTTGGTCTTCCAGCAGGTAGCAAGCTATTGGTTAATGGTATAACAAAACAATCACAGGGTACTATGAAGATTGTATATATGTTTAAGCTACAAGATGCTACAGGTAAAGAGCTTCATGTAGGCGTTCGGTTCTTTCCAAAAGGGCTTGCCAATGTTCCGGAAAGAATAGCAAGGGCAGATGATCTAGCAAAGCTTAGTCCAGAGATAATCAAATCATGGAAACATTATGAGATGAGTGAAATGCAGGGGAAAGTGAATATAGGCTTCTTTAATGATAGCTTCACCCATATTTCTGTAGGAGAGTTTAGAAAAGGTCAACAAGCTAGTAGTTATTTTGGCGGTCTTAGAGTAGATAAGCGTGAGCCAGCACAGATTGAGTTTGGCAAGATGGTCGCTAGATTGTGGTTGGCAGATTTGAAAAATAGCGGTAGCTCGCTTTCTGGATATTTTGATACAGACCAAACTCGCTGGGCCAGTAACCATGGTTATAATGAAGCAACTAACGAGTTCTTTTTATTTGATGTAGATATGCTGGGCAGAGTGCCTATTAATTTTATTATGGAAGCCTCCAAATGTTTAGATCATCCAAGGAATTTCCGAAAAGGGCTAATGGAACAGCTTCAGAGAATAGTTGAAGGAGAGAATCTTTCTGACTATGAACAAGAGATAAGAACAAGAATCCAAGATAAGGGAATCTTAAGCAATTTAGAGAGCTTAATAAAAGACCTAGAGATACGTAAGCTCACTTGACTTTGTATACCGAACGGTATATACTTGAGCTATGTCTAACAAAGAAAATTTATTAAAAATCGCATTAGAGCTGTTTGCATTCCGAGGATATAACGCTGTAGGAGTGCAAGATATCGTAGATGCTGCCGGGATCACAAAGCCTACGCTTTATTATTATTTTGGTAATAAGCAGGGACTTCTAGAGGCAGTAATAAAAAAGCATTATGATTTATTATTAGAGAATTTGTCAGGCGCTACTAACTATAATGGTGATTTTATTCTGTCAGTGAATAATACAATTAAGACGAGTTTGTTGTTTGCTAACCAACACCCTGTATTTTTTAGATTGTATTTATCGCTTACCTATTCACCTGCTGATAGTGAAGCTTTTAAATCTATTGAAAGTTACAACAAGAGCTTGAAAGATATGGTTACAAAGCTATTTGTAGAGGCAGTGCCGTCGCATGGGAATTTGAGAGGTCACGAAGGCTTGCTAAGCATGTCATTCATAGGCCTGATAAATCATTATGGGTTTGCCATAATCAACAAAGAAATAGAGTTTAGTGAACAGTTTGTGCATCAAGCGTCACAGCATTTTATGCATGGGGTTTATTCACTCTAAGTTTTTTTTAGCATTTATATACCTACTGGTAGGTAGGAGAAGGAGAGAAGAAATGAATATATGTAAGAAACAAATTTATCATCTGTACACGTTAGGAGCTTTGAGGCATGGAGAGGGGTTGAGCTCTTTGAAGGATTGGGGAGGGTATTGGAAGGATTTATCTATTACTACATTATTGTTAGGGCCTTTATTTCAGAGTAATGACCATGGGTATGATGTAGTGGATTATTATAAGGTTGATGAACGGTTAGGCAATAATGATGATTTGAAATCGTTAGTAGGCTCGTTAAAGAAACAAGGGATAGAGGTCTATTTGGATGCAGTATTTCATCATGTTGGTAGAGGGTTCTTTGCGTTCCAGGATGTGTTAGCTCATCGTGAACATTCAAAGTATTTTCATTGGTTTTTTATTAACCAGGCAGGTAACTCGCATTTTGATGATGGATTTGATTATCAAACATGGGAAGGCCATTATGATCTAGTAAAGCTGAACCTGCATAATCCTGAAGTGAAACAATTTTTGTTTGAAGCAGTAAAATATTGGGTGCAGGAGTTTGGGATAAGTGGGCTACGTTTGGATGTAGCACATGAGCTAGAGCCAAGCTTTATCGCTGAGCTTAGGATCTTTTGCGAATCGTTAGATGGCGAAGTTGTTTTGATTGGCGAAGCTATCCATGGTGATTATAGGCAATGGGTGAATGATACAGCTATGCATTCTGTGACTAATTATGAAGTCTATAAAGGGATGTTCTCTAGCCATAATGATCGCAATTATTTTGAGATAGCACATTCGCTTGAGCGACAATATTCTGATTCTCAAGGTATTTATAAGAATATGTGTCTTTATAATTTTGTAGATAATCATGATACTAGTCGGATTAGTAGTGCGTTGCAGAATCATAATCATTTGTATTCGTTACATATTTTGATGTACACCATTCCAGGCTGTCCGTCTTTATATTATGGGAGTGAGTTTGGGATGGAAGGTAAGAAAGAGAATGGCAGTGACTGGAACCTTAGACCTTCGCTAGATATACATTATTGCAAGAGCCATGGAACAAAACAGCAGATATTCAAACATATTTGCAAGTTAGCAGATATTAGAAAACATCACCCATCGTTAGCGTCAGGTGAGTATAAACAATTATTTGTTGCTAGTGAGCAGCTTGGGTTTGTTCGTTTTGATAATGAGAAACAATATATAGTGTTAGTTAATATGAGTGATGCAGAAGTAGAGGTGGATATTGATAATAATTGGCCAAGAGGAGCGTGTTGGGATTTGCTTAATGATGAGCGGGTTGAGCTTGGTAGTAAGATAAATATTTCGGCTAACTGGGGACGGATTATAGAGGTAGTGTAGGACAGCCAATAGTTAGTTGGCTGCCCATTTAGTTTACATTAGGACTATTAGTCTTTTTTATTAATAGGAATAACGTTGCCAGCTAGTTCGCCGATTACGTTGATTAGATCGCTATTAGAAGGAATTACTATTTTAGAATTGTTCTTCAAAGATTCGCTTACTGTTTCAAGCTTTTTAAGAAGTTGAGCGTTACCTTTGAAATACTTTTCAGCTGATTCGTTAACTATCTTAATCGCTTCACCGTCAGCTTCAGCTTTCAGCTTGATTGCTGTTGCGATACCTTCTGCTTTTTTGATTTCGGCTCTTCTTTCACCATCTGCTTTTGTTTCAATAGCTGTTGCCATATCAAGTGCTGCGATCTTTTCGTTCTCTGCTTTAACAACCATGTTCATGGCCATCTGTACGTCTTCCGGTGGTTCGATTCTTTGAAGCTCTACTCTTACAACAGTGATGCCCCATTGGCTAACTTGTTTGTCTAAAATAGACTCTACTTGTTCGTTGATTGCATCTCTATTCTCGTTAGCTTCAGTCAGTGTCATTTTCCCGATTACTGCCCTTAGAGTAGTCTTAGCAAGTGACGGAACTGCTGTTTTGTAGTCGTTAACTTTATAGATTGAATCAGAAGGGTTAGTTACTTTGTAATAAACAACTCCATCAACTTCTGCGTTAAGTTTGTCTTTTGTAATTATTGATTGAGGGTCGATATCAACACGTTGTTCAGTGGTGTTGATGTAGTACATGTTTTGTAAGATAGGGATAATCCAAGTGAAACCTGCTGTAGCTGTTTTAGAGTATTTCCCTAGCGTTTCTATAACTCCTAATTCTACTGGGCGCAAGATCCTAATTCCCATAGCGAATATAACAATGATTGGTACAAGTAAGACTAAAATTTCCATGATTTTTCCTCCGTTTTTTATAAGTTCTGAATATAGAATAACACATAATCATATTAAAACCTGAAACCTTTCCACTTGATAACACGTATAGCTGAAGAGGTCTGAAAAATAACAAATTAGTGAAATATATTTAGTTTATTTTCGAAGTATTAATATGAAAAGAAAAATAACATCTTTTGATGCTGAAGCAAATCTAATAAAATCTAAGCTAGCAAAAATTAAATGTATTGTTTTAGATTGTGATAATGTTTTATGGGACGGGGTAGCGGCAGAAGGTTCTATTTCGATAACCCCTGAGCATGTTGAGCTTTATAAATTGCTATTACTGGCAAAGAATAAGGGATACATGTTAGCGCTTAATAGCAAGAATTCCTTGGATAATATTAAAAGAGTTTTACGTGAGAATAAACAAATATTGTTTTCATTGGATGATTTTGTTAGCGTGCAGGTGAACTGGGAAAGTAAGGCCGATAATATGGCTACAATACTTAAAGATACAAATATTAAGCCAGATGCGTTGTTGTTTTTTGATGATGACCTGCGCCAACAGGTAGAGGTTGCGGCTGCATTTAATGATATTTTACTGCCATCAATAGGCAGGTATGATATCCAAAATATTTTAAAAATTACAAAGATGCTTGTTAATAAATTATCAGCTTTAACCAAAGAAGATAGTCTTAGAACGATCATGATTCAACAGAATCATAAAAGAAAAGAGCTAAGCGCTCAGTTTAGTTGCAGAGAAGAGTTCCTAGTATGGTTAGAACCCAAGATTGGTATTAAAAGTGTTTCAGCAGAAATGGATAGAGCACAATATGCTGAGCAGGTTGATAATGATAGGGTTGCTCAGCTTTTTGAAAGAACAAATCAGTTTAATCTTTCAGGCAATAAGAAGATGCCATATCCGACACTTTTGGATTGGGAAGTAGCGCACGATTTGCCGCCATTCTTAGCTGAGAGCGAGGTTGATGGGGATAGAGAAAAGTTTTCATTTGTTTTTGATTATGAAGATAAACTCGGGAGTTTGGGGACAGTTGGGGCGTGTGTTTATGAATATCACAAACCTAATGGAAGAGTTGTTCTTGATGAGTTTATGCTTAGTTGTCGAGCATTTGGGCTTCAGGTAGAGCAAATGATAATCAATCATATTATCAACAAGCATGGTGCTCGTAAGATAGATGCAGACTTGACCAATGCAGGGGCGAAGGTAAAAGAATTTTTGCAGTCGATACCTACTTCTTGGGGAATTGAGTGGAAGCATGATGAGAATGGAAGGACGCCAAATATAGAGCTGCGGGATGTTAGATGTTTTGAGTTAGTTGCTAAAGATACTTATGAACCTCCTCCCAAAAAGATTATTAAACTTCCGACATCATCTGAAGTTATTTATGATCGGCAAAATAATCTAAAGAGTCTTTATCCTGATTATGAGCCAGAAAGTGAGAATGATAAATTGTTCTTAAATAGTGTTAAAAAAAGTTGCACTGGAAAGCAGGTACTAATTCCTTCATTTCTAGCAGAGACACATTATACTTGTGCTGATGAGATTGATGACAATGCGTTTTCACTGAGTGAAAGGTTTGCTGACGTTACTTTTTTTAATGAAGATGTAGGTGGTGGCGGTGAATGGGGTGAAGGCGCGGTCTATACAGACATTAGATACAAGGTGAAGGAGGGGCTTAGTCTTAAGCTTAATCCAGTAATGGTAGACAATGTCGCTAAGTATTTAGTGAAGAATAAAGAATTGATAAATAAATGTGATGTTGATTTATTGCCAAGTGTGGTGATTTTATTTTATTTGTTGCCTGTGAGTGCAGGTCAATTAGAAATAATAATTAATGGAGGCACATTGGATAATTTTATACAAAGAGTTGGCGAGAGTCATGGATATGAGGGACATTATCAATTGCTGTATCTCCCTGTGTCTCTCAAAACGTCAGCTTTCTCTAAACTGTTCGATTAAATTCTAATGATATTTCATCCTTGATAAATTAACTAAAGCCTCATAATATTAACCTTATGAGTGAAACACCAATATGTCCGAAATGTAATTATGAATACACCTACGAAGATGGCATTATGTACGTTTGCCCAGACTGTAACCATGAATGGGCTACAGCTAGCGTAGATGGAGCAGAGGAGTTTACTGTATTTGATTCTCATGGCAACCAGCTTGCTGATGGAGATACTGTAGTAGTAACAAAAGACCTTAAAATAAAGGGTACATCATCTGTGGTCAAACAGGGCACGAAGGTAAAGAACATAAGGCTTGTAGATAGCGACCATAATATAGATTGTAAGATAACTGGCATTGGCCCAATGAAGCTAAAGTCAGAATTTGTAAAAAAGGGATAGAATGCACCCTTCCGTCAGCCTGCACTTCGAGAGCCTCAGTGACCAGACTGCCACCTTCCCTTCTAAAGGGAAGAATATTTTTCATTTAGAGATAATACTTACTTGCGAAATTGTTCAATAAAACTTAGTATTATCCCTATGAATATAATAATTTTTGATACGGAAACAAATGGGTTTAAAGGAAGTAGCGTACTTTCGATTTCAGCAGTAAAAGTAGCAGTAGATGGCGATAACTTTGAGATATTAGATAAGTATTCTAGATATTATTTTAGAAACAAAGGTGAAGCTTTTAATCCACATGCGATAAAAGTTAATGGGCTTTCTGATGATGTTATTCTTGCAAAAAGAATGTTCAAAGTTTATCCAGAGCATTTCAACGAAGATATAGATTCTTTTCTAGAGTTTTGTGGTGATTCTAAGCATTTTGTAGGACATAATATCGAGTTTGATATGTCGTTCCTGCCAAATATTGATGTTAATACTTTTTGTACAATGAAGACTAATACTGCTGTTGTTAAGATGAAGAGTACTTATAAGAATAGTTATAAATATCCTAAGTTAATTGAGACTGCTAATTTTTATGGCATAGAGCTTCAAGCAGATAAGCTTCACGATAGTATGTATGATGTGGAAGTTACTTTTGATGTGCTTAAGAAGATGTGTGGACATGAAGTGGCTAAGGTTTCTGTAGAAGAGTTTATTAGTTCTTAATACTGTTCTGCCTCCATTAACCTTTAGCAATCATGTTAATTTAGATATACTTAAATAATGCAAAGCATAGCCATTATCCCAAATGACCCTCTACAACTCACCCCAGAAATACAATCATTAGTTGAACTAGTGCGTTTAGAAATAGAGTCAGGGTTAGAACGTGCAAGGCTAGCAATGGAGGGTGAGAAACGCCAAACATATTGGAACGTTGGGCAACATATCAAGGAGCATCTACTCAAGAATGCTAGTAGGGCAGACTATGGTGCGCAGTTGTTTCCAATCCTTGTTCAAAACTTAAAAATTGACCAATCAACTTTGTACCGTAGCGTACAGTTTTATGAAGAATATCCAGAGATTGTCGCCTTGAGGCGACAATTGACATGGACTCATATTAGAACGCTTTTGCCTATTGGAGATCTGAAGCTTAGGAAAGAATATGAAGACAAAATCATTAAGGAAAAGCTAACAGTAGACGACCTTAAAGCGTTAATTAAAAAAAATAAAGGACTGATAGAAGCATCGTCAAAAACCCAGATATTATCTGTGTCACGTGGGGTGCCCTGGGTGTATAGATTAAGGAAAGATAATGACAAAATTGTTGTCGATCTTGGGTTTCACTTTTTTATAGAAAGTCCGCTTCAAGATATAACCACTGATTCTGTGATGAAGGTAGAAAAGCAAAATAAGCAGTACAAATTTAACAACACTGATACTGGGGATGTTCCGTATTATACTTACAAAGCCTTTGTGCTAGAAGTAATAGACGGTGACACGCTCTGGGTAAAGATCGATCTAGGGTTTGATACAGGGACTATCCAGAAGATTAGGTTGCGTGGAATAAATGCGATGGAAATAGAATCTGAGTCTGGGAAATCAGCTAAGGATTATATAGAAAAGAAGCTTAAGGATTGTAAGTTCATAGTTGTTAAGACCTATTGGCGAGATAAATTCACTCGCTATCTGGCGGATGTTTTCTATCCGTCTTCGTCTAAAGACTACGCCGCGACAGGCTCAAAAAATGTAACAGATTATGAAACAGTAATCCAAACTGGAACGTTTCTTAATCAGGAGTTGTTGGATAAAGGGTTAGCGGTTAAGTATTAGATTTTTTAGTTCTTGTAAAAATTCCTGTAGGTTTAAACATTTTTTGTGACCTTCATATATATGTTCAACCATATATGGCAAATATTTTTTTTCATTACTAACAATTGCATCTGCGTTACGCAAGTAAATAACTTGTGCTAAATCATTCTCACCACTTGGGTCTGGTTTTATATTGTGTTCATAAGCTGTAAGGTAAAGGTTTAAGCAGATTCCTTTCACAAACAGCAGGAAATAAAGGAAGTTATCACGGTTTTTAATTATGTCTTCTGCGGTATATTTACAGTCAGGTGAAAATCTTTTTAAATATGCTTCTGTCATTTCAAAATAAATTGAAGCAACAAATTCTTTTCTCGTAGCTTTGTATATCCCTTCTTTTTTAATATTTGATATTGTATTCATTCCAGTAGTTCTAATATTTTTTGAGATATCTTTTATCCATTTTTTTCTTTCAATATTCTGTTCATGTATTTTTTTTATATAATTGAGGTGATTATTGTTTAACTTTTTCAATGCTTTTATTCTCGATGATGTTTTTTTTGTTGGTGATTTCCAGTATTTATAGTTTTTGTTCATGCTTTTGAGTTCTTTTTTAATAATTTCTTCAATAACGTCAAAGTAGGTGTTTGTAGGGGAGAGGCTAAAAATAAACTCAAGTTGTTTTTTGATAGTTTCTAAATTTCCATTAAAACAGCAGGGGAGGGTTTCTTCTATTAGGACTGGATTCCCAATAACTGTCAATTTGCCAGAGGCTATAGCATCGATAATTTGTTCTGAGTGGTTCAGAATTTCATTATTGTGAAATAGGTTCCTGTCGAGAATCACTTCCATAAGACAACTGTACCATGTTTTGAGTTTTTTTCTGGTATCAGAGGTGGGTGTATAGATTGTGTATAAAATAGAAGAGGCTCCATTCATTGTTGAAGAATCTTAGTATATAGTAGTATTTATGTAAGTTGTGAGAAAAATTAAAAGTATGATTTTGAAGGGTTGGGGTGAGTTTTATGGAATTAGATGCTAAACACATAGAATTATTAGATAAGTATTTATTAGAAAATTTTATTGAAATATCATCAGTTTGCGATGAGTTGTATCATCATAGCCCATGCGTAGATATTATTTTGAAAACGAAGAAAATACGAGCGAGTAGTTTGCGAAGACTTTTGGATAATGGTAATGATAACAGAGAGTTTTTGTATGGCGTTTCTGTAATTGAGGTAGTATTTCAGATGATGGTTAGGCAGGATTCTTTTGATAAGAATGAGAAAGGATTGTTGTCAAAATTGGCTACGGCATTCCATGATGATTTGCGTGTTCATGATAACAATATATTTGTGCTGTCTACTACATATGAACAAAATAACGAGTATTTGAATGAAAGATACGGTAGAGAAAAAGTGAGGTTTAAACAAGAGGAGTTTATTACTTCTCTCAAAAATCCTAATAATTATTATAGAGCTTATGGAGACAACAAGTTTTCTAGCATTGTTAGGAAAATATTGAGTAAATTCGGAAGAAAGTGTTGTGACCCAGTTCGAAGTAAACATGGATATGGGAAAGTCGTGATTGCCAGCGATCAAGTCATATACGATGAAGATGTGTTTCGCAGTGCAATTGAAAATGATATCAAATTATTTTTAAAAATCTTCGGTAATTGTAAGTTTGAAAAGCATCAGATAAATAATGATTACATGGGAAAAGTGACAGATTATCTTTTTATTAAGTTAATTTTTTATTGTGCTTTTTTTAAAAGACCTTGTTTTGGAGAGCATCAATATGAAAATGAATTGGAATATCGCTATTTAATTTTTTTAAAGGACAATGCAGTAAAAGGGTTATATAAGAACTTGTATCTTGAGATAGATATTGATGAAGAAGTATTGAGCATATAATTTAGTATAGTCCATGCGTGAACTTTTAAGACTAACACTAGGACCTCATGTGTTTTCAAGAAGTCCGTTTCTTCATTAAATCTGTTAATTGTCTTATATTAATTTTATCAACAGTTTATTAGGAAATAATGCCCATGAAGACATAAAAGATGAACTATTAGGACTGATAAAATAAAAGAATAGATTAGTTCCTATATAGTTCTTTAGCTGTTTTTGAGGAAAAATAGACTGTTCAACAATTAGTCAGTATAATCTGACAAGAGGGGGGCAAATGAATAGAACACAGTACTTTAATTATATTGAAGAAAAAGTTAATACCCTTGCATACAGGATTTCTCTTAAGGGGAAGTTGAATATTTTAGACTTACATAATCATTCTGAGAATTTTTACCTTGAATTTATTAATAAACTATATGGTTACCAGTTAGTTAATATGAATACAGTTAAACAAAATGTTGAGGCCATTGATTTGATAGATAAGAATAATCATTCAAGTTTCAGCGACAAATGCAAAAGGAAAGATAGAGAAAGCATTACAAAAAAACTCTCTATCACAGTATATTGGATATAATTTTAAGTTCATTTCAATAGCTAAAGATGCAAAATCATTAAGAGGTAACGAGTATAATAATCCTTATTCTCTATTGTTCAGCGATTCGGATATAATTGACAACAAGTCGATTTTGGATAAAATCTTAACACTTGATATCGATAAACAAAAAGCTTTATATGAATTTATAAAGAAAGAGCTGGGAGGCGAAGTTGATGTTGTTAAACTAGATTCTAATTTGGCACATATAATCAATGTTTTATCGAAGGAAGACTTAGTTATCCCTTCGGGTAAAAAAAATAAAAAAAGTTTTGAGATAGATCGTAAAATAGCACATAATGAGCTTAAGGCAACCCAAACGATAATAGAAGATTTCTCCAAATACCATAATCGGGTGGATAAAATATATTCTGATTATGATGAATATGGCAATAATAAGAGTTTGTCTATATTACAGTCAATTCATTCAAGTTATGTCGAGGCCTGTATCCCTGCTAATCAGTTGGAGGCAGATGAGGTGTTTTTACTTACAATAGAGAAGGTAAAGAAAAAAGTACTTGAAAGTGCAAATTATGGCAACATGCCAGTTGACGAGTTAGATTTGTGTGTAAATATTCTTGTTGTTGATGCCTTTATTAGGTGTAATATTTTTAAAGACCCCGAGGACTACCAATATGCTGATTCCTGATAATATTCACCCTGAAAATACTATATATTATAATGGTGCGTTTGTGTTGCAGTCTCTTCAACAAAACAGCCCACAAGATATGTTCAATCTTTATCAGGATGTTAAAATAAAGAGAGATATCTCTTTCCCTGTACTAGTTCTTTGTTTAGACTGGTTGTACTTAATAGATGTAGCAAAAATTAACGAAGATGGAGAGGTAGCTTTATGTACATCAAATCATTAACGATAGCAGAAGATAATAAAGTTATTCGAGAAATAGCATTTCATAATGGCATTAATTTAATAGTTGATGAAACAGATGATGTGGAAACAACTAATAGTCCTGTAACGGGAAACAATGTTGGGAAAACAACCGTTTTAAGATTGATAGACTTTTGTTTAGGAGCCTCTCCAAAAGGAATATATGTTGATCCTGATGATGTTAAAAATGAATATGCTTTGGTGAAAAATTATTTAATAGGCAGGCGAGTAGTAATTTCTTTAGTTTTAAAGGAAGACTTAGATGTTGAAGCTTCTAGGGAAATAAAAATTGAAAGAAATTTTTTATCTCGTAATAAAATAGTTAGAAAGATTAACGGTCAAGAACATATTGAAGATGAGTTCGAGCCAAAGTTATTAAAATTATTATTTCCAACAAAAAGCGGAGGGAAGCCTACGTTTAGGCAGATAGTTTCTCACAATATCAGATATAAAGATTCAAGTATTAACAGCACTCTTAAAACATTGGACAAGTTCACTTCTAATGCTGAATATGAGACGTTGTATCTTTTTATGCTAGGAGTTAATTTTTTTAAAGGAAATGAGAAGCAAAATATTCTTGAAAAGCTAAAGCAAGAGGAGAGTTTTAAAAGGAGATTAGAGAAGCCATATACAAAAACAGCATATGAGGCTTCTTTGGGTTTAATCGATAGAGATATTGTTGTTTTAAATAAACAAAAAGCAAACTTTAACATAAACCAGAACCTTGAAAGCGACATAGATACTTTAAATACTTTAAAATACTCAATCAATAAAACCAGTTCGGAGCTAAGTAGCTTAAAAATTAAAAGAAGCCTTATAGAAGAAGCTGAAAAGGATTTTGAAGAGAAAACTTCTAATATTGATATACAGCAATTACAAGCAATATATCAACAAGCAACAAGCAAAATAATTGGGATTCAAAAAAGTTTTGAAGACCTAGTTGTTTACCATAACCAGATGATAACGGAAAAGGTCAGATATATAACAAAAGAGCTTCCTGTAATAGATAAAAGCGTCGACAGTAAAATACAAAAACTAAGACAATTAATACAAGATGAGTCAGCTTTGACGGCAAGAATATCTGAAAGCGAAACGTTTGAGGAGCTTGAAAAGGTAATCGTTGAATTAAACGAAAAATATAGAAAGAAAGGGGAGTATGAGAATATAATTAAGCAAATAAAAGTTGTAGAAGGGGAGATGGAATCTTTAGAATCATCACTTAAGGAAATAAACGATCATTTGTTTTCTAAGGAGTCTGAAGAAAACGTTAAGACACAGCTAGCAAAATTTAACACATACTTTTCAAATATTTCAAACACCCTTTATGGAGAACAGTATGCTTTGAAATATGACATTGCAGTAGAAAAGGGAAAGAGGCTTTATAAGTTTTCAGCCTTTAATGTCAATATGAGCTCAGGCAAGAAACAAGGTGAAATATCTTGTTTTGATATTGCCTATATTCTATTTGCTGATGCAGAAAGAATTCCTAATCTTCACTTTTTGCTTAATGATAAAAAGGAATTAATGCATGATAATCAGCTTTTAAGAATTGCAGAACTGGTTAGCTTAAAAAAAATACAATTTGTAGCATCAATTTTAAAAGATAAATTGCCTGCTTCTTTAAACAAAGAGGAAAATTTTATCGTAAAATTATCACAAAAAGATAAACTGTTTAGGATAGAAACGCCTCAAGACTGAGTCTCGTTGTTATCATTGAAGAGAAAAGCAGGTCTATAATTTGTTAGAGTAGTCCCCTAATACTGCCCAGCACCAACGTACAAGCCACAACTACCTCAATATCATTTTTTCTAAGAATATCATAAAGCTCTTCATTCTCAGTCCCTGGATTAAAAATAACCCTTTTTGGTTTAAGACTTATTATATAATCGTAGTATGGTGGTTGATTTTCCTGACAGAGCAACTGTTTGAGAAAGTTAGAAGTTAATGTTCATTATCTTAAATAGATAATTTTAAAGCATTAAAGTATACTATTATTCATAATGAATGAAAGTCAAAATATTGAATGGAAAGAAAACTGGAAAGACGATCATCTAAAATGGATTTGTAGTTTTGCAAATGCTAGTGGCGGGAAACTATATATAGGCAAGAATGATAATGGAGAAATTGTCGGGATTGATAACTACGAACAATTAATGACTCATATTCCAAACAAAATAAAAGACCTTTTAGGCATATTTGCTGATGTAAATTTACTCGATAAACAAAAAAAATATTATATTGAAATTATTACACCACCATATAGCACACCTATTTCTTTGCGTGGAAAATACTACTACCGTTCAGGAAGCACTACTTCAGAACTTACAGGTAATGCACTAAATGAATTTTTACTTAAAAAATTTGGACTTACCTGGGATGAAGTAGAAGAAGAAAGAGCTGGTATCGAAGATATTGATGAAGCCAGTATCAATAAGTTTCTATCTGATGCTAAAAACACAGACCGACTTCCAGATATAGAGAGTCTGTCATTAACAGAATTGTTAGAAAAATTAAAACTTATAAAGAACAATAAACTTAAACGAGCAGCAATAATATTATTTGGGAAATCCCCTAATGACTTTTATCCAAATTTAAAAATAAAAATAGGCAAATTTGGCGAAAGTGATTCTGATTTAAAATTCCAAGAAGTGATTGAAGGGAATCTAATAAATGCGATAGATTCTATTATTGAAACCTTAAACCATAAATTTCTAGTACGACCTATTGAATATAAAGGAATACAAAGAATTGAAAAACAAGAATATCCGTATGTAGCATTAAGAGAAATGATATTAAATTCTTTAATACATAGATTATTGCAAGGTGCTAATATCCAAATAAGAGTTTATGACAATAAAATATCTATTTGGAATGAAGGGACTCTTCCCGAAGGGATTAATTTTGAAAACCTAAAAGGACATCACACTTCAATACCAAGAAACCCTTTAATTGCTGATATCTGTTTTAAAGGGGGCTACATAGAATCTTGGGGTCGTGGAACACTTAAAATATATGAATCTTGTCAGGAAGCGAATTTGCCAGAACCTGAGATTATTGATTTTAGCGGAGGGATAATGGTAGTCATAAAAAAACATTATTCTGCTAAAGAATTAGAAACTCTAGGACTCAATAAAAGACAAATAATAGCTATGAAGGAAATCATTGAGAAGAAAACAATAACAAACACAGAATACCAAGAGAAAACAAACTCCTCTAAAGCGACTGCTACTAGAGATTTATCTGAATTAGTTGAAAAGAACCTTCTAACGAAAGAAGGTACTACAGGAGTAGGCACAATATATTTACTGGGAAACACATAATCAAGAAAGATCTCAAAGGGCTCAAGAAAGATCTCAAAGGGCTCAAAAGTAAGATCTTTGCCGACAAAACTTTACTTTCTGTCATAAGTTAAAGACCAATCTATATATGGATATCCGCTAATTTTTACTGTCAAACAACTTAGATTAATCATGATGGATCCTAAGGGATCATGATCAACACATAAAGGATCATGATCAATTCAATAGAGTTTAATACTGCCCCGTACTCAACAACACCAACGTACATGCAACCAACACTTCAATATCATTCTTCAATTTTCAGCTTCAAATAAACCAGTAAAATGTTTTTTTGATTTCCTGCTTTCATATTTGAAACCACTTGTTACTAAAACGTAGCCAAAGATTAATAGTCCAAAATGTATCAGAGACATTGGTTTAAAATCCTGATTATTGTATATAGAAGGTATAGCTATCAAACAGTTTATTATCATCCCGCCAAACCAAACAAATAAAACGGCAATAACGAGTGCATGTAGTCTCATCTTGATATTTATTATTGTGCCGTTAGAGTCTTTTTCAATAACTCCCTTAATTGTAGGAACGAACGAATTTCTATACCCAATTATTCGAGATATGCTAAACGAGTTGCTGTTGATATTGCCTTCATATGGTTTATAGTTATTATTCTTAAAGAACCATGTCACTCTAAAGGCTTGTTTAGGTTCAATAATTTTACTCATTCTTCTTAGAATTTCTTCTGAATTAAGTTTTGTTTTATATGTTATGTTTTCAAATGGTAAATAGCTCACACTAATACTGCCCCGTACTCAATAAAACCAACGTACATGCTACCAAAACCTCAATATCATTTCTCCTAAGAATATCATAAAACTCATCATTCGCAGTTCCTGGATTAAGAATAACTTTGTTTGGTTGTTTGCCAATTGTCGGGGCGCCCCCTAAATTCAATTGTACAGACGTCTGTACAATTGGGAGGGTTGATAATAATGAAGCTAATAGTAAAAGTTGTGGATTTCAGGATCCACCAATTAATTCTGCTTGATTCCAATCCGGAAGGTGCCGGTGAATTCATCTAAAAACATAAGGATGATCATGTTAGGGCCCTATTGTAATATCCATTAATTAATTTTGTTTGATTTTAATCCGGAAGAGGAATTAGGTGCTTTTTATATAAAGTAAAGTTCTGGTATTATAAGAGTATGAGTAAAGTATGGTTAGTAAAAGGTATGAAGTTGTTGAGAAAAAGCTTAGAGTTAGAACCTTGTGAGTTAAATGAACTTGATTGGAAAGAAGATGTTTCAACAAAATCTAGCAGATTAAGCCAGCATTTTTGTGCTTTTGCAAATTTGCCAGGTGGAGGTTATTTAGTTTTTGGTATTAATGATAGAACAGGTGCTGTTTTAGGGATTAAGAAGGATAAGATAGATAAAATATTAGGAACGCTTTCGAATATTTCTAGAAATAACATAGAGCCATCACAGCAGATAGATCATTCGGTAGAAGAATATAGAGGTAAATCAGTTTTGATATGTCATATTAAAGAGTCTGCATTAAAGCCAGTGCACCTTAGGGGGCATACAGTAGAGGATACATTCATAAGAAGTGGCGGAACAACTAGATCTGCAGTAAGGCATGAGGTTGGGGAATTGTTTTTAAATAGTAAGCCTTTTCGATTTGAAGAGGTTAATGTTTCAAAATTGTTGGGTTTTCGAGATGTTATACAGTTATTAGATTATCAGAAGTATGCGCAGTTATTAGATAGACCAGTACCAAAGCAAGATGATGAGCTTGTTGAGTGGTTAGAGTCCGAGAAGCTAGTAACTCAATATTCTGAAAATGAATTTTATATAACGAACCTTGGTGCGCTAGCAGTTGCCAGAAAATTAAAGGAATTTGATTCTTTATATAGAAAAACTATGAGAATTATTAAATATGATGGGTTGAACAAAAAAGATACTGTGCAAGAAATAGAAATAGAGGCAGGTTATGCTTTGGCCTTTGATGAAATAATGAAATATATAAAGTTATTGGTTCCAACAAGCGAAGTGATAAAAGATGCTTTTCGAACGGAGACATCGATTTATCCTGATATTGCGATAAGAGAGCTTGTTGCAAATGCATTGATTCATCAAGATTTTGGCGTTCGAGGTAAGGGGCCGACTGTTGAAATATATGATAATAGGATAGAAATAACAAATCCTGGGTCGTTACTTCCCAATAAAAAAATAGATAGATTAATAGGCACAAGCCCAGAATCAAGGAATGAAATACTTGCATCAACATTTAGACGCTTGGGTATTTGTGAGGAGAGAGGGACAGGGCTACAAAAAACTTTAATGCATGTAGAGTTGTTCGGGTTGCCTCCTATTCATTTCGAACAGGGCGAGAATTATTTTAAGGTAACATTATTCTCTCCAAAGAAGTATGGAGAAATGTCTTCAAAAGAGAAAATCGAAGCTTGTTATCAGCATTCTATTATCAAATATCTTTCTAGTTTGGCACTGACAAATAAGAGTTTAAGAGAGAGATTTAAGGTTAGCGAGAAGCAAAGAGCAGTAGTTTCAAGAATTATAAAGTCTGCTTTAGATAAGGGATTAATTAAGTCGAAAGATCCGGAAAGAACATCAACTAAGTTTACCGAGTATATTCCATATTGGGCATAAACAATAAGATGGCCCCGGCACCTATTACATTTTGAGCTAGAATTTTTGAATAAGTTGGCATAACAACTTGAACACATATTAGAAGATAAATTTTTATAACAGTTTGTTATATTTTTATATTTCCTGACTGAGCAATTGTTTGTATAGCTCCGCTTAGTGAAGAATGAACTTAGCGGCTATCCCTAAAGGGTGGAAGTTGCTAAGAGTTAAATAATGTTGAACGGACACGTTACGTCTTCGAAATGAAATGTAGAAGCGAGAAAATCGTTTGTCCTATGTTGTTTCAAGCAGGCTTGTCTTTGGACTTTTGTGTCCAAAAAGAGTACAGTTGAGAGTATGAAATTGAGTGCAAAAAAAGCGCATTTGTTTGCTGATTTGTTTAAAACATTGTATTTCCCGGTACTATTGCTTGATGTTTTTGGCGGTATTGTCGGAATAGTATGGCTTATATTTGCTGGGCAATTTAAATTTGTTTTGTTTTCTGTATTATTGTCGATTTTTGTACCACACATACTAACATTGCTTGAAATTCCTGCAATTATAATTTGTTCATTTTTAGAGAAAAAAATTCCTGATAGTATTATTAGCAACATCTTTATGATAATAGCTTCAGCAATTGATAGTATCCTAATCTGTGGGTATATATGGATTGTTGTTCAAGTAGTAATTTCTTATGGTAACAATACCCCAGTAAGCGTGGTTCCTTATTTATTAATGGGTTATGGAGTTTTTACAGCACCCTTGCAATTTATGTTGAGTCAGGAGAATCGATTAACTGGAGGGAATGCAGGTCTGGGAACCTATGTTGGGTTAATAGGCGCAAAGGGTTTGTTTTTATTATTGTTGTTTTTCTATTTTTTTAATATTATGAATTTTTCATTATTGGTAACTATTATTTTTGTAGCAATTTTAGTTTTAGTAAAACATATTATATCTAGAATGCTAGGAAGATCTGGCAAGGTAGAATAAGAAACCTTGCTTTCTATAAGGCTATATCTATAGTGCCTATACTCTAGGCCTTTGCGAGAGCTGCCATTAGATGAAGTTATTGAAAGAAGCGTAATTCAAGAACAGGAGGTTCTTGAGCTATCAATTGAGACAT
>CAYSAQ010000002.1:318914-323078 GCA_964429235.1 uncultured Candidatus Marinamargulisbacteria bacterium
TAAGAATCTCATAAAACTCATCATTCTCAGTCCCTGGATTAAAGATAACCCTCTTTGGTTTAAGACTTAGAATATAATCGTAGTATTGTGGTTGATTCTGAGGTCCAACATAAAGCGTAACAGTATTGATATCTTCAACTTGTGGCATCCCTTTTATAATATCTATCCCTGCAATCGAACCTGCCCTTATCCCAACAGGAACCACTTCATATCCAGCCTCTACTAACCTTGAAGTCGCCATAAACGAGTACCTTGCTTCTTTTGGGCTCGCCCCTATTATCAATGTCTTCTTGTTTATCATAGTTAATAGTTTACTCTATTTTTTCGATATTGTATATTTTAGGAAAATTCTATTGCTTATTTTTAATACAAATTTCAAATAAGGGTCTCCGCGACCCTTATATATCCCCTCTGCACTTAGCTTCAAAGCTTAGATTACGTATAACTCATTTTACTAACGGACAAGCTCACCTCCTGGTTCAGTTGTCCTGAAAAAACGTCCTGTTTTTTCTACGCTTCACTCATTAACTTCATCTATCGCTTTTCTGAGTTTATCCTGAGTTTATCGAAGGGCTAGGTGCAAAATACAAAACATAAATAAGATTAATTAAGCAAAATAATCATTGTTACTTATTTAGAAGGCTCCTTCGACGAGGGAGCTGTCAGCTTTTAGCTGACTGAGGGAGCTTTTATATCTACTTTTATAAAAGGTATCCACAAATTCTCCCTGCGCAGGGAAAATTGAGAGACTGACGGAGGTTTACTGGTTATTTACACCATAAATGGTGTATAAAGTTAATACAAATAAGTGAAAAATATTCGTGAAGCAATGGGCCTAACCCAAAAACAATTAGCTTCAAGAGTTGGCTCATCTCAGCAAAGTATAGCTAGATTAGAGAAGAATGAAGTTAGTCCAACAGTTGAAACATTGCAAAAGACAGCCAATGCACTTGGTTGTGATTTGCTCATCACTTTTGCGCCTAAGCAGGAGATAGAAGCAGTCGTTACAGAGAAGGCTAGAAAGAAAGCAGATGAGATAATAAGCCAATCAGTGGCAAACTCTGCTATGGAATTACAAAAGCCTAGCAATAGGATAGTTGAGCTAAGTAAAGAAGCCTTAGTTGATGATCTGATTGATAATAAGCGTACTTTATTGTGGTAAACCTTTTTAAAACCTCTATCTTTAGAAAAATTATTTACTAGAGATTCTTTGTTTAAGATTCATAAAGATATGTTTGGAGAGGTTTGGGATTGGGCTGGTCAAAAACGAACAAGCAATAAAAGTGTCGGCGTTGATAAACATCAGATAGATGTAAAATTGCACAAATTTATTGCTGATTATAAATGCTGGGAAGAAAAGGGTGATTCTACTTTAGAAATTTCGGCACTAATACACCATCGATTAGTTCAGATTCATCCTTTTAAAAATGGTAATGGAAGATGGTCTAGATCCGTAGTAAATATGTATTTGAAAAAAACAATTGGGCAGACTAATAAGTGGCCAGAGGATGAGTTCTTTATAAATAGTGGTTTCCGTAATAACTATATCTTGGCATTAAAGGATGCAGACAAGCTGGATTATGATAAATTAAAAGAAATACATCAGGAATTACTTATTTAAAGGCAAAAACCACTCTTCCATACCTACTCCTAAAATAACTAATATGTATAAACTTAGTGTTTCTTTCCTGATTATATAAGATTTTTTCTTCACATTAATTACATATTATCGTTCATAAAGGCTATAATAATCATATGAAAAGAAGATATAAACTTCTACTTTATAATATTCGATATGGTACTGGTCGTGGGTGGAAGTTTCATACACCATTTCCTTTTATTGGATTTTTTAAGCGTACGCGTAAAAACACTGAAAAAATATCGGAATTCTTAAAAAATTATAACCTCGATATAGTAGGGCTAATAGAGGTAGATGGAGGTTCTTATCGACATTATGGAGAAAACCAAGCTGAATTTATAGCACAGAAATTAGGGTTACAAGTTAACTACAATTCAAAATACAAATTAGGACCCACAATAGGGAAAATCCCACTAATGAGCAGACAAGGCAACGCGTTTCTTACTAAAGAAGTAAGCCAGAATACTAAAATACACTTTTTTGATATAGGGATTAAAAGACTTGCTATTGAATTAGAGCTTGAAGAAATTGTTATCTTTCTTTTACATCTGTCTTTGACCTATAGAACCAGACAATGGCAACTGAATACTCTAGTCAAACTTATGCAAAAAGTTAATAAGCCCATTATAGTTGCTGGTGACCTAAATATGTTCTGGGGACACCAAGAGATAGAAATGTTCCTTGCAGCCACTGGGCTAAAAAGTATGAATATCGAGAACTCACTCACATATCCAAGCATAAAACCAACAAAACAACTAGATTTCATTCTCCATAGTCCAGAAATAATCGTTCATGATTTTAAAGTATTAGAGAAAGCTACTTTCTCCGATCATTTGCCTGTTTACTGCGAGTTTTCAGTAGAATAATCACTAGATAATAGTTTCCATAAGAAAGATAAAAGCATTTATTAATCAAAAACCCTATAAAAAACTAAGGCATTGATTATATAGTTTTTACAATGCAAAATTGTCTTATGGAAATACGATTAGTAATTAATGAATTTATGATTTTCTGGGCATATTTATTAAGTGTATTAGTGTTCGTTTTTGCTTTAATCGCGGCTGTTCATGCAATTATATATAAGCGTGAGCCTAGAGCAGCAGTGATTTGGGCTATGATTATTATCTCATATCCTTTTATTGGCGCCTTATTTTATTTATTTTTTGGTATCAATAGATCGAGAAGAAGGGCTTTAAAAAAAGTAAAAAAAAGAATCATTACGAAAAAGGATAGATTTGATAAGTTAACTGAAGTAAAAAAACTACCCATAAAATTTAATAAATATAGCGGATTATGGAATGTGTTAGAACATATCTCTAAGTATAAGATGGTTAGCGGGAATGAAGTAGATCTATTGATAAATGGGGAAAGTGCCTATAAGTCTATGGTAGAAGCTATTGAAAATGCTGAAAAAAGCGTTACCCTTTCTACGTATATATTTTCATATGATGAGGCAGGTGTATTGTTTTTGAAAGCTTTAAAAAATGCAGCACAAAGAGGTATTGAAGTAAGGGTTTTAATAGATGATATTGGATCCAGGTATTCTTCAAAATCAATGTATGAAATTATGAAAAAAAATGGAATAAAAATAGCAAAATATAATCCTACATTCATGTCTTTAACAACAAGATTCATAAATTTAAGGAATCATAGAAAGCTAATGGTTGTAGATGGGAAAATTGGGTTTACGGGTGGAATGAATATTCATGAGGAGAATTTGCTTAAATTAAATAAAAAGGATCGAATTCAAGATATTCATTTTATAATAAAAGGATCAGTTGTTTCACAAATACAGCATACTTTTGCCGATGATTGGGAATATGCTACTGGGGAAGTTCTTCTAGGAGAACCTTGGTTTTTCCCAAATCACTTTAATGAAGGGAATGTTTTATGTAGAGGAATTAATAATGGTCCTCATGAGCTGATACGAAAACAATATCAGGTTGTACATGCAGCTATTGCAAGTTCTCAAAAAAGCATCAAAATAATGACCCCATATTTTTTACCTGATAGTTCTATAATAAATGCTTTAAATATTGCTAAGTTGAGAGGGGTAAAAATTGAAATACTAATACCAGAACCTTTGCCTTTGAGTGTTGTAAGTTGGGCCACAACTGCTCAGATATGGCAAGTTCTTGAATGGGGTTGTAGCGTTTATTATAATCCTGGACCATTCGATCACAGTAAAGTTATGGTTATTGATGATTGTTGGAGCTTAATTGGTTCTTCTAATTGGGATTCTAGAAGTTTTAGGCTTAACTATGAATTTAATATTGAGTGTTACGACAAAGAGTTAGCAGGTGAATTAATAGTTTATTTCAATACTAAAAAAAATAAAGCAAAAAAGCTTGTAAAAACAGAGGTTGATTCAAGGAATTTATTTATTAAAATAAGGGATGGCATGGCTAGGATGCTAACACCATATTTATAAAAGTAGGCAAAAAAAATCCCCAGCCGAGGCTAGGGTTTTCGAATGGTTTTGGTTGCGGGAGTTGGACTTGAACCAACGACCTTTGGGTTATGAG
>CAYSAQ010000003.1:0-80043 GCA_964429235.1 uncultured Candidatus Marinamargulisbacteria bacterium
CTATGAATGTTTCTGCGCAGGCGAGAGATGCTATCCTTGTATTAGGAGAACCAGGTAGCGATAATGCTGTATATAGTAGTAGTTCTTCAAATAAGGTAAATGATTTTATTCAAGGTGTTGAGTTAAATTTAGCAGACACTTCGGATTCAGTAATTAATATAAAAGTTGATAGTAATTATGATGATGTAGTAGAAGCTGCTAATGATTTTGTAGAAAAATATAATACATTAATGGACAAAATGGGTGATCAGCTATCATATGATGCTTCGTTAGGTGAGGGCGGACCGTTGTTTGGCGATACAAATTTGTTTATGTTGCAACAAGATGTTTTCCAAATGGTAACAAGAAGTGTAGATGGCGGAAGCGGCAATGTTACATCAATGATGCAAGTTGGGTTTACATTGGATACTTCAGGCGCCTTAGGAATAAATGAATCAGAACTAAGGGCTTCCTTAGCAGATGATATGGAATCTGTTGTAGAGTTTTTCACATTACGAGGAGATACGGCAACAAGTGCTGCTGTGACTGTTTCAGGAACTGATTCCGGATGGAATGTTGCTGGCTTAACAGATGGTAATGATAACACTTCGGATTATGCTTCCGGATCAACTGGCTGGCAGTATGCAAATGGTGGTAGTGTTGAATTGGATTTTGGAAAGAACACATTGCTTAGTAGGCTTGAGATATTAGGTGTTGGCAGTAGTGAAAGTGATAGACTGAAAAGCTTTAATGTTGAGTATTGGAATAGATCGAAAAGTGCATGGACAACATATAGCTCGGTATCTAACAATCAAAGTAAGAATATAAGCATGTATTTCCCAACAGGGATAACAACATCTAAGGTAAGATTAAGTAATCTTCAGGGTTATGGTGGTAGTTCAAAGATTCTTGAAGTAAATGTATTACAGAATCAGGGGTTTGCATCATATATAGATTTAGCTTTGTCTAAGATGACAGACGGTGGAACTGGCACTGCATATAGTGCGCAAGATACAATAGAAGATAATGTAGTATTGTATGACGAACAAATAGCAAGCTTAGAAGCAAGACTAGATATCGAGGAAGATAGGTTACGTGCTGCTTTTGTTAAAATGGAACAGGCATTGAACCAATTAAGCAGTATGAGTAGTTGGCTGTCATCACAGTCAAGTTCCTTAAGCGCTAACTGGCGATCATTATAGAAATAATAAATAGGGGGTGACAAGTATGTATGGGGTTAAATTAAGCAATTATAAAGAGAATGAAGTGCTTGGCGCTGCACCGGAAAAATTAGTATTAATGCTCTATGAAGGAGCAGTTAATTTTTTAAAAAGATTAGATGATATGGATTATAGTAAAAATATAGAGACTAAAAGTTATAATATCAATAAAGCGTATGACATTCTTTCATCTCTTAGCGGGTCACTTGATATGCAGTATAAGGAAATATCAGACCCATTATTTAGCTTGTATACTTATATGCAAAAGCTATTAGTGCAGGCAAATATGGATAATGACCCAACAAAAGTTGCGCAAGTCATCAAGATGATTGCTGAATTAAAAGATAGCTGGCAGCAGGCAATATGTAAAGTAGCTACAGAGAAAGTAAGTTCTCAGACAGAAGTATTTGCAGACCCTGATCAACTTGAAAAAAGTAGCTTTTCAATGGTAGGCTAATATTTAATGAAACTATCCGATAAGTTTGAAGATTTGCAGAGTGTATCAGTAAAAATACTAAGAGAGTCAGGTTCTTCTGAGACGATAGTATTATTTTCCGAAAAATTAGCAATTTTCTTTGAAGCGTTGATGCTTGAGATATCCCAGAGCGGGAGACTAGAAGTAGAAATTTGTATTGGTATACTTAAAGATATTCAGATAAAAATGCAGGCAGAAGACTGGATTGGTTTAAACGAAATAGTTATGGTTTCCTTGCAGGATTTATTAGACGAAAGGGTCTTTGTAGCATAGATGTCTGATTTTAATTCCAAAGAACAATATACTTTTAAAAGAAATATTAAAGCAATAAAGCAAACCCAACCAGCTATGGTTTCTTTAATTGAGAGATCAAAGAGAGATGAAAATCTTATTGTTGAAGAAAATGATAATAAGGAGAATATATTTTCATATAAAATTGACGAGGGAGTAATCCGATTATCAGCAACAAATGCGCCAGATAAATACGCTAAAAGAATTGTAGAGGAAGACTTTCGTTCTCGAGAGGTATCTTCAGAGAAAAGCACTGTTGGCGTAGTATTTGCGTTAGATCCATATATTATTCAGGCAACGGCAGCTTTTTATGATTGGTATCGATATCTCTTTTTTGTGTTTCCAAATTTAGATTTTTTATATACTGTTCTGCACTATATGGATTTTAGAGATCAGATTGCTGAGGGGACCTTTGGTCCGCTTTCTAGTGATAGCAATGAAGCAGTTATTAAGACCTTGTCCGCTAGTCTTACACAAACAGAGTATCAGTATAATGGGTTGCAGTTATTTACATATTTCCCGTATGCACTTATTAATAAAGAGTTATTACAGGGATGCCTTAGGCAGATAGATGAAGACATGTTGATGATGTCAACTAACATTGCCACAATGATGAGTCGTAGCGAGATGATGGTAAGGAATGAGATCCTTAATATGCGTTATTTGCATAAACACCCTAGTGTTTCAGTGCTAAAAGATAAAGTTAAGGGCAAACCAATTATCTCCGTATCAGCTGGACCATCGCTTGCTAAGAATATTAAATTCCTTAAAAAGATTCAAAATGAAGTATATATTATTGCAGTAGCCAGAGTGGCGAGAAAGCTAATTCAGGAAGGAATTATGCCTGACTTGCTCACAGTTATTGATATGTCCGAGCTAACAGACGAATATTTTAAGCTAGAAGATATTGTCGATTTGTCTAAAATCCCAGTAGTTATGGAATTTACTACTACCTATAAAGTTATGGAAGAGCATGATGCAAAATATATTTTCTCGTTGAATGGGCTTCGCAGCAAGAAGTATTTAATAAGATATTTTGCTAAATTAGGGTTAGATCCGACATTAGATAGTGCTTTGAATGTTGGCGGAACAGTTGCTATTACGTCTTTGTTTGCTGCAAAGCGTTTAGGAGCTAAGGAAGTTATTTTATTAGGGCAAGATCTTGCATTTGGTGACACAACACATGTGGATGATCATTCAACGAATAAGAAGATAAATGAGGTTAGGAAAATTGAAGGGCAAGAGTACTTCGTTTCAGGGGAGCAAGATGGGCATAAGACATTTACGCAGGCAGTAAAAATAAAGGGATATTTTGGGGGTGATGTTTATACCACCCAATCTTTTCAGACATTCAAAATTCATTTTGAAAATGCCCAAAAACAAGACTCTAGTATTGGGATTATTAATGCTACCGAGGGTGGGGCATATATTGAAGGGTTAGAGCATATTTCACTAGAAGAGGCTTACAATAAGTATATAAAAAATAACAAGTTAGAGAATAAGCAGGATATTGTTTTATATGATGATTCGGATATTAAAATATCAGAGGCTAAAGATATTGTGTCCAGCGTAAAAGAGACAGTAGATAAATATAGTGAAATAATTTCCGCATGTAATGAGATTAGAGATGACCTAGCAGCCTTGCTTAAGATGATGTATAACAGTGGTGAGATTGTGAAAATAAAAGAAAAAGAGCTCAATATTAGACTTGCAACCTTGTTAGAGGATTATAACGAAGAGCTTTCTGCTGTTATTGAAAGCGGTGTAAGTGGAGGGATGTTTTATTTTAAACTTTTGCAAAATGTAAATAATAGAAAATTTTCAGACAAGAGAAAAGATAAAGATGAAATAGACCGTGTTGATATGTTTTTACATGCAACAGTTGAAGCATTAAAAATGCACATGGAAGAACTTGAGGTAGTTGCCAGCTATTATGCGGACTTGAAAGAAGCATCCGAATAACTAATCATTTGTTTTTGCTACAGCAATATCCTATAATTACCATAATATGTTAGAGATTAAAGATTTAGTAGTTTCCATTGTGGGCAAAGTTATAATTAATGGCATTAGCTTGTCTATTCCAGAAGGTGAGACTCATGTAATGTTTGGGCCTAATGGTTGCGGGAAATCTTCTCTTATGATGACTATTCTGGGGTATCCTCAATACAAGGTTGAGAGTGGGCAGATTATATTCAAAGGTCAAGATATTACAAATATTCCGATAGATGAAAGAGCAAGAGCTGGTATTGGTGTAATGTTTCAGCATCCACCGGCAATAAAAGGTGTTAATCTAAAGTCTTTTTTAAAGAAGATTAATTCTGATAATTATGAAGCTCATAAAAATTATATAGAGAAGTTACACTTGGAAGAGCTAGTTGGTAGAGATATTAATGATGGATTTTCAGGAGGAGAAAGAAAACGTAGTGAGCTTTTGCAGCTTATGATACAACTTCCTGATTTTATTATGTTTGACGAACCAGAGTCTGGTGTCGACATTGAGAACATGAAGATTGTTGGAGCAGTAGCTAGGTCGCTAGTAAAAGAAGGTCATTTAAAGAAGAGAAAAAGAAGTTCTTTGATAATCACACATACAGGATATATCTTAGATTATTTATCAGCGGATAAGGGATATATGATGCTTGATGGGAAGCTAGTTTGCAAAGGCAATCCTCAGGATATGTTTAAGATGATCCAAAAAAGTGGTTTCAAGGCATGTGCTGAGTGTAAGGTTTGACATGAAAGAAAATATAAAAAAAATAGTCGATGAGAGTGGCATTGTTGTAGAAAATAATACTACTCATCATAAAGATGTAGGGCTTTCAGGTGTGGAGTATTTGCCACTTAAAGCTGCTATGAAAAAGTATCCTCAATATAAAGAAAAATTATGGGGATTAGTTGATAAAGATAAAAACGGCATTACTAAAGAGGTTTTTGCAGAAGGGGATGTTAACGGCATATTCATCTTAGCAAAGAAGGGTTCTGTAAATATAGTCCCGTTAAAGACTTGTTTTCTTATTAATAAAAACGATTTAGATCAGAAGCTTCACAATCTTTTTGTTGTTGAAGAGGGCGCAGAGTTACATATTGTTACGGGTTGTGCGGTTGAAAGTACGTCTAAGAAGAACTTTCACAAGGCAGTTACTGAGATGTATGTAGAAAAAGGAGCTAAGCTTACTTATACAATGATTCATGATTGGAATAAAGATACAGAAGTATTGCCTGTTACCGCTATCAAGCAAGAGGAAGATTCTCTGTATATGTCGAATTATATTACATTTGAAGCTGTAAAAAATATGAAGTCTTGTCCAACTGTTTATGTTGGCAAGAATGCTACTTGCTATATGAATTCAGTAATATTTGCACCAAAGGGGGCTTTTTATGATGTTGGCAGTAAAGTTATTTTAGAAGGTGATGGTGCTAGCGCAGATATTATTAGTAGAAATGTAACAGCCGGTGGATCTATCATAATGCCAGCAATTATTGATGCTAGAGCAAAAAAGAACAGAGGCCATATTGAATGTTCTGCATTGATGTTAGAAGAGAATTCTATGTTGGATGCAAGTCCTCAATTGAAAACAGTGGCTCCTGATGCAGAGCTTACGCATGAAGCAGCGATAGGAAAAATATCTCAAGATGAGCTTAACTACCTTATGTCTAGAGGGCTTACAGAAGAAGATGCTAAGAATATTATTATTCGGGGTTTTTTAAATATTGAGATAGACGGACTTCCGGAGAGTATTAGCCAACAAATCAAAAAAGCTACAGAGCTTGTAGATGAAAGAGGTTTCTAATGACAGATAATCGTAATATAACAGACTATGATGATACAGAGTATGAGGCAGACTTTTGGGGTCCTCGTCAGTATGAAGATTTGGTTGAAAAAGATGTTTTAGCAAAATTTCTTTCTAAGAAATATGATAATTTCCTAGATTTAGGTGCCGGGTTTGGCAGACTAGCTGTTGTTTACAAAGACAAAGCTACCAAGGCAACTTTATTAGACTATTCCAAAAAGCTTTTAGATAGTGCAAAGAAAAAGTTTGCTAAGGATAAAAATCTTGATTTCGTTCAAGGTAGTTTTTATGACCTTCCTTTTGATGATGAGTATTTTGATGGCGGTTGTTCTGTACGGGTAATGCATCATGTAGAAGATCCAGATTCATATTTCAAGGAGCTACATAGAGTTCTAAAGAAAGATGCAGAGTTTATATTAGAATTTGCAAACAAGAGAAATGTATTAGAGATAGTGCGCAGTGTCCTAGGTAAGAAAGATGCGTTGCATCCTTTTTCTAAACAGCCAGAGAATAGAAGCCAAAAAGGATTAACATATAATTTTCATCCAAGCTTTATAAAACAAAAGCTAAAAGAACATGGGTTTATAATTGTTAAAAAAGTAGATTCGTCTTTGCTAAGATCTCCTTTTCTTAAGAAGGTTGTTGGGCAAGAAAGATTAGCTAAACTTGAGAAAATAGTCCCTTTATGGATGCGCAAAACTTGTTATACCCCTAGTGTATTTGTGAAAGTTAAGAAAAAATAACAACTACCACATAATCAATCTTCACTTCTAGAAGCTTCTAATATGTTTATTTACTAGATAAATGGGTATAAGAGTATATGAAAGTAGGGAATAATGTCACAAAAAACGATGTTGCTATCACGGCAAAGTAAATACAAGAAATTTGGTGCGGCAATAAATGGTGAAACCGTATTCCTAACTATTCAAAGAGAAGAGTTAAGCTCAACATTGTTGTATAAATATGATTCAGCAAAGGGTGAAATATTTCTGAATGATAGCAACGGTGATTCTCGAGATTATATGAATTTCAAAAAATATTTAAAAGAGTTAATGGGTCTTGAAGGAAATGTTGGGTTTGAGATAAAAGAAAGGGAGTGATTTTATGTCTTTTGATGCAAGTGCGTTCGCTAGTAATCTAAGTAAGGGTATATCAAGTGGAGTTATGGAAAGTGATGCTGCCAGGAGTAAACATAATGGGCTGAAGGCTAATGTTGATGGCAGCCTAGAAGCATTGAGCGAAATGGATCATGCTTCATTAATGGAAATTGTTAAGGCTGATAAATCAGGAACTGCTAATGTTTTAGCAGAAGCATTGGGGGTTTCTACTCACAACTTTGAATTATTTGGCATTAAGTTATTTCCTAGAAAAACAGATGACATTGTGAGCGATATTTCCGCATTAACGCAGGATGGGAAACTTGAGGGTACAGGCATGGGGTCATATATACCTAAGAAAACTCTAAATGATTTTCCAACAGATTCTGTTTATGGTTCTTTGTTGAATATTTCTAAAGGTGGGGTATTTGAGAATCTAGGCGATATAATAAAAGGCTAAAATTTTTACTAGAGAATCATGACACGAAACTTATTTATGTTTCTCTTAAATATGCTGAACTATTGCTAGGTGCAGAAAAAAAATACTGAATGATAATGTCGCGATGTTTGCTAAAGATACAAAGAATATATTACGATGAAGTGAAATAATATCTGTTTATAGAATATTAAATATTTTCCAATAGCGAAAAATGAGCTACAATATATCTTTAGTATGCCAAAAAGAACAGACATTCACAAAATACTTATTCTAGGCTCAGGCCCCATTGTTATCGGGCAGGCTTGTGAGTTTGATTATTCCGGAACACAAGCGGTGAAAGCCCTTAAAGAAGAGGGCTATGAAGTTATTCTTATAAATAGCAATCCAGCATCTATTATGACTGATCCAGAATTAGCAGATAGTACGTTTATAGAACCAATTACTCCAACAACAGTTGCTAAAATTATTGAACAAGAAAGACCAGATGCGCTACTTCCAACTATGGGTGGCCAAACAGCTCTTAATACTGCGAAAGCGTTAGTAGAAGATGGCACTCTAGAGAAATATGGAGTTGAGCTAATCGGGGCTAAGTATGACGCAATCCTAAAAGCAGAAGATAGAGATCTTTTTAAGAAGGCAATGCAGAAGATAGGTGTTGCTACGCCAGCTTCCGATCTCGCGTATACAGTAGAAGATGCTTTAGAAATCGCAACAAAGATTGGCTATCCACTTATTCTTAGACCAGCATTCACACTTGGTGGAACAGGTGGAGGAATTGCATATAACAGAGAAGAGCTGATAGAGATAGTAGCAGATGGTATTAACGAAAGTCCGATTAATCAGGTTCTAGTAGAGCAGTCAGTTCTTGGATGGAAAGAATACGAATTAGAAGTAATGAAGGACAGTAATGATAATGTAACCATTATTTGTTCTATCGAAAATTTTGATGCAATGGGCGTTCATACTGGAGACAGCATTACTGTAGCTCCTGCACAAACATTAACAGATAAAGAATATCAAAGACTTAGAGACTATTCATTGGAAATTATTCGTGAGATTGGCGTTGATTGTGGTGGTAGTAATATCCAGTTCGCAGCAAATCCTAAGAACGGAGATGTTATTGTTATCGAGATGAATCCAAGAGTTTCACGTAGTTCGGCGCTAGCTTCTAAAGCAACCGGATTTCCAATAGCAAAAATTGCTGCAAAACTAGCAGTAGGATATACATTAGATGAAATACCAAATGATATTACACAAGAGACACTAGCTTCATTCGAGCCTACGCTTGATTATGTTGTTACAAAGATTCCTAGATTTGCTTTTGAGAAATTCCCTAACGCAGACAGTACGTTAAACACTACTATGAAATCTGTTGGGGAAGCTATGGCTATCGGCAGAACTTTTAAAGAAAGCATGAATAAAGCACTTCGTTCTATGGAAATAGGACATTATGGCTTCGATAATAAAGGTGACTTTGACTCTAAGTTACTTATGGAAAAGTTAAGAGTTCCAAATTTTGAAAGAATTTATTATATCAAATTAGCGATGAAACAAGGTATGACTGTCGATGAGATATTTGAGATTACTAAGATTGATCCATGGTTCCTTAGCCAGCTTCAAGAAATATATTATTTAGAGGTAGAGATAACAAAGGCTGATGATGTTAGCGATGATTTATTAAGGAAAGCAAAACAATTTGGTTTCTCAGATAACCATTTAGCACAGATTAGAGGTGTAGATGAGACTGAGATAGCTGCTGTAAGAAAAGAAATGGGTATTAACCCAGTATATAAAATGGTTGATACTTGTGCTGCAGAGTTTGAGGCAAAAACACCTTATTATTATTCTTCTTATGACCAAGAGGATGAAGTAATTCCATCTGATAATAAAAAAGTAATGGTACTTGGCGGTGGCCCTAACAGGATCGGACAGGGAATAGAGTTCGATTATTGTTGTGTGCACGCATCACTTGCTATTAAAGATATGGGGCAAGAGTCTATTATGGTTAATAGTAATCCTGAAACAGTTAGCACAGATTATGACATTTCGGACAGATTATATTTTGAGCCATTAACTTTTGAAGATGTAATGGCAATTATTGAAAAAGAAAAACCATCTGGTGTCATAGTCCAATTTGGCGGACAAACACCATTAAAGCTTGCGAATAGATTATTAGAGGCAGGAGCTCCAATTATTGGAACATCTCCAGCATCAATTGATGCAGCAGAAGACAGAGAACAGTTCGGAGCATTAGTAGATGACCTAGGACTTAAACAGCCAAACAATGGCATAGCAAGAAATATAGACGAAGCAGTAATAGAGGCATCAAAAGTTGGCTATCCGATAATGGTACGTCCTTCATATGTTCTTGGTGGAAGAGCTATGGAGATTGTTTATGATGAAGAAGATTTAAAGAGATATATGACATATGCAGTTGTTGCATCTGAAGATAAGCCAGTATTAATAGATTCTTTCCTCCAGAATGCAGTGGAAGTAGATGTCGATGCTATTTCTGATGGTAATGGCTGTGTGATAGCGGGAATTATGGAGCATATCGAAGAAGCAGGAATCCATTCTGGCGACAGTGCTTGTATCTTACCTCCGCAGAATCTAAGTGATAATGTGCTTAAAGTAATTAAAGAGCAAACAACGTCGTTAGCAAAAGCGTTAAAAGTTATAGGACTAATGAATATCCAGTTTGCTGTAAAAGATGAAGAAGTTTATATATTAGAAGTTAATCCTAGAGCATCAAGAACAGTTCCATTTGTTTCTAAAGCAACAGGAATTCCTTGGGCAAAGATGGCAACAAAAATAATGCTAGGTGAGACAATAAAGAGTTTAGACTTAAAAGAGATGAAGCTTTCATATATCTCAGTAAAAGAGGCAGTGCTTCCTTTTGCTAAGTTTACAGGACAAGATACTATTCTTGGACCTGAGATGAAATCTACAGGAGAAGTAATGGGAATCTCTCCATATTTTGGCAATGCATTCGCTAAAGCACAGATAGGTGCTGGTGAAAAATTCCCTTTATCAGGAACAGCTTTTGTTTCTGTAAGAGATAAGGATAAAGACGGTGTTGTTGATGTAGTTGATGGTCTTATCAAACAAGGATTCAAAATTGTATCTACTAAAGGAACTGCAAATTTCTTACGGGATAAAGGGTTTGAAGTGGAAGAAGTATTTAAGGTACATGAAGGCAGACCAAATATTACAGACCTTATCAAGAACAAAGACGTAGATTTAATTATTAATACTCCAATAGGAAAAGATGCTGCGACTGATGATAAATATATTCGTCATGCAGCACTTAAATATAAGATATTTACTGTTACAACCATTTCTGGTGGTAGAGCAGTAGTAGAAGGCGTAAGAAGCGCTAAGTATCACGAGAACCAAGTAAAGAGTCTTCAAGAGCACTACAAAGACAACTAGTTTTTTTCTTTATAACTGAATTTTTTTTACTATAGTTTCGATATATTTATATGCGTAATAAACTTATTGCTATTGATTCAATCAAAATGCTTTTTCAAAGGCTAGGAATTGGTCTCGATATATATGTAACTGATGATCCTGAGTACTTTGTGTCACTTGAGGGTGATAGCGTGTATATAGAACTTCCTTCTGGTACCGAAGTAACTGAGCTACAGTTGTATATAAAAACACGTTTAGGCAATGTTGCTAATAGTATTAACACTGCAGATGATTTAGTTAATGAATTTGATAATGCATTACATCGATATTTTACTAAGCCACTTGAGAAGTCTATTCGTAAACAGCTTAAAAATGCACAGCGTAATTTACCTGAGATTATGCCAAAAGAGCTTATTCATACTAAAACAAGCAAAGGAAGCAGTATAGATAGAACTAAAGTTGAGTTTATGCTAAGAAAGAAACAAACACGAGAAGTTGGCAGTCATCAAATGCTATGTGATAATTTTACAAGTCACCCATACTGTGCTTTTACATTAGAAGCTAACCTCAAAGAGGCTACAAATTATAAAGCAGGATTTGCCCTAGGAGGAGCTGAAGGTAGTGCTTATAGAATGGTATTTTCTCAGGCAGTTCCACTGAATGTTATCAGCCAAATGTTTGATTTAACAGAAAACAGTGAAGAGTTCCACGATAAGTTTCTGTTTGCTATGGTTAGTTTAGATTTTGAGGACTTTTTCTCGTATTTTTTAGAGACTCTAAATAATTTACTTTCAGAATCACAACTAGTAACTACTTCTTAATACTAAGCATTTCTTTTATAATGACTCTATGGAACAAACTAGGGCACTTCAAACAAAACTAAATCGTAAAATAGGTAAGCTTATCATAGAGCGTGATTTGATTTCTGATGGAGATAAAATCCTGATAGGATTGTCTGGAGGAAAAGATAGCTGGGCCCTTTGTTATTTCCTAAAAGAATTTCGAAAAAAAGCTCCTATTAGCTTTGAACTAGTTGTTTGTACGTTAGATGTTTATTTTACTGATGAACAAAAGAAGCAGTTACAAGCTGGAATAGATAAGCTTGGCCTTGAGTATGTGCTTTATGAAAATAAAGTGTTAGAGATAGTGGAAGAAAAACGAAGAGAAGGTTCAAACTATTGCTCGTTTTGTGCCAGAATGAGAAGAGCATATTTATATGAAGCTGCAACAAAGCTCGGATGTAACAAGGTAGCTTTAGGGCATCATTTAGACGACGCCATTGAGACCTACGTAATGAATATTTTCTATCAAGGGAAGACCATTGGCATGCCGGCTAAGCTAAAAGCTTCTAATGTGGAAGGAATCGAGCTTATAAGGCCATTGCTATTCTGTCTTGAGGAAGATATTGATGGCTTTTCCAGGCAACAAGGGTTTTCTATAGTTAAATGCAATTGCGAAGATACAGTAAAGACAGATAAAAGACGTCAGTATGTTAAGAAGTTTTTGGCTGATTTAGAACAAGATACAGAAGGTACTAAACAGACAATAATCACAGCTATGCAGAATGTAGTTTCAGAGCATATATTTTAAATTACCTTTTAGGCCTAAGGAACTTCATAATTTATAAATTTCTTTTGTATTAATGTTGCATAATTAGCCTCCCATGGTTTCGGTACCTTTCTAAAAAAATGCTCTAGATTAGAAAAATAAAAGGAAGTACCCCTATTAAGAATAAGGTATTTATCGTCTTTATCTTTAACTAATATTCCCCAATGACTAGATCCACTACCAGTCAATGAACAATGATTTGTATGAAAAGCAGTTCCAACTTTATAATTTACATCATTGATGTTTTTGATTAATTCTGGCACATCTTTCCTTACTTTTGTTCGTTTATTTGGATTCATGCCAACAATGCTGGTTTTATAATCCCAACAGTCTGCTTTATCTTTCCCTGTGCGTTTTGCTTTATCGCCTCCGATATATTCATTAAACTTCCCAGTCATTATAGACGCATTAGCCCGATTAATAATATCTCGACTATCTTCACTAAAATAATTTGGATTAAACCCAATGTGGAGACCTCTTTTGCCGGGGATTATCGCTAGCATAGACGTATTTTGTTTTTTTATACCTGGAATGTCTGGAAAATCGTCTATTAGCTCGTTCATTAATCCTTCAAATATATTGCCATTTTTTGTTAATTGAAGATAACTCCCAATGTTTCTTCTTAAACTTGGACCTTCACCTCCATCCCAAATAAGTTCATTTGTTTCTTTATCAGATTTAATTGTATTTTCTATCATAAATTGTTCAGCTTTTTTTTTATCACCAACACTAAGCCAGTGAAAATATAATGCCTTTTGTAGGGAGACTATTTGTGTTTTTGATAAAGGATATCGACGTGAGTTTACTTTAAAAGAGTCGAGTTGTTCATTATTTCCCGAATTCGGTTTTACGTTAGGTGATACCTTCTGAGAACTAACCATGAAGCTATTTTGGATCAGTTCATTTACAAGTTTAAGATCTGTAAAAATATTTTTTAGTTCACTCGGTGTAAAAGGAAGTTCCGTTTTTAAAGCAGGAGAAACATCTTCTACTTCTTTTTTTTCAACTAAATCCACTGGTGGGACCTTAGGATCAATGGTTAATTTAGGTATTTCATCTAATAATTGTTTTCTAAATACTTTCAATAAAACAGGCAATGCTTCTTTTAATGTATTCTTATTTGTAATTTGTTTTAGGAATTTTTTAACAGATTTCCCATATATTCCATCCCATATGCCAGAATGATTTTTATTTTGTTTATTAAATAGTTTAATGGGATTCTCATTATTTTTTTTTATCAATAATAACAATATTGATTCTTGTATATCGCATACTTGAGGGTTAGTTAAACCATTATTTATATTTATTGTTGATAGTGTAGACTCCAGTTTTTTTATTTTTTCTTTGTCAGATAGTTTTGTATTATTAGCTATTTCCCCTAGAGCTACGTCTTTTATTGGTGGACGATTATCTTTTGTAGGTAAAGTTGCAGTTGATTTTTGATTAGAATCATTACTCGTCTTATTAGGCACATACAATACTTGGCCATTCTGGATCAGTACATCTTCTAGTAGGTTGTTTATTTCTCTTAAGTATACGGCATTAGTGCCATACATTTTTGCAATAAGGTTTAATGATATGTCGGTATCAGTATTAACATTATGGCTACTGAAACCAGGTATTTTGAGATTATCACCAGTGTTAATATGGTCAGCGTCTTTTATTTGTGTATTTAATTTTTTTAAGTCATTAATACTGACTTTAAAACGTTTAGCAATTCTTGATAGCATGTCACCTGGTTTTATTTTATAATTAGCCATGCCTTGTGAAGTAGTTATAGGGGTAGTCAAAATAAATTCTCCTTTATATTAATATATTATTATCATTATTATTTATATGCCCTAGAGTTTCAATTTTTAAACATTAAGCAAGATAAAAATGTAATACATATTTAGAGTAAATATCTTACGTTTATTAGTTGGATAAGTGGGCATAACTAAATCAGGGAGTAAATAATGGTAAGTTTTAATGATATGCAATATGTAGCGGGCAACTCCAGTTCTTCGAAGAAGATGGAGGAAGAGGCATTACTCCAAAAGCTAATAGATAAAAATACGGCTCAGAAAAACCAAGAGAAGGCCTTAAAAGAGGCAATGCAACAGCAAAAAGCTTCTGACGCTAAGAAGTTTGAAGGTATAAAAACTAAATATCAAACAGAATTCAAGGCTTTGGAGCAGGTATCTAAACAGCTCAATGTGAAGGTTCAAGACCTAACCAGTAATTTAATAAAAGACACATTGTCATCACTTACTGGCACACAGAAAGAAGTAGTTCAGAACTTATTAAAACAAGACAATTTGTCTCTGCTCAAACAAGAGTACAGTAATTATCAGCTCAAGAATAAAGGTGTAGAGCAAGAGTTTTCTAAAGAGATGAAGCTTATGGAGAGCATTGCTAAAGTTCTACGAATGCCTGTAGATCAATTAAGATCAACTGATGTTCAGAAATTTATGCAGACAGTTCAAAAATCAGCAGCAAGCGGACATTTGGGCGAGGAGATGATAGACCAAATTGCAAAGGAAATGGGCATTCCTAAGGAGCAGATAAGTTCCAAAGAACTTAAACAGCTTATGAGCTTGTTCAAACAAGGTGCTTTTATTCCAAAAAAGACAGCAGTCCAGCCAAAAGTAATTCAGCAAAAAGGTGGAGAGACAAAAACAGACGCTAAGTTAGATAAGTTAGAAGCCAGGCAGGAAGAAATCCAGACAATATTAGATAAGCTTAAAGGTAAGCAGGGAGATGCATTAAATAAACTAAGTAATAATAACCAAGAGAGTCAGAAAGTATTAGACAAACAAGTTAAAACTCTTGAGGGGAAGATGGGGGAACTAGAGCAGAACTTGCAGGAGCTAAAGGGCCAGATTAAGAAAACATTAAACCCAGAAAAGAAAACTCAACTAGAGGAACGTAAAAACGAACTTGAATCACAAGTAAAGGACCTTAAGGGAAGCTTGAAGGGTTTGCAAAAACAACAAGGTGCGAAAAAGTCCAATATGGATCAGATTCGTGGGAAGCACGAAAAAGCATCAACTCCAGATGCTGAACTTAAGCAAATTGGGACAAGATTGAAAGAATTAACAAATTTAGAGAAAGAGCTAACAACAAAGCTAGATAAAGCGACTAATGAAAATCAGTTAAGTAAAATACAAGAGAAACTGGGTAGTGTAACGCAAGAGAAGGAAGCACTTTCAAAACATGCTGATCAGCTAAATAAAGATAATATTGATAAGAAACCTACTAAGCCGCTGAAAAATATCCCTGAAAAGAAGGTTGTTGCTGAAAAGATTACAGTTAATGATGCTGTAATGAAAGAGGTTTCATCAAAATTGAAATTATTAGAAGCAGAGCTTAGATTCCAAGAGGTTTTTGAGAAAGAGATTAACGAACAATCTTCTAAAGACATCAAAGAAAAGGTTTCCGAGATTAAGACTATATTAAAAGAGCTTGTTGAAGTGAAGGATGAGTTTTCAAAATTGAAAACACTGGACGATAAACAGAGGCTTAATTCATTAAAGCATTTATTGAAGAATGTAAAGAATGGTCAGCTAAAATCTAAGATAGAGAGTATCGTTAAACAGCAGTTTAAGGCTGTTGAATTAATAGAGCAAATGGCATCAGGCGCTAAGCAAGAGATAACAGATGCGGAAGCATTATTGCTTTCAGGTACAGATATAGATGATCTTTCGGAAGAAGGTTTGAGCAATGTTCTGAAAGCTATTGGCGGCAAATTAGATCAACTTAATATAAGCGTGAAATCAATGGGAGCGCTTAAACAGTCCATGAAAAATGAAACAAAAGAAATGAAAGATAAGCGAGAGGGACTTATAAGTACTCTTAAGTCGATTGTCGGCAATAGAAGTAAAGGTAGTGTAGGAGTTAAAGAGATCAGAGCTCTTTTTAATACTGGCAAATTAGGACAAGAGGCAGTTGAGCAGTTAATGAATCAATTTGAGGATTTACAAAGCACAGAGTCTCAAGTGCAGTTTGTATTATTACTGAGAGACTTGTTTGGGCAGGACGTAAATGCTTTTAAAATGATTTTGAGTTTGTTGGTTAAAGAAGGCAAGATAGACGAATCTTTTGCAGAAGAAGAGTTTGGTGTTGTTTTGACCAAAGATGGAGCCTTTAAAGGTGATCCAGTAAAAGAACAAGCGTTGGATGTTTTGAAGAGCCTTACTAAACTAACGCCAGAGATGATAGCCAATAGTGAAGGTCTTCAGCAAATGATTAGAAAAGGTAGATTAGATAGGAAAATGTTCCAAAAATTATTTAAACAAGAGGTTTCTGAAGATGCTTGGGATTATGGCGTAGTAGCTTTTAATAAAAGCAATGTTGGCGTTCTTAAAGAACGAGCAGATATAAATAGCTTTGAGAATTTTTATAACTTAATGGAAAGATTTTCTAATGGAAATGATGACGATGCTAGAGAAATTGCCGAACTGTTCCTTACTTGTAAGAATTTTTCTAACTATCAGCGCGAATTAGTTTCTTTCTTTATTAGTGAGTTTGAAGAGTTTTTTATTGACCCTGATTTCCATTTATTTGATTTGTATCAGAAGTATATGGATGGCAGCGTCTATTCACAGCTTTTAGAAGATAAACGAGAAGAGCTTGCTCTTGCAGTTATGCTTAGAATGGTAAAAAGTTTTGAGGGACCAGGCAAACATCAGAAATTTAGTCAGCTAATGGGTATGTCTAAGTTGGAAGAAGACTCTATGGAGTTTATTAGAAGCGTGGAAGTGCTAGAGTATTATTTCACTAATGGAGGAACTGTAAAAAACGATTTCCTTGATATAAGTAAAGAGCTGCGATTGTTTGACAATGTTACAGAATGGGATGAAGAGCTACAGGCAGAGATTGATGAGAGCACTATTTCTAAGTTGGTTACAGGATACCGCAAACCAGTTAAGAAAGTTGCAAGAGTTAAGCTCGGCAAGCTTTCTGATAGACTTAAGCAAAAGAAAAAATAACTTCTCAATATTGATTCATAATTAATTATTGCCTTTTAGGCATTATAATTGACTATATTCTTTAATTTTATGTATAATAGAATAATCCTAAAGAAGAGTATGTAAAAATATATAATGATTCAACGTAAACAAGAAATATTAGAAATAGTAAAATGCATTTCAGATGGTAAAAATGCTTTGATAGCTGGTGCTTTGTATCAGGGTAAAACAGTGATGTTGGAACAGCTTGAAGCTGAGCTAAATAAAGAGAAAGTTTCCTATATCTATATCGATTGCCGAAAGTGTTTCGATGGCCTAAGTTTTCTTACAGAATACTCAAAACAAGTTTTAAAGATGTTGTCTGGTGGAGTATCTGGTGCTGTTCAGGATGCTTATTCAGTTCTGCCAAATATTAAACCATCTATGAGTTCTAGCGCTTCTAAGGGGGTAGAGCTTTCTATGTCTTATAGTTTTACGTTGGATGATATGAATAAATTCGCTCTAGATGTTTTAGATGCTCCATATAAGGTGAGCAAGTTAAAGGGTGAACAAATTGTCGTTATTTTGGATGATTATGATAGCTTATTGAAAATAGATTTTCTAGAGCTGCATAAGTTTATGGCAAGAAAAAGTAGTTCTGGTGTAGTTTATGTATGTTCAACAACAGATTTTGGTTTAGTGAAGAAGCTAAAAATTAAGAGGGAAAGACAAAAACTATCGTTAGGATTAATAACGGATATCGCAAAATTTGATCAAAAAGATATCTTGAAAGAGATAGTTAAAAAGTTCCATTCAGTAGAAATCGAAGAAGGCGCAATGCAATATGTGACTGACAATCTTGGTTCGAATATTTTTGCAATCGAAGAGTTGATTATAAATTACCCTAAGAATAGTGAAGTAACAGCAAGAGGTGTTAAGCGTGCAATAACAGCAATAATCGAGAAGAAAGATAAAGTGTTTCAATTATATTTTGATTCTTTATCTGTTCATCAAAAGAAACTAATTATCGCTATAGCGAAACATTCTGGCGAGCATGTTTTTAAAGGTGAGTTTATATATAACAATGGGCTTGTTTCAGTGCCATCAGTACAGACATCGATAAAAGGGCTTATCAAGAAACAATTTGTTTCTAAAGACTCTGGCATACGATTTGTAGATCAGTATTTTAAAGAGTGGTTAAGGAGAACTTTTTGAGCCAGTATTCTTTAGCTGCAATTGATATTGGGAATAGTAATATTTCTATTGGTTATTTTTTAGAGGGACAACTGATAAGGCAAGAGACAAGGAAGACAAAGTATCTAAAGAGTTCATTTAAACTGAAAGACTCTTTAAATATAATTATATCTTCAGTAGTTCCAAGGACCACTGAGATTATATTATCTAAATATCCATTATCAATCGTTGTTTCATTAAAAGATGTTGGTATTAAATTTCCCAATAATATTGGTGTTGATAGAGCTATAAATTGTTTTTCAGCTCAAAAATTATATAAAACAAAAAATGTTCTTGTTGTTGATTTCGGCACGGCATTGACTTTTACATGTTGTGCACACCAGGATTTCAGGGGTGGAATTATCATGGCAGGCTATGGCTTAGCTAAACGGTCGCTATCCCAGAACGCGGTCATGTTGCCTGGAGTAGAAGGAATTGCGAATCTAGACATTTTTCAAAAAGAGACACAGCCTGCTATATTGTCAGGAGTTTTAAACTTCTACAAGCAGGCGGTGTCAGGACTTATAGATAAATATACAGCAGCGATTGGTAAAGACCTGGTTGTTGTTTTAACGGGCGGAGATTCTTTGTTATTTGTTGATGTTATTGATAATTATAATGTAGTTAATCCTACATTATTATTAGAGGGTTTAGCTAGCTTAGCTAAGTAATTCTCGAAGCAGCTTATTCACTACTCCTGGGTTTGCTTTACCCTGAGATTTTTTCATTACTTGTCCAACCAAGAATCCCATTGCTTTAGGATTGCCGCTTTTTATATCAGCAACAACAGCATCATTTTCAGAGATTACATTTTCGACTATTTTCTTTATAGCGCCTTCGTCAGATACCTGAGATAGTCCTTTTTCTTTTACAATAGTTTCAGCATCTTTCCCAGTAGAAAGAATTTCAGGAAGTACTTTTTTTGCGATTTTTCCTGAGATAGTGTTTTTATCAATTAGTTTTAATAATCCAGCTAATAATTCTGGAGTTAGTTTTGATTCTACTAGCTGTAAGTTTTTTTGGTTTAGGTAACCAACGACTTCACTCATAATCCAGTTTACTGCGTCTTTTGCATTGGCTTTTAGCTTAATTGTTTCTTCAAAGAAATCTGCCATTTCTTTCTCGGAAGTTATTACATTGGCATCATATTCAGAAAGGCCCAGGTCTTTTATGTATCTTTCTTTTTTTGCAGCAGGTAGTTCCGGTAGTGAATTTCTTACTGCTTCTATCCAGTCATCTTCTATTACTAGTGGTACAAGATCTGGATCAGGAAAGTATCTATAGTCGTGAGCATCTTCTTTGCTTCTCATAGACTTAGTAGAATTTGTTCCTTCATTATAATGTCTAGTTTCTTGAATTATTTCTCCACCTTCTTCAAGTATGTCTATTTGTCGTTCTGCTTCAATATGGATGGCTTTTTCTATGGCTTTGAAGCTGTTTAAATTTTTAACTTCGGTTCTTGTCCCAAGCTTTGTATCGCCTTTTTTTCTTATAGAGATATTCGCATCACAGCGCATTGATCCTTCTTCCATATTTCCATCACAAATGCCTAGATAAAGAACGATTTGTCTTATTTTCTCGGCAAAAGCTTTTGCTTCTGCTGCAGATCTAATATCTGGCTCGCTTACTAGCTCGCAAAGAGGAACCGAAGATCTGTTTAAGTCAGACATGCTATACGAAGCATCTTTTATGTTGTCACTTCCAGCATGAACAAGTTTCCCTGCATCTTCTTCCATATGAATTCTTGTTATGCCGACAATAGTTTTTTTATTATCAAACTTTACTTCAAGTTTTCCATCTTCGCAGATAGGTTTATCATATTGTGAAATCTGATATCCTTTTGGTAAATCTGGGTAGAAGTAGTTTTTTCTTGCAAATTCGTTTATTTTTCTTATATTACAATCAATAGCAAGACCAAGCATAATAGCATTCTCTACAGCTTGTTTGTTGATAACAGGAAGCATTCCTGGTTGGCCAGTACAAACAGGACATATATGTGTGTTTGGTTCGCTAGAAAAAGAAGAATCACAATTACACATTAGTTTTGAGTTAGTTTTCATTTGTATATGTATTTCTACACCAATTACTACTTCCCAGCTCATGATTTGCTCCAATATTGATTTGTTATATCAAAATCAAGTATGCTTTCAATTCTTTTAGAGATAGCAAATAATTTCTTTTCCTCTAGGATATTGCCCATCAAATGTAGTCCCATTGGTAACTTGTTTATAGTTCCGCAAGGAAGTGATAATGCAGGAATGCCAGCAATGTTTGCAGGTATCGTCATGATATCGTTCAGGTACATTTCTAGAGGATTATTCTTTTCTCCAAGATTAAATGCAGGAGTAGGTGTTGTTGGTGAAAGTATTACATCATATTTTTTAAAAGCATCTTGGAAATCTTGTTTCATTATAGTTCTTACCTGTTGAGCTTTTTTATAATAAGCATCGTAGTAGCCACTACTCAATACATATGTTCCTATTAGAATTCTTCTTTTTACTTCTGGCCCAAAGCCTTCGCTTCTTGTATTTCCCATCATTTCTACTAGAGAGTTTGCCTTTTCTGATCTATGACCATAACGAACGCCATCAAACCGTGATAGGTTCGAGCTAGCTTCAGCAGGAGCAATAATATAATACGTTGCTATTCCTTGGTCGATAGAAGGTAATGTTGTTTCTTCTAGCATGATTCCATTATCAGCAAGTTTTGAAATAATTCCTTTATAGAATTCTGCAGTTTCACCTTGCAGGTTATCAAAGAATTCTTTTGGTAGGCCTATTTTTATTTCTTTTTGATCTTCAATATTACTATAATCTTGTGATCCTATTGGTTGAGATGTAGAGTCTTTGGCATCATGCCCACTTATTACAGACAGTAGTGAAGCAGAGTCTTCAACATTTTTTGAGAATGGTCCAATTTGGTCTAGCGATGAAGCAAATGCGATTAGCCCATATCTAGATACCAAGCCATAAGTAGGCTTCATCCCAACTATTCCGCAAAAGCTAGCAGGTTGTCTAATAGATCCTCCTGTATCAGAGCCAAGTGAAAGAGGCGCTTGTAATGATGATATTACAACTGCTGATCCTCCAGAAGATCCGCCAGGCACTGTGCTTGTGTTCCATGGATTTTTTGTTACTCCAAAGAATGAAGTTTCTGTAGATGATCCCATAGCAAATTCATCCATATTTGTTTTGCCTAAGATAGGCATATTGTTTTTTATGATTTTTTCAATAACAGTGGCGTTATATGATGGTATAAAGTTGCTTAACATTTTTGATGAGCAAGTTGTGGTAACTCCATCTGTGCACATATTATCTTTTATTGCGATTGGAACGCCCTCTAGTAATCCTAAGGGCTCATTATTGGTTATCTTTTTATCTACTATCGCAGCTGTTGCTAGTGCGGATTCTCTTGTGATAGTTACATAAGAATTAAGCTCAGCATTTGTAGCTTCTGATCTGTCCAAGAAGGCTTTTGTTACTTCTGTACAAGTAAGCTCTTTGCTTTTATATTTTTCGGATATTTCGGTTGCTGTAAGTTTTAATATTTCATTCATTAGTTTGTTAGTATCCTTGGAACTTTAAACGAGTGGTTCTCTATGTCTGGTCCATTTTTTACTAAATCATCGACACGGTCGTATGTTTTTATTTCATCTTTTTTGAAAACATTTTGTAACAGGATTGCATGGGCAGAAGGTTCTATGCCATCTGTGTCTACTTTTTGAAGCGAGTTTGCGTATTCAAATATTTCATCTAAGTCGTTAGTGAATCCTTGAATTTCTTCTTCATTAAATTTAAGCCTTGAAAGCATGGCTAAGTGTTTTACAGTCTGTTTTTCAATCGTCATAACGAGAATATTTTAGCTTGGGATGCCGTTTTTTTCAATGTAGAGTTTTACGAAATGTTCGATACTTCTATCCCAAGTAGCTTCTGCATCTTTGTCGAAATAACAGCCAGGAAGTTCGCCACTGTCTCTGTGCTTCCGAAGGCATTCGCAACAGATGCCTCTTTTGTTACATCCTAGAGCTGAACAGTTGCAGTCTAAAAGATTTCTTTCTTTGTTGGCGCAGTCCATTTATTCGAAATTTACTTGAGGAACTTCTTTAGCTTTCTCGTTCATTTGGAACATATCTTTTTTCTCATATCCAAGGTTGTTGGCTATTATGCTGCTTGGAAAACGTCTGATAGTGATATTAAAGTTCTTAACAGCTTTGTTGTATCTTTGTCTCTCAACAGTAAGCCTATTTTCTGATCCAGCCAGTTCATCCATAAGTCTAATGAAGTTTGCATTAGCCTTTAGGTCTGGATATCTTTCTACAACAACTAATAGCCTGCTTAATGAACCCTCAAGTCCGTTAGCTGCTTTCATTTTGCTTTGTGCATTTCCTGCTCCAGCTAGTTTAGATCTAGATTCAGCAATGTTTTCGAATAGTTCTTTTTCATGTTTAGCATAACCCTTTACAGTATTAATAAGGTTTGGCATAAGGTCGTAGCGTCTTTGCATTACGTTTTCAACTTGTGCCCAGCTTTCATTTAGAGTTTCATCCATTGTTATTAGTTTGTTGAAAGTTCCTACATACCAAAATATGCTACTTAAGATTATTAAAGCAATTACTCCTAGTGTTATTAATAGTTTTTTATTTTTCATAATGTTCCTCCAAAAGATTGTATTATTTGATTATAGCAGAGATTTATTTTAAATAGATTGATTTCTTGTCCCTTTTGCTAACGGAATTTTTTTTGTTAAGGTCTCATTGCCGACCTTTACAATCCGCTAGCCCTTACGAAAAACTCACTCATTATATAAGTATTTAATTGGGCTCTCCAGAATACTAAAAATACTTATAACTTTTATACATTCATTCAAACAGTTTCTGCGGGGTGAAATAAACTATTAGAAGTGAATACAGCATGAAATTGTAAAGGAGCGTGTTCCCAAATATTTTATTTTAGGTTAGACTAGATTAGATTTAGAATAGGATTTTATTTTTTAATAAATAATGCAACGAAGGAGTTGTCATGACAAATAAAAAAACAAAAATAACTATTAAAAAAACAAACATACTACAACAATCATTGGGTTGGGTAATAATAACAATAGGGGCATTACTCTTTTTAACTATAATTGGGATATTGCCAGGGATAGGAATTATGACGGTGGGGGCGTCTTTGTTAATGAGAAATGTGAAATGCCCAAATTGCGATAATAATTTAACAATATCGCAACATAAGCCAAGTATTAAATGTAAAACATGTGATGAGTTAATATTTATAGAAAGAGAATAATTTATAATTTTTAATGTTCACAGTTATGTCAGGCTAAAATTGCAGATTTTTTTTAATGATACGTTAAAAGAGTTGTTTTGTTTTTGTTTGATTTTTTGGTTCGTTTTGCATCAAGGCAAAATGAATAAGAGCATTACCATCCACCGCTAGCGCCACCGCCACCGGAAAATCCACCACCAAAACCGCCAAAGCCTCCTCCGAAGCTCCCAAAATTGCCTGCACCCATGTTTCCATTAGATCGATATCTGCCGCCACCGGCGCTGCTAGCAATTAAACTCCAGAAAAGTATAGATCTTCCATTCTTGCTTTTCATCATAAATACAATTATTACTATAAAGAAGATTAGGCCAGCCATGTTTCCTTGTGTTTGTTGGATATCTTTTTCAGGAGCTTTTGGCAAGTGCCCTTGGCCTAATTGCGGAAGTTTTATGCCTTCCATTTTTGCTTGCTCTGTTAGCAATGCGTATGTTCCCTGAAGTATGCCTGAAGGAAAGTCGTTATTTTTGAAGTGAGGAAGGATGTAGTTGTCTCGAATATTGCCGACTAAACCATCAGGCAGGTATTGCTCAAGTCCGTATCCTACTTCTATTCTCATTTTTATATCTTCCATTGAGATTATGAATAGCAATCCGTCATTATTTTCTTTGCTGCCAATCCCTAGTTTCTCAAATTGAGATACAGCATAGTCTTCTATTGGTACTCCTTGAAGTGAAGGGATGGTGATTATTGCCATTTGGTGATTGGTTTTTTGTTCCCATTCCCAAATCATTCTATCTATTACTAGCTCATGTTTTCTTTCTAAAATGTTTGCATCATCAAATATTCGCTGATTGGCAAAAGATAGGTTAAAAAAAAGTGTTCCCAGTATTAGGGTTATTGAGAAAAGGCTTAATCTATTTAGATTCTTTTTCATTTTTCTTGCTAGCTGGTTTCTTTGTAGGCGCTTTTTTCACTGAGGCATTTTTTTGAGATAAATCGAGTTTGTCCACATATGCAGCGATGTTGTCTATTTGAGCAAGGTATGAGCAAAAAATATCATCAATATCAAGTTTATTTAATTTTATAGTTTTAGGGTTTTCCATAACTCTCATTAGTAAAAAGAATAATTGGATATCAAATTCTATTATGTCCGCTGTTTTTACTAAAATATCTCTAGCAGACATTCTGCCAACAGGCACATCGTGAAGCCTAAGTAAATTCTTTAGGCTTACAACAAAGTTGTTCAGTGAGCCTTCAAGTATGCTTACTACATCCTTCTTATTATAAACAAATGCATTTTTAAGTAATATCGAGTTTCTTCTAATGTTTGATTCTATTTGTAGTCTTAGGTTTGTATTTTTGATTTTTACTAGGTCTGCAAGTTTCTTTCCAACAATTGCTTCTTCAGAATCTGTTATTTCTAAATATTCAATTGGGAAAATGTCGCATGAGTCTGTGATTTCTTTCTGCCTCATTATTAATATGTCTGTCGAACGAAAAGATTTATGTGCTTTTTTATCAGCCTCAAGTTCTTTGTAAAAGTTTTTGAACTCAAAGTTGTCTTTCATTATCAGTAAAAGATTTTGGCTAGACTTATTGTCATCATGCAGCAAATCACTTCTATGCTTAATGATTGATATCACCGAATAGCTGAACTTATTCATTAGGAAATTTATAAGTGGTTGTTGTTTGTCTTGTTTAGGCATGACTGTATTATATTTTTTTATAGAACGTAAGTCAAAATATTGTTTTAAAATTCAAAAATTCATTTTCTCAAATTTTTATTACTTTAAATTTGTAGAGCAAAAAATAGAGATAACTCGTGTTTTGCATAAAAACAGCTCTACGTTTTATTTGAAATGCATAAATCACGAGCAATTTTGCCGCGTTTACTTGCTATTTAAATAAATGATTTGACAAGTTGTTGAAAGGAGTAATATAATGCGACTTACACTCAGCAATGGGTTCTATAAATAAGGTATTAATAATAAGGAGGACAAAGTATGAATGTAGAAAACGCACTAAATAGATTTGGCGAACTAGTTTTTAACGATGAAGTTATGCAAACTAGACTTCCTAAGGATGTTTATAAGAAATTAAAAAAGACAATTAGTGATGGTGAGACTATTGATCCATCAATAGCTGATGTTGTTGCAAATGCAATGAAAGATTGGGCTGTAGATAAAGGCGCTACTCATTATACGCATTGGTTTCAGCCATTAACAGGAGCTACTGCAGAAAAGCATGATTCTTTTTTCAATCCAGTAGATGGTGGAAAAGGAATGCTTCTTGAGTTCAAAGGAAAAGAACTTATTAAGGGTGAGCCTGACGCATCTTCTTTCCCTAATGGTGGAATTAGAGAAACTTTCGAAGCTAGAGGATATACAGCATGGGATTGTACTTCTCCAGCATTTCTAAGAGACAACGGAAGTTCTTATACATTATATATACCAACTGCATTTTATTCTTATACTGGTGAAGCATTAGATAAGAAAACTCCACTACTAAGATCAATGCAATCAATTAATGAACAAGCATTAAGAGTATTGAAGATTTTTGGTAATGATAAAGCAACAAGAGTCACTTCAACAGTAGGTCCTGAGCAAGAGTATTTCTTGATTGATCGATCTTTATTCGAAAGCAGAATGGATCTTATTACTTCTGGCAGAACGTTATTTGGTGCTCCAGCTCCAAAAGGACAAGAGCTGGATGACCATTATTTCGGTGCTATTAAAGAAAGAGTTGCTGCTTATATGCACGAAGTTGACGCAGAACTATGGAGACATGGTGTTAATGCAAAAACTAAGCATAACGAAGTTGCTCCATCTCAATTCGAGATAGCGGTTGTGTATGGAACTACTAACGTAGCTACCGACCATAACCATCTAGTAATGGAAATACTTAAAAGTGTAGCTGGCAGACATGATTTAGTTTGTTTATTACATGAAAAACCATATGCAAAAGTAAATGGTTCAGGGAAACATAATAACTGGTCTCTATCATCAAATGATGGGCAAAACTTATTAGAGCCAGGTGCTACTCCACATGATAATTTACAGTTCCTAGTATTTTTGATTGCAACTGTTGCTGCTGTAGATAAGTATTCTGATTTATTAAGAGCATCAGCAGCAAATTCTGGGAATGATCACAGATTAGGCGGCAATGAAGCACCTCCTGCAATTATTTCAGCATTCGTTGGCACTCAGCTTACTGAGATTATAGAAGGAATGGAAAAAGGCGAACTTAAAGCAGCTTCTATTAAAGGTGAGCTTCAAATGAATGTTAAAACACTTCCATCTGTGCCTGTAGATAATACAGATAGAAATAGAACTTCTCCATTTGCTTTCACAGGCAACAGGTTTGAGTTTAGAATGCCTCCATCTTCAGGATCTGTTGCTGGACCAAACTGTGTATTAAATACAATAGTTGCAAAATTTCTAGATGATATTGCTACTGAAGTTGAGAAATCTGATAATAAAGATAAGACTATCCAGGATGTTCTTGTGAAACTAATCAAAGCTCATAAGAAAATCATCTTTAACGGAGATGGATACGGAGAAGAATGGGTTAAAGAAGCAGAAAAAAGAGGACTCCCAAATGTTAAAAATACAGTTGGAGCACTTGCTGCATACATTAAACCAGCAAATGTTGAACTATTTGAGAAGTATAATGTTCTTTCTAAAAGAGAACTTCATTCTAGATACGAAGTGTATGTTGAAAGATATGCAATGGATATTAATATTGAAGCAAAAACTTCGTTACAGTTAGCTAAGAGAGATATTGTTCCTGCAGTTAGCCAATTTTTAGTTGATCAGGCTGCTACACTTAGTAGTGTTGAGTCATTAGGCCTTAAAAATAAAGCTCTTTCTGCTTTGGTTAAAGATGTTAATGCTAATCTTGAAACTACTTTATTTAAGATTGATGCATTAGAATCTGCTGCTGATAAAGCAAATGCAATTGATGATACTGTTAAGCAAGCTGAAGCATTTAGAGACAAGGTGTTCACTGCTCAGGCAGATCTTAGAGAAACAGTAGATTACCTAGAAACAATTGTAGGAGCAGATTACTGGCCACTTCCAACTTATGCAGAAATGATGTTTATGCTTTAATTTCTAATTAAGAATTGAGAGTTTTATAAAAGGACGCCGAAAGGCGTCCTTTTTTTATTAATTCAAGAATTATTGGTTGTATTGGCTTTTGCACCTAGCGAGAATGTAATTAGATGAAGTACATAAGTGAAACGTAGCATCTCGATACTATTGCTCCGCAATCACTCGATGACCGGTAATCATATTGAAAATCAGAGCCAAGGTCACCGAGTGATTTTGCACAGCAAAATTGTATCGAGGTGCAGAGGGGATATATAAGGGCTGCGGACCTGTCCCTCGAAGCTACGTAGTAGCGTAGTGGGAAGCCCTTATTTAAATTTTCTTGCAACTTAAATAAGAAAGAACCGAATTATTTAGGCAATTAGTCGAGTGAATCAATGTATCTTTGGGCGTCAGATATAAAAGCTTTTAATGTTTCTGGTTTAGCATGAAAACAAATCATTCCAGCCGTAGGGTATAAAGGCCATAGCTCTTTAGTTCGTTTTTTTGTTTTTGCTTCTGTTCTAGCAAGATCAATTATTATTTTAGCCAAAGGAATAGCTTTTTTGTGTTGAAGTAGAATGTTAAATAATTCCTTATAGGGTCGGAGTGTCCTTTTATTAATAAAAAAAACAACCATTCGGCTAGGTTTTTCTCATTTACAGACCAGGTGCTTATATTCAAGATTTCTCTTTCAACAGTCTTGTCGCTCATGCTTAGTAGTGTTGCCTCTATTAACTCAAGTGAAACAGGCTCTCCATTTGGTAGCCAGAAATAATCATCAAGACTGAAAGGATTAGCTTCTAAAGCATCAACAATACATTTAACATCATTAGTTCCGGCAATTCTATCAAGAATCTTAGCTACTGCTGTTGCGGCAGTGTTAAATGCTAAAAGATCAGGGGTTAGACTAATAATTTTAAGTTGCATACAAATATATCGTAGGTGTATGTGAAAAATTGCAAAGTAATTAAAAATAATTACTGTTTTTGAACACTCCTAATTTCTTTGCTCAAGCCTGAAACCATGATAGAATTACGGTATAACCTATTATGGGCAGTAACAGAAAATAAAAGGAGTGACGGTACATGAAACTTAATGATTTGAAAAGAGAAGGAAACCTAGTAACTTTTCAACTAGAAGAAGATTATCAAGAATTAGAAGGATTTGTGAAGCTTAAATATAAGCAAGAAGTTAAGAAAACGAAGATTCCTGGGTTCAGACAAGGGAAAGCACCTTTAGGTATTTTTATTCAACATTATGGCAAAGAAAGATTAGATTTTGATGCTTTAATTGAATTGCTTAATGCAAAATACCCATTAGTTGTTAAAGAAAATAATATTGAAGCAATTGATCAACCAAAGGATTTAGATATTATTCAGATGGAAGAGGGACAACCGATAAAAGTTAGTTTGTCAGTTGAAGTAAAGCCAGAAGTAAAAATTTCTAAGTACAAAGGTATTAAGTTAGAAAAAGATGCAGTGAAAGTAGCTGCAACAGATGTTCAAGTAGAGATAGATGCACTTGCAGAAAAATTTGCAGAATATGATTTCGATGAAAAAGCGGCTATTAAAGAAGGCGACTTAGTTACTTCTAATACTGTAGCAAAGCTTGATGGTGAAGATTTTTCTCCATGGACAAAAGAGAACGATGTGTTTAAAGCAGGAAATAGTGCTGTGGGAACAAAATTTGATGATGAGATTTATGGTCTTAAGCAAGATGAAGAAAAAACATTTTCAATTGCGTTTGAAGAAGATTCTCCAAATAAGGAAATTGCGGGTAAGTCTATTGAATTTACAGTTAAGATTAACAAAGTAAAAGCTAAAAATTTACCAAAAGTAACTGATGAATTTATTGCTGATAAAACAGAAAGTATGTCTTTGGATGATTTCAAAAAAGAAACAGAAGAAAAGCTAAGAGCAAATATAGAACTAGCTTCTGAAAATAAGCTAAAAGATGATGCTTCTAAATGGGTTATCGAGAGCGTTCAGACAGATGTGCCGAATGTAATGGTAGAGAGAGAAGTGGAATTTCTTCTTAGAAGAATGGAAAACAGCCTTAGAATGTATAACATGGGGCTAGATCAGTATTTGCAAATGATGCAAAAAACAATTGATGATCTTAAAGAAGAATACAAGACAGAAGCAGAGAATACTGTGAAACTTCGTTTAGGTCTTGAAGAGATTTCTAAACAAGAGAGCATAGAAGCTTCTGAAGATGATATTAAAGAAGAGATTGATGATGCAGTCAAGAATCAAGAAGACGAAGAAATGAAAAAGAATATGCGTATGCAAATGGAAGCTATGAAAGAAGATATTTCTGCGTCAGTTGTTAATAAGAAGGTAATTGATTTCCTTCTTGAAAATGCAAAGATAAAGCAAAAGAAATAAAAATTTAACAGGAGGATTTGAGTATGACATTAGTGCCTATGGTCGTCGAACAAACTGGAAGAGGAGAACGTTCTTATGATATATATTCTCGTCTATTAAAAGAACGAATTATCTTCGTTAGCGGAGAAATCAATGATGTTACAGCTAGTTTAGTTGTTTCGCAGTTATTATTTTTAGAAGCTGAGAATCCAGAAAAAGATGCCTATATGTATATTAATAGTCCTGGTGGAGTAGTTACTGCTGGATTAGCTATTTTTGATACAATGAGATACTTAAAAACGCCTGTTTCTACAATTTGTATTGGACAAGCTGCAAGCATGGGTGCAATCTTGCTTACTTCTGGAGCTAAAGGGAAAAGATATGCGTTGCCTAGTTCTAGAATAATGATTCATCAACCACTTGGGGGTGCTCAAGGTCAGGCTACCGATATTGAGATACAAACAAAAGAGATTCTTAGATTAAAGACTTATTTAAATCAGATTTTGGTAGATACTACAGGTCAGCCGATGGATGTTATCAAAAAAGATACAGACAGAGATTTCTTTCTGTCAGCTGAAGAATCAGTTAAGTATGGCTTAATTGACGAGGTATTAATTTCTAAATAATGACTAAAAAAAATAAAATTTGTTGTTTCTGTGGTGTAACAGAAAAAGATGCTGATTATTTCTTCAAGAGTGATTTTGAAGGACATTTAGATGACTATATTTGTGACAAATGTTTAGATACAGGTCATGAAATAATACATCAGGCTGCAACTGGTAAAGATTTTGAACTTAAAGTTGTAAAACCAAAGCCAATTAACAAGCATTTAGATCAGTACATTATTGGACAAAATAACGCTAAAAAAGTTATTTCGGTTGCTGTATATAATCATTATAAAAGATTGTTACATGCAGCTAATGCAAGTGATAACGATGTCGAGATACAGAAATCTAATATTCTTTTGGTTGGGCCTACAGGATCAGGAAAGACTTTGTTCGCCCAAGTTTTGGCTAAATTATTAGATGTCCCTTTTACAATTACTGATGCGACAACTCTAACTGAATCTGGTTATGTAGGTGAAGATGTTGAGTCTGTTATTTTTAGATTACTTCAGATTGCAGAAGATGACATAGAGAAAGCCCAAAGAGGTATTATTTATATTGATGAGATTGATAAGATTTCTAGACTTAGTGAAAATAGGTCTATAACAAGAGATGTTTCTGGAGAAGGTGTTCAGCAAGCAATGCTTAAGTTGCTTGAAGGTACAGTAGTTAATGTCCCAATGCATCCGGGCAGAAAACACCCACAAGATGACTTTGTCCAAGTAGATACTAGTAATATCTTATTTATTTGCGGTGGAGCATTTGATGGCTTAGATGAGATAGTAGAAAAAAGATTAAATAAAGGATCTATTGGGTTTGTAACCGGTCATGATGATACTGATGATGATGCAGTTAATCAGGTTGAAACAGAAGATTTAATAAAGTATGGAATGATTCCGGAACTTGTTGGAAGATTGCCTATCATAGCAGCATTAGAAGCACTTACTGAAGAAGAAATGGTTCAGATACTTACCGAGCCAAAGAATGCCTTGGTCAAACAGTACAAGAAGTTGATGGAATACGATAATTTAGAAATAGATTTTACCGAAGAAGCATTGATATTTATTGCAAGATTGGCAGTTGATAAAAAAATGGGGGCAAGGGCGTTAAGGACTATCACTGAACAGCTGATGCTAGATTATATGTACGATATACCTGAAGATACCAGCAAAAGCAAAAAACGAAAAATAAAAATCACAAAGAAAGATATCCTAGGAAAATTCCCCCGAGCAGAAAAGCTAGGGAAAAATGCTGCGTAATTCGTATCCAGTAATACCACTTAAAAATATCGTTGTTTATCCGAATATCATTATTCCTATTTTTGTAGGTAGAGGGCGCTCATTGCAGTCTTTGCTTAGTGTAGTAAAGGACAATAAGAAGAAAAAAAAAGAGATTGTCTTTGTCTTGCAGTCAGTCATGAGCGAGGATCCAACTCAGAAAGATCTATATAACGTAGGCGTAATAGCTGAGCTTACTAGTATCAAAAGATTAGATTCTAAGGTGTATAAGGTTTTAGTTAATGGATTCCAGAGAGTAACATGGAAGAAACTAAGCGATAATAAGAAGTTCTTTAGTGCAACACCAATAGAATTAGAAACTGTAGATGAATTAACTGAAGACGAACATTCGGAATATAAGGAACGTGTAATTCGAGCTTTAAAGCAGTATCTAGCACTTCACAAGAATATTTCTGCAACAATCATAGAGGAAATGGTTTTTGATGCAGATTTAGAAAGTATGATTTTTATTATTTCTCATTTTTTAATGTTTCCGATGGACAGAAAACAGCAGTTATTAGAGGAAGATGGTTTGAGACTAAGAACTGAAGGGTTGCTTGAGTTATTAGAAGCAGAGATTGAGATGATAGCGATAGAAGATAATATTCATGTTGCAGTAAAAGAACGTGTTGAAAAAAGCCAGAAACAGTTTTATTTAAAAGAGAAAATCAAGGCAATACAAGAAGAGCTTGGCGATGGCACTGAATATATAGATGAAGCCGCTGAGTATCAATCCAAGATAGAACAATCTTCTATGTCTGCAGAAGTTCAGAAGAAGGCTTTAAGAGAAGTTAATAAGCTTAGAAATGTCTCCAATATGTCTGCAGAAGCAGGAATAATAAAAAGTTATTTGGAGTGGCTTTTAGAGATGCCATGGACAGTTGTTCCATCTAAAGAGCAAATGGATATCAGTGCTTGTAGAAGATTACTAAATGTAAATCATTATGGGTTGGAAAAAGTAAAAGAAAGAATCATTGAGTTCCTCGGAGTAGTGAAGCTTACGGGCAACGTGCAAGGTTCTATATTATGCCTAACAGGTCCAAGTGGTGTTGGTAAGACAAGTATCGTTAAATCTATTGCACAAGCAATGAATAAAGAGTTCTTTAAGATATCTTTAGGCGGATTAAATGATGAAGCAGAACTTCGAGGGCATAGACGTACTTATGTAGGGGCAATGCCAGGAAGAATCATCCAAGCGATACATTCAACTGGAGAAAAAGATTCAGTAATTCTTTTAGATGAGATTGATAAGGTGTCAACGAGAGTACAGAGCAATCCAGCTGCTGTATTATTGGAAATTTTAGATCCCGAACAAAACAAACAGTTTTATGATTATTATATTGAAGCTCCGTATGATATTAGCAATGTCTTGTTTGTAGCAACAGCTAACAGCGTGCAGGATATTCCCGCTCCATTATTGGACAGAATGGAGCTGATTAGGATTAGTGGTTATTCATTAGAGGAAAAGAAACAGATTGCAACAGAGCATCTTTGGCCAAAACTAATAAAAGACCATGGTTTAGATAATAATGATGTAGAAATTTCACTTAAGGCAATTGAAGAAGTCATTCTTAAATATACAAAAGAGTCTGGGTTAAGACAGCTAGAACGAGAGCTATCAGCAATTATTAGAAAAATGGTATTAGAAAAATTAGAGACAAATACTAAGACCAAGATAAGCGTTAAAAAAGTAAAAGAATTATTAGGGTATTCTAAATATCTTCATGATAATGTGCCAGAAGTTCCTACAGTTGGAACAACTATTGGACTTGCTTACACCGAAAGAGGTGGCGCATTGATGCCTATTGAGGTCTCTGTTTTTAAAGGTAGTGGAGAGTTAAAACTTACAGGGAAAATGGGCGATGTAATGCAAGAGTCTGCTCAAGCTGCCATTAGTTATGTGCGGTTTGTATCTAACGAGCTTGGGATAAAGCGTAGTTTTTATAAAGACAATGATATTCATATTCATGTGCCTGAGAATGCTGTGCCAAAAGATGGCCCTTCAGCTGGTATAACTATTGCAGTTTCGCTTATTTCTGCCTTAAAGGGAGAGAGCGTTAATAACAATATTGCGATGACAGGAGAGATTTCATTACACGGTAAGATATTGCCAGTTGGCGGTCTTAGAGAAAAGCTTATGGCTGCAGAACAACATTCTATAAAGACTGTCTTCATTCCTAAGCAGAATTTAGAAGAAGTAAGGGCAATCGAAGACACTTTCATTAATAATTTAAAGATCATAACAATGGATAGAGCTGAAGACGTTTTGAAGAAAATCTTTGTTCTTAAGAAGAGTAATAAGAAAAAGAAAAACAAATCAGTAAAAAAGAAATCCAGCCTTAAGTGGTTAACGTAATTAATTCTTTCCTTAAAACATGTTAGAATAAAGTAGATGTTAAATATCAATATTGATTGGTTAGAAAAAAAAGAATTAATCACAGAAAAAAAAGTTCTCTTAAATGAACAGGACATCTCAACCTCCCAATTTCTTAACAAATACACAGTAGATTCTTATCTAGTTTTCTTGAAAAAAGGTAATGTTTTTGAGCTTAGTAAGGTTAGCGGAGTTGATAGTGACCTAGCTTATTCAGTAAAATTAGATAATAATAGTATCGTTTATTCAATGTTAAAAGATAACAGTGGTCTTGTTTCCCAAAAAGATATTTTAGAATCTTGCAAAGAGAGTCTTCTGTTTCATAAAGAGGGAGCAGTGCTTTTACGAGAAGAGATAGAGTATTGGGAATCATTAGGATTAGCAAATTTCTACCCAGTTAGAGATAAAATACATGGATTTATGGGGTTTGTGGCTTTTTCATCATCTGATAGTAAAACAATTAATAAGAAGAAGTTAGGTAAATTCAAAGCATTTATTCAAGATAGCGTAAGGTACAAATACGAAGGAGCAGCTACTCGAATTAAAGATAGGGAGATAGTTGTTTATAAGAAATTCCATCAATTATTAGTAGATTTATTAAAAAGCAATAATGAGTCTGCAAGAGATGCTGTTTTTTTCTATTTCAAAGAGATATTTAATGCTAGATCAGCAATAATGTATGTGGCTGAAGGTAAATATTTCGTGCCATTTAGATATAAAAATATATCATTTATAGCACCACTTAATAAAACTGATTTTTCTTCAATTAAAAAAATACAAAAAATGAAGATTTCTAAAGACGGCTTATTAAGTAAAGAATTCGAATCCGGAGAAGTCATTATATGCAAGGTAACCAGGAATTTGATTATGGCTTTTAAGGCTGACAAATGTTGTGATGAATTAGATGAAGGCATGTTAGCTTCTAGTATTAGTATTTTGGAGAAGCATCTTAATGGTTAAGCAAATAGAGAATGGTGAAATAGAATTTAATGCTCAAGTAGCAGATGGTATTTATCGATGTGATATTAAGCTACCTCAAATAGCAGCACAAGCTATGCCCGGTAATTTTGTAAATGTGTCAGTAAATGACAACTCAAAACTATTAAAACGTCCGTTTGGCATCCATGATGTTAATGGTCAATTTGTTAGTATTTTGTACCGTACACGTGGTGCTGGCACAGGCCTTATGTCGAAGTTCTCTGCAGGTGATAAAGTCGATGTTATAGGCCCACTTGGGAATAGTTTTCCTGTATGCAAAGACAAAAGAGTTCTTATCTTAGGTGGTGGAATGGGGATTGCTCCAGTATTTTTTTTAGAGAAAGAATTGAGCAAGAAAAATGATGTCACTACTTTGTACGCTGTAAAGTCTAAACAAGAGTTAGTAGATTTGAATGTTTCTCATTTATTAGTGCATGTGGACGAAGAAGCAGGTGGCTTTGTTATTGATAAATTAGAGAAAGTTATTTCTGATAATAAAATAGATATTATTTATACGTGTGGCCCAGATATTATGATGAAGAGTGCCGCTTCTATTGCGAAAAGCGTGGGCGTAGAGACAATCGCCTCATTAGAGGCAAGAATGGCCTGTGGTTTTGGTGCATGTGTAGGATGTGTTGTTGAAACAATTAATGGATTAAAAAAGGTTTGTGTTGATGGCCCAGTATTTAGGGCGGAGGACGTATGGGCTTAGAAGTTAACTTAGGGAAACTAAAATTACAAAACCCGATTACAACAGCATCTGGCTGTTTCGGATACGGGACGGATTTTGACGATTTTATGGATTTGGATACACTGGGCGCTATTACGCTAAAAAGCCTGACATTGAAGCCAAGAGAGGGCAATCCAACGCCAAGAGTAGCAGAGACACCATCTGGAATGATGAATTCTATTGGTCTGGCTAATTGTGGAATAAATGAGTTTGTAGATATTAAGCTTCCTGCAATAAAGAACTTAAAAAAAGTAAAAGTTATAGCAAATATCGCGGGGCATACTATTGAAGAGAATGCAGAGTTAGCAGAGACACTTGATGCACAGGAAAGAGTAGATGCAATAGAGCTAAATATTTCTTGTCCGAATGTAGATGCTGGAGGGCTAGCTTTCTGCCAAGATATGAATCAATTGAAAATATTGATGAGAGAAGTGAGAGCAAAAACTAATAAACCACTTATAGTTAAGCTTGCTGTTAATGTTCCAGATATTGTTTCCTTGGCACAGGAATGTGAACAAGCAGGAGCAGATATTTTGTCTATGATAAATACTGTTACAGGTATTGAGGTAGATATAGAAAAAAGAAAATTATTTTTCAGCAGAGGATATGCAGGCTTAAGCGGTCCAGCTATAAGACCAATAGCTTTGAAAGCTGTGTATGATGTATCTCGGGTTGTTAAGCTTCCTATTATTGGGATGGGTGGGATCGCAACAATTGAAGACGTCGTGAAATTCATGATGGTAGGAGCAACTGCTGTTTCAATAGGTATGATGAATTTTGTTGAACCAGATATCTCCCAAAGACTAGCCAAAGGGTTAGCTGAATACTTATCTCAGCGCAAGATGACTATTAAAGATCTTGTACTTGCTGATTAACAGCAACAAAACGCTCTCCCTTCCGATATATTAATATGAGAAACAAAATTGTATCAATTTCCTTTGTGCCAACAGGCAGGGATATTCCTATTCTAGCAGCAAAATACTTTGCTGATGTTTCAGAAGCTAGAGTAGATAGTTCTGCTATTTTAAAGGTTTCTAAAGATATGGATTATTGCGGAGTTAAGCTGCTCAAGGATTCTTTAATTGTTTTTATAAATGAAAGCACCTCATTGGTTCTAACTCATGGAAGACACAAAATAAAAAATGGATTCCTATCAGCTGGCACAGTAATGGTCTTTAGCGGTGAACAATTATATAAAGCAAAACCTCTATATTTATCTTCTATTAATGGACTAGATTTTAAAGCGGGTGAGTGGATTTGGTTCCATGAAGATCAAAGTTTATCATCTGGAACGATGAATGATGTTACGTTGATTGAAGGATATCTGCTGGAAGATGAAAGTTATGTTCATTTTTATAAGAATGGTGCTCTTGAGTCAGGAAAGTTAGCTATGAAAACAACAATACAAGGAACAGAGTTTCCTCCTTGTACTTTATTTGAGAGGAATGAGGCAGGTATCATTACTCAAGTAAGTACGGAAACAGATATCAAAATAGGCGACTATTTGTTTGCTAAGAATTATGGGTTATGGTTTCACCTGAATGGGCAGGTTAAGTATGGGACAATATCTGCGCCACAAAAGGTGAACGGTATTAATTTTCCAGCTGAAACAGAATTTACTTTTGATGATGAGGGAATCTGCACTCAGGCAGATGTGGATGAATTTGTTTTTAGAGATGCAGGTAAAGAATATCCGCTTTTTCTTGAAGAAGCTGAACTGAATAATACAGTAATAAGATTAGCTCAGCTATATGTATATGGCCAAGTTACTACAGGTGAGGAATTTAGCTATAAAGGTGTAGTTTATCCAGCAGGTAGCAGATGTAGTTTTGATGGTGATAATCATGTTGAGAATATTTATGTGCCAACCAGCTTGAAAACGCAAAAGAAAACATACCCAGCCGGAACTGAGTTTTGGTTTCGACCTTCTGGCACACCCTATGTTCCAAAATAAATAATTGAGATTAATTAGTTTTTATAAGAGAATGAGTATATGAGTTTGCAGCTTACTTTATTAGGAACAGGAACTTCTGACGGTGTGCCATTAATTGGCTGCCAATGTGCTGTTTGCACTAGTGATAATCCCAAAAATAAAAGGTTAAGAACTTCGGCCTGGGTTCATAACGAAGATCAATCTATAAGCATTTTGATTGATTGTGGGCCAGATTTTAGAAGTCAGGCATTGAAGCACGGAATCAAAAGAGTTGATGCTGTCCTAGTTACACATACACATTGGGATCACATTGCCGGAATGGATGATTTGCGTCCACTTGCTCTTAGAGTAGGTGATTATATTCGTGGGAATAAGATAGATATTTATATAGAAGACAATTTAGTAGATAGCCTTAAGCGCCCATTTTCATATATTTTTGGAGATGCAAATCAAATAGGTGGAGGGGTTCCTGCCGTAGAGATTATATGTCTGATAGAGGATCAAGTATTTTATATCAAAGGTGTTCGTATTGAGCCATTGAGAGTAATGCATGGAACCCTTAGTATTTTTGGATTTTCTTTTAATAACTTGTCGTATATTACAGATGCTAGTGAAGTTCCTCAAAAGACTATGAATATAATTACTGGCAAGAAGCATTTAGTAATAAATGCACTTATGCATTCTAAGCATCCAACGCATTTGAATATTGCTCAAAGTGTTGAGCTAATAACAAAAGTTGGTGTAGGTAACTCCTATTTAGTTCATACAACGCATGATATAGAGTATACAAAAGTAAATGCAGCGTTGCCAGATAATATTCAAGTTGCTTATGATGGAATGAATATTAGTTTATAGTAGAACCATTGTCGCTAGCGCTTCTTTTCACTACAATTAAATAAGGGTTTATCGAATTAGGAGGGGAAGATGAAAAAAATAGTAGTAGTGCTATGTGTTTTATTATTAAGTAATGCTTATGCATTTATGATGCATTTAAATAATTCTGTATTAACACCAACGGGGAATGGTTCAAGACAAGCTTGTTTGATTGTAAATAATAACGACAGGTTGTTGCCAGTAGAGCTATATGTAGCGAAAAGGAGCTATTCTTTATATGGGCAAGAGAATATTAAGGAAGTAGAAGATGAATTTTTAATCATTCCTCAACAATTGTTATTAAAGCCAGGTGAAGAAAGAATAGTAAATATAATTTGGAATGGTGATAAAGAGTTGGTATCAGAACAAGCTTATCGTCTTATAGGAGAAGAGTTTCCTGTTCCTGATGATTTATCTGGAGATAAGAAAAAGAACGCAAAGGTTAATATCAAGTTGCTTGTGAAAAATATGAGGGCTATGTATGTTGGACCTGAAGATTCAAAGGCAGATATAGTTCTAGAAGAAAAATTTAAAATTGATGTGAATAGAAAGAAGCTAAGTTTTACATTAAACAATCAAGGAACTGCGCATAAGATAGTTAAGGAAATGGTCCTTAATCTAAAGTCTGACAATAAACAGACGAAGGTAAATGTTAGCCAATATATAGGTAATATAAATTTGTTAGCAAAAGAGAAAAGAATATTTATTATCCCATATCCAGATGGAATGCCTTATGAGAATGTTGGGTTAGAGCTACTATTAGCTGACTAGTTGTTGTGATTTTAAACAAAACAAGAAGTATATTTTTCTGCATAATTAGTATTATTATGCTCTTTGGGTTTTCATTAGCAGAAGAACCAATTATTTCTTCTGCTCAGAGCTATGAAGCTTTATTTGAAAAGATATTTGGACATAAACCAGAAAGGGAGTGTTTCTCTGTAGCTATGGACTTGTTTTGGGACGGTCATAGATTGGGAGAGATATCTGTGGATGTTCCCTCTTATGGAGAAGAGTACAAAGTATACAGCAAAGAATTCTTGTATGTTGTAAAAGATAGAATCAATCCAGAAGTATATTCGATACTAAGTCAGAATATGCAGGGCGATCAGTATTTAGCGATAAGTTTGAATAGTCTTAGCTTAGATGTATACGTTGATCAGATTACTCGGAAGTTTAATGTGTCTTCTCCAGTTGTTTACAGAGATACTACGGTAGTAGACTTGCAAGATTATGAAGGGAAAGGCCTTTATGCAGAAGTCTTAGAGCCAAATGATTTATTAGCTTATATAAATTTTGAGTGGGAATGGGAGAATAGTTCTTATGGAATAGTAAGAGGTTTTCGTCATGAGCCTGTTTTTGTAATGGGAGATTACTCAATGAGTGGAGTTATAAGCCAGAAGGCAACATTGGGACAGAGTCCAGAAGTAGAAAGATTTCAAATATACAAGGATGATTATGAGAATAATGAGAGTATTGTTTTAGGTGATTATAATCCTGACAATGAACAAGACAACTATGACTATAGCTTTGTAGGACTGTTTAACAAGAGAGAGTTTTCTTTTGACCCAGAAGTCAATAAGTATCCGAAAGAAACATATAGTCTTATGGTTACACGGGATCAGTATATTGATTTGTTTATTAATGATGTCTTTTATGATTCTTTATATTTTAAAGATGGCAAATATAAGATAGTAAATTTCCCATTACAAAAAGGATTAAACAAAATAGAGTTTGTTCGGCACAGTGATGGGGATAGTGGTGATATACGAGAACTAGCTTGGATGATTAGAGATACAAATTTATTAGCAAAGGGCTTAAATGAGTTTAGTTATGGAGCAGGGATACCATTTGGATTAATAGATAATAAAAGAGATTTTAGAAAAGCAGTATACGCACATTTATATTATCAGCAGGGCATAGATAAGTATAGTACAGTCGGAGGTGTTTTTCAGGGCTCAGTATATGGCAATCAGAGACATTATTTAACAGGGGCACATTGGTATTTAGCAACAGGATTAGGTTTGTTTAGATCTGGCATAAAAGGTTGTTATTTAGATGGAAGGTTAGGAGGGAAAGGATCTATTTCTTTATCTTCCTATTCAAATGGCTGGCTAACTAATCATAATATACAAACGGCACTTACTCATACGGGTAAGGATTATAGAGATATAAACCCATATGGGGCAGCTGTTGCTACAAATGATATGACTTTGTTGCAGCTTGTTGATTATTACAAGCTTGGTCGTTCATATTATTTAACCCTAGAAAGTCAGCTTTCTATAAAGCAAGGTGCTTATGACAGTGGAAGAGTATTAGCCGGGGTTATTGTGAATTGGGGTAATTTACGAGCGAAGGCAGCAATTGGTGCTGAGGACGATACAGTAGCCGCTATTAATAAAATATATAAAGGAACTCTTACTTATTATTTGCCAATGGATGATTGGAATGGATTTGTAAAAATCTTCATAAAAGATGGCTGGAAGAATTCAGCTGAAAACAAGTCTTTATTATTTGGATTAGAGTTGAGAGAGGAATCTTTGTTTGTAAGACAAGCTTCGGATATCTTGAATGCTTCGAATTCACTTGAGGCTAAGCTAGAGGGGGAGAACAGAGATTTTATTATAGATAGTTCTTTTGATATTACGGATGAAGACTCCAGATACCAAGTTAATGGTTTTTATAAGACAGGTGATCACACAGTAAAAGCTGGAATAGAGAATAGAGCTGATTTATCAGATCAGACATTGGAATATTACTATGATAGTGAGTATATGCAATTAGATTTATTGCATAGTCAGTCAGCTCAGCAGCGCGCAAAGCTAAGGACTACATTGGTTATGATTGATGGTCTGGCAATTTTATCTAGGCCAATTAAAAATAATTTTGTTATTTCAACATTTAAAGATAACCATAATACAGAAGAGATTTGGTGGAAACAGAAAGGCATAGGAGCTGCTCCTGTTAATAATGTTTTGACTAATTTTAACCAGTATCGAGATTCTTCAGTTTATATTGATACTCATAGATTGCCATTTGCAACGGTTGTTGAGCCTTCGATTATAAGAGTACGCCCGGAAAGATATAGTGGTTATCACGTTAGTTTGAAAAAGAGTAAAGAGATACTTGTTTATGGTAAGTTGCTAGATAAGAATAGCCAAGCATATAAGTATGTTACAGGAAAAATTGTTCCATATGATGGAGAAGAAAATAAGCCTATTAGCTTCATAACTAATAGAAACGGGATATTCCAAATATTAAAGTTGAAAGCTGGTAGATATGTATTAAAAATTGATGGTAATAGTAATAATCTGAAGCAGATAGTTGTGCCAAAGTCTGCTGAGAATATATATAATTTAGGAAAGATAGAGCTAGGAGGGGTGAGATGAGAAAATATGTAGTTGTATTAATGTTATTCATTGGTTGTTCTTTTGCAATAAATCAGCTTAAGCATTTAACAGAAATCAATGTGCTGGGGTCGAAGGATATGGGCTATGATGCATTGCAGACAGATGGATATGTGCAAAAAGTGAGATTGCCAATATCTCTTGCTGTAACAGAAAACTATTTTTTGTTGATAGAGAAAAAGGATCTAAGTATAAGAAAAAGATATGCTGAAAATGCTAATGGAGAAAAGATTTCTTATTATTTTTCTGAAATAGAAAATGATTTTGCCAGGGAAGAAGTAGATGAATTTATTATTTCAGTTACACAGCTAGATTCATTAGGCTCTCATTCGTTTGATGTTTTGATTTATCCTTCTGAGGTAGAATTTTATATTAAATTATTATCAGGACAACTCGTGTCACCTGGAGATTATTTCGATGAAGTATATTTGCACCTTTATAAAGGCACTCCATCGTTAGTTGATACTTGGGAGCAGGTGGATAGTAAGAGAATTATGGTTAAAGTTAGAGTTAGGTCTGTAACAAGAATTGAGCTTGTTGATAGAGAATTAAATATGGAATATATTTCTTTATTGAGGGGGCAAAATTATGGTTTCAATGTTCTTTCCAATATCCCTTATAAGTTAATGATTGAGTCTAGTATTACTGCTGTGGAAGACACCGAGGCTGCAATTGGTGGACACCGTCCATCTCTGAGTGTAAAGATAGATACTACAAATTATGTTTTAAAAAGCGGAGGAGCTTTAGTTTGGGATGCTCAGCAGCCAACAAGTATTAGTGGTAAGGATACTGATATGCTTATAAAGATTCTTCCAGATGCTAACCAGTCGTTTCTTTATAAGGTTGATGGGAATATTAGTATTTCTGTGTTTCCAGATAAGGAAGAATAAGTTCTCTGTGAGATCAAGAAAATGATTAATTGTAAGTGAAGTTTAAAGTGTGTAAAGTCGGATTTTTGTTGTCTTTTCGCTGTCTATATATGGCAATCCAGCTATGATTAAAACTTTGTCATTTTTCTCTAAGAAAGTTTTCTTTATGATTGTATCTGAGATTTGATGAAGTGATTCATCATTTAGGCTCACTTTCTCAATATCAAAATAAACAGGTAGAATTCCCCAGAGTAGGTTTAGTTGGTTGCATAGTTGAGTTTGGTTGCTAAGAGCAACTATAGGGAACTTTATTCTTGCCTTTGAAAGAATTTCAGCAGTATACCCACTGTCAGTTACTGCAACTACTGCTTTAATATCTAAATCATTATATAGGCTTGAAATAGCAATATCATGGTTTATAGCAATACTTCTTGATGCGTTGTATTCAACCATAGAGCTAAGTCCGTCGTGATATAGTTCGCTATTTTCTATTTCGTCAGCAATTTTTTCCATGATACTAACAGCTTCAACTGGGAATTTTCCAACAGAAGTTTCGGCTGATAGCATAATTGCATCTGCACCATCAAGTATTGAGTTTGCAACATCGTTAGTTTCTGCTCTTGTTGGGATTGGAGAATCAATCATAGATTCCAGCATCTGAGTAGCGATTATAACTGGTTTTTGCGCTAAGTTTGTTTTTTTAACTATAAGTTTTTGAGCTAAAGGAACTTTCTCTGGAGATAGTTCAATTCCAAGGTCTCCTCTTGCTACCATTATTCCATCTGCTACATGAATTATTTGGTCTATTCTTTCTAATGCTTGGGGTTTTTCTATTTTGGCGATTACAGGAATGTTTCCGCCTAAATCATTAATAATTTCCTTTGCTTGGATAATATCTTTTTCAGATCTTACAAAAGAAAGTGCTATATAAGATACGTCATTTTCTACGCCAAATTTAATAAATTCTTTGTCGCGCTCCGTAATAGTAGGAGTGCTTACTTCTGCACCAGGTAAGTTTATTCCTTTTCTAGAAGAAATCTCTCCGCCATGAACTACTGCACATCCAATTTGTGATTGGTTTATCCAAGTTGCTCTTAGTTGTACCTTCCCATCATTTATAAATATATTATCGCCTTCTTTTACGTCATTGGTAATGTTTTTATAATCCACAGGAATGTGCGTATCATCAGCATCCTTATCTTTTGTTGTTAGAATTAATTCCTGCCCATCAATTAAGTTAATTGGTTTAGATAGAATGCCAAGTCTAATCTTTGGTCCTTGTAAGTCAATTAATATAGGGATATGGCATTTGTGATTATCTGATAATTCTTTTATTTTTCTGATTGTTTCAAGGTGGTCTTCTATTTTTCCATGAGAGGTGTTTATTCTGAATACATCTACGCCAGCATCTATTAAAGAGTTAAGCATCTCATAGCTGTCACTTGCCGGGCCAACTGTAATGATTATTTTCGTATTATTAGGGCTGAGTATTCCTACCATAGTTTCATAATAACAGAATACATATCTATTTATAAACGATTTTAATACTTAGAATAAATAATGCTAAAAGGAATGCGATAAAATTTGGGATAATGATTGGAAGCTGTTGTAACATTACGCCATAAGTCATCCAACAAAAGACACCAGAAGTGAATAGTATGTACATAGGAAGAGACAAATCTGTCGCGGACTTTGTTTGCCATACTTTTATAGCTTGAGGGATTAGAGATATCGTTGTTAATGAGCCAGCCATAATGCCAACTATTGTTGATAATTCCATGAGATGTATTATATACAGAAAAGAAGGAGTAGCCTACTGTTAATAAAAAGAATGAAAATTTTATTGCAAGAAATCATGTTGACTTGACGATAATATATGTTACTATGCATAGTAACGCTGAAAAGGAGATGTTATGGGCAAGCATGTTGTGAAGCCAGTCTTTAAAAAATTAATTGCAGATTTTGATACACCTTTATCGTTATTCCTTAAGGTTAAAGGGGAGCTATTGTTAGAGTCTGTTGAACAAGGCAAGTATGTTGGGCAACATTCAATAATTGGCATTGGGAAGAGAACGGTAATTGAGCTTGAGGGCAAAGAAGTTACTTTTAAGCACTATAAAAACAGAGCGCTTTATAATACTTTTGTTCATAAGAGTGATAATCCACTGAATGAAATAAGAAATTACTTTTCACAGTTCCAGGTAGAAAATTCAGAGGGACTTCCTCCCTTTTGGGGCGGAGCTATTGGCTATCTAGGATATGAAACAGTTCAATACTTTGAAGATATTGATGTAAAAGCAGATCAAGCTGATTTGCCAGACGGTGTCCTTATAATTCCTGAAATTATTCTTATATATGATGCTGTTGAACGAGTTGTGACAGCAGTTGTTCCCGTATCAGATGAGGAGAATAGCCCTTGCGAAGAAGAGGCAGAACGGTTGTTAGAAGAGATAGAAAAAAAATTGGTTGAGCCATTTGTTATTGACCTTAAAGGTATTGAACACAGCGAGAAGAATATAGAGTCTAATTTTGAGAAAGAAGACTTTATGGAAATGGTAAAACAAGCAAAAGAGTATATTGTTAATGGCGATATTATTCAGGTTGTCCTATCTCAGAAATTTAAAGTAAAAACAGGAGCTAGCCCTTTTCAGTTATATAGAATCCTTCGGATGATGAATCCTTCTCCATATTTATTTTTCTTAGATATGGGAGATTTTCAGATTATAGGATCATCACCAGAAGTAATGGTAAGAGTGCATGAAGATGAAGTGTTGCTAAAGCCAATTGCCGGAACTAGACCAAGAGGCAAGAATGTTGCTGAAGATAGGGCATTAGAAGCAGACCTTTTAAATGATCCTAAAGAAATAGCAGAACATATAATGTTGGTTGATTTAGGTAGGAATGATTTGGGCAGAATTGCAGTGCCAGGTACAGTAGAGGTCGCTGATTATCAAATAATAGAACGTTACTCACATGTAATGCATATTGTATCTACAGTAAGAGCAAAGCTTGATGAAAGGTTTGATGCATTTGATGTTATTAAGGCTACTTTCCCAGCAGGAACACTAAGCGGAGCACCCAAAGTAAGAGCAATGCAGCTTATTTCTCAGTTTGAGAAAGAAAGACGTGGTCCTTATGGCGGGATGATTGTGAATCTTGGCTATAATGGCAATTTAGATTCTTGTATAACAATTAGAACAATAGTTTTGAAAGACGGAGAAGCATCGGTTCAGGCTGGAGCAGGAATTGTATATGATTCAGTTCCAGAGAATGAATATCAAGAAACAATTAATAAGGCAAACGCATTGCTTAAGACTATTACAGAAGGGTTGGATATAGATGATACTTATAGTAGATAATTATGATTCGTTTACATATAATATATACCAATATTTTTTAAGATTAGGTTGCGAAACGATTGTTAAAAGAAATGATGAGATATCTGTTGCTGAGATTAAAGCTATGGACCCTTCGCATATAGTTTTATCACCAGGACCAGGTCGCCCAGATGGCGCTGGTATTTGTTTAGAAGTTTTAAAAGAGTTTAAAGACGCAAAACCTATATTGGGGATATGTCTTGGGCATCAATGTATTGGGCAATTTTTTGGTGGAAATATTGTAAATGCTAAGAATATTTGTCATGGAAAGATAGATAGTATGCTAAATAATGGACAAGGAGTTTTCAAAGGACTTCCATCTGATATTAAAGCTACTAGGTATCATTCTTTAGTCATTGATGAGAACACTTTGTCAGAAGAATTTGATATAACAGCCAGAACTCCTGACAATGAGATCATGGGCATAAAGCATAAGACTTTAGATGTTGAAGGAGTTCAGTTCCATCCAGAGTCTATTGGTTCAGAGTTTGGTATGGATCTTTTGAAGAACTTTATAACCCCATCCCCGACCCTTCCCCTAAAGGAGAAGGGAGCTTCTCCTAAAGTTCATGGAGCAGTAAAAGGGGGTAAGATTTATGAATGATTTATTAGATAAAGTTATTAACAAAATTGATCTTTCTGAATCTGAATCTATTAAGGTTATGAATTATTTTACATCAGGGGATGCCAGTAATGCGTATATTGCGAGTATGTTAACGGCACTTAGGATGAAAGGTGAGACTGCTATAGAGATTACGGGGTTTGTTAAAGTTATGAGAGATAAGGCTCGAAGAATAAAGACTCCAAATGCGAAATGTATTTTAGATGTTGTTGGTACAGGTGGAGACAAGATGAATACTTTTAATATCTCTACATTGTCTGCCATTGTTGCTGCTGGTGCAGGTGTCACTGTCGCAAAACATGGGAATCGGTCTGTTACTTCTAAATGCGGATCAGCTGAAGTGTTGTCATCCTTGGGTGTTAATCTTGAAGCATCTCCTGAGATGATAGAGTCTGTATTGGAGAGTGCTGGCTTAGCATTTTTGTTTGCTCCAGGTCTACATCCTTCCATGAAACATGTTATGCCTGTTAGAAAGTCGCTGCAGATTAGGACAGTTTTCAATATTTTAGGACCATTAGTTAACCCCGCATTTGCCGACACAATGTTAATCGGCGTATATGATACGAATCTATTATATATTTTTGCAGAAGTGCTAAGTAACTTAGGTCTAAAAAGATTCTTTGTCGTACATGGGAATGATGGTTCAGATGAGATTTCTCTTACTTCAAAGACTCAGGTGTTAGGTGTTGTTGATGGATTAATTCAAGATTTTACGTTAAATCCAGAAGACTATGGGTTTTCTTTAGTGAACATGGATGAACTTCAGGGCGGAGAATCAGAAGAAAACAAGAATATAGCACTATCTGTTTTAGAAGGCAAAAAGGGTCCCCAACGAGAAGTTGTCTTGCTTAATGCAGGAGTAGCGATTGCGCTTACTTTAAATAAAGTTGATATTGCAGAGGGCATTAGGTTGGCTAAGGAGTCTATTGATTCTGGCAAAGCGCTAGAAAAGCTTATTAAATTAGCTAGAGGTACCAATGGCTGATATCCTAATAAAGATTACTGATAAGATAAGGCAGGAAGAGGCTCTTTTCTTTGAGTCTTTTGATAGAAGTAAAGTAACTTTAGTTCGCGAAGATAGTCCTAAAGAGGTTTTGGTAAGTAAAGAGTTTTTCCTAATAGCGGAGTGTAAAAAAGGCAGTCCTTCTAGAGGAATTATCAAAGAAGATTATAATCCTATAGAGTTAGCAAAGAGCTATGAGAAAGCAGGAGCTTCTGCCATTTCTGTATTAACAGAAAAGAACTTTTTTCATGGTGCTAAGAAACATTTGCCACGTGTTAAAAAAGAGGTTTCATTACCTGTGCTTAGAAAAGATTTTATTATCGATGAGTATCAAGTGTATGAATCATATGAGCTTGGAGCAGATATGGTTCTGTTGATTGTTGCTTGTTTGGAAGATGCTAAGTTGAAAGAACTATATGAGCTAATAATAGGATATGGCATGACTCCGTTGGTAGAAGTGCATGATGAAGGAGAGCTAACTAGAGCGTTAGCAATTAATCCTGTTTTAGTGGGTATAAATAATAGAAACTTGAAGACATTTGATGTAGATATAGAAACTTCATTTAGATTAAAGAAAACAATACCAGATACTGTGAAAGTTATAAGTGAATCTGGTATAAGTTCCACAGATGATATCGTTAGGCTGAAAAAAGCCGGCTTTTATGGGGCGTTGGTTGGTGAATCAATATTAGTAAGTGGTAATCCAAACGAAAAGATTAAGGAACTCTTAGCTGCTAACCCCATCCCTAGCCCTTCCCCTAAAGGAGAAGGGAATAAGAATCATCCCAAAATATTTGGATCTGTAGCGGGTAAAATATATGAGAAATTATTTCCTGCTGCAAAAGAAATGAGAAAGAATCAGACTTTTGCAGAAGAAAAATTATGGGAAGCTCTACGAGGGAAGTCATTAGGTGTAAAATTTAGAAGACAGCATGTAATGGATAACTTTATTGTTGATTTTTACTGTATTGAAAAAGGAATAGTTGTTGAAGTAGATGGCGATATTCATTTGAATCAGAGAGAGAGAGACCTTGAACGTGATAATAGATTGATCTCGTTAGGGTGCAAAGTGGCTAGATTTAGTAATGAACAAGTATTAAACGATATGCAGTCTGTTTTGGATGAAATTAGGGAGCAATTGTCTTTAGCTCCCCACTCCTTTAGGAGAGGGGCAGGGGGAGAGGTTCGTATTAAGATATGTGGAATTACTAACCAAGAGGATTTTGAAGCGCTAACCAATCTTGGTATCGATTATGCAGGGTTTATATTTTATAAGAAATCTCCACGCTATGTTGATCCAGAATTAGTTGCTAGTTTTAATAGCGACAAGGTAATAAAAGTAGGGGTTTTTGTTAATGCTTCTGTAGATGATATTCATGAGATATTTCATGTGGCAGGGCTAGATATTGTTCAGTTGCATAGCGACGAGGACTTAGCTTTTTGTAATAAATTACAAGTTCCTTATTTTAAGGTTATAAGAGTAAAAGATGAACGTTCAGTAGCTGTAATATATGATTATCCGCCTAATGCGGTGTTCTTATTGGATACTTTTAAAGATGATAGTTATGGAGGAACTGGAAGTAGTATTAATTTAGATTTAATAAGCAAAGCATTACAAATGAGCAATAATATTATAGTTGCTGGCGGTGTAGGAATAGAAAATATTGAAGAGATAATGAGTCTCAGGCCGTTGGGTGTAGATATAAATAGTTCAGTAGAGCTTAGCCCAGGCAAGAAAGATATAGTAAAATGCAAACAGATAGTAAGTTTGATAAAACAAGAAAAGGTGAAAAGTAATGAATAGTTATTTTGGTGAATATGGCGGGAGATTTGTTCCGGAGATGCTGATTCCTGCGCTAGATGAGTTAGAACAGTGTTATGAATCATCGATGAAAGATGAAGTTTTTCAGAACGAATTATCTAATATCTTTACTGATTTTGTCGGCAGAAAAAGTCCATTATATTTTGCAGAAAATCTTACTAAGAAGTTGGGTGGTGCGAAAGTATATTTAAAGCTTGAAAGCCATAATCATACTGGCGCACATAAGATAAATAATGCTATAGGACAGGCAATGCTTGCTAAGCGTATGGGTAAAAAATATCTTATTGCTGAGACTGGTGCAGGGCAACACGGAGTAGCTACTGCTACAGTTGCCGCAAAGTTTGGTTTTGGTTGTAAAGTATTTATGGGAGCCGTAGATGTTAAGAGACAGTATCCCAATGTTTTCTCTATGAAGCTTTTAGGTGCTGAAGTTATTCCTGTAGAGTACGGCACAAAAACATTAAAAGATGCAGTGAATGCTGCGCTTAAGTATTGGATTGAGAATTTAGAAGATACCCACTATTTGCTAGGTTCTGCTTTAGGCCCACATCCTTTTCCAACAATTGTTAGAGATTTTCAGTCTGTAATTGGTAAGGAAGCAAAGGAACAGATTATGCAAAAAGAAGGTTGTTTGCCTGACGCATGTATAGCATGTGTGGGTGGAGGCTCCAATGCTATAGGCTTATTCCATTCTTTTTTAGACGATGATGTAAAGTTAATCGGCGTAGAAGCTGGTGGACGAGGTGATGGGATAGGGGAACATGCTGCTAGAATTTCTATTAAAGAACCAAAGTTAGGTATTGCTCAAGGATATAAGTCTTTTTTCTTGCAAGACGGTGATGGGCAGATAAGTCCTACTCATTCTATTAGCGCAGGTTTGGATTATGCAGGCATTGGTCCTGAACATGCTTTCTTGTCACAAGCTGGTAGAGTAGAGTTTACAAAAGCAAACGATATCGAGGCACTAGAAGCCTTTAAGTTGTTGTCAGTTACAGAAGGAATTATTCCGGCATTAGAGTCTTCGCATGCAGTAGCACACGCAATGAAAATTGTTCCACAAATGGCTAAAGACCAAGTGGTAATAGTTAATATCTCTGGTAGAGGAGATAAGGATTTATTTATTACTGCAAATGAACTGGATAATGATAATTGGAAACAGTTTCTTCGTGGAGAATTAGATGAATAGAATCGATGATATAAAAGATAAATTCAATATTATGACGCATGTTGTTGCTGGTTATCCAGATATGGATACATGTAAACAATTGATATTTACTATGGTAGAGCAGGGTGTGGATTTAATCGAGATACAGATTCCTTTTTCAGACCCATTAGCTGATGGACCTACTATCATGAAGGCAAATCAGACGGCGCTGGATAATGGAATAACTGTGCAGGATTGTCTTGATTTAGTTTCATCAATTAGAGATAAGATTGATATTCCTCTGCTATTTATGAGCTATGCAAATATTCCTTTTAGTTATGGCATGGAGAAATTTATGTCTGATTGTTCTGATGTAGGTATCGATGGACTTATAATTCCAGATATCCCTTTTGATGAGAATTTAGATTATATAGCACAAACAGAAAAGAAGAATATTTATCCAATACAGGTTGTTTCTCCTGATATCTCGGAAGAACGATTACTTGCTATATCAAATATTGCTAAAGGGTTTGTGTATACCACGCTTAAAGTTGGCATTACCGGTGCAGGAACAGATATTTCGGAAACAGGCATGAAGTTTGCCCAGAGACTGAAGAGTGTTCTTAATGTGCCTGTTTTAGCTGGATTTGGCATATCTTCGAAAGAGCATGTTGAGGCACTTAAAGATTTATCAGATGGTGCCGTTATTGGTAGCCATGTGCTGAACTTATTAAAGACAGGCGGAATTAATTCTGTTGAGAGTTTCTTAGCTGATTTGTCTTCTGTGGTATAGAAACACACCTGCAGCAACTAATAATATAGTTAAGCTAGAAATCATATTTTTTAGACTTCGCAACTTTTCCTGTTTTTCGTAGTATTTTTGACTTTCTTTTTTCATATCAGTGAATTGTTCATATGTAATATTATCTGAAAGTTCTTCTTCTTGTACTCTGTTGTATTCTGATAATAGGTAGATTTCTTCAATCTGATAAGACTGTGGTGAAGCATATTCGACAATATTCTTCACTAATCCAACAGAGGAGTAGAGCATGAAGGAAATAGCGACAAGACATACAAGATATAAGTAGATGTTTTTAATTTGCGAATCATTCATATTCTTATTATAGCAAATTGAGTTTCTTTATTGTTAATTTAATAAGTATTTAGCGCATGTCATTGCGCTATTAGTTTGCGGTAGCGCTATAGCTAGTGTCATAATGCGAAAAATAGATGCAAATAATGTTTAAGGAATGTCTTTTCTGGGAATGTAATAAATATAAGTTTATTTTGTGAGCGTTATAAGAATAAAAGGAGATTTAAATGAAGACCAAAATCCCACAGTTTTTAAAGCAAAATCACAGAGTTGTCATAAAGAATAATACTATAGTAAGAATACTTATTGAAACAAACTCAAATTAGACTTAGGTTCTATATTTAATGGAGATGTTTCACCAGCTTGATTACGGAAATATCCCGCACAAGCCATCATCGCTGCATTATCTGTGCAGTATTTCATAGGCGGCATAGAAACATTCAGATCTTCTCTTTCGCTTAGCGTTTTTCTTAGAAAAGAATTAGCAGAAACGCCTCCCGCAATTATTATTTGTTTCACATTATATTGTTTAGCTGCACTGAAAGTTTTCTTTGTTAGTTCTGATATGAGCTTGTTTTGTAATGATGCACAAAAATCTTTTATTACCTGACTGTCGTTTTCTTCTTCTAGTAGGTTTAGCTTGGTGCTCATGTTTAAAGCAGCTGTCTTAAGTCCACTAAAGCTAAAGTCTAAAGGATTCTTTGTTCTTACATTAGGAAACTGGTATTTTTTTGGATCACCTTTTTTGGCAAGCTTATCTATTACGGGACCACCTGGGTAACCAAGCCCAGCTATTCTTGCTGATTTATCAAAAGCTTCACCGATAGCATCATCTAGAGTATTACTTATTAATTCATATTTAAATTGGTCTTTTATTAATACTAATTGGGTATGCCCACCAGAAGCTATTAATGCCAAACATGGATATTCAAAATTAGAGTTGTTATCAAGTATGTTGGAATAGATATGCCCTTCTAAGTGATGTACTCCTATTAGTGGTTTTTTTAGTCGATATGCAAGAGCTTTGGCGGCATTAACACCAGTGCTTAGTGCGCCTAATAAGCCAGGCCCTTTGGCCGTTGCAACTAGGTCGATATCTTTCCAAGTTATCTTTGCTTCCTCGAGTGCGTTTTCAATACAAGGAATAATGTTCATTACATGTAGTCTGGATGCCATTTCAGGAACAACTCCGCCATATTTTGCATGTTGTTTGATTTGTGAGAATATAATGTTGGATAATACGTTAGTGCCGTTCTCTAATATAGAGACAGCTGTTTCGTCACAGGATGATTCTATGCCTAGGGTAATATGTTTTTTCATTTGGCTATTATAGCTTGCTTAAAAAAAGTTGGGAATTATAATAATGTATATGACCTCTAATAAAAAACAAGTTTCTCCCAAATTGTATAAATATATTTCTTTAGAGAAAGATGCCGAAGTTATTATAGAGTCAATTTTTATGAAAAATGAGGTTAAGGTAACAAATCCCAAAGATTTTAATGATCCATTTGATTGCCAGATAAGCTTCGATAAGCACGACACGTCGATAGACGCATATCGAATAGTAGCAGGTTTGGGTATCGAAAAAAGTGTACATACAAAGACGTTGCCAAAACATCAGCAAAAAGAAATTATTGATGCTAATTGTCAGAGTGAGGATTTTAAGGGTTTTATGATGAATACACTTAAAGAATTAGTTTTGGAAACTTCAAATCATGTTCGCATTTGTTCTTTAACAATTGATTACAAGTCTATTCTTATGTGGTCTCATTATGCAGATAATCACAGAGGTATCGTTATTGAATTAGATTATGAATTACTATCAAATCATTTTTATATGATTGATAATGTTATATATTCTGAGAAGTTTCCTAAGTTGGATGAAATCTTTGGCGATTATACTCCATCGAAAGAAAATAATGCTAATCTTTATGGTTCTTTGTTTTTTAGAAAAGGTGAGCAGTGGTTTTATGAGGGCGAAGTCAGAGCTCTCAGGGTAATCGCTGATGATGAGGAAATGAATATAATAGCAACGCAGACAAACATAGTTAAATCAGTATTCTTTGGTGTCGAAGTTGATCCTTTGGTGAAGAAGAAAATATTGAGAGTGATAAATGATAATAAGTCGGAGACTATTTGCTATCAAATGGTTAAGAATGATCAAAGTTATCAATTAATTCCAAAAAATGTATCCATATAAATGGCCGAGCAACTGTTTGAGTAAGTTACTAAGAGTTAAATGATGTTGAACGGACACTTTACGTCTTCGGAGTAAAACGAAGAAGCGAGAAATCCCTTTGCCTAATACTTTTTCAAGTGAGATTTATTTAATATTCTTAGTTCTTATGAGTTTTGGGAGGTCTTGTTTTTTGATTACTTTTTAACAAGAAAAAGTAATAAGTTAAAGTACGTGAAGTCTATTTAGAACGGTTTTTCTTCCAACATAGACAAGAATATCTGTAGTATCTAATGATTTCTTTTGTCCTGTAATTATTTGCTGAAGTGGCATAGCGACTTCTTTCATTGATAAGCTGTTGGATTCTATAAATTCATTAATTTTAGTTTCCAGTTCTGCTTCAGTCCAATGTTCTTGTGGAACATTTTCTAACATTACTTTTAATAGTGGCAATACGCTTGTAACAAACGCTTTATTCTCTTCTAATAGTTCTTTATCAGCCATAAAGTCATTAACGAATGGCGCTATTAGTAGATCAAGTTCTGCTAATGTGAATGCTTTTGCTTGAATTTTTTTTAGGCAATCATCACAGTTGTTAGAACGATTAGCATGGTCTATAGCTTTTGCAATATTTTTGTATTGAGTATATCTTTTTAATAAATCGTGGTCAGCATTAGAAACATATTGAGAGTTTAACCAATTCATTTTCTTAAGATCGATTTTTGCAGGGTTCTTAGAAACTTTAGCAACATCAAAGAAGTCTATAAGTTCTTGTTCTGTGAAAATCTCTTGGTTGCCATGTCCCCAACCTAGTCTGGATAGATAGTTCATTACTGCTTCAGGAATATATCCCTTTTCCTGATAATAAGTGACGCTTGCATCGTCTCTTCTTTTGCTAAGAGGTTTGTCGTTATCATCTACGATAAGTGGCATATGGTGCCATTCTGGTAATGGGAACCCAAGGTATTCATATATTAGTTTATGTTTATCAGTGTTTGTTAAATGGTCTACACCTCTAATGATGCAGTTAACACCCATTTCATGATCATCAATGACTACTGCAAAATGAAAAACAGGCATTCCGTCTGATTTCCAGATAACAAAGTCTTCTATATCATTTTTGCCTTTTAGATAAATGGCCCCATCTTTATGGTATGCAAGCTCTTTTTCTAAAAGATGGTCTCTATACGATTCGTATATGTGAATTCTTTGTGATTGGTAGGGCACATCTTCATTGTCCCATTTGATGCCTAGCCAATGTAGTGATTCTCTTATTTGTTCTGCGTGTTCTTCTTTTGATCTTTGTTTATCAGTATCTTCAAAACGAAGTAAGAATTTACCATTACAGTGTTTTGCATATAAATAGTTGAAAAGAGCAGTTCGTGCTCCGCCAATATGTAAGTTCCCAGTAGGGCTTGGTGCAAATCTAGTAATAATCATAGTTTTAATTATACCTCACTAGATTACTCCTGACTATTGAATATGTAGTGTTATATAGCATGGTATAAATGAGTGGATGTTTAAGAAAATAAAATAGAGGGAACAATATAAATGTAGATGTGTCTTATATATAGAACATGTCTAGGGAGGTGACAAAATGATACAGGGAATGGGTTTAGAAAGTTTTGATCCGAATATTAAAGTAAAGCTTGCTAAAGAGCTAGATAATAAAGTAGCAGAAGATGATTTTGATAAAGAGTCATTTCAGAAAGTTTTTTCTAAGGTTTTAGAAAAAGGAGCTGTTCCAGCATTAGGTGATGAAGGTTCTCTAATGGTTGGAGAGGAACAAGCAACGAAGAATGGTTATGCTCCTAATAAGGTTTCTGACCACATCCAGCTTAGTGATCATCCAGGGAAATATGCAATGATGCAGAATATCGATCCTGAGAACTATGAAGAAGGTTTTGAAATGTTTAAACAGATAACAGCATCAGAGTTTGATCCACAAAAGTTGCCAAAGCCAGGGATGGAAGAGCTAGGTATGCAAAATATAGCTAGTGATATTGGATTAGGAGTAGTTGGATAATATGAATTATGCAGATTTGCCAGATCATGAAATAGTTGCCAAAGTGCAAGATGGCTGGCTTGATGCCTATAGTGAGCTGATTGTTCGTTATAGGGATAAAGTTTTTAAGACAATCAATGGGATGACTTGTAATTATGAGGATGCGAGAGACCTAACCCAAGAGGTTTTCTATAAAGCTTTTATCTATCTAGATAAGTTTAGAGGAGATGCCCAGTTTTCTACTTGGATATACCGTATAGCTGTAAATATGGCTAAGAACTATTTTCGTAAAAAGAATCGACAAACTGATAACTTTGATGAAGGATTCTTTGAGCGTATAGAAGATACTTCGCCAGCATTCACAAAAGATATAGAAGAAATAGAATTATTAAAAGCCTTCTATAAAGCACTAGATAAAATAGACTATAGGTATAGAGGCGTTTTGATTTTAAAAGAGATTAATCAATTACCTTATGATGAGATAGCAGAAGTAACAGGTTTAGAAATAGGCACTGTGAAGTCTAGAGTATACAGAGCAAAGTCTAAGCTTAAGAAGTTGTTGCAGCATAAGTTGGCAGCATATGTATAATCCTTTTTAGGACAGGGTGATTACAGAATCTTAAATTTATTGTCTTTTAAGTGAGATAAATCTTTTCCTATATCAAATCCATCAGTTGTTAGATAGTCTCCTACCATGATTGCGTTTATCCCAGCTTTATAAGTATCTAATTGTTCGTTTAGCTCTAATAGTGTTCTTCCGCCTGCGAATCTAATGGGAGTGTCTGGGTTGATAATTCTATAAATAGCTATTGTTCGAAGTATTTCATCTGTAGTTAGAATTTCTTCTTTTCCTAGAGGAGTTCCTTCAATTGGAGTAAGTACATTTAATGGAATAGAATCAACATCTAAATCTTTTATGTCTAGCGCCATTTCGATTCTATCAAGAGGCGTTTCCCCAAGTCCCATGATACCACCTACACAAATATCCATGCCTGCTTCTTTAGCATTCTTAATAGTGTCAATTCTGTCTTGGTATTTATGGGTAGTGCATATTTTGTGAAAGTAATTTGGGCCAGCTTCTAAGTTGTGGTGATATCTGTTTACTCCAGCTTCTTTAAGCTTTTTTGCCATATCTTTACTAAGGAGACCATGTGAGGCACAGATAGATAGAGATGTTTCTTCTTTTAATGCTTTGTATATTGGTAGTAATTTTTCTAGTAATTCAGGGTTCAGTCCTTTGCCACTAGAAACTAGTGAAAATCTTTTCACTTTCTGAGATTCCATCTTTTTTGCATATTCTAAAACTTTTGCTTTATCTAATAGATCATATTCATCAGCATTAGTATCAAAATGCGCTGATTGTGCACAAAAAGAACAGTTCTCGCTACATTTACCTGAACGTACATTTGCAATAGAGCAAAGTTCTATAAGATTCTCAGATAGCTTTTCGGTAAGCTCATTGGCCTTGGTCATAAGCTCTTTTAAGTTGCCTTTGTATAGTTTTAAAAGTTGCTGTTTGTTTTGCATGAGGGAATTATATCACAGCTCCCTCACGAAGTGACAGGGGGAGTTAAAATTGCTACAATCCAGCTATGTTTAAACGACTTTTTGTATACATATTATTATTGGTTATTTGTGGCTTGTTTATATTTAATTATCTTAAGTATAAAGAACTCTCATCACAGACAAGCAGTTATCATCAGCTTAGTAAACCTCAACTAATGATTGGATTTAGAGGAACAGCTGTTAGTGAGAATATATTTGAAGAAACAAAATCCCTAATTGAGAGTGCGCAGGTTAGAGGTTTGATATTCTTTGATAGAAACATTGTTAATAAACAACAATTGTCCAGTTTTATAAAGAATATACGTTCCATTAAGAATGGCACAGAGCTATTGCTAGCTATAGACGAGGAAGGTGGACTCGTCAGTCGGTTAAGCAGCGGAGGAGTTTTTCCTAACATTGCACCTGCAGAGGATATAGGAAGCAAGATGAGCTTAAATAAAGCCAGACAGCTCTTTTTGCAGCGAGCTATATTTTTAAAAGATATGGGGTTTGATCTAAACTTTGCACCAGTTGTAGACGTGGCTGTAAACAGTACTAATTCTGTAATAGTTGGTAGTAAAAGAAGCTATTCTGCATCTCCAAACTTGGTTATAGCTTATGCTAAGCAGTTTATTAAGGCACACAGAAGCAATGGGATAATGACAGTTATTAAACATTATCCAGGGCATGGTAGTTCTAAGTCAGATTCACATAAAGGGTTCACGGATATTACGGAGACGTTTATTAGTGATGAACTTAGACCATATCAACAATTGATAGCAGAGAATATGGTTGATGGTGTTATGGTTGGACATTTGTTTGATAGAAGAGTTGATAGTGAATATCCCGCGAGTATATCTAGTAAACATGTTTCTGATAATCTAAGAGCTATACAGGGATTTAGAGGTTTAGTTTTTACGGATGATTTGCAAATGGGAGCAATTGCAAAGAACTATGATTTAGTCGAAGCAACTAAATTAGCAATAGCTAGTGGGTCTGATGTTATGATGTTTGCGAATTTCTATAAACTCAGCAAAGTTGTTAAAAGTAAGATATTAAGTTTATTCTGAGAAATGCTGGTGCGGATGAGAGGACTTGAACCTCCAAGCCGAAGCACTAGATCCTAAGTCTAGCGTGTCTACCAATTCCACCACATCCGCGCGAAAAATATTATACCAGTCTCTAATTTTTACGGCAACTATAATAAAATTTCCAAATATATATAGCTGGGAAAACTTTGTTTTGATTTCGATATATTATTATGCAAAATAAATTAATTTCAGTGCAAGCTAAAACTTCAAATTTGGATGTACACATATAAGCTTGATTCTTCTGACATGGTCCAGGAGGGGGATGGAACAGAACCAATAAAAATATAAATAACTAGACAATGTTGATAACTCTTTAGCTAATAAAAGGCTCCATCTCTTATTGTGATTGAGCTTATGTGGGTTTAGCTAATCACGCACTAGAAAATATCAATATATATACTTGTTAACATGTTGTTAATAAGCTGTTGAAAAGGTCAAAAAAGACGATGTTTTTCGCCAAAATCGATTAATTGACTTTAACTCATTTAGTGTGTTAATTTAGTTCTTAACAAGAAGGAACACTACATCTAGGGGTAAAGAGGAAAATTATGAAATGTCCATTTTGCGGAAGTAATCAAGATAAAGTTCTAGAATCTAGAACTCTATCAGAAGGAGAAGCGATCAGAAGGCGTCGCGAGTGTTTATCTTGCACTAAGAGGTTTACGTCTTATGAAAGATTAGAAGAACGCCCCGTAGTCGTTGTTAAAACCAACGAAAATAAGGAGTTCTTTAAAAAGGAAAAGATACTTAACGGAATGTTGTCTGCAACTGAAAAAAGGCCAGTTACAGTAATGCAGATACAAGAACTCGTTGAGGAGATTACAGAGGAGCTTCATCGTCGCCCAGAGAGGGAAGTTCAGTCAAAAGAGATTGGACAAATGGTGATGGATAAGTTACAGGAATTAGACCAAGTAGCTTATGTAAGGTTTGCCTCGGTTTATAAACAGTTCAAGGATGTAAAAGAGTTTATAAAAGAAATAAAGAATATGTAAAGAAGGGATACGAGGATGGTAATAGCTGAAATTAGAGATGTGTTAAAAGAGACAGGAAATAAAAGAGGGCTTATCAAAAAGATTATTAAGAGAAACGGAGAGATTGTTTCTTTCGATAAGCAAAAAATAGTAGATGCAATATATAAAGCTGCTGAAGCAGTTGGTGGTCATGATGTTGGAATGGCAAAAGATGTTACAGATAATGTAGTTCATAAATTAACAGAAACTTATAACAAAAAAACAATCCCTGCTATTGAAGAGATTCAAGACATTATTGAACGAGTTTTAATAGATGAAGGGCATGTGCAAACAGCTAAATCTTATATCCTTTATAGAGAACAAAGAAGTAAGGTAAGAGATAAAGATAAATTAATTCTTGATATTAATAAAGTAATGGATGGTTATTTGTCACAGTCAGATTGGCGTGTAAACGAGAACAGTAACATTAACTATTCTTTGGGTGGTTTGATTTTACATAACTCAGGTACAGTAACTGCAAATTATTGGTTACAAAACATTTATACTAAAGATGTTGCTGATGCTCACCAGAACGGCGATTTTCATATTCATGATTTATCAATGTTTTCTGGTTATTGTGCAGGTTGGTCATTAAGACAGCTTATTGAAGAAGGGTTTGGTGGAGTAAAGAATAAAATTAATTCTAAACCAGCCAAGCACTTAAGTACTTTGATTTCACAGATGGTGAACTTTTTAGGAACAATGCAAAATGAGTGGGCAGGAGCGCAAGCTTTTTCTAGCTTTGATACTTATCTTGCTCCTTTCGTAAGATTCGATAAACTTACTTTTGAGCATGTAAAACAACATATTCAGAGCTATATTTTTAGTATCAACACTCCCTCAAGATGGGGAAGCCAAGCGCCATTTACTAATATTACATTAGATTGGACAGTTCCATCTGACCTAAAAGACACTAAAGTTCTTATAGGTGGAGAAAGAAGGGAAGAAACTTACGGTGATTTCCAAGTAGAGATGGATGTGATTAACAGAGCATTTCTTGAAGTAATGATGGAAGGTGATGCTGATGGCAGAGGCTTTGCGTACCCTATACCTACTTACAACATTACAAAAGAATTCGATTGGGATAGTGCTAATTCTAAATTGCTTTTCGAAATGACAGCAAAATATGGCACTCCTTATTTTCAAAATTTTATTAATAGCGATCTTGATCCAAATGACGTTCGTTCAATGTGTTGTAGATTACAGCTAGATAAACGTGAGTTAAGAAACAGAGGTGGTGGACTATTCGGTGCAGATGAATTCACTGGTTCAATTGGAGTTGTTACTCTTAACCTTGCAAGAATAGGTTATTTATCAAAAGATAGATCAGAATTATTTGCAAAGATTACAAACCTTATGGAAATTGCTAGTGACTCACTAGTAGTTAAGAGAAAAGTAATTAATAGATTAATGGAGATTGGGCTGTATCCTTATACGCAACAATACCTTAAGCATTTTAATAATCACTTTTCAACAATTGGCCTAAATGGAATGAATGAATGTCTTATAAACTTCATGGATAAAGACATTGTTTCAGAAGAAGGCTTGCAGCTAGCTGGTGAGATTATTGATTTCATGAGAGATAAACTAAAAGAGTTTCAATTAGAAACAGGAGACCTTTATAACTTAGAGGCAACACCTGCGGAATCTACATCTTATCGTTTTGCTAAGATTGATGTCGAGAAATATCCAGAGATTAAGACTGCTGGAAAGAATGATCCATTCTATACAAACTCTACTCAGCTTCCAGTTGATTATACTGCGGATGTATTTGAAGCATTAGATCATCAGGAAAAAGTACAAAGCAAATACACGGGAGGTACTGTATTCCACGGAATGTTAGGTGAAAGAATTAAAGATCCTGAAGTTTGTAAGCGTTTAGTAAAGAAAATCGCTTATAACTATAAGATTCCTTATTTCACTATTTCGCCAGTATTTTCTGTTTGTCCTGTTCACGGTTATTTGGATGGGGAGCACTTCAATTGTCCTGTTTGTAAAGAAGAAAAGGAACAAGAATTGAAGGGTAAAATAAAAGACTTGGAAAAATGTTTTGACGATCAAGAAAAGAAAACTGCCTAATCACGGAGGGGAAATAAAAAATGGAAATTAAACAAGAAATCAAAAGACAAATAGAAGACCTTAAGGAAGAATTATCTAACGTAAAAGGTCAGGATGCTGAAGTGTATGCAAGAATTGTAGGATACTACAGACCAGTAAATAACTGGAACAAAGGAAAGAAAGATGAGTATTTCCAAAGATTACATTTCGAAGGAAATGATGGAGAAACTTGTAGTGATGAATCTGTTGTTTTAGAGTCTGCTAACACACAAGAAGAATCTAAAGAATCATTTCAAATAATGGTTAATGATAAAGGAAGCATCAAGAACTATAAGATGTTTTATTCAGAGCATTGCCCAGGATGTAAGCCAGTAAAGAATATGCTTTCAAAGACTACAATGCAAGGTGAAGAAGTGAATGCTAGTACTAAAGAAGGCCTAGAGCAAGCAATCGAAAATAATATTACAGGAACACCGACTGTTATCTTCTATGATGATTTAGGAAATGTTGTTAAAAAAGCACATACCTCAGCTCAAGTAGAACAGTTGTTAATGGTTTAATGCACGGCTGGCAGAAGACCAGCTTCATTGATTATCCAAATAAAATAGCCTCCGTATTCTTTTACGGAGGCTGTAATTTTAGGTGCCCCTTTTGTCATAATGGAACGTTAGCAAAAGAAAATAATCAAGATGGACCGCTGGATGATTTAGAAGTTATTGAAAAAGTAGCCAAAAAGAAAAATCTTTATGAAGGTATAGTTATTACAGGTGGAGAACCTACCCTTGTAAAGAATCTTAAGCAAATTCTTTTACTAATCAAAGAAAAAACAGGTTTGCCTATTAAGTTAGATACTAATGGAACGGCTCCAGATAAGCTAAAAGAAATCTTAGATGAGAAATTAGTAGACTATGTTGCTATGGATATCAAAACTTCAGAGGCAAAGTATCCATCAGTTTTTGCTAGTCAGCTTAAGTCTGATGAGCTAGTAGCTAATGTGAAGAAATCAATAGAACTGCTTAAATCCCAAAAGGATGTTCAGTATGAGTTTAGATCTACCCTATATCCTCCTTTATTTGAGGATGCTGATATAGCAAGTGTTGCTGAGTTAGTGAGTGGTGCAGAGAATTATTTTTTGCAGCAGTACAATCCTCGCAATACTTTAGATAAGAGTTGCTCAGCTGAGACATTGCCATCAGCAAAGCTTAAAGAGCTTGAAGAATACTTTTCTTCCTACGTAAAAAACTGCGAGATTCGATGAGGTTGTTTCTTAGCTTTTAGCTTTTAGCTTTTAGCTTTATAATAAAATTATGTTAGCAAGAAGAATTATTCCTTGTTTAGATATAGATAATGGCCGTGTGGTTAAAGGCGTTAATTTCGTTGATATCATTGATGCAGGCGATCCAGTAGAGCTTGCAAAGATTTATGACAAGCAAGGCGCTGATGAATTAGTTTTTTTAGATATTACAGCTACATCTGATAAAAGAGATACAGTTGTTGATCTTGTTAAAAGAGTAGCTGAACAAGTTTTTATCCCATTTACAGTTGGCGGTGGCATTAGAACCGTAGAAGATGTTAGAGATGTCCTTGCAGCTGGAGCAGACAAAGTTTCTGTAAATTCAGCGGCAGTAAAGAATCCAGAGTTGATTAGCCAGGGAGCGCATAAATTCGGCGCACAGTGCATGGTTGTTGCTATAGATGCAAGGAGAAGAGGCAATCTCCCAAAACCTGAAGTAGAGCCATCAGAGGTCAACAGGGACTGTTCCTGCGATGACGCAAGCAAGTTCGAGGTAGTTGTTCATGGTGGAAGAACGAGAACAGGCATTGATGCCATTAAGTGGGCTAAGAAAGTAGAACGTTTAGGTTCTGGTGAAATACTTCTTACAAGTATGGATGGCGATGGTACTCAAAAAGGATATGACTTAGAAATGACTTCAGAGATTGCTGATGCAGTTGGTATTCCCGTTATTGCATCTGGTGGTGCAGGAACTGTAGAGCATATTGAAGATGCATTAAGAGTTTGTGATGCCGCATTATTAGCTTCTCTATTGCATTATAGGAAATTAACTATTCCCCAAATTAAAGAACACCTAGCTACTAAAAATATTCCCGTTAGATAGCCTGTAAAATAACAACGTCAACCTATTTGCCTGTAATTATTTTAATTTATGCGGCAGAAACCACTCATAACTTTAACTCATTAAAAAATATCAATGTTTTATATGCTCTCACTTGGGAATAATACATATGTAAGACAAAAAAGGGGGCAAACAAATCATGGATGAAAAGCAATTAAGAACAATAATCGATCAGGTGAACGAATTAGGCACAGGGGAACAAGAACAATCTCAGAAGGTTGAATATATGATGGATTTTGGTAGTGTAGCAGTTATGGTTAATATGAGTCTTAATTAATAAGTTCAAATTTGTAGGGCATTGTAATAGTTTTGTTGTTATCTAATATGAAGTTTATAAGCAGCTTTTGATGTCCATGTTTTACAACAGATGGAAAGAAAATCAGGGAGACACTTTCTCCCTCTGGATACACCAGTTGGTCCTTGAATCCATATCTTTTCATAATATCCGCTAACTCTTTTTCTCTTCTTTCAATTTCCATTTTTAACATTTGATGTTTTTCTATTCCATATAGTTTTGATTGCATTGTTTCAACGTCTTTTTCATATAAGAAATGGTTTTCACTGCTAATGTCTTGGTCTTGAAGACGTTCTAATTCTAAATTCAATCCTTGAATCTCACTATAAGATAAATCCGAATATTCGCTTTGTTGGAATAGTTCGCCTACAAATGGGTATGTGTCTTCAAAAGGAGAATGTTGCTGGTTGTTACTGTCAATTAATACAAAACTATTATTAACCTTTGTCCAAATTGGCGATTCGGTTGTGTTTTTTATTTTAATAATAAAGGTAGTGCTTAAATTTAGATTGGTTAATAGAGGGTTAATTTTATATTGTTGATGAATATCTTGGTTGTATGGAGACACGGAATAAATAAGCCCATTATGAGTTGTTACCGGATTCTGCTCAGCAACTAGTTTATAGCTTTGGCAGCCAGTTAAAAAAATGGTTAATGCTAGAATAGCGCTAGTAATCAGAGTCTTTTTCATATCTTTCCCTGATTATACCATAATGGCCTTGCCTAAAGGTTGATGCTTGGTTGGCGTTTTTATCTACAGTAATATTGTCATCGTTTATAGTTATTGATGTTCCGTTCCAGATATTTTCTCTAATTATTATTCTGCCAGATTTGTGTTTTTTTTCTTCTGTTTCGGTTTCTTCTTCTTTCAATTGAAGCAATTGCGCCTTTAATTCTTCTTGTAAATTAAAAACAATAGATGTTAGTTTTTGAAAAGTTGGGTCTTTTATTAAGTATTCTTTTGATTTTTTTGAGAAATCTTTAAATCGATTAAGTTCATTTATTGCATTTTCATATTTTCTTTCAGTTGATTTTATATCATTTATTAATGAGTCAGATTTAATGTTTTTTGGGTTATTGTCAAAATCAAGGCTTAAATCTGTTTTTGAAGTAATGCGTTCGGAGCCAGAAGATTCCATTACAATATTTTCTCTGGCTTTAAGTTTGCCACCAGATGCTTTTCTTTCTATATATATGCTTTTTGCTGAGTCCATATGGGCGTGTAATGATTCGTAGCCAATATTTATATCTCCTTCGGTAGTAGTTAGGGAGCAATTGTGAGCATATCCACAGAATATACCTTGTTTTGCTTTTGCTTTGGAGCTCTTGCCAATAAAACCAGTTAAAATATAGATGTATCCATCTGCATTAAGTTTGGTTGAGTTGCTGGTATTGTAGACAATAATATCTTGCGTTGCATTGATTGTACTATTTTGGATCATGTTTTCAATTATGACAGTTCCTTCAAAGTCGATTTTTTCATTTAATAGCGGTTCTTTAATAATTAATGTAGGCGTTACTTCTATATGTGATTTATTGAATTCAATTAGACCATCAATGATAGCTTTAATTTCACCTTTTTCTTCATATACGTTTTCTCCTAATGTAATTGGCTTTGTGGGTAGTAGTTTAGTTGGGATAGTCGCTCCAGTAATGGTTTTTCCTGTTTGGCCTTGTGCTCCTTTGTGGATTTTGGCGATTGTACTGTGTGCAAAAGTTCTGTTCTCTATTGTAGTATCTAGGTATACGCCTTTATTTCCTTGTTGGATATTTGCAGGAAAAGGCCTAATAGTTTCAAATAATAATTCATGGCTAGCTTCTTCGATAGATATCGAGGGGTTTCCTTTGGCAAAGACAAAGCTTTCTTTACGATTGAATTTAATCATAAAATCTATTTCAGCATATATTATTCCGAATGAGATTCTTGCTTTTGCTATCTCTTTTTTAATCTCATTTAATGAACAGTTCGGTGCGAGCCTCATTTTTGCAGATAGTTCATCGTTCTCAATTGTAATTAAACAATTATTAGAGAGATATTTCGCTGAGCTTTTTGATTCCTGATTGTGGTTGTATAAAATAAAATCTTGAGTTCCCTGTTCTTTGTATATTTCGTTTATCAGTTGAGAACTTTGGAACAAGTTATGAATAGAGATTTTATGGTGTGTTTGTTTGATATCTAAAATGTCCTGCTGGTTCAATTCTTTCAGAATATGAAGGTAATAGTTGTTTGATGGTGAGATATCTATTTCATATTTTTTTTCTGCCATGTTTTAAATTATCTTACTCTTGATGGTTAAAAGTAAATACCTCTTTCAAAAAGCACTTATGAGGGGCTATAATTTTAAGTATGATAGATAGAGTAGCTACAGGTATTAAAGTATTAGATAATATGCTTTCGGGAGGCCTTCCGAAAAACCAAATCACATGTCTTGAAGGCGAGCCTGGAATAGGTAAAACTATTTTTGGGTTGCAGTTTCTTAAAGAGGGTTTATTCACAGATGAAAGAGTTTTGTTTGTTACTATAAAGGATACTCCAAGTCAGATAAAGAAAACTATTTCATCATTAGAATGGGAAATCGACTGGGCTTTTGACCAACAGAGATTCTTCATATTAGATATTAGGGATTATTTTTCAGGAACAAATGAAAAAGATAGAGAGAGAGCAGTATTTAGTAATTTGCTTAATGAGGTTAGCGATATTCTTGTAAAGAATGATATTAGAAGAGTTGTTTTTGATCCTGTCCTTCCTGAGTATATTGGAGTGAATGATAGCCTTAAACAAAGATATTTCACTGAACTTATGAATATGGTAGAGAGTTTGCCAATCGATATAACAATCCTTTTAATAAATAATGAAGATGCCCATTTTTCTAGCATAGAGACTAATGTTATTAAAATGTATTTTGAAGAGGATGGAGAAGGTGTTATTCGCAAGCTGTTTCCTCAAAAGGTTTTATTTACAGATTATGCAGCAAAAGAACTAAGTTTTGGAATTAAGTCGGAAGTAGGAATATATATAAATGACTGAATCAAAATTTAAAATATTAATTGCAGATGATGAACCAAACATTCTTATGCTTACGAGTATGATGTTAGAAGATCTTGGTTATGAAACTATATTGGCTAAGAATGGTGCTCAAGCGATAGAAAAAGCCTTTCAAGAAAAACCAGATATGGTGATTACTGATATTGTTATGCCAGAAAAAGATGGTTTCGAAGTTTGTAAGACTCTTCGTGAGAATAAAGATTTTGAGGGAGTTCCAATCATTATTCTTTCAGCTATTGGAGATGAATTTAATAAAATTACAGGGTTTGAAGGTGGTGCAGACGACTATATAACTAAGCCATTTAATTTGGAAGAATTAAAAACAAGAGTAGAATCTTTACTATTAAGACGTAAGGAGCATAAGGACCAAAATGAGCAGCAAAAGCAAACGGATACAAATGAAGGTTCTTATGTAGAACTTGCTATTGATAGGATCAGTTCAGGTGTTAGAGAGCTGGATGAGTTACTTGGCGGGGGGCTCCCGAAAGGTTCCAATATTTTATTGATTGGTCCTTTAGGCACAGGCAAATCTACACTTGGGCGGAGGTTCATAACAGAAGGCCTTCATAATAAAGAGCGTTGCATGGTTGCAACCATAGATGATTCACCTCGTCAGATTAGAGAAAAGATTTCAGACGCTTTAGAAATAGATGTTTTGGAATATGAAGAAATGGATTTGTTTTCTTTAGTAGATGCTTATTCTTGGTCTTCTGGAGCTACTGAAAAGAAAGAGAAATTCAGAATAGACGGTGTATTAGACCTTAATCAATTTTCAATGGTAATTGCTGATTCTGGTCAGAAAATAGGACAATCAATACAGAGCAAATTAGGCGGTCGTCGTCTATTTGATTCGATATCTTCTTTACTAGTTAATTTTGACCTATCTATGGCTCAAAGGTTTCTGTCTCAACTTTGTAGGACTTCGATGGCATTTGGAATGGTAAATACCATCTTTGTGTTAGAAGAAGGTACCGTTTCAGAATATGTCTTAAACAACATTAAATACATCATGGATGGGGTCATTGAGGCCAAGGAAAGAGATGGACAGATGCATCTAAGAGTTGCTAATATGAAATGGATAGATTTTGAAAGAGATTGGGTGAAAATCAAAGACAATGGATAGAACACCATCCGGTATCAATGGCTTAGATTCTCTAGTTGAAGGCGGCTTCCCAAAGGGACGTAATATTTTTCTGTCTGGATCAGCAGGCTCTGGGAAAACAATACTTTCATCGCAGTTTTTATATAATGGTGCATATAAATATCACGAAAAAGGTTTATATGTTTCTTTTGAAGAGCCGATAACCGATATTATTGAAGATGTGAGTAGGTTTGGTTGGGATATCCAGAAAATGATAGACCAAGATAAGCTAAAGTTTATATATTTCCCAATTTTAAAACAAGATTTTGATGAAAATGTGTTTGATCTTTTGTCTACGTTAGTAAAAGAGGTTAAAGACAACAAATATGACAGATTAGTTATAGACTCATTGCCTGCTTTTGGTATGGCATACTCAGACTTTAATAAGATGAGGCAAGAGTTATTTTTATTTTTACATGAGCTTAGAAAGTTGGGCTGTACAACATTTGTTATTACAGAGAAACCTTCTGGAGCGATTGGCTTAACTAGGTTTGGGATAGAGGATTTTCTTGCTCAAGGTTTGATTATTCTTCACCTTGGCCATACATATAGAGGAATTGAAGTAAGAAAGATAAGAGGCACTAGCCACAGTACTAATGTACATAGGATGAGGATAGGTGATGAAGGCATTGTCGTGTATCCTGGGGATCATCCCTATTAAATAATGCAAAAATAGACAAATAGAAAGAGGTTGCGTAAGTGTTACAAGGAATAAATGAAATATTACCAGATCAACTATCAAAGCGTCATGACATGTTGGATAAAGTTTTAGGTTCTTTTATCTCGCATGGCTATAAAAGGATAACAACACCTTCTTTTGAGCCATTTAGTGATATATCTAAAGGTTGGGGAAGTTACTTAAAAGAGGAATCAATAAAGTTCATAAGTGATGGTGGTGCTGTTATGGCATTAAGGCCAGAGATGACATCATCTATCGCAAGACTAATTACTTCAAGAATTGATGATATCGCATTACCGCAAAAACTTTATTATGCTGAGAATGTTTTTAGAAAAAACCATATTCTTCGTAAACAAGAATTCATGCAAGTAGGTATGGAATCACTAGGTGAGAGCAGTGCCGAATCTGATGTGGATATGGTAAAGGTTGTCGTTGATGTTATGACTGCCGCTGGCATTAATAATTTCAGAATCGAATTAGGTCATGTTGAGAATGTGAAAGATAAAAGCGAAGAAGATATTAAAGCTTTAGCTACAAAACATTTTCATAATGTTTCAGAGATTCCTCCATTAGGTGACGAGAGTGTCCTGGAGAAGAACTCTTATTTGAGTCAGTTTGCGCAAGTATTAAAGTTAAAATATCCAGAATGTGTTGATAATGTTATTTATAACAGAGGATTGGTTCAGGAAATGGCTTATTATACTGGTGTTTATTTTAATGTATTGGTAGATGGTATCGGACATGCAGTTGGATCTGGCGGCAGATATGATGATTTATACCAGAAGTATGGTCATGATGTTAGTGCTATTGGATTTGCTTTAGAGTTCGAGAAATTAGCCATGTGCTTTGAGGAGATGTGATGAAAGATACAATAACTATTGGTATCCCTAAAGGATATTTATTTAAGAAAACATTAGAGTTCTTTGAAACTAAGGGTATTTTTGTAGACGATATACCAGAAAGAGCTCTTATCTTTTATGATAGAACTAAGAAATATAAGTTTCTAATACTTAGACCGACAGATGTAACTGTTTATGTAGAGAATGGTGTTGTTGATATGGGTATTTGTGGAATGGACATCATAATAGAGAATGATTCTGAGCTTGTAGTTGTAAAAGATCTAGGTTTTGGATATTGCAGATTATCATTTGCTTGTGGAGTTGAAGACAAAGATAAACCATTTTTTAATGGAATGAAAGTAGCAACAAAGTTTGTAAAGAGCGCAACAGATTACCTTAGAGAAGTGGGAATAAAGGCCGATATTATTAAGCTGTATGGTTCAGTAGAATTAGCAGCTATTACAGGACTTAGTGATTTTGTTGTAGATTTAGTAGCTACGGGAGAGACTTTAAAGGAGAATAATCTTGTAGAGACTAAGACTATTTATGAAACAACTGCTCATCTTGCAGTGAATAGTGTTTTCTATTCAATTCACAATGATGAAGTAAAGAAGTTCATCAGTTAATAATGTTAAAGATAGTAACGGATAATATCGATAAAAGTATCCAAGCAATTCAGAGAAGAACTGCCTATGTAGATAGGCCAGAAGCAGATGTTGTTCGAGATATTTTGAAGAATATTTATAACCAGGGATCAGCTGCTTTATTAGACTATGTTAGCAAGTTTGAGTTTCCTGCAAATTCGTTTGAAGATATAAAAGTTTCCGAAAAAGAAATGCAAGAAGCCTATGAGGCTTCTGCTGATGAGTTAAAAGAGCTGCTTAGTAAAGCGATTGATAATATTAGAGCGTATCATGAGAAATTCTTACTTCAATCATGGCAAGGTAATGTCTATGATAAGTCCTCTTATGGAATGAAGGTTACTCCTATTAACCGTGCAGGGGTATATGTCCCAGGCGGAACAGCTGCTTATCCTACATCTGTATTAATGAATGTAATACCGGCCCAAGTAGCAGGGGTGAAAGAGATAGTTGTTGCTTCTCCTGCAGGCAAGGACGGAAAGCTTAGCCAAGCAGTGCTTGCTGCAGCTTATATGCTGGATGTAAAAGAAGTATATGCAATGGGTGGCGCTCAAGCAGTAGCTGCTTTAGCTTATGGGACAGAAGATATAAAGAAAGTAGATAAGATTGTAGGCCCAGGGAATATATATGTAACTTTAGCAAAAAAAGAAGTATTTGGGGTAGTTGGTATAGATAAGCTAGCAGGCCCAAGTGATGTTTGTGTTGTTGCAGATGATAGCGCGAGAGCAGACTTCATTGCTGCAGATTTGCTTGCACAGGCCGAGCACGATGTATTAGCTTCAGCTGTATTAATAACAGACTCAAGGGCTTTTGCAGATAAAGTTCGCTCAGAAGTTAATAAACAGTTTAACCTTCTTCCAAGACAAGAGATTTTAAAGAAAGCACTTGAAGATAACTCAGTGATAATAGTAAAAGAGAACGCAACTATAGAAGAGTTAGCAAGTATTGCAGATCAGATTGCGCCAGAGCATTTAGAAATTTTTCATAAAGAAGAAGATGCTCTGTTAAAGCTTGTTAATAACGCAGGAGCTTTTTTTATAGGAAATCATTCTGCGGAAGTATTAGGTGATTACATGCTTGGACCAAATCATGTATTACCTACTGGTGGTAACGCAAAGTTTTCTTCTCCATTAAGTGCTGTTGAATTTCAAAAGTATTCAACTGTAGTAAAGATGGCGAAGGAAGATTATTCTGAAATTGGCGAAGATACAGCTATTTTCGCGGATATAGAACAGCTGCCAGCACATGCCGCTGCTGCAAGAATTAGATTAGTCTAGTAGAACCCAATGCTTACGTATCCAACAACATGTTGATCATCGAAAGAAGATGAGGCTGAAGTATCATAGTTTAATATTTTGCTTTTGTTAATATTTAGGAGTTTCAAAGTGCTTAGTAGTACTGTTATCGGAAATATTCCACAACATTCTATAGTTTTATTCTGATAGGCTAATAATAGTTCTTCAGGTGATAGCTTTAGTATTTTCTCGATAGTGCGATTATCGATTTCTTTGGCAATATTTAGTGGATGATAGTGAGATAAATCATTGCTTACAATAACGATTGTTTTATAGTCTATTATCTTTGCAATTTCTTTAGCTGCTGCGTTTGCAGTATCAACATCTATCATGCCTACATTTACAGGAACTACCTTGCAGTCGGGTGACATTGTTTTGATAAAGGGAAGCTGTACCTCAGAAGAATGTTCTCCGTAGTGAGGTGCAGAGTTGAAAGAAAAAGTTCCTGAATCAGTTAGTTGTTTTGATTTTTCCATATCAACATATAAGTTCCCGAAAGGAGTTTCTAAAATAGTTTCATTAGGCAATGCGAGACTTTTATGAAAAGTTTTATGGGCTGGAGATAATATGATTATTGTTTCTATGTTTTCATTTTCAAGTTGCTTATATCCATGGGCAGCTGTTTGTCCGGAATAGACATATCCAGCATGTGGGACTATGAGTGCTCTTGGCTGATCTATTACTTTGTTTGTATTTTTAAAAAAATTATCTAATTGTTTGCGTAAAGTAACTTGGTTGTTAGCGTAGAAGCTACCAGCAAAATCAGTTTTTAGTAGGCTCATTTTTATACTTTTTTAGCATTAACCAGAAATAATTAACATTTTTTTTGTAGTTAATATAATTACCGCCAAAGGCTTCTCCTAGTTGATTTTCAACCAGTTTTGAGAATAGAAAATAATAGCCAGCACAAAAGAATAATGCAAATAAGTTTTGTAAAGAAAAGCTTCTATCTAGAATAATAAATAAAATCATATAAAACAAAAATGGATGCCTATGTCTTACATATAGTCCTTTAATATTTATATCACCTTTAATAAAATCATAATAAAACGTAGGCTTCTTTTTTAAGAAAAAAGAAACAAGTTGCTTTATGCCGAGGAACCTTGATATCCCTAGTGTCCAGATAGATTCTATTATTAAAAATAGAAAGATTAGCCTGAAAGTATCTATTATTAAAAATACGATATTGCTGAAAGAATCTTGCATATTAAATATTTCGATATCGGGTATTTTAAATAGTGATGACAAAAACACATAAATTATTCCTGCAGATAAGGCTACATAAAGGATTCGGTAAAAATTATTTATAAAAATAGTTCCTAGTTTCTCTTCTAATAACTGCTTTGTTTCCTTTTTAAAGAGAAAATAATGAATTAAGAGTAAAGCCGGAATCACTGTAATAAAGAATAATACTTCCATAATAGACGTAATTATAGCAAATTTATCCAGTTACTTACATATCTAGTCTTTTTTGCTGAAACCTAAGCAAATAAAGAACAAAACACAAAAATTAGGTACAAGAAACGACTCATTATTGGCGTTATTATTGTGTTGATAGAATATTTAAGCTGAGAATTACCTTTTTTAAGGGTAAGCTTATTTTATGTAAGGAAGGGTTTGTTTTTGATGAAAAATTTGGCTGTGTATCAAGTAGAGCATATGATTAGACCAACTTCATTTTTTATGGGTGATTATGATATCATTGAAAAAAAAGATGGGATTAATTCATTTTTCGTTCGTTATATTCATAAAGTAACGAAAAGTGGGGTGGAAGTTATGCGTACAAGAACAAATCACAAAGCAAACTTAAAGAAAGAGTCAATCGACAAGAATTTTTGGAAAGAATTCAATAAAAGAGGATTCTCCGTAGATTCCATGAATGATGGTGTTTATAACAAACATGCAAATCAGGCTGAATTGATTAAATCTACAAATGGCCGGTTTGAATTAAAGACAGAAGCATCTAAGATTAATATAGTTTCAGCTCAAAACTTTATGAAGACCATTGCTAGAATTGAAGGCATGGTTAAGTATAAGTTGTTTGAATAAAAAAGTTAGAAAGGGGTAAAAGATGGTTTTAGGTATCAATCCTAGCATATCTGCAGCTGGCGCTTATGGCGCACAGGGACTTTCAGCATCTAGTTTAAATAGTGCTGGATTAGGCAGATTCACACCTACTTTTAGAGCCCAGAGCCAACAGGTTCAACAAGACCAAGGTGGGATTCAATTAAGAAATATTCCTGCAGCATTACAGTTTTTATCAAAAGAGATTGAAGAGAAGTTTGGAGTTAAAGCACAAAACTCTGATAACCAATTTTCCGAAGAAGAATTGAAAATGCTTTTATATACATTAGGAAATCTTCCCCAAGATCACCTTAAAGGTGTTAAAACTATCGTAAAGAATAAGAGTATTCAGCTGAATATGGAAACAATGCCAGAAAGTATCTTTGCTAAAAGACATCATAGCCGAGCTTACGGAGCTTATGATAAAACAAGTCAAAGAATATTGGTTTTTGATTTAGACAACGCTGAACAGCTAGTGCCTGTAGTTAAGCACGAAGTCGGGCATGCTGTTCATACACACAATATGACTTTTGATGAGTTCTTTGCTTTTTCACTAAAGAGTGGATGGGATGTAGTTCATTATGAACAGACATTTTTAAATGGTAATAATATGTATAATATTGGCATGCAACAAATGAGGCTTACAAAACAAGAGGCTATGGGCCAAAAGCATAATTTCGATATGGATTCCATGAGAAGTAAGCAAAGTAAATTCGGCAAATATTCTCTATTAGCACCTACAGATAAACAACATCTTTATGCATTCTCAAATCCATGTGAAACATTCGCATCGTATTATGAGAAGGCATATTAATTTATTGTTTGACCCTCTAAGTATTTTCTCATATAATGCACATACGTTAAAAGTACTAGAAAAGCAGTAGCATAAGCATTAGGAGGTAGTTGTGGTTAAGAGAACTTTTCAACCTAACAGTAGAAAAAGAAGTAAAACTCACGGTTTTCTTGTGAGATCAAGATCAGTTGGCGGACGAGCAGTATTAAAAGCACGTCGCAAAAAAGGAAGGGCTAAGATAGCTGTTTAAGAGTCTTTTGTTTAAAAAGGATCTTCGGTTACGTAGTAGTTCACAATTCAAAGCAGTATTCGCAGAGCAGAAGAAGTCAGTAGGAAAAGGTCTGATAATTTACTTTAAGTCAGCAAGCAAAATGCAAGTTGGCATTGTAGTAAGTAAGAAAGTAGACAAAAGAGCAGTACAGCGAAATAAAATAAAAAGAAGAATCAGAGAAATTTTTAGGGCAAACAACCCAGATATGATGGGGAGTTACGTGGTTGTAGCTAGAGCGTATTCTCTAAAAATGAGCTTTGAAGAATTAAAAGAAGACTGGTTAAAACAGTTAGCATTTTTAAAGAGAAAAATATGGGAAAGAAAATAGCAATATACTTAATTAATAAATACAGGAGTATTTCCTCTTTAACACCACAGAAATGTCGTTTTTATCCTAGTTGCTCGTCATACACATTAGAAGCCATAGAAAAATATGGAGTGCTAAAAGGTGGAATGATAGGTTTTTATAGATTGTTAAGGTGTAACCCCTGGAATCCAGGTGGGTATGACCCGGTAAAATAGAAAGGTGATATTATGAACCCGTTTAGTTTTTTAGTAGATAATTTAATGATCCCAATTTTGGAGTTCTTTTTTGGAATTACCAATAACTATGTGTTGGCTATTATTTTGTTAACATTAACAATTAAAATGGCGTTATTCCCGTTTACGATTAAGCAAGTTAGATCAATGGCAGAGATGAAAAAAATACAGCCTAAGCTCAAAGAAGTTCAGAAAAAATATAAGGATAATCCTAAACAGATGCAGGCGCAGACGATGTCTTTATATAAAGATAATGGCGTTAACCCTTTTGGTAGTTGCTTGCCTACATTAATTCAGCTTCCATTTTTTATTGCAATTTTTATGTCATTAAATAGTGAAGCATTTAAAGTTTTAATGGCAGCAGCAGAACCTGCGCAGGTAACATTCTTATGGATTAAAGATCTTATTGCACCAGACCCAATATACATATTGCCAGTATTAGTTGCTATATCTACATGGTTATCACAGAAAACAATGACAGTCGCTGGTGATCCAAATGATCCAACTCAGAAAATTTTCAAATATATGCCTTTTATGATGTTATTTATAGCATTTAATATGCCAACTGGTGTTCTTATTTATTGGGCATTATCCCAATTAATTACAGGAGCACAACAGTATTGGCTTACAAAGAAGAGAGAAGAAATTGCGGATGTCATTGAAGTGACTCCAGTAAAAGAAGAAAAGAAAACAAAAAATAATAAAGCTAAAAAAGGAGCAAAATAATGGGACTATTAGGACTTTTCGGAAATTCAGATAAGGGAAACGTAGAAGAAAAAAAATTAGACGATAATTTTGGCAACGTTGTAGAAAATGACTTTCATTTAGCAGCAAAAGATATGTTAACTGAGATTCTAGATTTAATGGGTTTTTTCAATGTTGTAAAAGTTGTAAAACATGAAGATAATTTCGTTTCTCTAGATATTAAAGGTGACGATATGGGTAGAATTATTGGAAGAGAAGGTAATACATTACAGTCATTACAATTATTGCTGAAGAGTATGCTAAGTAAGAAATTCAAACAGCCAATTAATGTTGTTTTAGACGCAAGTGGCTATAGAGATAAGAGAGAGGATTCATTAAGAAAACAAGCACTAGATATGGCTGATAAGGCTATCTCTGATGAGCAAGAAGTTGTTCTTAAACCAATGAATTCTTGGGAAAGAAGGATTGTTCATATGACACTTCAGGATAACCCAGCAGTTAACACTGAGAGTAAGGGTCAGGGACAAGATAGAAAAATAGTTATTATTCCTGCGTAAAGCATGTCTTTAAAATCTTTTTCAGATATTATTGCAGCGATTTCTACTCCAATTGGGCGAGGAGGAATTGCTGTTATTCGTTTAAGTGGCAGTGGTTGTTTTGATATCGCTAAGCAGCTCACCACAATTAAGAACCCAATAAAAAATACAATTAAGTTTTCAGTGTTTAAGAATGAAACAGGAGAAATTATAGATGAAGGACTTGTTTCTTTTTTTGAATCCCCTAATTCTTTTACGGGCGAAGATATCGTCGAGTTTAATTGTCATGGTGGATATATAGTAGCCAAAAAATTATTGTCAGTAATATTTGAGCAAGGAGCTAGGCAAGCTTCTTCTGGGGAGTTCTCAATGAGAGCTTTTGTTAATGGCAAGATGGATTTAGTTCAGGCAGAAAGCATAGTAGATTTAATAGATTCAAAAACAAATAAAAGTGCAGAATTAGCTGCACATAATCTTCACGGTGAGCTCTCTGATAAGCTTCAGCTAATCAGAAAAAAATTGTTAGACTTTATCTCTCACTTAGAAGTTCATTTAGATTATCCAGATGAAGAAGAGTTAGAAGAAAGCCCTATTTATGAGCTAACTATTAGCGGAATGCAGTCAGAGATAGACGTTCTTTTAGCTACTTATGATGCAGGCAGGATATATAACGAGGGAGTCGTTACGGCAATCATCGGCAAACCAAATTCTGGGAAATCAAGTTTGCTTAATGTGTTGTTGCAAGAAGAAAGAGCAATCGTATCCGATATCCCTGGCACAACTAGAGATACTATTGAGGAATGGATGCAGTTACAAGGCATCCCTTTCAGAATAGTAGACACAGCTGGTATACGAGAGGCTATGGATGCTATTGAGGAGATAGGTGTTAATAAGTCTAAAGAGTATATTGAGACTGCAGAGTTGGTCTTATGGTTATTTGATGCATCAGAGTTTGAACGAGTTGATTTGGAAATGATTCCATCAAAGTTTTATAATAAAATTATTCCAATAGTGAACAAAACAGACTTAGCAAGTCCTAGTCTAATCGAAAGGAAGCTTTTGGAGATGGGGATGCCAAAACCAGTTAATATTTCCTTAACAGAAGGAACTGGTATTGAGAGTTTGATTGAATCTATAGTTGAGCATGTAGAGACTAGATATTTTTCGGAAAACGATGATGCTTGTTTAGCCAATGAAAGGCAACGCGATCAACTAATGAAGGCAAGTAAACTATTGTCTCATGCCATGGGGTCTGTTAAGTCGTCAATGCCCGTAGATACTTGGGTAATTGATCTTAGAGAGGCATTGATGGAAGTGTCAGAGGTCGTTGGGCAAAATATTTCAGAAGAGGTGTTAGATAATATTTTTTCTAGATTCTGCGTAGGCAAATAAGTTTCTATTTATCAGATAAATCTTTAAACATTACGCCAATTGTACGTGGTTTTATTACAAATACTTGTACAGAGAAATTGCCTTCTATTTTTTCATCTTTGTAATATGTGTCAGCTGTCTTTTCCCAATTTTTGCTTAATGTAGCAAGTCTCATGTAAAGAGCTGGAAGTTCGCTTTCTTTTAATCCAGGGAACGCTTCGTATATTTCTTTTCCTATAAGCTCAGAGTGGTCCAGCCCTAGTATCTTATTTGCTGCTTCATTTGCACCAATTAGGATTAAGCCATTGTCAGTATTTAACTCATAAGTATGGATGCCTATAGGTGTTGCATTTATTAGGTTACGAAATTGTTTTTCGCTTTCTTGTATTCTTTGTTCTTTTTTGTGCTTTTCAGTAACGTCTCTAAAAACAAGCACAGCACCCTTGATTTCTCCTCGTTTGTTAAGGATTGGGGCGGCACTGTCTGCTATTTGATATTCTTTCCCATATCTTGACACAAGAACTGTTCCGTTTGAAAGTTCTATTATCTTTTTTGTTTTCATTACTTCTTTTATAGGAGAAATGAGCTCTCGTTTTGTTTTTTCATCAACAATATTAAATATAAGATCGATTGGTTTTCCTATGGCTTCTTTTTGTTCCCAGTTAGTCAGCTGAGATGCAACAGGGTTAATGTTTGTAACTATTCCTTCAGTGTCTGTTGCAATAACGGCATCTCCAATTGAGTTTAAAGTTATGGATAGGTTTTCTGTTTTCTCATTGTATAAATCGTCACTAAACCGTACTTTATCAGCTAATGTTTTGACAACGTTAAGTATTCTTTTGATGAGCAGTATTTGTGTAGCACCTGCCATTAATAGGAAGTATGAAAAAACTGCAAGTAGTTGTACTTCACTTAATGTGGCTAGAGGTGTAGGTGCTGTTATTATTCCTTGTTTGGATAGAACCCATAATGTGCAAATTATAACGATGTAAGAAGTTAAGCTGAGAATTCCAATAAAAGAACCTAGTAAAAAAGTTGTAAGCAATATTATGATAGTTAGAAATATTATAGATGGCCCTGGCAATGTGAATACAAAGAACATGACAGCTGTTTCCATTAGTAACAGTCCAAGAACTACAAAAACTTTTATTTTGAAAGGAATAACCTTTTGGAAAAAGAAAAGCACTATGAATATAATAGCAGTAACTATGTTGAAAATTACAACAGGACCTATAAGATTAAAAGACATAACTGTTAATGCCACAGCAATTCTTGGCAAATGAAAAATTATTAATAATAAAATAATTGAAGAAAATATTTTTTCTTTAATAGAACTAATATTGATATTTTCATCCAAGTCCATAATAACTTCTAAATAATCGAGTATCTTCATTGTACACCCTTGGATTCATTATTTTCAAATAAATAGGATTTTTTTAACTGATTGGTTAGTTATGGCGGAGAGAGAGGTCCACTACGCCAGCTTTGCTGAGCTACGAGGACTAGAGGA
>CAYSAQ010000003.1:80143-177667 GCA_964429235.1 uncultured Candidatus Marinamargulisbacteria bacterium
CCTGCCACTCGAAGCTCTTTTGTTTTCAAAAGGCGTAGTGTGGCGGAGAGAGAGGTCCACTACGCCAGCTTTGCTGAGCTACGAGGACTAGAGGATTCTTTTATTTATAAAAGACCAACCAGATCCTGTCTTTAAATACTTCTCAAATTCTCTAGCTTTCTTTTCTGTATTGAAAGTAGTGTAGCTAATAAGTGAAAATGGAGCTCGCGGAGCAGTAGCTGTAACTTGTTTTGAGTTATGCTGATGTAGCCTTCGTTCTAAATCATTGGTGGAGCCAATATAATGTTTTTTATCTATAGCACTTAATAGTATGTACGTAACCCACATAATTAGATGATATATATTTTCATGAAGATGTAAAGATGTTGAGTGTGGCCTGCCACTCGAAGCTCTTTTGTTTTCAAAAGGCGTAGTGTGGCGGAGAGAGAGGGATTTGAACCCTCGATACCTTGCGGTATACACGCTTTCCAAGCGTGCGCACTAAGCCACTATGCGATCTCTCCACTTTAATAGCTAAGATGTTAGCTAAGGGAGATTTATTATATCAGCATGCAGTAGTTTCTACTACCAGTACTGACCAGAAATTATGGATGCAAAAAATGTTATAAAAAGGTCGTTAATTATAATGGATAGAAAAGGAGGGGCTATTAATGAGTGAAGGAATAAGTATAAACAATGTTTCAGTTAGTCTAAATCTAAACTCTAAAGCGATTACCCCAAAGGTAGAGAGCGATGGACTCCAGTCGTTACCTTCATCTTTTTCTTCTGGTTCGTCTAGTTCGTCTGAAAATTCAGTAGCATATGCTTCACCTGCTATAGATGAATTTGCAGGTTTAGGAGATCTTTCTATCTCTTCAGATATTTCACTTGAAGGTCTGGGTGGTTATCAGTCAGAATACCAATTGCCTGAATTGCCTGGCATGGAAAAGATAGAGGCCAGCGAGGAAGCAGAGTTTCAAGCAGTAGGAGGCGCAGCACCTCCCGGATTCGAGGGGCATGGCGCTAGCCATAGACCTGAGTCATTAGAGCCTGCAGCCAAGATTCATGAGATGGCTGAACAATTCGCAAGTCTTTAAAAAATCCAGAATATCGTCATTAATACATCTTAGGTAAGGCAAGTATGCTATCATTATTACCTGAGAGGAGATAGCTATGGTTGTGAAAAATGATGATACAGTGCAGGTGCATTACACTGGAAAATTAGAAGATGGAACAGTTTTTGATTCATCAGAGGGAAGAGAGCCACTTGGTTTCAATGTTGGAGCAGGGCAAGTAATCCCTGGATTTGATGAAGGTATGGTTGGAATGGAAATTGGAGAAAAAAAAGAAATCAAGATAAGTAGCGATAAAGCTTATGGTGAATATCGTGATGATCTTGTTGTTGCTTTTCCTAAAGATAAATTGCCGCCAGACTTAGAGTTTGAGGTTGGAATGAGGCTTCAAATGCCAGCACAGCAAGGCATGATGATTCCTGTAGTAGTAAAAGAGATTACAGAAGAGATGGTTTTTTTAGATGCAAACTCTGAATTAGCCGGTAAAAATTTAGTGTTTGAAGTTGAGTTAGTAGATATTAAATAAAAAAAACTTTTGTTGTACTATAAACAAATAGCACATATTTTGTTATTATTTAATTTAGATAAAAAAAAATAGAAGCGCGAGGTGATACTATGGTATTAGATCTTAATGTTTCCATCAGGGAGAATAGTAATATTCCGGTTATAGATTTAGAGGGAGAAATAGACGTTTATACTTATCCAAAGTTAAGCGATGCATTGCAGTATGTTTTCGAGACATATCCAACAGCAAAAGATTTGATTGTGAACTTAGATAAAATTAGATACATAGATAGTACAGGATTAGGTGTAATAGCTAATAGTGCTAATCAGATTAAGAAAATGAATGAGGGGTATATTAATATTATTAATGCAACACCTCAGATAAAAAAGATTTTCGATGTTTCAGGTTTAATATCTGCAAATTTTAAGATTTTTGATAGCGAAGAAGACGCAATAACTAGTTTAGGCAATTAAGGAGGAGTTAACATGACTGATTCAGTAACTATAAAGTTAACAATACCAAGTTTGTCTGATTATGTAGGAGTTGCAAGATTAACGGCTTCTGGTATTGCTAACAGAATGAAATTCACACATGAAGATATTGAAGATATTAAAATAGCTGTTTCTGAAGCATGTACTAATGCAGTTCAGTACGCTTATGGTGATAGCCTTGGAGAAATAGAAATGGCTTTCGGAATTTATGATGATAAGCTAGAAATAGTAATATCTGATTCTGGAAAAGGTTTTGATATCGAGTCTGATGTTACCACACAAGAAGATGATCCAGAGAAGATTGGTCTAGGATTAGGCATCGTTTTTATGAGAAGCTTAATGGACCAAGTTGATTATAATACATCAGAAACTGGAACAACCGTTACTTTGGTAAAAAAGGTAAGCTCTTAGTAGGCTAAGCTATACTATGATAATTATCATTGGATTACTAACACTTATATCAATAGGGATTGGTACTATGTTGGTGAATCTCACTGAGGGTGAATCTTCAATCAACCTCGCTTCTTTTTGGATTGGTATTGGGTTAATCGTAGCTAGCTTATATTTCTTTGTTTCAGCTATGTTTTTCCCTCAGTTAATTAATCTTTCAATTTAGTTTTTTATAAACCTATAATCCTATATTCTGTGTTGTGCTGAAATCGCTGATATGATAAACTTATCAAGCGGTTTTTGCCGTAATAAACATACTTAATCTTTAACGAGATATGACAGGTGACCGTAAGGTTGTTATGTCTTCAAGATAGGTAGAAGAAAAACAAAAGGAGAAACAAATGGTAGAAGAAACAAAAGTAAAAGCAGTAGAGCAAGAAAGTCCTAAAAAAGAAGCCCCAAAACCAGTTAAACAGAAAGTCGTATCTGAGAGTGTTGTTACAATGAGACAGCTTTTAGAAACAGGTGTTCATTTCGGTCATCAAACTAGAAGATGGAACCCAAAAATGAAACCATATATTTATACTTCAAGAAATGATATCCATGTAATCGATTTACAGAAAACATTAGGTTATATTAACAAAGCATATAACTATATTAAAGAAGAAGTGTCTAAGGGAGCTACTGTAATGTTCGTTGGAACAAAGAAACAAGCTCAAACAGCAATTAAGGAAGAAGCAGAAAGATGTGAAATGCCTTATGTTTGTAATAGATGGTTAGGTGGAATGTTGACAAACTATGACACAATTAAAAAATCTATTAGGAGAATGAAAGAGATTGAAGCTATGAAAGTAGATGGTATCTTTGATGCCTTCGTTTCTAAAGAACAGTCTGTAATGAATAAAAAATTAAATAAACTTCATTTCCATTTCGAAGGAATTAGAGATATGGAAAAACAGCCTACAATAGTATTTATTGTTGATACTAAGAAAGAAGAAATTGCTGTGCATGAAGCAAATGTACTAGGATTGCCTATTGTTGGTGTAGTTGATACTAACTGTGATCCTGATTTAATTGATTACCCTATTCCTGCAAATGATGATGCAATAAGAACTATTAAGCTATTATCTGGCATAGTTGCTGACGCTGTTATTGAAGGAAAAAAGCTTAGACCATCTGATGAGCAAGGTTTAACTGAAGAATTAGCAGAAGCTTTTGAACAAAAGCCAGCAGTTGCTCCTAAAGTTGCAGCACCTGCAAAAGTCGAAAAAGTTGCTGTAAAAAAATAGCATCAAAAGAAATAAGATTAATTAATAATTGAAGGAGATTGTAATGGCAGATATAACAATGCAAGAAATACAACAATTAAGAGCGAAGACAAACTGTGGAATCATGGATTGTAAAAGAGCTCTTCAGGAATCAGCAGGAGATATGGATGCAGCCGTAGATCTTTTAAGAAAAAAGGGTATGGTAAAAGCAGCTAAAAGAAGTGAACGAGAAGCAACAGAAGGAGTTGTTAACATAGAACTAAGTTCTGATAATAAAAAAGCATATTTAATTAAGCTTTGCTCTGAAACTGATTTTGTTTCTAGAAATGATAAGTTTAGAACAGTTGCTGATAATATCATTGTTGCAATGAAAAATAATTCAGCTGCAGACTTGGAAACTATTAAAGCCTTAAAATTAGCATCAGGAGAAACTGTTATAGGTTCTGTTGATGAATTAAGCGGTGTTATTGGTGAAAAACTAGAGTTATCTGATGCAAAAGTTGTAGAAGCTGGCGAAGGTGAAACATTAGAAATTTACATTCATTCAAATGAAAAGATTGGTGTTGTTGTTTCTGTTAAAGGACTAGAGGCTTCATTAGCTAAACAATTATGTATGCATATTGCAGCTGCAGCTCCAACATGTATGGCTAAAGCAGATGTTGATACTGCGGACTTAGATAAAGAAAGAGAAATATTAAGAGAGCAAGTACTAAACGAAGGCAAACCTGAAAAGATTGTTGATAAGATTGTTGAAGGAAAACTTAGAAAGTATTTTGAAGAAGTTTGTTTACTAGAGCAGAAGTTCGTTGTTAACCCAGATCTAAAAGTGTCTGAGTTCTTAGGCGATGCTAAGCTTGGTAGTTTTGTAAGATTCGCAATAGGATAGACATATGTTATTAATTCTAGACTTTGGATCACAATATTCACATTTGATTGCTCGAAGAGTGAGAGAATGCGGCGTGTATTCCGAAGTCATAGATGGCAATTCATCTATAGCTAAAATTAAGGAGAAGTCTCCATCTGCAATAATCATGTCAGGTGGCCCGTCTTCAGTATATGATGATGATGCTCCAAAATGTGATTCAGAATTATTAGAGCTAGGTGTTCCTGTTTTAGGTATTTGTTATGGAATGCAATTGCTTACACAGATGTTAGGTGGAGAAGTAAAGCATTACGATAAGTGTGAATATGGGAAAACGTTAATGCAGATTGATAATTTTGAAAATCTTTTCTTTGGTATAGATTCTGAAATCACGGTATGGATGAGTCATGGTGATAGTTTAGAAAAGTTGCCAGAAGGATTTGAAAAATTATCTCATTCAGAGAATACTCCATTTGTTTCAATAGCAAATAAAGAAAAGAAGATTTATGGTGTTCAGTTTCACCCTGAAGTAACTCACACACAGATGGGGATGCAGATTATTAGGAATTTCTTATTTGAAATTTGTGAGCTTGAAAAAGACTGGGATATGAAACATTTTATTGATGAAGAAATAGCAGCAATTAGAGCTGAAGTTGGAACTGGAAAGGTTCTATTAGGCCTAAGTGGTGGTGTGGATTCTATGACTGCTGCAGTTTTATTACATGAAGCTATAGGCGATCAATTAATATGTATGTTTATTGATCAAGGTTTTATGAGAAAAGATGAAGCTACACAGATAGTTGATACAGTAGATAAACATTTTAATATTAATTTAATACATGTACAGGCTCAAGATCGCTTTTTTAAAGCGGTTAAGGGCATTACTGATCCAGAAGAGAAACGTAAAAAAATAGGCAACGAGTTTGTAAGGGTATTTGAATCTGAAATAGCTAAAGTAGCTAAGGATGTAAAGTATCTAGCACAAGGGACCCTATATCCAGATATTATTGAGAGTGCTAGTACTGGCGTATCAAAGAACGCTGTGAAAATAAAAACACATCACAATGTTGGTGGATTACCAGATGATATGCAATTTAAAATAGTAGAACCTTTTAAGAAGCTTTTTAAAGATGAGGTTCGTAAAGTAGGTATAGAGCTTGGCATGCCAGAGAAGGTTGTTTTTAGGCATCCATTTCCAGGTCCAGGCCTAGCTATTAGAATTATTGGTGAAATTGAACCTGAAAGAGTAAGAGTTCTTCAAGAAGCTGATGATATTGTTATGGCGGAAATCAAAAAGGCAGGACTATATAGAGATATTTGGCAAGCATTTGCGGTACTGCTACCGATTAAGACAGTTGGAGTTATGGGTGATAAGAGAACATATTGTCACACTATTGCGGTAAGATCAGTAAGCAGTCAAGATGCAATGACTGCAAATTGGACTCATATGCCATACGAGGTTTTAGAGGCAATTTCTTCAAGAATAATAAATGAGATACCTGCAATTAACAGAGTCGTATACGACATTACATCAAAACCACCAGCAACTATTGAATGGGAATAAACAAAAAGGCGCCATTGGCGCCTTTTTTATAACTTCTTTAGTTAATTAAAATAGTTTTAACTAGCTGCGGATTTTTCTTCTATTTCTTTAATTACAGCATCAACATCCATTCCGTGTGCTGCAAGTCCTTCTTCTAAACTTTCTGAATGAGCTAGCATACAGCCTACACAATGTACTCCATGATTCTGTAGTACTTCTATTGCTGCTGGGTAGTCATTGATTACATCTATTATATTGTCTTTTTTTGATATTGCCATTTTTACTTCTCCTTTTTTTGTATTATAGATTGTTAAATTCTTTTTGCAAGTTTTGAATAGCTAATGTTAAATCTTTTTGATCAGGAATGTATTTTAATCTTATCTGAGGCAAGGTCTCAAATTTCATTGCTTTTAATACTTCCTCTACCTGCCCAACTGCTTGTCCTCCCCATCCAAAAGAGCCATAAGCAAGCCCAATCCTGTTTTTAGGTGCAAGACCCTTCAGATAAGTCAGAAAAGCCGCTACGGTTGGCAGCATGTTGTTGTTTAAAGTAGGAGAGCCAATGCAAATATATTTAGTATCTATGAGCTCGGTCATTATGTCAGACATATGCTCGTTCTGAACATTGAACAGGGTTGCTGTAATGTTGTTATACTCAAAAAAGTTCATTAACTCCCTGGCAATTTTCTCAGTGGATCCCCACATAGTGTCATAAATGACTAGAGCTTTCTCTTTAGTCGTGTTTTGCATCCATTCAGTATAGCAATTAAGAATTTCTGGAATATGTGCTTTCCAAATAAGTCCATGGCTTGGGCAAATCATGTCTATTTCTAAACTTGAAAGAGCTTCCATCGCTTTTTGAACTTGTGCGCTAAATGAAAGCACAATGTTCGCATAATACTTTTTAGCTTCTTGCAAAATAGTTGCTATAGGATATTCTTGGTCTGTTCTTTCTGTAGAAGCGATATGTTGGCCGAAAGCATCGTTAGAAAATAGAATTTTATCTTCTTGCACATATGACACCATGTTGTCTGGCCAGTGAACCATTTTTGTTTCTACAAAAGATATCGTTTTTTTACCAAGAGAAAGTGAGTCTCCTGTAGTTACTGGTATGAAATCCCAGTCTTTCTTATAGTGCTCCTTTAGCCCCTTGATTCCAGCAGGAGAAGCATAAATACTAGCATTCGGGCACATTTCCATTATTCTTGGAAGTCCTCCAGAGTGATCCATCTCAACATGATTAGAGATAATCGTATCAATTTTGGTAGGATCAATAATTGTGGAAATTCTTGCAAGCATCTCATCTGTTAAGTGGCTTTTCACAGTGTCAATTAATGTTATTTTTTCATCTATTATAAGATAAGCATTATAAGTAGAACCTTTTTGAGTTAGGTATCCATGGAAGTTGCGTATGTTCCAATCGATACTTCCTACCCAATAAATGTTTTCTGCTAATTTGTAGGGTTTCATTTTATTCTCCTTATTATTTTTGACAGGTTTGGCAGTAGTAAGTGCTTCTGCCATTTTGTTTAATTTTATTAATTGTATCCTTACATATTATACAATTTTCATTAAGCTTATTATAAACCTTTAATTGATTTTGGAACTCCCCTTTTTTATTAAATCCATCTCTGTAGTCTGAAAATGTGGTTCCTCGCATCATGATTGCTTGCAATATAATTTTTTTAATAGAACTAAAGAGTTCAATTTCTTCATTTTTTGAAAGCGAATATCCCAAACGCTCAGGGTTTATTTTGCTATCAAAAAGAATCTCTGAAGCATAGATATTTCCAATTCCTACAATTTTATCTTGTTCAAGCAGAAAAGCTTTTAAGCTTTTTTTAGCTCCTTTTTTCAACATATACTTAAAGTTATCAAAAGTAAATTCACTTTTAGTAGGGTCAATGCCAATATTCTTAAAATAATTTAAATCTTCTATCGCATTTGTAGAAGTTAGGTTTATTGTGGCAAATTTTCTAACATCATTAAATGTAATATCCCACTTTTTTGTTTTGAAGACTATCATGTCATGCTTAGTTAGTTCGGCATTATTATTTGTTAATATAAATTTACCTGTCATTCGAAGGTGGATTATTATCGATAGGTTGTTGGTTAAGTTCCAGATAATAGTCTTTCCTTTTCTATAAATGTTGCTTATTTTAGTGCCGCGAATTTGCTGAACAAAGTTTGCCGGACTTATGCCCCGTAGGTTTCGTGCATCGATTATGCCTATATCGGATATCGTTTCACCAATTAGATGCTCTGATAAATCCTTGCTAACTGTTTCTACTTCTGGTAGCTCTGGCAATTTATTTCCCCTTCTCTTAATTTGTAGTTGTTCTAAAGTTAGAACTATTATAAACTAATGATATGGCCGAAGCAATTAAAATATTAAAGAAGAACAATTTAAAGGTTACTCATCAAAGAGTAAAGGTGCTCGAATATTTGATGAATAATCATATTCATCCAACAGCAGATAAGATAAATTCAGACCTTTCTGAGCAAGGAGAAATTATCTCTTTTGCTACTGTTTACAATACCTTGGCGTTACTTGTTAAAGAAGGATTGCTAAACAAGTTAGATGGCTTTGGAGATCAAGCTGCTTATGATATTAATCTACATGATCATATGCATTTTTCCTGTAGAAGTTGTGGAGAAGTGCAAGATGTTGAGGTTAGTAAATTCAACTATAAAGATATTGATTTAGAAGGTAATCAAGTAAATGGCTTTAGTGGTTATTTATTTGGAATATGTGAAAAATGTAACAAGGAGGTGAAGTCTAATAATTTGTTGAAATTATTTAGTCAAAAAGTTAAAATTTTTAATAGGAGGAAATAATATGACCATAAAAGGAACCGAAACAGAAAAGAATTTACTAAAAGCATTCGCAGGAGAATCACAAGCTAGAAATAGATATACATATTTTGCTAGCGTAGCAAAGAAGGAAGGATATGAGCAGGTATCTGCATTTTTCCTTGAAACTGCTGACAATGAAAAAGAGCATGCAAAAAGATTTTTTAAGTTTTTAGAGGGAGGAATGTTAGAAATAACTGTAACTTACCCTGCTGGAGCTATTGGCACAACAATTGAAAACTTAACAGCATCTGCTGATGGGGAGCATGAAGAGTGGGAAGAAATATATCCATTTTTTGCTAAAGTAGCTAGAGAAGAGGGGTTTGAAGATGTAGCTGTGTGTTTTGAAGAAATATGTATAGCAGAAAAAGCACACGAACAGAGGTATGTTAAACTATTAGCAAACATCAAAGATGGAGAAGTTTTTAAGAAGGATTCTTTAGTAGTATGGAAATGTAGAAATTGTGGATATGTAAATACAGGAAAGTCTGCTCCAGATCTATGTCCTGCTTGTTTGCATGGCAAGAAGTTTTTTGAAGTAAAAGAGTCAAATTATTAATAGGAGGTTCTAAAATGGATAAGTATGAATGCGTAGTTTGCGGATATGTTTATGACCCAGCAGAGAATGGAAATGTGTCTTTTGAGAATTTAGCTGAAGATTGGACATGCCCTGAATGTGGTGTTGGTAAAGACCAGTTTGAAAAAGTATAGTTAATAAATTATATGTTTATTAAAAGAGGAGCTGAGAGGCTCCTCTTTTTTTTGTCTTAATATATCTATTTTTCTTGTTATATTTTTTTGAATTAATTTTCAATTATATATTTCAATATTATGTTGCTTCTAAATCCCTTTATCTATAAGGGGTTTGGCGGTATTTTGTTTTATTCTAAAGTTAATGGGTATACTTTATTTTGAGGGACAAGAATTTTATGCATTTATATTAATATAAATTCATACAAATCCCTTATAAAACTTGGGTTTTTTCGGTATTATTTAAATACATCGGTGCGTCAAATAGGGGGAAATTTTTGATAATCTGGCAAAAAAAGATCTTACATAAGCTTGTGCTGTCTCTACTTTCAGTAATTTTACTGACCACAACCCCTCTATATGCAGACACTACAGCCCCTACAGGCATTATGACTCAAGGTGTTACTTCTAACACCGCAGTTACTATAAACGCATCTGCGAGTAATGTATATTTTCAAGCAATCTATAATTCAGATCAAGGGAATGCCTCTACATTCAGAATTCAAATTACTTCTAGTGATACTTTTAGCGCAAGTGATTATATCTTTTGGGGAGTCACTACAAGTATCCATGATTATTTAGATAATCTAGGAGCTAGCCTTGAAAATGGGGAGCTTTCTCAGAAAATATTTTTCCCTGTCCCTGATGATTCTTTGTATTCCAATGGTAATTGGTTCAAATTGCAGTGGAATGTGACATATAATTTTCAGATTGCTTTTAAAGACCAGTCAATAGGTTGGGGGCCATATGCAAATTCTAGCTTTAAAGTATCTGAGCTTGAGGGATTAACTATTAATAATTATGTTCCTACTGTTGATTTGTATGCATGGCACAATATAACAAAGGATTGGATGAATAGAATTACAGTGGATATTGAAGATTTAGGGTATTCAAAGCTTGATGATGGTTTTTATGAATATCCAAATCAAGCTAGGGTGAATTTATCAGAGTTAAGCAATCAGGTTAGCGTGAATGTCGTTTTATCTGTCAATTATTCCTTGCTTAACCAAGGTGCTAATCCCGTTACTGTAAGCGTAAGTGATAATGCGGACAATCAAGAAGTTGTTATTTACTATGTCAATAAAGACACGCAATTGCCAAGTATCAATGTATCAGCTGATTTAGCAAGTAATAGCAATTTCCAAGATTGGTTAACTCAGGATACAAACTTTTTCGAAACAATAAGTATTTCTTTTTATGATGATGGCGGATCAAGTTTGAATAATATTTTAGTTAGCTTAGTCAATGAGAATGGTGATTATCCAAAAGTAATTACAGAATCATTAAACCAAGGAGAGTATGGAGTGTCTTGGGGATATACGTGGGCGCAGATACCCGAAGGATTAAATAAGCTAACTATCTCGTTAGATGATTATGCGGGGAACACTAATAATATTCTGCCAGTAGAGATAAGAAAAGATGTGACTACCCCGAATATAGCGCAGATTGTTCCAATAGTGTCTTATGAGGATAGGTGGTTTAGTAATACAAATGGGTTTCAGCCAGATGGAGATAATGCTGGCATTGATCTAGCTGGAATAGATATTGATTTTGTTGACACACAGTCCTATGTTCAAGATATTTGGGCATTTATTTCGCACAATAATCTGGTAATTGCTAGCAAGAGTATTGTAATAAATGCGGATGTGCCAATTTATCAAATAGATTGGTCTTTAGCATTTGCTAGTTTTAACGAGGGTTATAATGAAGTCTTTGTTTCATATAATGATTATGCCGGGTTTAAAGTATTTGAGAAAGTTTTTTCAATAAAGAAAGATACTGTATTTCCTGATATATTAGAAGCCGCCATAAGTGATAACACTTACTTTAATACTTGGAGAAGTGATGCCCCTAGTTATGTAACAACTGTAAATGTTACTGTTTTGGATTCTGTGAATTCATTAATTTCAAGAGTTGGCTATTTTATTAATTACACTTATCTTCCTGCTCTAGGTCCTAAATATTTGACTGATAATATAACTACTACTTCTTATCAATTTAGCTTGTCAGATGTGCCTACTGAAGACTATATGGTTCATGGATTGAATAATTTTTCTCTAATAGTTGAAGATAATGCAGGTAATAATTCAGAACAACCAATATTTGTATTTAAGAGAGATATAGAGGCACCTGAATTGAATAATGTTAGTAATATTAAAGATTCTTATCAGGATTATGGAGAATGGATGAATGTTACTCCAAGTTGGATTACTGGCGCAAACCCTCTTGCTTTTACAGATAACGAGAGTGGTATAAGTTTGATGCAGTATTTTGTTTCAAATAATGAGAGGCAGGACTGGGTTACTATTGATAAGTTATCAGGAGCACCTTCTTATGCTACTGCGTGGAATGTTTCGCCTTCTTTATTAACAGAGGGAGTAAACATTATTCTTGTTTCCAGAAATGATGTGTTGGGTAATTATGCAGTTGAGGAATTTATTGTTAAATTAGATTTCACTACACCTAATGTTAATTCTTCAGCAGTTTCTACTAATTTGTTTGAAGGATGGTTTAATGCTCCTCCAGCTACTTTGAATAATATTCAAGTCACTTTCTCTGACACCGGGCATTCTTTGATTAATGAAATTTCTTATGAAGTAATTGATTACCTTGGAACAATAAGAGGTGGGGAGTATTTAGAGATAGAGCCTATCGATCAATATGAGTATTTAGCCCAGTGGGGTATCTATTGGGAGGAATTAATAGAGGGAACCAATAATATAAGAGTGAGAGTAATAGATAATGCGCAGAATGAAACATTATCACCAATATTATTTACGCTTAAAAAAGATGTGACTTCCCCAAATCTTATCAATGATGAAGATCCAAATGATCCAAAGTTTGATAATTGGTTTTCTGGTGAGCCGTACTGGATGGATGATATAAGGATAACGATGAACGATGGCGGATACTCTAAGTTTAAATCAGTTACTTTTAATGTTTATAATAAAACAGCTGATAGTTGGAAATATTTCTTTTTTAATAAACCTATAGGGACAATAGCTTATTATTTAGGTACTGATTTTAGTGTTGGTTGGCTAGATACTGGAATTAGCGATATCTCAATAAGTATGGCGGATGAGGCAGGCAATACAAGTAATACTGATGTTATATTTACAGTAAAAAGGGACACATATCCACCAGACTTTCTTCAGGGACCAGCTTTTCCTGAATTTAGAGAGTGGTACAGCTCTAACAATTTACTTGTAACATTTAATATTAGTGGAGTTAATGTTATGGATACTGGCGGTTCTAGTCTTGACTATGTGGGGTATGTCGTTGAGAGGTTGAGTGGAGAAACTTTTCAGAGTGAGATATCAAGCAATATCAATTCCTCAGACTATAAGGAGGATTGGAGTTTAAGTACTAATTTTTTCCAAGATGGAACGAATAATATATATTTGGTAATATCTGATAATGCAGGAAATCAAATATCAAATTATGCTAATTACAATAAGCTAATAAGTATAAAACTTGATTTAAAATTTCCATCTTTTGCTAATAATGTGTCAGATGATTTTAATTGGACAAATACAACTCCAGATTTCTTTAATACTGTTGATTTCGATTTCTTTGATGAGGGATTTTCTTTATTAAATAATATTCATTACTTTGTCACTAACAATGCTCAGTCTTGGTTTACTCTCAATACAGTAGATGCAGCTGTTAATGCCACTAGCAATATGGCCCAATGGATAATTTCGTGGGAGTCATTAACCAACGGAGTAAATGAGATATGGGTTTCTTTCGATGATAATGCAGGAAACCAGACTTCAACTAAAGCCTGGACAATACGTAAAGATATAATTAAGCCAAGTTTTAACAATCTTATGACTAATCCACAAGCTACATATGATGCTTGGTATAATGAAGTCCAGCCTTGGATGCAAAATATTTCAGTTAATTTTACTGATACTGGCGGTTCTGGATTGGACCAGATTTATTACCAAGTAGACAATGCTTCAGGATCTGTTCGCCATACGATAAATGCATATGTAGCTGATGCTACTGATGAATATTTAGTTAATTGGGCAGTATCTTGGGGAATACTTGCTAATGGTGTAAATAGTATATCAATTGTAGTTTCTGATAATGCTGGTAACCTTGTTACTTCTGATACATTATTTCGGATAAATAAGGATGAGATAAACCCTTCATTTTCAAGTTTTATTGTTTCACAGGACCTGAAGCATTCGTGGAGGTGGTATAACCATGCTCCTGACGGAAGGTATTTTTATTATGGAGAAGACAGATTAATCGAGTTTAACATACTAGATGTTAAAGTTGCTTTTGAGGATTGGGGAAGTTCTAATTTGAAAGAAGCTTCGTATATTATCCAAAATCAAGGGTATGAGACAATAGATATTATTTTTGACAATTCGGATAGATTAACTTATCCACAAGGCTGGGATATTGACTGGTCTCTAATTACAGAAGGCACAAATGATATAAGGTTATCTGTTACTGACAATGCAGGCAATAATACCACTAGCGATGTTCTCTTTAGTATCCGCAAAGACGTAAGTATGCCTAGTCATGACATTTCTTATGTTCATGCGCCATCAGATGAATATTATTCTACAACTCAGCCTTGGATGGATGTTAATGATGTTCCAGGTGATCCTGAATTTGTTTTTCATGATCAAAATTTGTCAAAAATTAGAAGAGTTTATTACAAATTATACGAGTATGGTGTAACGATAGATGTTTATAATGCTATTACTACAAATCAATATATTACATATGATAGTAGTTTTAACTTTAGTTTTGATTTAGCCAGACAAGGATATAATGAAATACAGGTTGGTGTTGAAGATTTTGCTGGTAATAAATCTGAACATAAAGTTGTTGCAACATTCAATAAAGACACATTGCCTCCTATTGTAGATAAGACCGATTTATTCAATAGTCCTATAAAATGGGACAATGACGGAGGATGGGTTACTATTTCGCCAAGTTGGTGGACTGACACCTTCCCAGTAAAAGTAAAAGAAGTTGGTTCGGGTACTGACTATTCTGGCTTAAAGTCTGTTTCCTATGTTTTATATCATGATAATAAATTATTTGAAGTAGGTTTGATAAAGGATAGCTTTTCTGGGCGTGTGGATTTATTTGATCATTTCACAGTACCTTGGGAAAAGATAACTTCAGATTTAAATACAGTATACGTAAGAGCAACTGATAATGCTGGCAACACTCTTGATGAAAAAATATTTGATATTAGGAAAGATATTCTTACTCCTAGTATTTCTGTAAATTATGAATCAATTGGTTCTCAGACAGTTTGGTATAAAGAGGCTGTTCAATGGATGACAACTTTAGATATTGATTTTATAGATCAAGGAATGTCATTAATCGATGGTGTTTATTATGTAGTGTCTATTAATGGTCTTCTTACTATTAATAGTATAGAAGAGTATAATTCTGTTACTGCCTCAAAGCAGTTCCTTGATAATTGGGCTATTAGTTTTGGCATTTTGGCCCAAGGCACAAATGATATTTTATTATATGTTTCAGATAACGCTCATAATCTTGTTACTACTGATGTCGAGTTTTATATAAAGAAAGATGATAGGCTCCCAAGTTATAACGTTACTGGTGAGGGGTTTCCCGTTAGTTTGTGGCATAATGATACGCCTATATATAATTTATTGCCAATTGATGTCTTTGACTTAGGTTACTCTGGGTTGGAAGATATTGGCTTATTGTTTGTGAAATCGGGAGTGACTACCCATAGAATAATAAAAGAAGGGTTAGGCAATTATCATGCAACATATAATCAGGTTACTACTGATTGGAGTTGGTATGATGAAGGGCAAACTAAGGTACATCTAGCTGCAACAGATAATGCAGGCAACTATTTTGAATCTAACAGTTTGTATACTGCAAAAAAAGATATTCATTTCCCTACTTGGATTTATGCGGATGATTATGATGATACTGGTTGGCATGGTGTTGCACCAGACTGGCTTACAGATGTCCAGATTAGTTTTGAAGATACTGGAGATGCAAATATTGCAACTGTTTCTTATGCAGTTGTTACGCAGAACGAAACATGGTTTTTAATTGAAGACGGGTTAAATCTTGCCACTTATCAAGCTGTTTGGGGTATAGATTGGAATAGATTATCAGAGGGTACAAATGACATAAAAGTAAAAGTCATAGATAATGCCAATAATATTACGACGACTAACGTTTTGTTCTCTATATATAAGGATACAGACTATCCGGATATTGAACACTCGGTCAGTGTAAGCCTCGATAAATATAATATGTGGTACAACGCAACTCAAGATTGGATGAATACCATAAACTTTAGTGCAGTAGATGATGAATTCTCTTTATTAAATGGTCTTGGGTATGTGGCAGGGCTGGACGAGTTTATTTTAATTTCAGGAAAGAGTAGCGCTAATCTTGTAGATGCGTTTAATATCTTATTTTCAGAAATAGACAATGGGGTAATCCCAATTTCAATTCTGGCTTCAGACAATGCGCATAATGTTTCTTCTGCTATTGTATTTATTATAAAAAAAGATGTTATTGATCCAGTAATGTATGGCAATTTTCCAAACACATCTTATTTTAATACTTGGTATAACGCTACTCCTGATTATTGGAGTGAGATAGATATTAATTTTAGTGATTTAAAGCATTCACTATTAAGTAGAGCGGCATATATTGTATATAATGACGATGGTGTTAATACCTATAATATTTCTGCAAATATTTCAGGAGCTACAAAGTTTACAAGCCCATGGAGTGTTTTGTGGTCTACACTTACAAATAATATTAATACTGTTGATATATTATATGAAGACCATGCTACAAATATAGTTATTAGTAATTCTATATTTGTAATTCGTAAAGATATTATTATACCGACTTATACGCTTAAAGAAATTCTTACTGCTAATCAAAATACTTGGTATGGAGCAGACAAGGGTAATCTATTAAATGATCAGATAGAATTTACGTTAACAGTTAATGATAGAGGTTCTTCTAATATTAAGAATATTTTTTATATTGTTGAACAACAAGATAATCAGACTATTACTTCGAGTTTAGCTTCAGATCTATTTGTTCCTGAGAGAGTAATTAATGATTTTACTTTGAATTGGTTGCATTTAGGTAATGGGACCAACAATGTTTATATTAGGGTTGAGGATAATGCAACTAATTCTATTGATAATAAAGAATTTATTATCAAAAAAGATGAAATATTTCCGGACTATTCATATTCTGTATCAGCAGATACCGAGACTATTTGGCACTCTACAATGCCAACTTGGGCAACAGAAGTTTCTGCAAGTTTTTGGGATTTCGGGTACTCTCAATTAAAATCAATTAAATGGTTCATGTCTTTGGAAGAATACACAAGCCAGAAGAGAACGACAATTTCTTATGCTGAGGATGGCTTAGGGTTAATTACACATAATTATAATCCTGTACCAGTAACTTGGAATGATTTTTTGCAAGGTACAAATGTAGTTAGGTTTGAACTAATAGACAGAGCAAATAATTCGACTAAAACAGATACATTCTTGTTGAAAAAAGATGATTTGGCTCCTTCTTATTCAGTCGATATTGAAGTGCTTACTGCAAGTCAGGATGCGTGGTATTCTGTTACTCCTTCTTGGACAGACCAAGCCATTAATATTAGTTTTATTGATCAGGGAGAGTCTTTATTGAAGTCATGCTGGTATAGAATTTCTAATGCTGAGGGCGATTATATTACGATTTTAAAGGAACAGCCGTATTCATTTAGGTTTAGAGATTATACAGACCAATGGTCTGTACAGTGGGCAACTTTGACTAATGGGGTAAATAATGTGTTTGTTGGAGCAGAGGATTGGGCTGGAAAAACAATAACAAGTTCTGCAGCATTATTAACAATCAATAAAGACACAGTGCCTCCTGAGATAATTTATAACTACGTTGCACCAGAAAATGGTGCAGAGGATGATTGGTATAACTACATACCTAATTATGCAAAAGGATTAGATACAGAAGTATCAGATAGAATGTATTCTAATTTAAGGTATTTTAAATATTATGTTACATCTTTAGATTATTCATTCGAAGAAAAATATGGAACAGTTACAGAGAACAATGATGGAATTATTGAGTTTAATCAAGTTTGGGATGTTGCTACTTCAGCATTGCTTCAAGGTACCAATAATATTTATATTAAAATTGCCGACAGAGCAGGAAATATAGTTACTAAATCAATTACACTTTCAATTAAATACGATGATATTCCCCCTATAGTAGATGATTCTTTAGTAACTGACACTATATATGATGAACGTTTATGGATAGACAATGATAATTATATGGATTTTCTAAATACAGTTAATGTAAGCTTCTTTGATTCAACTTCTTTATTAAAAGAAATTGCCTATAAAATAGAGTACCAAAATGGAACAACAACATCTATTATTAGTTCAGTTACTACTAAAGCTTATAACGATTCATGGTCTATTGATTGGGGTCTAATAGGTGGCGGGGTAAACACTATAAGTGTTTTGGTTACTGATAATGCAAACAATCATGTAGAACAGTTCTTATTTATAATAAAAAAAGATGCGGAGCCTCCAAGAATATATTATGAATTATCTGTTTCTCCTTCTTCAGAGCAAATGTCCCTTTGGTATAGAACTGCACAGTCTTGGCTATATGATATTAGAATAACAATGAATGATGCCGAATCAGGTATGGGTAGTTTTGGATATGCTACCTTAGTTGAGGGAGTTACGAATTCTTATGAAACAGTTAGTGGCAATCTAGGTGCGGTGTTTACGGCCAATGCTATTTTTGATATTGAGTGGGATATTATATCAAGCGAAGTTACTTCTTATGTTTATGCTTGGGCTAAAGATGCAGTAAAAACACCTACTAGAGCACTATTATATATATTTAAAAAAGATATAGACAGTCCGATTGTGTCAGTTAACCAAACACAGGACAATACTTGGTATAACAAAGACCAAAATTACGATACAGTTAATTCTCTTAATATTATTATTTATGATGCTGGTAGTGGAATTGTGTCATTAACCTATGAAATTAAGATTGGTGCTAGCCATATTTCATGGGGTGTAGTTGAATTAGGTGATGTTAATCAAGACCAAGGTATCATTACTTATGATCAGAAAATAGGTATCCCTTGGAATAAATTAGAAGATGGCGCAAACCAGATTCATATTCTTGCAGTAGATGCTGCACATAACACGAAAGATGTTAATTCTAATATAATTATATATAAAGATACTATATTTCCTGATTATGATTATACTTCATACATTGGTGGAGAGACCTGGATAAATAGCGCTGGAAGTATTCCTGAAATATTAAACATTAAGTTTACCGATAGTGGTGGATCAGGGGTAAAGAATGTTAGTTTTGATTTTATTCATAATGATATTACCCAGAATACTGTGACCTCAATCTTTAGTGGTTTGCCACAGAATCCACCACTTAATAATACTTGGAATATGCAATGGAGCGTGTCATGGGATGTTCTTACTCAAGGCATCAATGAAGTTTTTTTTAATATAGAAGATCATGCAGGAAATGTGATTACAAGAGACAAATGTCTATTAATAAAGAAAGACTCATTGTTGCCATATGCTGATACCGAGAATCTTTATGAAGACAGTATTTGGTATAACTATAGACCATTTTGGCTAAGCGTAACTATTGATTTCCATGATAGAGGTGGTTCAAAATTAGATGGAGCATGGTATAGGATTTCTAATAATGCAAGAAATAAGGAATCTCTTATTCAGGAAAATATAAACTCAAATGACAATACAAATGCTGTGAACATTCCTCATGAATGGCCGGCAAAAAATGGGTATAACTATATTTCATTAAAATTAACAGACTATGCAAACAATACTAGGAACTATGACCCTTTATTTGTTTTTAAGAGAGATGAGGAAAACCCTGATTATATTGATAATGATGAAGGAGAAAAAGAACAATATTTACATTGGTATCACACTACTCAAAGCTGGATGAGTTCCATTAATGTTGATTTTACGGACGACCATTCAGGTATAGCAACTATGAGTTATGTTGTTCATAATTCAGATTATCCAACGGGTAGTAAGGAATATTTCATTTCACATTGTGTTACTGCAGAGATACATGAAGTATCTGCAAATTGGAGTATAAGTTGGGATCAAGTTTTAACTAATGGAGTAAATGCAGTTTATGTTAAGTTTAGTGACTATGCAACAAATACGCAGGATAGTGTTGAGCCAGTTTTTACAATTCTTAAAGATATTATTCCTCCTGTAATATCAAATAATGAGGATAGTGATTTTATTTCTTGGTATAAAGAAGCTGATCAATGGATGCATAATATTGATGTTGAGTTTTCTGATAAAGGATCAAGTAATTTGCAGGAGGTATCTTATAATGTGTTGCATCAAGATGGATCTATGGTTTCTGTGACCATTGATACAGCTATATATCTTCAAGAATACAAGAATCATAGAGATATTGAGTGGATAATCTCTTGGGATACTTTAGAAGAAGGTGTGAATATTGTCCAAGCAGCTGTAGTAGATAGGGCAGGTAATTATGTGACAATGAATGTTGTGACTATTAATAAGGATACAAAGGAACCTACTTTAGATGATCAGGAAAATATATTGATTGCAAGTCAAGATAGATGGTATGCAAGTACACCGAATTGGGCAGTATCAATGGATATTAACATATCTGATAATAGGTTGAGTGATTCTGGTATTAAGTTTATACAATATCAAGTAGATAATGGTGGATTGTTTCGAACTTTATATAATATTCCAGTTACAAGAGAATATTTAGAAGATTGGACAATATATTGGTCTGATTTAAGAGATGGAACAAATAATATAACAATTCAAGCTACTGATAGTGCAAATAACACGCTTACAGTATTTAATCATTTGCAGATAAAGAAAGATGAGTCTGTATCAGACTGGATACCTGTAGGATTCCCTATCACTGATTTTAATAATACTTGGTATAGACAAGATACTGCTTCAATTGATTTATTAGCGGAGGTAAGTGGTACTTTCTATGATGAATATTCTGGCCTTAAGTCAGCAAGAATCACTATTTCTAACGACTATAGTATTACAAAAGAGGAGTTTTATTTATTTACTGATCTGTATGGAGCTGCAGAGTATTCTCAGACTTGGAATATTACATGGGATGAATTATTAGATGGAGAAAACAAAGTATATGCGCAGATTATTGACTCGGTAAACAATGTTGTTACAAAACATATTTTTTCTGTAAAGAAAGATGATGTAACCCCTACTTTTTCAAAGACTTTTAATGAAAATCAATTTAATGGTTGGTTTACAGAATCAAAATTTTGGATGGAAGATGCAATATTTGTAACAATTAATGATAAGGGTGGAAGTGGTATCAGGATGGTTGAATGGTTGATTTCTGATAATAACTATATAACCACTAGTTTTAAGTTAGAGAATTCAGAAAAATTGCTTGAGAAAAAATATGTATTAAATCTTTTAGAAAATTGGGATTTATTAAAAGATGGACCAAATGGAATATATGTTAGCTTTAATGACTATGCTGGAAATTCTACAAGTAGTTTTCTTGTAACTATTAATAAAGACACAAAAATACCAAGGTTTTCAATAATAACAAAAGGATTTAATACCACTAAATGGTTAAATTCAGAACCAGCAAGTATGGGGATAAAAATTAATATTGATGACGACGGGGAATCATGGATTGATTATATTATGTATAGTTTTGATCAAGTTGATGCACCAGTTGGTTATACAGGAGAAACAATTAATGATGGGTATAATCAAACAAGCAGTGATTTTGTTTTTAGTTTGCCTGTTAGTTGGAATCTTGTAAGGCAAGGTACCAGTAATATTAGGATAATAGTTGCAGACAATGCCGGTAATATTACTAACAATAAAGTTAATACTAATCCTCCTCCTCCTCTATTTGTACAAATAAAAAAGGATATAGCATCTCCTAATATAGATAATCATGAGGGATCTATTGTTTATTATAATAAAAAATATATAGTGGATTCTGAAGATTTGCGTGTTGATTTTAACGATAATTATATGAAAACTGGAGATAATTTCGATTATAGAGAAGGTTCTGGCATTCAAAATATAAAACTATGGGTTTCTCATAATTTAGGAAGCAAAGAAATAGTATTATTTTCTGATGGTGTTACATATGATTATAAGCCATGGAAAATTTCCATGAACGAACTTTATAATGGTTATACAGAAGCATATGTTACCGTTAATGATAATGCTCATAATACGGCAAATAGCTTTTTATTCAGAATAGTAAAAGATACTATTGACCCAATAATTTCGAATTCAGAGAGTAGCCAAAGTGGTTGGTATAATGAGGCAAGCAATAAAAGTTGGATGGATTCAGTACAAGTTTCTTTTCTAGATAGCGGATCTTCTAATATACAGAGAATAGAGTATGGAGTTTCTCTAAATAATCAGATTAATTGGTATCTAGTGACTGATAATATGTATTTAGCAACTAGTTATAATAGGAATGTTAGTACGAATATTTTTAATGAACCGTGGGCTATTAGTTGGGATGTCCTGACAAATGGTGAGAATGAGATTTATGTTTCTATAAATGATTTTGCGCTTAATAGCACCTATAACTATGTGTTTACTATTAGTAAGGATGTGATTTCTCCTAGTTATATAAATAACGAAGATGAAGGAGCAAATCCTTCACTTAATAATTCATCAATCTGGTTTAGTGATATAAAACCAGAATTCATGAACTCTTTTGATGTGTTCCTTTTTGATGAAGGGTATTCTAATTTGAGGTCAGCATATTATAAAGTGAGCAATACTCAGTTTCCAGCTAAAACATGGAAATCTATTAGTAGTAATCTTGCAAGAGCACCTACTTTTAATAATTGGACAATTGATTGGATAGAAGTAGAAAATGGAACAAATGACATAATCGTTTCTTTTAATGATTACGCTTATAATAGTTCTCAAGCAGAAGTGTTTACTATTTATAAGGATACAATAGCGCCAAGTATTACCAATAATATCACTGAGGCTGTTGATTTTTTTAGGTTTGATGGGTTCGGAGATTCAGAAGCTAGTCTAAATTTCGCAATAACTATTACAGATGATGGGTACTCTGGTGTACGTATAGTCCAATATGGTGTTAGTAATAATAAATTTGGTGGAATGAAATGGATTGAGGATGATGTTTACAGTAGACAATCAACAATTAATGGCTTGCAAATTGATTGGGATCAAATTACAGATGGTGTTAATGAGATATTTGTATCTGTAAATGACTTAGCAGGAAATAGTACAAATACATTGCCACATAAATTGTTTTCTCTTAGAAAGGACACTTCCCCTCCGCAAGTACATCAGACTTTTAATCAAGAAACAATTGTTGAGGCATATTTCCCGTTAGATGAAAGACCAATTCTTACTATAGATGCATTAATTGTAACTTTTTCAGAAGAAGGTTCTGCCATAAATAGTATAGAGCTTGGGATTATACAAGTAAGTAACAATAATAACGAAATTTGGACTACAATAGCTGCTTTTACACCAGAACAAGTAAGACTAATTTATGATATCCCATTTACCATAAGTTTTGATTCTCTAGAAGAGGGAACAAATGAGGTTTGGTTTAGAATTTATGACTGGGCAAATATTGGCACGACTACACTATCATATCGTATTAAAAAAGATACGACTAATCCAGGAGCAATAGTAAATGCTTCCGAAGCACAGAAGAATGTTTGGTATAATGATGAGCCAGATTGGTGGGGAGATTTGCCAATAGCGTTTACAGATATCGGCGGTTCTCATATTGCTGCTATTTATTATAAGATATCCCAAAATAATTTTGAGGGAACAGCTGTTAAGGATACAGAATGGGTAGTGGCTACTGATAATCTTATAGCAGTTGATGTCTTTGCTTCATTAAATATTGAATGGGCATCACTTAATATAGGATGGAATGATATTTCAATAAAAGTTGAGGACTATGGATACAATGTTCATACATTTAATGCATTTACAATAAAAGTAGATACAGAGAACCCAACGGCTAGTTATACAAAAAAATCTGGTGATTATGATGTTTGGTATAAAGAGCGCAATACATTGTTACAGTATATAAATTTTGATTTCTATGATTATAAGTATTCGGGGTTATCTTCATGGAATGTGATAATTTCAGCTAATAACCACCGCGTAACTATTAATATTGGAGAGGTTGATGTTGCTGATGATCACGACGAGAAATGGCGAGGAAATTATTCTGCAGAAAGTAACTGGAGCAATCTTTATTATAATTGGGCATCTATTACTAATGGAGTAAATGAAATCTATGTTGTTTATAAAGATTATGCAGGTAACGAAATTATCAGTGGTGATTTGTTTCATTTTAAGAAAGACACCTTAAATCCAGAGTTGACTATAAATGCAGCTTTAATTGAAAGTAATAGTGAGTTTGAAGCTTGGTATAATAGTTTTGAAGATTGGATGCGTAATCTTACTGTAGACGTTACAGATAATGGAATTTCTGGATTGCAATATGTGAAGTTGTTTATAACAGATTTTGATTCGGTAACAAAAGATTATTACGCAACTAAAGATATCACTAGAGAATTTTCATATAGTATATCCGACCTTATATTAAATAATACAGATTTAGTAGCTATAAATGGCAGCGCTGATTATTGGGATTTATTAAGCAATGGCACAAACAATATAATAGTAGAAGTTGGCGATAATTCTGGAGATTTTGACAGAAATAATTTTAATATAGCAGGCTCAGATAGTTTTTATATTAAAAAAGATGTTAGTTCCCCATATTTTGATATATCAGGCAATTATATAACTGATAATATTGCGGATATTAATTCATGGCATAGACTGCCTCCAGCATTTATATCAATTATTGATATAGATTTTTATGATCCAGGTTATTCGAATTTATCAACTATTCAGTATGTTGTTTATTATAAGAATATAACAAGAGACGTCGTAGGTATAACTAATAATATTTCATTAGTAGAAAACAAATCTTCATTTACTCCAAATTGGACAATAGATTGGGATTTGTTAACATCGGGAGTAAACGAAATATATGTTTCTTTTAATGACAGAGCAGGTAATTTTGTTTTGTCAGGTCCGGTATTTGAAGTTTTGAAGGATATTATTACTCCAAATATTAGCAATAACATAGCGAGTTGGAAAACACATGCACAAGAAAATAATAATAGTACTTTTAATAATTGGCTTCGTTCTTCTACTCAAGATGAAGCACAGTGGCTTAAAGCTATTAATATAGGATTTTCTGATAAAGGGAGTTCCAACTTATATACAGCTAAGTACATAGTTAAACATGAGTCAGGAACTTCTAGTAAGGATAGAGATATTTTTACAGCTGTGGAGGATTCTGAAGTTTATGAAACTCCTTGGCTTATTAATTGGAATGACTTAGATAACGGTACAAATAATATAAGTGTTCAAGTTATTGATAAAGCTAGAAATACAAAAGATGTATTAGATATTTTTTGGATAAGAAAAGATGAAGACTCTCCAAGTTATAATTATCAAGTTGATGAAGCCACATTTAATATTTGGATTAGTGCTACTTTAGATTTTGAAACCAAGTTACTTGAGAGCCCTTTATATGTAACTTTTAACGATACGGGAAGTTCTAATTTGGGAAGTATATATTACGGCGTTTATTTCAATAGCATCCTAGTTGATAATGAATGGATAACTATTCCTATAGACGAGGGGTTAGATGTTTATCCTAATGAGATTCCAGTTTCTTGGAGTAAATTAGCAAATGGGATTAATGAAATATTTCTTTCAGTAAATGATATAGCAGGAAACCAATTAGAATATAGTAGTTCAGTTTTAACAATTAAGAAGGACAATCAACCACCAAGTTCTAATTTAATAAATCCAGCAAGTACTACAGATTATGTGAATAATTGGTATCGAGTTTCGCCAGATTGGTTAAAAGAAGTTGAGATTGAGTTTTCAGATACTGGGTTTTCTGATTTGCATAATATCGAGTATGCGATTGTTACAAGTGGGATTTATGATTGGATTAGCTTAACCACTAGTTTTGGCAGTAACTGGTATCAAGTTCCATTTAACGTTGACTGGGGTAACCTATCAAACGGAACAAATAATATAGTGATTTCTTTTAATGATCTTGCGAATAATCAGATTATTAGTACTCCTTTTTATGTATTAAAAGATACCCAACCCCCTGCCATATCTAGTAACGAGTTAACCCATAGTACTTGGCATAATATAACTCCAGATTGGATAGATCATATTGATATTACAATTACTGATGATGGTGGTTCAGGAATAAAAAATATTTCGTATAAGGTTTCTATTAATGAAACTGAATATACAATAGATTGGCAACCAATTACTAATGATATTCAAAAGAATAATTATGGGGCACTAATAGCAGTATCATGGGACCTTTTAGCTGAAGGCACCAATGATGTATATCTTTTGATAGAGGATAATGCTGGTAACTCTATAAACATTAACGTGACAGACTTATATGTTAAGAAAGACACTGTATCGCCAAACAGGGATATGAATAATAATAATGAAGATATCAATCATGCTAAGTATCAATGGCATAATTTGCAGTGGCTTGATGATAATCCTTTAACCTATGATGCAATTGATATATCTTTCTTCGATGTTACTTCAAAGTTAGTTTCATTATCATATAGACTTCACACTGACGGAGAATCAGATAGAACCGGATTTATTTCAGCAGATGCTAATGAAGTAATTACTTTTGATGTTCCTTGGAAAATATCAGCCAGTCATATTACAGAAGGCGAGAATGAAGTATATGTAGAATTAAAAGATAAAGCAAATAATGTTTTAACAACTGATAAATTATTAACAATTAAGCATGATTATACATCTCCTGATGTAGAGATAAAGCTTGTCAGGTTTCCTTATACTAATTGGCTTAATCAATACCCAGGAAATACTTTGTTTGTTATAGAATTAGCGTTTTCTGATAATTTATCTGGAGTCCTTTCTAGAAACCTTATATATAATAATATATCTCAAGGTAATGCTAAATCAATTCAATCTGTAGGTGGAGACAATATTTATTTGATATTAAATTGGGAAATGATAACAAATGGAGAGTCTGAAGTAATAATTTCATTTAATGATAAGGCAGGAAATTCTACTGTTACAAAAACAATATATTCAATAAAAAAAGATACTTTATATCCGGTCATAAACATGAACATAAAGAATTTTGCGCAAGAAGATTGGTATAATTCGCCAACGGATAATGGGTTAAACCTTACTTCTAATAAAGTAGAATTTACTGATCAAGGGTTTTCTTCAATAAACATTATTAATTATATTGTGTCTGCAAATAATGAATATTATAAAACCAATGTATATAAGAGCGCTATAAAAAAAGACAGTTATTCTGGCATTACTGTAAATTGGGCTGAACTGCAAGAAGGTTATAATGATGTGTTTTTGAGAGTTCAAGACTATGCAGGGAATATTACAACTTCTTCTTTATGGTTTAGTATTAGCAAAGACTCTGAAGCACCATTTGTTTCTAAGAATATGTTAGGAGATATTTTTAATACCTGGTATACAAGTGCAGCAGATGCTTCTTGGTTGGATGCTATTGATATCGATTTTAATGAGTCTAGCTTTTCTGGGATAAAATCAATCGATATTATTGTTAGTTGTAACAATAATAAGATTAAAGAGAAGAGCATTTTTTCTACAGAGAGTAGGTCGGTTCTTAGTGTTACTAAAGATTGGACTCTAAGCTGGAATGCTGATATTACTCTTGGGGTTAATGAAGTTTGGGTCTCAATGAATGATTATGTAGGTAATAGCATATTAGAAAAGATGTTTGAGGTTAAAAGAGATGACGGACCTCCAAGTGTTTCAAATAATATTAATTCAGGATTGTCTTATTTTAATGATTGGATTAATGAATGGCCGGGAGATCCAATTCCTGTTTTTATCAAAGAAACATCTGATGGAGCTGGTATTAGGACTGTTAGATACTTAGTTAGCCATGATGGCAAATATATATCTTCGAGTGATATTGTCAAAGATTTGGAGACAAGAGAGACCAAGTATCCTATTTCTGGGTATTGGCTATTAGATTGGCAAAAATTAACAGAAGGAGTGAATGAAATAATAATTTCAGCATCTGATTGGGCTGATCAGAATACTATGGATATTCTTTTTAATATAAGGAAAGATACACTGTCACCAAATTTTGTTTCAATTTCAAGAGATAGTCGTTTTAAAGAGTACCTGGATAATTGGATATCATTAGATGCTATGGACAAGCTTGTTGAATATTCTTTGATTACTTTGGATGTTCAAGATGAATTTTACTCAGGCATATACGTAGTATCATATGTGATTAACGGTGCTTCTTATGAACTTGAAAATTATGCCACTGAGGGCGTAATAGGTATTGAAACTATTACTGAGCATTTAGAGAAAAGTTTTTTTCAAGATGATTTGTCTGAAGGAATAACCACTATTAGTTTTCAGCTTTCAGATTACGCAGAAAATTATATAACAAGTTATAATTTTGATGATGGCACTAGTTTTGTTATAAGAAAAGACACAAAATCGCCAATATATGAATGGGATACTACCAAAAACTATAATGTATGGTATCGATCTCCAGAAGATATTGTTACGGTTGATAGTTTGATTATTGATGATCCTTTACCAGCAGATGGGAATAACTCCAAATTAAGCAGTATTTATTACAGCGTTAATTATAAGGAAGGTCCGTATAACGCTATCTCAAATAGCATGACAACTGTTAGTTATTCGGATGAATGGGCAGTATCTTGGTCATTATTAGCAGATGGGTTAAATGATGTTTATCTAATTGTATATGATGGTGTTGGTAATTCTCTTAATACAAAACTAACAACTATTAAGAAAGATACAATTACCCCATCCTATACAGTAAGAGAGCTAGGGGGTTTTAATGAGACACTCTGGTATAACAGTTTTCCTGGAGATGTAATTACTATAGGAGTAACTATCTCAGACAATGGCGGTTCTTTGCTGGATGCTTATGCCTGGAGCATTGTAACAAGTGATGGAGGGCAAAAAGTAGTTAAATTTACACAACCTGGAATCGATTTAGTTACCTCAGATTTAGACATTAGGGTTTCATTTGACGAGTTGGAGCAGGGCACAAATAACATTTGGATAATTATAAGCGATAATGCAGCGAATACAATCTCAGTTCAGGCATTTGATTTACTTAAAGATACTGGGATTCCTACTTTTTCTCAGGTTGAATTTGATTATAAAGATAGGTGGTTTAAGACTGCAGAAGAGGCATCTTTATTGAACGAAATAGCTATTACAATAAATGATATAGGGGATTCTCAGATAAAAATTATTAATTTATTTACATATGCCGGCCCAGGAACTAAAACGTTTATTGCTTCTCTCCTGGCAGCGTATCAGCCAAATAATGGAGGTGCTACTACTTTGAGCATTAATTGGATGAATCTAATAGAAGGCACTACTAGTATTGATATTCTTATAGCGGATAATGCAGGAAATTCAACAGCAAATACGCTTTTTTATATAAGAAAAGATTCGATTAGTCCAAATATAACTTTTGGAGAGAACATTGCGGGTAGAAATCTTCCTGAGCATGTATTAAGTGAATGGCATAATTTGGATTGGTTTGTTGCGAACACAGCCAATATAAGCAGTTTCGATATCATAATAACTGACGATTCAAGTGGTTCATTGTTAGATGATTATATGTATTTAGTTTCTTCAAATGGAAGTATGTTCATTACTTTTAATTATGGTCTTGATGCTGATCCATCAAAACCATACGAGAATTTGAACAAAGAGGAAATAAACTATAACTATTCAGACTACTTAAATATTAAAATAGATGCTTTATTTGAAGGCATTAATGATATCTATGTTTTAGTAAGTGATAATGCAGGACATATAATTACATCTAGCAAAGTAATTTCCATTAAATATGATAATACTAACCCGAGTTTAGTTGTCACAAATCCTATTGAGCCAGGGAAAGGTTATAGCGATTGGCATAAAACATCACCAGTTTGGTTATCTCGAACACCTATCAGAGTTACTGAGAATCTGTCTTATATTTTGTCGCCACAATATAGCGTATACAGTTATGATACAAATACAACTTCAAACCCTGAAATATATTCTATAGTTCCTTTAACTTTAGATATAACAAATATCGATGTTAGTTGGAATTTATTACACAATGGACGAAATGATATTTATATCTATGCTAATGACAATGCTCATAATACTTTAAATGAATTCGCAATTAGTTTAAATAAAGATATTATCTCTCCTGAAATAGAAGTTTTAGTAGATATTATTAGTATTAATTATGATACAGAAGCGTGGTATGGTTTATTGATAATCCCAGAGTTTATAGACAATGTAACTTCTTGTGTCTTTACAGATACAGGAAGCTCCAATATCGCTGGAATACAATATGGAATAAGTAATAATAAGTTTTATGCAGAGACTATGTGGGTGGAGATTACAAGTAATCAAAGTTTGCTTAGCTTTGTGACTTGGGATATTAATTGGGACGACATTAAAGGCGGATATAACGATGTATATGTTAGGGTTAGTGACAATGCAGGTTCGCTTGTTACAAGTAATAAGATATTTACAATTCAATATGATAGAGAAGCTCCTAGTTTTTCTATTCCTATAGAAAGAAAATCTGATAATAGTTGGTATAGGGTTACTCCAGATTGGTTAGATAATATAACGATAAATGTTAAAGAGATTGGTTATTCTGGCGTAGTGACTGTTTCTTATAAGCTTGTTACTTTGAATGCAGGGGCAACAACAAATATTATTATTACATCAGCTGAATTAGCAGAATTTTCTCCTACCTTCAAGATAGCTTGGGAGGATTTAAGAAATGGTACAAATGATGTTTGGATAATTGTTTCAGACAGAGCAGGAAATATTACAAGTAATTATGGCTTTACTATTAGTAAAGATATTCTTACTCCAGATATTAATATTAATAATAAATGGGATTTGTTATGGCATAGTATTACTCCAAGTTGGCTTGCAGCTGGCACAGAAAACATTGTAACTTTTAGCGATACAGGCGGTTCGGAGATTGCTTCTATTCATTATGCATTAAGAGTTGTGGGAAGTGTAGATTTCTATGTTCATCCTACATCTATTAGTGATCCAGTAGATTGGATTCTTCCATGGAGTATTATAACAGAAGGAATTACAGAGATTCACGTTGCGATTACTGATAACGCAGGGAATAGCAATAGCTCAATGGTTACTACAATTAGAAAAGATAAGTTAACTCCAGATTTCACATTAGGTTCAGTAGTCAGCGCTAGATATACTGGTTGGTATTCTGATCATAATAATTCGTGGTTAGAAGCAGTTAGCCTAGATTTTAATGATAATGGTGCTTCTGGATTAGCGAGCATTTCCTACAGGATTTTTGAAGGACAAGCTATTTCTATCTCCGATAATGTGAATAATTCAAATTATAATGCTACATGGAATATTGATTGGGCTAATTTAGAGAGTGGACGAAATACTATAAATGTTTCCATTACTGATAATGCTGGCAATATAATAAATGCTTTTGCTTTTTATGTTCAGGTAGACACTCAAAGCCCAGCAAGTAGTGAGAATAATATTGGATGGAGTGAGGGTGAAGTATTTAGGGGTGAGCAGTATGGTTCGGATAACTGGAAGCTGCCTGATAATATATACAGCGTAACAATGAGCTTTAAAGATATTGGAGACTCAGGAATAAAGGCTGCTACATATTTCGTAAGTATCAACCGTGAAATTGGTGGTGCGTATACTAGCAACGCTTTTTTTGATTACACTGAAGGACAGTTAACATGGTCAATGCAAGACATTTCATTTATGAATGGGACAAGCCATGTCTCTGTGCTGCTAGAAGATAATGCGGGAAATACTTGGAATTCTGAAAGACTCTTTTCAGTTTATCGAAAAGAACCATCCTTAACTTATAATTACACATCAGAGTATGCTTGGATGTATGATGCATGGTGGAGAGTTAGTAACAATATGGTTAGCCCCGTGAATATTATTTTCCAAGATGTTTCTGGTCGTTCTACCTTAGATGTTCTTGAGTATGGCATATCTGCTAATGGCGCTAGTATTATTAATTGGCACACTATAGCAACAGGGGTGAATGCTCCTAATTATGAGGATTTTGTTATTAATTGGGATGATTTGGCAGAAGGTACTAATGATGTATTTGTGTCATTTAATAATAGCAATGTGCCAGCAAATCAGATAACCGCGAGCTATATTTTTACTTTCTTAAAGGATTCAGAAAAGCCTATTTTGAATCACATAGATTCTTTTAACTATACTGATTTTGCCTATACTACTGAGGGGAATAAGGAATGGTTTCAGACAGTGACGGTTAATTATAATGATCAAGGTAATTCCGGGCTGAAGAGTGTTGGATACAAGATAATAAATGGTGGTGGTTATCTGAATGATCAAATAATTAGTATTGGTGTAGATGTAACCTGGGATATCAATGATGATCAATTAGGACAGACAAAAAACTATGTTTATGCAAGCTTAGAAGACAATGCTGGCAATACAGAAGATATTCTTTTAATGGTAATTAGTTGGGATAACGTAGCTCCTGTTCCAATGTATGATTATGAAGAGTCTGTTAAAAAAGGAGAAGGGCTTACTAATTTACAAGGAGAATATACTATAACTTTTGATGCTGTGCGTGATTTGCGCCCGCCAAATAATCAGGAGAATTCAGGTGTAGATGAATATTTTTATTATGTTACATCTAATGAAAGCAGCCTGGAGGACATTACTAATTATGGGTATGTTAATCAGCAAATCGGACAAGATAGTACAGCAATTACGTTTGATATTACTTTAAGAAATGGATATTACTATGTATTGGTTCAGGCAATAGATAATGCTGGTAACCGCGGACAAGTAAAAATAATTTATACATTATCTGTTGATAACTTGCCACCAACCTTCAATGTCGAAAACCCAGGATACTCAGCATCAAACACGATTAAACGTGGCCAGAAAGGAAGCTATGATACATCTATTTGGATTCCAGAAGCTGTTACAGATGATTTTGAATTTTTCTTTACAGTAGAAGAATCATCAGATGAAGAGTCTGGTATTTCTGAGAGTTATGCGTTGCTTACTACAGATATAGATGCTAATCCGGAGATTGATGGACAGAGGATGACAAATAGTGGACAGAGAACGTATCGTTATGAAATCACTTCAGATTTGTTTGATGCAGCTAAGGTTAATTTTACGCAATACAGTGAAGATAATGAAAACAAATCTTTTTATTGGTTATTAAAAACTTGTGATACCGCTGGAAATTCTTCGAGTTTAGTTTGGCCATACTCTAGAATTGATATTTCTACACCAACAGTTTTAGCAACTGATTTTTCTACACTATTTAGGTTAGAAAATATTGACGGAAGAGTTATAGATAATGATGAATGGTTTAATAATAAGAAATTATATATTAACACTACTATTTCTGGAGCAAAAGATTATGTTACTCCAAATGGTCTGCTTCCTGCTGCTGGTTCTCGCATAAATAGTTGGAAAAAGTATAGTATTACTAGAGGTAATGATCCAGAATACGCAACTATAAGCTCTAATTTGCCAGTTTACGGGTATGTAGCAGCTGGATTTTCTAGTTCCCCAGAGGGTACCCCCTATAATCTATTTGTTGAGATACACGATCTTGTGAATAATACATGGGAATGGATAAATGTTTCTACTATTAACTATGATGGCATGACTCCTGGTGATCCAGCTTATTTATACGGGAATAATAATTACTATTATACTACTGCAAATACTGTAACATTCTCTTTTGGAGAATCAATTGATAGGGGAGGATCTGAAATAGCAACATATTCTTTTGAGATAAATGAAATAATGCTAGGTGATGAAAAAAGAGTTACAACATCCTCATATAATGCTTCTGTTGGAGATATTTTAACAGTAACTGGCTTACCACATGGATATTCTTATGAGCCAGTTCTTACTATTATAGATAATGCTGGAAATACAAATATAGTTGCTGGTGAAGCTATTCTTATTGATAGGGTCACACCAAATACAGTTATTTGTCCAAAAGTATCTGCGAGAACGATGTCTAACGCAACTATTGTTTGGCAGGAGCCATCTGATGATTCAGGTGGAATCAAAGGATCTGGTATAAAGAAGTACGAGTTAAGATTTTATCAAATAGCAACAGAGGATACCGAGTTAACCGGTGTGCCTCTTGGTGACCAAATGGGTAGTACTGTATATGTTTCTGAGTTGCAGTATCTCTATCAAATACCATTGGAAATTAATTTTATAGCTAAGATCTGGGCAATAGATAGGGCAGGAAACAGGTCTGATACAGAAGACGTTAGAGGATTGTTTGTGGACTATTATCCTCCGAATAATCCACCTATAGCGGCGACTAAGAATGAGTCGTTATATTCTGTTTTTGCTAATGATGCTATTCAAGGATTGCCAAAACCAAGAGCATTTAAGGGTGGTAATGTAAATAAATTTCATTTTATTTGGATGCCTGGAGAAGATGAAGGTTCTGGCATATATGGCTATGATTATTATTGGGGTCTTGATGAAGATCCTTCTACGCAAGATTATTTATGGACTTACGACCGAGTTTTAAATGTAACTGCATCAGAAGCTGGCACTCATAATTTATGGATTAGAAGTGAGGATTTTTGTAAAAATAAGGCAAACGAACCTGATCAGGTCTATAAGTATATTGTAGCTGAAGCAGCAGGTAATGGCCCTACCAGACCTGTTTCTGCAGTAATAAAAACAGAACTATATACTTCACAGAATTCTTTTACTTTTGAAATGTCTACAGTAAATAATAAAAGTGAAGAATATCTTAATTTTGAAACATTTAGTTTTGCTATTTATAAAGCACATTATGTAGTGCCAGCTACAGGTAGTTATAGTCAGGGTGGAGATAGCGTTATGTTTGATATGGTGCTAACTACCAATAAGCTCATTACGGTATATGATTTGCATGATAATGCTCAATATTATGTTAAATATAAAATACTTTATAAAGGAGGAGATACTTGGACTGGTTCTAGTTATGGATCAGATTATGTTTTTATAGATTCAGCTAATCCTCCAACAATGGATCCACCAATGTTAGCAGATGGTCTTTTGTTTGTTCACGAAGAGACTCTGTCAGTGAACTTTATACCAGTTCGTGATTCATTTGATGATAATTCTACCTTCGGAGGAAGTGGTATAGCCAGATATGAGATAAAAAGAATATTGAATGGAAACCCAGGGGTTGTTATCCCTGTTGCTTATGAAGATTTAACTCGTCGTCAATATATGGATTCCTATTTTGATTTGAGTATAGGTTCACTTTTTAATGAAGACACTTATGCGACACAGATTAGGGCAGTAGATAGAGCTGGCAATACAGGAGCTTGGAGTGAGACTAGCAATGTTGTCATATACGATTTGGATCCGCCTGATTGGACTAATGCAGAGGTTAACTGTGTAGCAGGAGAGGATAGTGTAAGAGCATCTTATGTTACACAATCTATTAATGGATATGTTAAAGGGTTTAATTTTCTATTTAGCCTAGACAGCCTTCCCTCTGACTTTAGTGGTATTGCTGAATATCAATATTATTATGGATATGAGGATATCGCTGGTGATGCTAATTTGCCAGTAGGTGTTTATTATGAGACTGGCAATATTAAGGCAAATGATTTAAGTGATGGGTTTGTTTTATTGGGCGGACATCCAGATTCTAATTCAGGACCCAACAATAATCCGTTGAATACTCGATTTAAGAAAGATTCAGCTGGCACTTCTGGAGATGTTAAATATTTTTGCATGAAAGCTACGGATAGAGCAGAAAATGAAAATACAACTTGGAATCTTCTGTATACTACAAGGGTAGATAGATTTGCTCCAAAACTCCCAGTATTTACACTGCCAGTGCAAAATATTGTGCAATCTTCTAATATTTATACATTTGAGTGGGATGCTGTTTCTGATGAAGGTGGAAGTGCTATAGATTATTATGAGTTAGAGTTGTATAAAGTTTCAGACAATAGGTATGATGTTACTTATATAAAGACAGTAACAACTAACATTAATTCAAAAACATTTACGGGATTAGATTCAGCTAGATATTATGTGTTTATTAATGTTTATGATAAATTAGGTAATTATATTAGACAATTTGATACTTCAGAAACAGGCGCCTATAATCTGTCTGCAATTAATGAAGCTGATGCATTTGGGGCAAGTAGTCGAATAGATTTTAATCAATTATCTAATTGGGTGCATATTGATAGTGATCACCCAGCAGCACCTGGGAGACCTAGGAAAATATTAGAACTATATCATGGAGTAACTCCCGAACAAGAAGATAGCATTAGCTTAGTTTTTAATTTTATTGAAGATCATGATTTAGGCAAGACCCCAGAGTTGCCTAATGATATTACGGTAAGAGATGAGTATTATGGAGATAATTCTTTTAGTGACTTTATAACCACTAATTGGAGTAGTATGTTCCAGGATGCAGTAGATTACTATAGATATGGATCGATTTCTGAGATTACTATAACTGTAGCTGAGTTCGGATTGCTTTCAGAAGTGAATGGTAAAGGTAGTTATACTATTTATGAAGTTCTGGATTTCTGTAATAACCTAGATGGGCCATTACCGCTATCCTATATTAGGGATAACCCTTATATTTCTGGCGAGTATATTTATAGGCCAGAGTATTATCAATCAATGACCAAAGATGGCCAGCTTGTTGAGTTGCCACAGAAGGATCAGTATAACGGAGTATTTAGTCAAACTTTGGTAGATTCATATGTAAATGACTTAGCTGATTCTCCTAATGTTACATATAATATTCCAGTAGATCTTATTATTAATGAGATAACCATAGCTGCTCAAGCAAACTCTTTGTTTTCAACAGAGAATGTTAATGAAGGTTATTTTAGGGTGGGTGCTCGATTAAGATCTGACGGAATAACAGAATCAGTATCTTTAATATCGGATGAACAAATTCTTCATGGCATTGTAAGCAGTGCAGATGTATTTGAAGCATCAGGCATAAGTGATTATCGGATTTTGTTAAAATTTTTGTTGAATGCTAATTCTATTGTTGTGCTTGATGGAGAATTTGATGGTTGGTTGAGAATAAAACCTGAATATATCCCAAAATTATTGTTAGTATCCATGGGTCCTGCTTCACCAGCAGGCAGGGGCCCAAATACTGCAAATATTAATCAGTTATTTAATGCAATAATATCCGATTATAACCAGATGTTAATGTCGATGATGACTTCGCTAGATGATGAATATGATGAGTTAAGAAGCAACTTAGCACAATTCTTAACAGAAAACCGCAAAGAAGATATCAATGATTTCAATATTACATCTACAGATTTTACAGCAATGGATGGTTATTATAAATGGCAATTATATGATTATGATGATTATTTAGATGGAGCTGGTATCGCTAAAGCTTATGCGAGGATGATTCCTAGCCAAACGCCTATAGGTTGGGCAGAAATTGACGTTTTTGATGCTATGGTTTCTGCGAACAGTTTTGGGAAAACTAGTTTTAACGTAGGCACAGAGATAATTGTAATGGTTGAAGATTTTGCGGGTAATCAATCTGTTGCTAGTGATTTATCTGCATATAATAGCAGAGCAAGTGGATTGCAGGATGCCTTGTCTCTTGCGAAAACCGATTTTGTTTACCCGGGCCGATATCTATATAATTGGTATGCGGGAATGCATCTTTTAGGTTCTAGGAAACCGCTTGTTAGCACTCATTGTGTCAATTATATTTGGGACCAAGGACATAGACATCCAAGTATTTCCAGCCAAGGAACGCCAAATCATATTTATAATGTTGATGGTGAGATGATGGTTTCGAAAAGTTATATCTTCACTCCTCTTGATAATAATGATGGTATAAAAGCTAAGAGTATCGGATTATTCGATTTTTATAATACAGCTACACTGCCTGAGTTAGTTTACTATACACTAGATACCACTAGACCTTTAGTACCACCTGCTTGGGATGGGAAGTTGCCTAGATATCCATCAACAACAATTTCTATTTTACATAATGATTATGTATTTAGTGATATTAATATAAACGCGGATACAGATCATGCTATATCACGTATTAATATAGACAAAAAAGATGTCGATAATATTTTTATAGATTATGATTATGATGTTCCAGCTGGCGAATTGGATAATGGTTATAATTTCTTTGTTCAAATAAATGGCATAGATAAAGTTCATTTGTATGGTGAAGCTATTACTACAAGTATATTCGGCATTGACACTGTTTTTCCAGGTGATATTCCTGATGTGTGGGCAAATAATGGCATTGTAGTAGGAGGTTCTTATTGGGGCAGGAGTATTACACAAAGCTCTTTTTCATGGATACCACCAGAGGAATTAGAGTTTGGGGTAGCAACTTATGAAGTTACGATAGTTTGGGACGGAGTTGATCGGTTCACAGAATTAGTTAATGCTTCTTCTATAGTATTGGGCAATTATAGTGCTAAATTTGACGCTAATAATTATATAGATGAACCAATAAGTTGCAAGGTAGTGGCTGTTGATTATGCTGGTCATAGATCAAACACGAAGGTTTCGGCATACCCATTGGAAATAGATTCAGTTCCTCCCTCAATTAATATGGAGCATAATAATGTTACAGAACTCAATGGTATATCACATGATGTATGGCAAAGTTTAACAGCTGACGTATCTTTTAAATTTAGCGCTCTATCAAATTTTGCAGCTGATTCAGATTCTGGTCTTAATAAGATAGAAATATATTGGGGGCCAGAACAGGGTAGAGAGTTCGGAGAAAGAATAGCAGTAAATGAGGTAAAGTATGAACCAGCAATATCTATGCCAAATCTGGGACAAGTTGAATATCATCTTAGAATAAGAGCTGGTGACAATGCAGGCAATTGGTCAGCAATGAAGACAGTTTATATTACCAAATACGATACTTTTATCCATCCTGTTACTGCTCTGTGGGTGCTTCCTTTTCAGGATTGTAATGGAGAGATTGATGATTTTAACTATACTAGTCCAGCAGAAATTAATGATAAATATTTTAATGGGGTATCTATAGATATTGTTTGGCCTGATTATCAAGAGGAGTCAGGAATAGAAGAGTTTTATATAAATGTTTATTCTACTGGCAACGAGATAACCAATGCACAAGAAGGTGATCTGGTTAAAATTATTACAATATCATATTCCGAAAGCAGCACATTTAATCATCTTACTTATGCAACAGCTACAAAAGGCTATAAATATACATGTTCTGTCGATTTACTTGGATTAGCTGAAGACGGATCAGATATTAGCAGTAAGAATTATTATGTATATATAAGAATAAAGGATAAGCTAGGTAATATTTCGCAACCACTGGTCAGATCTTATATGTTCTGGATGGATACTAATACTCCAGATATGGCGATTGCCCCAACTATTAATACTACAGATGAAATTGCTATAGTAAATACAGCTATTTCATTAACATGGAATTGGGAATCTCCTTCTGATCCAGGTGGATCAGGTATAGATTTCTTTGATGCATATATTAGTCCTTATAAAGAAAAGGACAAAACAGTAACTGCTTCTATACATATCTCTAATAATATTTTTAATTCTATCAATTATTATTTTGAAGAGGGACTAACTGATAATTTATGGAGTTTTTATTTAAGGGCACATGATAACGCAAGAAATACAGGTGATTATTCAGAAGGTCAGTCAGTTCTTATAGATACCCTAGCGCCTTCGTTAAATCTCCTGATTAATAATGATTACAGCTCAAATCAAGTTAAAAGGACAATTAATTATATAGAGTATTCGTTATTAATTAGTAATAATGCAGGGTTCCAGTTGTTTATGGAAGATTTTGCAGAGGCACAAACAGGAAATGTTGGCTCTGGTATTGAGATGATTAAGCTTGAGCTGTACGAATTAAATGGCGTTGACTTTGTTACAATAGATGCAGCAGATTTTCCAACTTATAATTTCTTTGGCAAAGAAATAAGCTTTGATTTGTGGGTTACAGAACAAAGAACAGCTTTAGAGCAGCCTGATGGTTTAACTGCTAACTTTTTTCACTCTACACAGAATATAGGGTTAGCTAGATATGCTTTTATTAGCGATGATTTAGTTATATCAGATAATTGGTTTAATACAGATAATTTTATTGAAACAGGAGTTACTATTAATTTAGTTACTTTTAGTGTAAGCGAAATAGACGGATTCTATAAGTTAGTATTATCAGCATCAGATTGGGCCAGCAACATTGCTACCTGTGATTATTATTTTTATACAGATATGCAAAGCCCTACTCTGGATACAGGTTTTACAGGACTTGTTTATTTAGATGATAATTATAAGTTTAAAATAAAGAAGGCAGACAGTGGTCAAGGAGAATTAAAGAAAACCATAACTTCAAGTGTATTTACATTGCAGCCAGAACAAACTTTTTCGAATGCTGTAAATAGATATGCTAGGGAGAGTAGCGCTATGGGATTTTTCCCAGCAGGAACAGCTGGTGGCAGTGATAGTAATTACGATCCATTTGATATTCTTTCTCAAGAAAACAAAGATATTTGGAATATATTAAATGTCCAAAACTTCTTCCCTTATGTTGAAACAGATTCAGGTGATTGGGGATATGATTTTATTGTAGTTTCAAGTTCAGCTAGGTTTTATTTAAGAGCATTTGATCTATCTTCTACACAACTTGCTTTTTACCAAAATACTCAGAACAGATTTTCTCTTTCTTGGATTTATGATTCTAATTCTTTGTCGAATAATGAAGAAGTTGCTATACAGAATGATGAAGGCCTTTCTTTGCAAGGGGCAGATTATTCCATGAAAAGTGGCGTAGACACTCATAATATTTATTTTAAAGATAATTGGGATTGGGCAAGAGACCTTGTTCAAGTAAGCATAAACGGTATTGAAGATGGGCCATTGGTTTTAGGTGTTATGGATCAGGGGGGGAATGTAGCGGAATTAGAGTTTTCTAATGCCTATTTATCTAAGCCTATCAAATTGGTTTCCTATAACATTGCTTTTGATTATTTAGATAGCAATGGATTAACGACAATAGACACTTATGCTACGAGATATGGTGATGATAGCGAATATTGGTCTGATTATAAAGTTCAGCCTTGGTTGTTAGATGGTGTATATGGAGTGCATACAAATGATATTAAGTTAGAGATGGAAATAGTTGTATCTGGAGAACCTTATCAGTTAAGAGCATCGTATCAGCGCCCAATATTCTTTTCTAATGGAGCTTCTGTTAATCCTTATTCAGGACTTAATGCATTGGATACAGCAGAAAGCATCCCAACGCATGCAGGGTTTGTATTAACGCAGAATATGCTTACATATAATTATGATGGGTTTTATGGTTATTCGATTTCGGAGAATGATGGAATAAAGGAATTTTCTCATAGAAATACTTTAAATGTTGGTGGAGAGAATTATATTTCTGTAAATATACCAAATATGTATGGAGACTATGCTGTAAGTATAGTGCTTACCTATCAAGTAGATGAGGATTATCCAGTAGCAACAATAAATTCATATTACTTATATTCCTATATAGATGATGTAAATATTGAAAAATATTTGGGCGCATTATCGTTTACTACTAATAGAATTGTTGTAGAAGATGAAGGGATTACTTTTAATGTGAGCTCAACAGATTTGAAGGCAAGATTTAGCGCAGAGTTCGCATTATTTGATGAGATTATATTTGCGAATACAATGAATGCACTTGCGACAAGCAATTGGGTTAGAGCTAAATCAGGAGTTAATATTACTGATAATGGAGGAATAGGACTTCCATCCAACCCATTTAGATATAGGGTTGTTACAGATAATCGGGGAAACACTCATCAGAATTGGTATTCTGCTTGGGTAGATATTACTACAAACCTTAAAGAAGGAATCAACTGGATAGATATGATTTGGGAAGATAGAGCTAAAAATTATGCAGGCACGAGTGACTGTGTTGTTGTATATGATAATACAGCCCCAGTTATACACAATGCTACTCCAAGCGAGAGCTGGTACCCAGAGTCAGCTGGTAATAGAAGATTATTATTTGAGAAACCATATGTTAGCACATGGGGAATTCAGCCAATGATGCCGAGCAATAATTTATATAATCCACTTATAGATCCTATATTCTTTGAAGATGGGCATAAAGGTATACGTTTATATTTCACCGTATACGATGATGAGTTTAATGAAGAAGTATTTGATTTTTCAAAAGATGATACATATGAGTTTGCTTTCGCTAGAGTTTGGATCTCAAAGGATGGCAATGAGACTTCCGTGAATATTAATTTTTCAGATTTTGGCAGTTTAGTTTCTGAGTCTTACGGGATATACAAGGCAAGCACTATAGATTTTGATATAAAACTAAAACGTCCAAGTGGAGATAAGTATCAAGACACCAGAGAGCCATATAACTATTGTTTCTTTGTTACTAGAGATGCTGTAATTTCAGATAATATTTTGTTTGGCTCAAATGTGCCAAGCAGTGTAGCTCAAGATAGGATATATCAGTTTAGAATTGATATAGTAGACTATGCTGGCAATATAGCTACTACAGATTATTCAGATATCCTTTGGATAGATAATGTTTCAGCTGACACGCCAAATGTAACTGTAGATGTATATAGTGACACTACGTACAATCAAGAAAATGCAAGAATAGTTACTGCTTTAATCTATGGAGCGAGGTTAGCTGATGCAGAATTATTAGCGCCAGCAAATTGTATATCTGGTGATTTGCAAAATAGAATTTATAATGACGGAATACCGCAACTTGAGTTTAGGGCTACATATAACTTGCCAATTGGAGCACAGTTTGTTTGTGTATGGACTACCGGAGACGTAGATGCTTCAGATTATTTTATATATTATGGTTATGCAGATGTTAATTGGAGTTATCAAGATCCAAAATTTGTGGCTACTTCTAATTTTACGTTTAACTTTTTTAACAGTAAACCAGGGCAGGAAAAAGTAACGCTAGATACATTCGTTGATGGACGCGGGAAGTATACATCACAAGATGCTTCAATTATTAATTCAGAAGATAAGGTTGTTAAATTCTATGTTAGTTTAGCAGATATGGCAGGTAATCCTGTACTACCAACATCGGATGCTAAATGGGTTACTATTACCATTGATATGACTCCGCCAGAGTTGGATGGCGAGCTGCTTTTTGATGTGCATTCAGCGAATGTGCTAAATCCTACAAAAGGATTGTATTTTTATCAAGGGCATATTTCTGGAAGTTTGGATGTTGTACCAGAGTATTATATTGCATCGTTAAATAGTTTCACTTCTTTAAATAGTGTTGTATACATGAATTCTCAAAAGATTAGTTTTAAGATTGGTGATTTTATCGATGATATGTCTGGAATTCCTACAAATGATACATATTTAAGAACAAAAGTTTATTTTAAACAAGTATCTAACAATAAATCAGTTAACTATTGGGCACCTGTATCAAAGACGTTTATAAAAGATTTAGGCGTAATTAGTGTAGATATTAATAGAGGGGATGGCCTTTATTTGATTGATAATTATTATGCAAATAATGCTGGAATAGTGACAAGAAATAATTTCTTAGTCATTCGGGATACGGTAGTACCAACTATTAATAATTTTTCAATAAGAGGCTCAATTTCAAATAATCGTAGCTACCAGCCTTGCACTTGGAATTTCTATGGTGATCAAGAATTAGTGTTGTCTTGGAATGTCACTGATAATCTTGCTACTGCTTCTGATGGTTGGTTGAGCGGGTCTAATAAGAATGGCGTTTGGTTCTATGAACTTAGATTTGAGCATATCGATAATAATATAATAACTTCTGGGTACATTTTCAGTTCTAGGAATACAACAATTGCAAATGATGATTCTATTAGTGTAACAAATCCATTTGCGCCAATTCTTTCTGAAAGAATTACTATAGATTGGAATGATGTTTCTAATAATATTCTTCCAGGTAAGGTTAAATTTACTTTGTATGCATGGGACTACGCTAGAAATGTTTCTTGGTCAGAGATAGAGGTATTTATTGATAGTGGAAATGAGTTGAACCAAATGATTGGTAATATTCGACCAGTTTCAGATAATTTTGATGGTCCAGACGATGGAAGACCATACGAACTGTCAGATGGAATCAAACCAGTGGATGCTTCAGGACCTGGTTATTATGATCAGACAGAAGTTTGGTTGGATATCATTTTAACTAATAATGCCTTTGATATTACTCAACTAAATACAAACAATACTTTTCCTAATATTCCAGTAGAGCTTTTTGTTAATACAGGAAATGGCTTTTTTATGGTTTCAAATGATTTAGTTGCATCTGCTATTGCCATAATGCCTTCATTGCTTAATTTCGAAGGTTGGCACTTAGGAGCAACTGGAAATTTAGACGGGGTTATAATTGCTGTTACCGCAAATCTCTCTGAGATAGTGTCTGTAAATACATATCAAGGGTCTATTACTGTTGCAGTGAAATTAGTTGATGGTGCAGGTTATCTTTCTACTACTTCTGATATAAAGAGAAAAATTGTTGTAGATTTAACAGCCCCTACAGGGGATACTGTTTTTGTGAAAAGCAGCGAATCTGATATTTTCTATGAGCCTGAGCTATTTGATAATAACGGGATAAGTACAGATGCTGTATTTATAACAACAATATCGGTAGGAATTAATCTATTTAAATACAATGATTCACATTCAGAGCTTGCAGATAATGCCTATAAGTATCGTTTCATTCAGAACAATTTTAGTAAAAATGTGGATGAAGTTACTCATGATACTTCTCTTTGGCTAGGAGATAGCGCTGTAACATTTAATCAATTACTAGATGATAATGTAAGTATAAATATTAGTTTTGTTTCAGAGAATTATTGGTATCAGATTGTGAGTTTGATTAGGAACAAAGCAGGTATAGTTAAAACAGTAACAAGAAATTATGTTTATGACACAGTCGCACCAACTATAAACAGTTTTTCTATAATTGGATTAGGAAACGATGAAAATATTTATGCTAAGAGTTCAGCAAAATTTGTTGCTAAAGAATATCTGAATATTGACTGGAGTGTTTCTGATAATGCTTATGATCTATTAGGTGCAAATATTTTTGGTGACTTTGATGACTCAGTTTTTTATGCAGGACTTTATAATTATGAACTTAATTTCTCAAAATCAGGCGTGATAACTACAATTAATGGTGGCATCAGTCTTAATAACATTTATAATTATGATGCATATATAAATACTTCCTGGAATCTAGATGTTGATTATGTTACTCAAGAAATAAAAGAAGGGGTTGCTACTTTCACTCTCTTTGCTCAAGATTTTGGAGGTAATAAATCCGTTACTATGTCATCGGTATTTTTCTTCGATTGGAAGAATACATTAAATGAGCAAATCCAGAATATAGAAATCGTAACAGATGATATTGATGTTGATCCTTTTTATGGGCCATCTTTTAACCTAACACCAATAGAGGCAGCATTAGTAACCGGATATTTTGATCAAACATCTGTCAATATTGTTATTCATTTTACTAGTACTGCAAATGATGCAACACAGCTTAGTTATTTATCAGGGTTATCTCATATTCCTTTAGAAGTATACTTCCAGACAGGGGACGTAGTTAGATGGATAAATACAGCGAATATTATAGCTACTTACAATGTAGAAAAAACACTTTTTGACAATTATAATTTAGCAGGTGTAACAATTTCTGCAACTATTGATTTGAGGGAGTATATATCTACAAGTTCATATCAAGGTCTTGTTTCTTTATATTTTAAGATTATTGACGGAATCGGGAATCTTTCGTCTATGACATCTACTATTAATATAACCGTTGATATATCTGCGCCAGAGACAGACGTTTGGTTTGTAACTGATGACAATAATTTTTCTTATATTGCTACAGAGAATGGATATTCAGCTACAGGTATTACAAAAAATACAGCATTTTCTGAAGATTTATATATGAATTTGCTTATTGGCACAAATGCTAGAGATCACCATAGTGAAATGAAAGTTACTGGTAATAATTTCTGGGCTGGAAAGTATAAGTTTGATGGCACGCCTGTTTCTTCTTGGAGTAGAGGATGGAATGCTTCACCTACAATGTCGCTAGGTGATTATATGTCTGATGGCGAAGCTAGTCCAAATTATTATTATGATATATATTATTATGCATCTAATAAAACAGGTGTAGTAGCAAAATCAGCCAGAGGGCGTATAATACTAGATTCAATTCCACCAGTTCTAACTTACTTTACAACTGATCCGCAGGAAGCATCAAGTACATATCGACCGTCAACAGTTAACTTCTTGCAACCAACTACATTGAACTTCATCTGGAATGTTTCTGATAATGTATACATTTCTTCCGCTGCATTATTCAATGATGCTAGTCATCAGGGTATTTATAAGTATGAGTTGACGTTTATAACAGCTGATGAATATGTTGTTATTGCATCTAGTAGCTTAGTGCCAATAAATAATAATACATATTCAGTAACTGGTGGTTATTTATTGAGGAATTTGAGTGAAGGTTATGTGACATTTTCATTAGTTGCTACTGATTATGCTGGCAATGTTAGTACTTTTAACGAAAGGTATCTTTTTGATAGATCTAATACTATTAATGAGCAAATATTAACGATTAATTCTGCCACAGATGATGTGAAAAATATTTTAGATGATAATAGTGATATAGACCTAACTCCTTTTAAGGCAAGTGGAGAGGCAGGATATTTTGATCAGGCATCGGTTAACTTTGTTGTTTATTTTAATTCAGATGCTGGCGATTTTACGCAATTTAGTTATTTGCCGGATGCTGCGCATATTCCATTAGAAGTATTTATTTCTACTGAAGATAGCAGCTCCTTTATTAAGGTAAGTCTTGATGCTATTAATGCTACATATAATTTCACTAAAGGAATCCAGGAGAGCTATAATTTAGAATCTATTACTATTTCAGTTACAGTAGATTTAAAGAAATATATTTCAACCAATGACTATCAAGGATCAGTAAGTATTAGTATAAAAATTATAGATGGGGCAGGTAATGTTTCTAGTATTAGCAGTAAGGAGTTATTTGTTACTATAGACCTTACAGCACCAACAATGTCAGAACTGGTGTTTGGCGGAGTAAGCTTCAACAGTAGTTTTGGATATCAAGGGCTGGAAGCATCATTTAATTATTATGGAATTAGTAATAATGTGATATTTACTAGCAAAAACACAGGAGTGATTGTTAAGGCAATAGCGAATGATGCGCATAGTAGATTGCCAGTGACTTATAGCAGGTTTGTGGTATTGTCAGTAAATAATATGTCTGTAATTCTATCAGGAGATGCTTCAGAAACAGGTATAGATTTATCAGACATCCAGAATATTGATGATAATAGTGTTTATAAGATTTATCCATATGTTTGGAATAATGTTGGGGCTGTTAGACGTGGAGTTACTTTTACTGTAGTTGAAGATAGCATTAACCCTGTTATCCACACATTTGATCTGAAGGTTGATAACGGAACCACTAGTTATCCAAGAAGTGAAGAGTGGTTTGCTCAAGTAGCCGAACTTACTATTAATTATTATGTGTCAGACGATGTTGTTTCTTCTGGTGTTTTTGAAACAGCACAATTAAATAAGCATAATGGCATATATCTTTTTAATTTGTATTATCAAATAGAAGATAATCCTAAAGTATATTTTAGTACAGCTAATTTAGTAAGTGATAATCCTTATGTTTTTCTTTCAGAAGAATATGTAAGTGAACATTTTTCAGACAAGATTTTAACTATGAGTATGGAAGCATATGACTTTGCTTATAATGTTGATAATAAGAATTTTGATTCGCTTGTTTTTGATTCAAATTGTACTATAAATTCCCAGCTTGAGTTTGTCTACGCTAGTGACAATACAGATGAGGATAAACTAGGTGGTTCGCCAACGAGTCCAGACTTAGGCGGATATGGTTATTATGATTCTTCAACAGTGAATTTTATTTTACAGCTGTCTGCGAATGCAAATGATATCACCCAGCTAAGTTATATTACTGTGAACCAGCATATCCCTATTGAGATATTATTAACGATTGATGGATTCTTTAAGGATGATGGCGAAGGATATATTACAAGTTGCGTATATTCAACATATAATGTTTCAGCAGTTACAGCAAACTTAATTAAACCTAATCTCGCAGGGGTTACCCTTAGCGTTACTATTGATATGTCTGAATGGATAGGAACTGGTAATTTGCAGTATCAAGGTGGCGCTATTACGCTTTCATTTAGATTTATTGATGGTGCTGGTAATAGGGATGCTGTAATGGGAAAACAATGGGCAATAACTGTTGATATTACCAAACCAGAAGGTGTTGCAGAGTTCCTTACTGAGGATTATAGCTTTATAGCTACGCATGATTATCAGAATTACGGCATAATTGAAGGTATGGCATTTACAGCTAAAGATCAGGAAGTTAGGTTGTCAGCAAATTTCCATGATACGCATTCTGGCATGCCAAATTATAGGTATAATTATGAGTTTAGAGTTTATGATTTTTATAACCTGGATTCTTCTCATGATGTTAAAAATTCTACTTGGGTTAGTGATAGATATATTAATGTAGCTAGTGGCAATGTTGACGATGGGCATGCTTATGATAGGCTGACTCCAAACTTATTATATAAGGTTTCTTATCAAATAAGGAATAATGTTGGATTGGTTACAACATTGGCTAGATGGATTGTGGCTGATGATATTGCGCCTACTATTAATAGTTTTGCTCTTAGTCCAGCAAAGAAGAGTGACTATGCAGAGTCATCTATTACCGGAGATTATTATGGCAAACAGGCAATAACAGTCAATTGGAAAGCTTCGGATAATGTGCATGCAGATTTAAATAGGAGTTTTGATTCAACAAGATTCTTTGATTTTGCGGATTTAGACCATCAAGGTATTTACGAGGCAGTTGTCTTTTATGTAAAAGATGGCATAAATAATGTTATATATACTATTACAAATAATAATTTTGAAAACCAAGAAGACTATTCGCCATTTTATAAGATTTCTTTGGATTATGTTGAATCAACAATTCAAGAAGGGAAAGTCACTATTGGTGTGAAATTAACAGATTTCGCTGGGAATAGTAGTATTAGTTCAGATGTGTTGTGGTTTGACTGGAGCAATACAATTAATGCTCAAGTAGACACAATAAATATCTATAAGGATGATACTGATGATTTAGCATCTCCAGATAATAAAAATTTAGATAATCGCACACCATCTGATTCTAGCTTGATGATGGGCTTATACGACCAAGTTACAATAAATCTTCAGATAGTTCTTTATAGTGACGCAAATGATATTACGGGTTTGACTACATTGCTTAACCAGGATTCTGTAGTTGCCTATGTTTCCTATGATAGCCAGACACTGACTATAGATCCTGATTATGTTTGGGTTTCTTATAATGGCTTTGTAACAGTTGATGGTTCTAAAAATTTAGCAAATGTAATATTCGATGTAACAGTTGATGCCCATGAGTATATTGGCATTAATGCCTATCAAGGTAGTTTTGAGCTACTATTTAGATTCGTTGATGGTGCTGGTCGTTTAAGTGATTTTAGCGAACAAGATTTGTTTGTTACTGTGGATTTAACAGCCCCTACTTCTAGCGAAACTTTTCCTTGGTATTTAGATGTTTCAGGTATTTTTAATAATCACGGCAAACCTATAGAAGGTTTTTCTGGAAGGTCTTTTTCTAATACTTCGAATTTCATTATTGAACTAAAAGGGTTTACAGATAATCATTCAGAATTTACAGATGCTCCATACTTTTTGCATGTTGTAGGTTCATTAGCAAATAGCGGCATACAGATTGTTCCAGCAACAATCGATTGGCAGTTAGCCAATACTTTCAATCTAATGGATACTCTTGATGTAGCAGGGTTGAATTACGATGTGATTTCTTATGATATTACGATGAAAGTTAATAATAATGCGGGGATTGTTACTTGGAATCAGCATAGGCTATATGTGGATAGAGTTAATCCAGTTATTTTAACATTTGATAGGACTGACAATGAAGATGTTAATGCAGACGGCATTTCTGATAATTTTGCGCCAGAGGAAGATTATTATTATAATAAACAAGCTATTTGGTTAACTTGGGATATGTATGACAATATGGGAACAAAAAATAGCCAATTAGGGATAGTGCCAACTGCAGGTATTTGGTACGTGACATTGATGTATGAAAACAAAGCAACTTTGGGAGCTACCATAGAAAATGGCGGCATTAGCACAGCTGATATTATTACAAAAGGAATGCGGTATTCAGGGAAAAGCTGGTTTTTGCCTACTGACGATACAGGCGTTCAATCAACAAGTTGGAATAAGAGCATTTCTGATGATATTAAACAAGGATTTGTTAATTTCACACTTACAGCTTATGACTATGCCGAGAACTCAGTTGTAACAGAGATGTATTTAGTTTTTGACTGGGAAAATGTAGCAGCAGGAACAAGGGATTTTAATGTTGTAGCAGATGATTCTGATAACTCTGCTCCGTTAGATTATGTTCTTCCAGATTTTGGTTATTTTGATCAAACCACAATTTCTTTTTATATTACTTTTGCAAGAGTAGAAGATATTTCAGGCATATCAACAAAAAATTTATTTGTACGGTATTCGACTGTTAACAATCAATTAACTTCGATTGACCCAAGTGATTATAATTTCACTATTACTGATGATGGAATTGAAAATAGTTTATTTGTTTCCATTAATATTAGTTTTAATAATTATTTAGAATATATGGATATTTATCAAGGCTTAGTAGCTACTATCAATTTCCAATTATTAGATAGGGCAGGAAATGTTCAAGGGATAGACCCTTTTGAGCAAAAAATAGTTATTGATAATGATAATCCAACTTTAAATGATACTGGGCAATTTGATTTAAATTTATATATGGATGAGGATAGTCGTGGTGATGGTATTTCCCCATTACTAGGATTTTATGACAGTGTTACTGTCAATGCTGGCGTCAGTTATAATAATTCAGCAACATCTAATGGGTTTGCGGATATGGATGGTAGAGTTTTCTTTAGGCTATATGCTTTAGATGATTTAATTCATTCAGTTAAAACAGCAACCACAAATAGCGGGCCTGGCAATTTCTTCTTAACTCCAAATGTATGGCAGGCTGATACGGCTATAGCAACATTCCCATCAGAAAATGGTTATAAATATGAAGCATATATTAAAGATAAAGCTGGCCATATTTTCGCCAGAGAGATTTTTGTAACTTATGATAGAACATCCCCAACTGTTGATAATGTTGATGTTATTCAGAAAATAAGAATTTATGCAGATAGTGATAGTGATATGGATGGATTAGAACCAGAATCAGGCTATTTTGATAATGAGATAATAAGCGCGCAAATTATTATTAACCCAGAAGCATGGGAGTCATCTATTTTAGATGGCAGCTGTAGTGATAACGTATCAGGGTTTAGAGAAAAATTGATATTTATTAAATATTCATATTTCACTCCTACTCATGAGATTCTTGGTACTGGAATTTATTATGATACTCACTGGAAAGGCTTGGAGAGTGGTGGATTGTCCTTAAATATTGGAGCAGACGGATATCAAGTTGTAGCACAGTTAACCGTTACTAATAACTCAACTGGTAATGTTGATTTTATAGTTGTTGATAATGCAGGCAATGTTACGACTTTAGATATTATAAGTAAGTACGTAGATGGGATTAAGACTATAACTGTAGATATGGATGAGCCAAGTGAGAATTTTAGTTTCATTATTACTGATGATACAGATAGTTTGGGTGATGGCATTCTTCCAGATATTGGATTCTTTGATGAGTTAACTATGAATATTAGTTTAGGCTACAGCTTTAGTAATAATAATCCTGATCAGGATGAGGGTATTTCTGGTTTAAGGATAGATAGATATTTGATTTCAACATTTGCATTTGGTGAAGAGATAATTGGATCGGGTAATTTTAGTTGGTTATTAGAAAAATCAAGTTCAGTATTTGATGATATTGCCTTAATAGAGAACAAACAGACTGTTTGGTTCGGCCTAGCAGACAGGGCCGGTAATGTCCAATTAGCTTCCTGTTCAATAATTGCAGATGTGCATACTCCAGATATTACTTTATTTGATGTTGATTTTGTAACTGTTAGCATCAGAGCTACGTATGGTGCAACAGAGGAAATAATTATTACTGGTGATGCTGATAGTGGTGGAGATGGGATACATCCGTATTCTGGATACTTTGATGATGTAAGTGTTGATGTAAGAATAAATATTGAATATACAGATTCTAATAATAGAATAAATGCATTCTTTGTTAAATCTACAGGAGAAAGCGTTACAGATGATTATGCGTATACTAGTAATGGAGGAGCCGAGGTTCATACATATGATGCTAAAAACAATGGCGTTGTGTTGATTGCGGTTACCGAAAGTGCGAGGTATGGACAATCTGGTAAGATTTTCCAAGATGTATATACTTTGACTGGAAATCAGTTTATTACTTTATATGTTTCAGACTTAGCAGGTAATGTAGCCACTCGGGGCATATGGGTTACGGTAGATACTGAAGCACCTGCTGGGGATTCTGAGATTAAGCTGTCTTATGATATTGATAGTCATTATGATGGCATAGATCCTTTAGAAGGTTTCTTCGATAGTACTGCTGTAACATTATCTATTTCTAATAATGTACATGATGCTATATCAGGTTTTAGAGATAACAGATATTTAGTTGCTTATTATTATAATACTGCAAATTCTGATGAGTCGACTACTATGAGTTACTATGAGTATGCATATAATTATGTAACTCATGATGAAGAAACTAAGTTGAGCCAGAACTTTGGACAGAAGGATACGCAGTTTGCAAATTATGTTCCATCAATTAATTTTGGGAATGGGGAAATTATCTTATATGGTTATATTGCAGATAGAGCAGGAAACGTACATGTGGTTACTAGAAGCATTGTCGTAGATAGTATTCCTCCTTCAGACAATGGCGAAGCATTAAACTTTATATTCGAATTAGTTCCAGATGAAGATTCTGGTGATAATAACGGCATGCCCGATGGCGTACCTCCTATGATTGGACATTATGACGACGTTAGTGTTTCAGTAGTGTTTAGTAGAGATGCGGTGCAGGATTACCATAGTGAATTAAGAGAGAATAGGTACTTTGTTAAGGCAATTCATCCATCTGCAAATAGAATTTTTGTTAGCTTAGATGCTTTTTATAGTTTTGATTATTCTTCATATTTTGAACAAGGTGTTGACGAACCAGGTAGTGGTATTTATGGTTCTCATCTCATTACTCTTGATAATTTAATGCTTACAGATAATCGCAGTAATTGTTATACAATTATTGGGGCTATTGCAGATAATGCAGGTAACATTATTACTAGAGAGATTAGGGTTACAGTAGATACAATAAAGCCAGAACAGGATATTGATGTCAGGTTAATTACTGATGATTCTAGTGACAATGACGGGGTAGACCCTTTGCCTGGATGGAATGACGATACTTCTATAGAATTTTCAATTAGTGGGATCGATGGAGCATTACTGAAAGATACTGATGACTTCTCGGGAGTAAGGGAAGATGGATTTTATTATATAGTTACTAACAATCCATTTGTTATTTCAGGCAATCAGATATTTGTATCTATTGCCGGTAATGGTGATGTTTTCTCTGCAACTGTTCTAGAAATAGAGAGTGAATCATCTCCAAATTACCTTCATGTAATCTTGCAAGACAAGGCAGGGAACGTAAACATAATTACTAGAAAAATTTATGTTGATATAACAGATCCAGGTGCATTTGAAATAGTTATTGAAGCGGATAATGATGTTACTGCGAATCAGCTTTATGCTTTAGAAGGTTGGTATAACGATAATACAATTGATTTTTATTGGAATAGAGCTACTGATAATATTGCATTGAGAGATAACAGTTATCGCTTTAGGATTAATGATTATGCTTGGACAGAGTTTGTTAATGATATAGTCCATAGGGATTATGTAGTTGGAGAAGAATTGTTCACAGTTAATATTGAAGTTCAAGTAGCAGACAAAGCAGGTAATACAACAACTAGTGATGCGCTTATTCATTTAGATATAACTAATCCAGAAGAGTGTATTGTTTCGTTAATTTATGATGCCGACACTATGAATGATGGAGTATCCCCAAATGCTGGATGGTATGACGATACAGGGGTTGATGTAATCTGGACCTCTCCAACTGATAACGGAGGTCTTAGACCGTCGCCTTTTAATGTTAAGAGTCGCTCAGGATATGGTTCTGCAAGAGCTGTTACTTTTGCTAATAATATTGATGTAGAAGAAGGTTATTATGACTTTAGCACAATTCAAACAGAGAAGGTTTGGGTAAGAGCGGTAGATAGGGCAGGTAACTACAGAGAAAGCTATGTTGATGTAAATGTAGATAGAACAAAGCCTGCAAATGTTAAGGTTACGGTATTAGAAGATACTAATGATAATGAGTATCCACCGTATTCAGGAGATGAATATATTTGGTATAACGATGATACATTGCAAATAGAATGGACTGCAGGTGACTTTGGAGGATTAAGACCAACAGCTTGCTATTATTATAGAGTAGAAGGTGATGTAGCTTGGAATACTATCGATGTCGGTTCCACACATAACAATTATGAAGAAATAGAAGTCGATTATAGTGAAAATACTAAGAGACTTGAGTTTATGGCTATTGATAACGCAGGTAATATTGATACTGACTTTAGTAATGAATTCATAGTTGATAATATAGCGCCATCAGTTTCTGTAGAGTTGCTTCTTGATTATGATGACAATAACAATGCTTTAAAAGAAGGATGGTATGGCAAGCAATCTGTTTCTTGGAGATGGAATGCTTATGATGACGGAGGGTTAAGGCCTAATTCATATAGATATTGGAAAGTTACTACGGAAGATGTAATTATTTCCCAATCAGCATGGATTGCTGCTAATAATTGCACAATCACAATGGATTGGGGTGTGCCACAAAGATTTATTTTAGAGGTTCGAGATTTAGCGGGTAACAGAACTATAATTACCAGCAATGTTAATGTTGCTCCTTTTGCAAGTGAATTAACGGAGGAATCAAATTTTGTTTCTATTATTGTAAGTGAGTCTGGAATAGATCATGGTGGGGATGACATTACACCGGATGCAAATTGGTTTGATGTTAATACATTGAATATAAAGATAATTCATAATTTTGAGGAAATTCTTAGTGATAATTACCTAACAGCAGATATTGTATACTTTGTAAGAATACTTGATCAGAATAAAGAATATACAAGGGAAACCGCAACTATTAGTAGTGTATATATAGCAGATACAGAATTGCCAGGATCGTCTATTGAATTTGGAATGAGATTGGCAAATGGTATGGAGATTACAGATAGAGAAGTTGTGCATATTGATACTGTTCTTCCTGCAAGATTAGTTTTGGAAGCTATCCCAGATGTTGATAGTGGCGAAGATGGTATCGACCCCGAGGTAGGATGGTTTGATAGTTTGACAGCATCTTTTGTAGTAGTTGATAAGAATGATGCTGTTGCTTTAAGAACAAAACCTATTAGTTTCTGGTTAGGTAGTGGTCAGTGGACAACTCCTCAAATAGGCAACTTGTTAACAGATGTTCCTTTATCAGAAGGCAAAAACACAGTATATGCTAGAGTTGCTGATAGAGCAGGTAATGTGCTACAAACAAGTGTTAATGTGAATGCAGATGAAAGTGTTCCAGTAGTTAATGATTTTTTTATAAGAGTTTCTCCAGATACTGATAGTGCTACTGATAACGTTGATCCACTTGAAGATTGGTATGATAACGATTTGGTTCTAGGTAGGGTTGAATGGTCAGGTTATGATGATGAACTTAGTATAGTTACAAGTCATATATTTATTAAGGGTAATAAGACAGATGAATATCTTCCTATTAGTGGATTGAGTATTATTCCTACAGCATCTACGTTCTCAATACAAGTTGTTCCAAAGCAGGCATTTCCAATAGAGTTAAGAGCGTATGTTCGAGATAGGGCAGGTAATGTCGTATTTGTTACAACTAATGTATATGTTAATAATAATCGTCCAGGGCTGAGTGACGTATTTTTGATTGATGATATCTCTGAAGATAATTGGTTTGAGCCAAGTGTTGGATATTATGATGATAAATCTATAGACTTCTATTGGGGTGAGCCTTCTGGTATTTTGAGAGCAAAACCATATAAGGTTAAAAGCAGTCTTACTGATAATTATAGTATCTCGCAAAGTAGCAGAGAGGTATATGACTACGTTACAACAGGAGGAGTCCAGGATATTATTGTTATGGCTATGGATAACGCCGGGAATATTTCTACTTTCTCTGTCGCTGTAACAGTTGATTTGACAGTTCCAAATTCTTTTAATGTCACCTTAATTCAGGATGCTAATTCTAGTGCAGATATTTATGCTCCTATGCTTGGTTATGACGATGATGGTTTTATTGAAGTGACGTGGGATGCATCAATTGATGACTTAGCATTAGATTATTATGTAGTGCTTACTCATGACCTGTCTGCCGTATTAGCATCATCAATTATTGAGTCTATGAAGTTGCCGGTAGATCGTAGGGCAGTTACTGTCCAGGTTGCAGAACAAGGGACTACCAGTACAATTTCTGTTGTAGCTGTTGATAAAGCTGGGAATTCAATCCCAATTATAATAACTGTTAATTTCGATAATATTCCTCCAGTTTTTGGAGTGGAATTGAATGAGTATGAATTTACAGAAACGTCTCAGAATGAACTTATAGTTACTGTTACAGTTTATGGAGAGACTATTGATCGTGAGAATGAGCTGCTCATTACTATGAGCCTCAAGGTTCAAGGAGGAACGGAAAATTATAGATTAACAGCGAATAAGGTAGCAACTAGATCCTATAGAGCAACCCTTGATGTTTCAGCAGAACGTATTAGTGATGGGATAGCTTTCTTAGAGTTCTTGTTAGTGGATAATGCTGGTAATGTTAGTCGTTTTCCGGAACCAACATTGAGTGAAATAGAATTTAGACGTGATAGACCAAAGGACCCAATATTTACAATGAGCAATCCAAATAATGGAAGCACCTTGTATACAAATACTTTAAATGTAAGTGTTAATTCAATATATTACGAAGAGTCTCCTTCGTGGCATGTTACGTTTAATACAGATGTAGAGCCTAGTGCTAGCAATGCATCGGCATGGTCTATATATCCCGAAACATACTTGATTCCATCAGAAAATGAAGGTCAGAAAGTCGTTTATTTGTGGGCAAATAATTATTCTGGAAATAATTTACATCCAGTTAGTGCGAGTATTATATATGATATTACAAAACCTAAGGGCACCTTCATTTACAAGAATAATAGAAGTATTAGGGAGGTAAATTATGGGGAGTATTCTTTTAGAGTATATACGGATGAGCAATTAGCATATTTACCAACAGTTTCAATTACTATGGGTGACGATATTAAGCCAATGGACGTCGATGTCCTTACAGATAGAAGTTATGTTGCACGATATGACTTTTATGAGAGAAGTGTCAGCGGAACGATTACAATTAATCTTTCAATGGTTGATATGGCAGGCAACACTTCAAATATTAATCAAGGGATATCTACTTTGGACTTACAGCTTAGCTATCCTACACCAGCAGTTGTAAGATTTTCTCAGTTTGATGATGTAATGAGAACAGCGTATATAAACACATTGAATAATGGGTTATTATTTTGGATCTCAGTTACGTATGATAGTGCTCCTGAAAATGAGCTTAAAAATGTGAATAAGTATTTAATTGATTTTAATCAAGATGCAAGACCTAGAGTATTTGATACAAGGTGGATTGATTTTAACGCATCTGCAGATGTAACAGATAATATAGGTGGCGAGATATCTACTTGGGACGTTACTAGAAACGTTATAGATTATTCTCAAATTATAGACTTATATGGAGTTAATGGGCAAAGATTCTTGACTACAGATATCTATGTTTGGGTTAAGAATAAGAAAGGTGATGTTAGTGAGTTTGCTACTACTTGGTCAATTACTGTAGATGTTCATGAACCATTAGATACTTTAGAGTGGCAACCATTGAACGATGCAGATGGACAGTTGTTAACGATAGCAATTACAATTGACGAAGCATTAGATTCAATGAATTATTGGATTGAGTTTTCTGAAGATTTATCCTACCCATCAGTTGATTATAATAATTTAGATGCGAATTTGTTAAATTTTGTGATAACAATTAATTTATCAAGTGATGCTAAACAATTGCATCCAGTCCTAAGAAGAATTTTGGTGGATAAGGCTGGGAACACCTTAGATGCCACAACAGAATTACAACCAAAACTGTTCATTGTTACAATTAATATGGACACAGTGACGGTTAATAGAAGAGATGAATATATTAGATTGCTCAATATAGATGTAATGCCATCATCGAAAGTTAAATTAAAAAGGATTAATCTAGAGAAGTTTGGAGATAGACAGCATTTAACAGTAAGGGAGTTATATTTAGAAATAGATGGTGCAACTATTGATAGTCGTCAGTTCGTTACTACGGGAAGCATTTCATTTTTGTTTGATGAAATCGAAATTGTTTCTCAAACTATGATTGCTATTTATGGAGATATTAGAGATTCAGCTATGGATCCATTTACGTTTATGGTTGTTACGGATTCTTTTGTGCTAGATGACCATAGTCGTCTTTCAACAGACATATTGCCATTTGAAACAGGAGAATATGTTATAGGAAATGGCTGGAATGTGTTACATCTATATAGGGAATCATCTATTAAGAGCACATCAAACATAGTCCATCAGGGTGATAATGATACTGTGTTATTTGAATTCGCAATGGATGCGTATCCTTATGATGTGGAGATTAATAAATTGGTTTTCCATAAAAATGATGATTTAAAGTGTAATCTGCCAGTTGATTTGATAAATAGACCAAGACTTTATTATGAAAGTGAAGAGACTGGATGGAATAGGGTTTTTGATGAGAATGATCCTAGATGGCTTGATTTTGTTGAAGGTGTTATAGATACTGATCAAGACACAATAACTTTTGAAGGTTTTAATGCCATAGTAAATGATGATAAGATTCGTTTGTTCTTAGTAGCAAATATTGATATAGATGCTGCACCAAGTAGTCAAATATCTTTTGAGTTTTTGAGTTCAGCTGATGTTGGAATGGGTGATTTGGATGTAATGAATGAGAGCACTATACCTGTAATATCAGATTATACTGAGATAACTAAATATCGACAATTAATGTATTTCAGTTATTCTGATAATTCAGCTATTGAAGTTCATCAAGGTGACAGAATTGATCTAGGTGAGTTAAGGATAAGTAATGATTATTTTGTTACATTAATAAATGAAATACCAATACGCATTTCTTGTGATGATAGAGCTGGTAAGCTTGCTAATGATGACTTAGTTATTTCATCAAGTGTTGGAATTTTGATTTCAGATCTTACAACTTGGGAAACTGTCGAATTTGAATCCGAAAAAGCTAGAATTAATTTGCCTGCAGGATATCTTATTAATCCTTCTCCTGAAACAATTTATTTGGGTTTCAATGTTGATGTCGCAGCTGGCACTGGAAACTTGGATTTCATGTTGGATCCAGCTGATTTTGAGGTATTGATAGATCCTGGCAGCATAATGACACCAGCAACAATTGATATTGGGTCAATAATTATTGTTGACAAGAGCCAGCCGATTATAGACATCGCTAGAATGCATGATTTTGTTAATGTGTCAGATTTAGTTACTTTTGATATGGATTGCTATGTGAATGATAACGACACAATTATTGATGGTGTATTTGTCGAAATAGTTAGAATGTTTAATGGAGAGGAAGTAAATCCTTATAGAAAGAATATTAGTCTTGATTCTGCAATTAAGATAGGCAATAGATTCCAGTTAAGAAATGTTACAGTTGATCTAGATGATGAGTTAACCCTGCATCATGCTAATTCATATAAATTAAAGATTCAGGCAAGGAGTAGTAATGGAGGCAATTCGTTTATATCTAATGAACATGTTCTTACTTTTCATGTTGACCTTACGCCTCCAAGCTTTGGAGATGGGTCTAGGTTAGTTCTGGATCAATTGTTGTTTGATGATGAAAACGCCACAGCTGATGTCCACAGACTATCATGGACAAATGCTCAGGATGTTGAGTCTGGAGTAAACTACTATTTAGTTGAGAAACAATATCAAAATTTACAGAGATGGATTTCAGTTGCTACCACAAATGAGACTAGGTTTATTACAACGGGTGACTTCAATTCTAGATATAGATATAGAGTTAGTGCTTTAAACGGTGCAAGATTATTTTCAGATCTAATAGTTTCTGATTATTCTAGAATCTTCCAGCCAAGTGCCTTTGTTTCTTTGGTTTCATTCTATCCAAACCCTATAAATACAATTCTAGATGAAACGGGAACTATCTATTATGAGTTAAAAGAAGATGCAAATGTTACCATTAAAATTTATGATGCATTAGGTCACTTTGTAAGAGAGATGGAATATGCGCAAGGCGAACAAGGCGGTTCAAAGGATGCGCCAAACCAGGTAGAATGGGATGGTACAGATGAGCTAGGCAGAAAAGTTGCAAAGGGAGGATATTTTGTTATCATTAATGCTATTTCTGAAAACGGGGTAAAAGGCACTGCTAGATTGATGGTAGGCGTTATCCATTAATGATATAATTGTTTAACAATGGGTTTATTTATAATAATAGTTTTTAGTTATTTGCTTTTAATGTTGGCCATTTCACTTGTATATGGCGACATTAAAGCGATTTTTAGAGGTGATCCAGCTGCAAAGAATTTAGAGTTTCTTTTATATCCAAGTCTTTATGCTGTATCTACTTATCGTATTTATCATTTATTGTTCAACTTAAAGATTCCATTTATGCCTAGATTATTGTCTCAAGTAAGCAGGTTCTTTACTTTTATTGAGATACATCCTGGAGCGACTATCGGTAGATCTTTTTTTATTGATCATGGTGATGGAGTTGTAATTGGCGAAACAGCGATAATAGGTAATAATGTTATTCTTTATCATCAAGTTACATTGGGTGGTACTGGGAATGAACAAGGAAAGAGGCACCCAACAATAGAAAATAATGTAATAATAGGTGCAGGTTCTAAAATATTGGGTAATATAACTATAGGGGATCATTGCAAAGTTGGGGCTGGTTCAGTTGTGCTAAAAGATGTCCCTGCTCATTCTACTGCCGTTGGTAATCCAGTAAGGATTGCTAATGTAAAAGGCGTAGACCCTTCTGTAGATTTTGATTTAGGTCATGTGCCAGATCCATTAAAGGAAGAATATGTCCGATTAGAGAAAATGGTCCGAGATGTAACAAAAAGTTTAAAGGATTGTAAGAAAAAAAACGATTAATTGGTTATAATAAGGGAATGAATATGGCAAATGTTAGAGTAAAATTAGCAGAGATGAAATTTTCCAATAAATTGGATGATGTTCTAGTAGCGCATGGGCTTGGCTCATGTGTAGCATTGGCAATTTATGATTCTACAACTAGAATTGGCGGAATTATCCATGTTGTTATGCCTTCTAGTGATATTCAGTCTCAAAGTGATCATCCAGTCAGGTTTGCAGATACAGGCATCCCATTATTTTTAAAATATTTTATGCAGCAAGGTGGAAATTTTGCATCTTGTAAGATATGTCTTTCTGGAGGAGCAAGTGTTGCTGCTAATAGTATGTTTGATATAGGTTCTCAAAATGTTACGGCCATTAAGAAAGAGCTTTCAAAGTTTAATTTGAGTGTTTCTGCTGAAGACACCGGAGGTTCTAATGGTAGGACTTTGAGCGTTGATATTAAAGAGGGGATAATTAAGTCAAAAATTTTCGGTTCCTCTGAAAAAGTGTTGTAGGTATAAAGTTTACAGGATAGTATTAAATAGAAGGATAAAAAAAATATGGTTGATGAAAATAACGTACTTTATAATAAAATAGTAAATAAAATAACAGAGCTTATGCCTCTGCCCGAAACTATTCAGAAGATAATTAATCTTACAAAAAATCCAGATACTCCATTAAAAAAGATAGCGGATGCTTTGCAATCTGATGAAGCAATGGCTTCCAAGGTTTTGAAATTGTCTAATTCATCATTTTATGGATTCTCAAAACAAGTAAAAACTATTTCACATGCTGTTGTTTGTTTAGGCTTTAACACTATTAAGCAGATGGCTTTAACCGCACATAGTTTCTCTGTACTAGATACGTCTTTAGATACATATTATTTAGATAAAGGAGCAATGTTTCAACATAGTTTTGGTACTGCTCTAGCATCAAGATTACTTGCAACAAAGATGTTTTATCCAAATGCTGAAGAAGTATATCTGATGGGATTGCTGCATGATGTTGGTAAAGTTGTCCTAAACCAATATGCGGAAGATGAGTTTAAAGAAGTAATAAATCGTTATAATAAAGGCGATATTGCCTTTCATGATGCTGAAAGAGAAATATTAGGTTTTGATCATGGGGAAATAGGTGCTGCTGTTTGTGCAAAGTGGAATCTTTCTGATGATATTGTTGAAACAATTAAATACCACCATAGACCTGAAGAGGCAACGGCTGGTAACTTATCTGCGCACATGGTTCATCTTGCTAATATTATTGTTACTATTATGGGCATTGGGATTAGTGTAGGCGGAATAGATCAGAAAGTTTCAGAGAAATCGCTAGAAGCATTGAATTTAAAAGAAGAAGATATTTCAATGTTAATGATGAGCATCATGGACGAACTAGAGAATGACGAAACACTTAAAGATTTTCGCAATAAAGAATAAATAAAGAATAGGGGTTAGTTCTGTGGGGGGAAATATTTTAACGCAGGAAGAACTGGATGCTCTTTTAACAGAAGATACTGACGCTCCAGATGAATCCATAAGTTTAAGTTATGTAGGCGATGCCAAACCCTATGATTTTAGAGTCCCAAACAAGTTTTCTAAAGAATTGTTGCGTGGTTTAAAGACTATACATGACAATATGTCTCGTATGGTTAGTGCTTCATTGTCAGTTTTTTTGAGGCAAGATATTAAGATTTATTTAAACTATTTAGAACAAAGATTGTATCAAGAATATATTGAAGAAGTCAGTGATGGTTCGCTATATTATTTAGTATCTTTTGTAGATGATCAGGCATTTGTTGGCATTGATTCTAATATAGCATTGCTATTAGTTGAAAAATTGCTTGGAGGGAAAGGAACAACAACAAGTGTTTCTAGAAATGAGCCTACGGAGATTGAATCAAAGGTGATTGCAAATATCATGGATCAGATTTTCTCTTTGCAAAAAGAGAGCTGGGGCAGAGTAATGCATGAAGTTCCAAGAATAACTAAGGATGATGTTAATCCAAACCTTATGCATTTATGTCAGCCAAATGATGCTGTTCTCAGTTTAAAGTTTGAAGTGATTATTGGCGATGAAGTAGGTAATATCACTTATTGTATTCCATTTGTTGCTTTAGAGAATATTATTAATCAGTTAACATCTGAAGATTCGGGATCAACCAGATCAAAAAAAGAAGAGAAAAAGACACAAGAAATAATAAAGAACATTGCTGATGCAGTAGTTCCTGTTACTTCAATTTTTGGAAGGACTGAGGTAACCGTTAATGATTTATTATGTTTACAAATAGGCGACATTATTCAATTAGAGATGCCTCTAGATACTCCAGTTGTATTAAATGTAGGTGAGTTTAAAAAATTTAGTGGTGATTTAGGTATTTCAAATAAAAAATATGCACTTAAAGTTACGCATGTGCATTTTTAATTAATTTATTATGTGCTGTTATCGATTCAGCAGCTCCATCAGGGTTAATAACTAATTCTATGTAATTCAATAATGTATAATTATCTGTTTTTGGAGGTGCAAATCTTTCAGGCATAGATGTGAGAAATCTTCTTAATACTGGTTCTGGCTTCATCCCAAGTATGCTGTTTTTTGCTCCTACCATTCCTATGTCAGTTATATAGGCTGTATAATTATCAATTATTTCCGCATCGTTAGTTTGCACATGTGTATGTGTGCCTACTACCGCAGATACTCTATTTGCGAAGTGCATTGCCATAGCTTTTTTCTCAGAAGTAGCTTCTGCATGTATATCTAAGATTAATATGTCCGCATCATGTTCTTTTAAGAACTCCTCTGTCGCCCAGAAAGGGTTTTCTATCGGCGGCATAAAGACTTGCCCTAATAAGTTGATAATCGTTATTTTTGAGCCATTAACCGTTGTTGTGAAAAAAGTATTACCTGGAACACCTTTGTTATAGTTAAGTGGTCTTATTAGACTAGTGTATTCATGCATGCTATCAATTATTTCTTTATTATCAAAGATATGGTTGCCTGAGGTTATACAATCAACACCATTTTCAATATACTCGTTATATACTTTAGGAGTAATTCCTTTGCCGTTTGAGGAGTTTTCCCCGTTAACAATAATTAAGTTAGCGTCATGTTTTTGTTTAAGCGAAGGAAGCTTTCTAAAGAAAGCCTCCCTGCCAATTTTGCCTACAATGTCTCCAAAAAATAGAACTCTAATCATTAGGTAGCTACTTCTTGAATCCTTGTTTCCCTGATCACTGTAACTTTAATAGTTCCTGGATACTCAAGTTCGTTCTCAATTTTCTTTACGATGTCTCTTGCAAGTTTTGGAGAAAGCTTGTCATTAATAACATCAGGCTTAACCATTACTCTTATTTCTCTTCCAGATTGGATAGCAAAAGCTTTATCTACACCATTAAATGAAGTAGCTAAATTCTCAAGATTCTCAAGTCGCTTAACGTAAGCTTCTATAGATTCTCTTCTTGCGCCAGGTCTAGATGCAGAAATTGCATCCGCAGCAGCAACTATGATTGCTTCAATTGTTTGAGGCTGAACCTCTTCATGGTGAGCTAATATAGCGTGAACAACTTCATCATTCTCTCCATGTTTTTTAGCAAATTCTGCTCCAAGTTGTGCGTGAGTACCTTCTTTTTCGAAGTCAAAAGATTTACCTAAATCATGCAATAGTCCTGCTCTTCTAGCTAAACGAACGTTAACCCCAAGCTCTTGAGCCATTAATGATGATAAGTGAGCAACCTCAATGCTGTGTTGCATTACGTTTTGGCCATAACTAGTTCTGTAATTTAATCTACCTAGAAGATAGATTATTTCTTGTGAAAGATTTTGAACATCAGCATCTAGAGCAGTCTTTTCTCCAAGTTCCATAATGTTCAGTTCTAATTCTTTTTTTGCTTGATTATAAACATCTTCAATTCTAGTAGGGTGGATTCTTCCATCTGTTACTAGTTTTGATAATGTAAGTTTTGCAATTTCTCTTCTAATCGGATCAAATCCTGATAAAACAACTGCTTCAGGAGTATCATCAATGATTAGGTCTATACCCGTAAGAGTTTCAAATGCTCTTATGTTTCTACCTTCTCTACCGATTATTCTTCCTTTCATGTCATCACTTGGTAAAGTAACAACAGAGGTAGTAACTTCTACCACATTATCAACTGCACATCTTTGGATAGCTGTAGCAATAATCTCTCTAGATTTTTTAAGTGCTGTTTTTTGTGCAAGTTCCTCTGTTTCTTTGATCATTTTTGATGCATCATATTTGACTTCTCTTTCCATGTGATCAAGAAGCATTTTTTTTGCCTCATCCTTACTTAGTCCTGAAATATTTTCTAGAACATTTGATTGCTCTTCAAAAATTTTGTCTAATTCTTCGTTTCTCTTCTGTAGAGATTCTTCTTTTCTTTTATTATCATGTGTAAGCAAATCTAGGTTTGCTTCTTTTTTATCTAGATTTTCTTCCTTTTGAATTAATCTATTTTCAGCTGAAGCTATTTTGTCTCTTTCTTTTCTCGCCTCATCTTCTAGTTCATTTTTCTTTAGATGTAGTTCTTCCTTAGATTGAAGAATAGATTCTCTTCTAATATCTTCTGCTTTTCTTTCTGCTTCTTTTAATATCTTTACTGACTGTTGCTTTGTATCTCTTTCTTTTTTCAGTACTGATTGTTCTTTTGTTAATAGGAATACCACTATAAGTAGTAGTATCACAGTAACTGCTGCTAATATTATTGTTGTTAACATTTTATTGTCCTTTCTTTATAATTTTCTAACTATTTTCTTTTAACTTTTTTGTCACGATTTCAGTTATTTCTTTTAAAATTTCTGGCTTATCATTTAGATATACTTGTGCGTTATCCCTTCCTTGACCTATCTTTTCGTCTTTGTAGCTATACCATGATCCGTATTTTTCAATAATCTTATATTCAACAGCAAGATCAAGCACTTCTCCTGTTCTTGAAATTCCCTTACCATATATAATCTCAAATAAAGCTTCTTTAAAAGGAGGGGCTACTTTGTTTTTTACAACTTTTACCTTAGTCATAGTTCCTACAAATGTATCACCTTTTTTAATACTTTCTTTTTTTCTAATATCGAGCCTAATTGACGCATAGAATTTAAGAGCTTTACCACCAGTTGTAACTTCTGGGCTTCCGTAGATTACGCCAACTTTTTCTCTAAGCTGGTTTACGAAGATAACGGTACACGAGGATTTACTTACTACAGCTGTAAGTTTTCTAAGTGCTTGAGACATTAATCTTGCTTGTAGTCCTACATGGCGGTCTCCCATTTCACCGTTTAGTTCATCTTTAGGAACAAGTGCTGCGACCGAGTCAACAACAATGATATCTATAGCACCACTTTTGACTAGAGTTTCTACTATATCTAATGCTTGTTCCCCCCAGTCTGGTTGAGAAATAAGTAATTCTTGTGTATTAACCCCAATATTCTTTGCGTAAGCTGGATCAAGAGCATGTTCTGCATCAATAAATGCACAGATTCCGCCAGTTTTTTGAGCTTCAGCAATAATATGAAGAGTTACGGTTGTTTTACCTGAGCTTTCAGGGCCATATATTTCTACAATTCTTCCTTTAGGGATTCCGCCTACTCCTAGAGCACTATCAAGTTTGATAGAACCCGTAGAGGTAGTTTCTATATTTAGATGTTTTTTATCCCCCATCTTCATTATAGAACCTTTACCGAATTCTTTTTCTATTTGTTGTATCGCAAGTTCAAGATTTTTATTAGATTTATCAGCCATTATTTCCTCCTTTGTTTTTGTTTGAAAGCATGTACTTGAGAATCTCGAGTACAGAGAATGTCGTTTGTTTTATTATATCGTTGCGTTCACCTTCAAATTGGTGTTTTTGAGTTATTTCTTCTTCATCAACAATCACAGATGTGTATACAAGTCCTACTTGTTCATTGCTAACTTTAGGACCAGCATAGCCAGTAGTAGATAGACTAATATTTGATTGGAATTTTCTTTTTATTCCTTTTGCCATTTCGGAAGCAACTTGTGAGCTTACTTCTCCGTAATTTTTAATAGTTTTAGGCGCTACTAAACATTCTTGAACCTTTAATTGATTAGAATAAGCAATAATTCCACCAAGAAATACTGAAGAAGCTCCTGGGATTTTTGTGAATGATGTAGCAATATCACCACCTGTAATTGATTCGGCAGTAGTAATAGTTTTATTTTGCTCTTTTATTAGATCATAAATCTTGAAAGGTAACATATTTAAATCATTAAGTTCGGTATCTGTAAGTATATTTTTAAAATCAACCACGGAGGACCTCCTTATTTTTAAGGAAATAATTTGTACCAGATAATACCGTTATTATAACAGTTAGTATTATTAATACTTGTGAGCCAGGTAGCTCCAACATAAGGAATGCAAGTAACGTAAATTGTAGAACAGTTTTTATTTTCCCAAACATGTCTGCTTTTATTACTATATTTTTTAATGCTGCAATAGAGCGTAGACCAAGCACTGCATATTCTCTAAAGATTATTATTGCTGTCCAATAGAACTCGATTTGTCCGTATTGAGTAAATAAAAGTAACATAGTGGTAACTAGTATTTTATCTGCTAATGGATCTAGAAGCTTTCCTAAATCAGTTATTTGATTATATTTTCTGGCTACATATCCATCTAGGTAATCGGTAAAAATAATTAATAAATATAAGGCAAATGAAACCAATTCCTGAAAAGGAAACAGGTTTGTTAACATAAGGATTACTAGGAGGGGAATAAATAGAATGCGAAGTATTGTTATCTTTGTTGCTACGGTCAAGTAAACTCGCCAATCAAATCATATTGAAGGGCTTTTTTAATCTTAACTTTTTTTATTTGACCTATATCCGTATCATTAACATCGTTAATAAATACAAATCCGTCTATTTCTGGTGCATCAAAGTACCTTCTGCCACCATTTAAGTTATCGATCATTATTTCCATTGTTTGCCCTACATATTTCTTATTTAATTTAGTACTAATTAGTTGTTGCCTTTTCATGATCTTGTCGACCCTGCGGTCTTTAACATCCTCTTCCAACTTTCCCTCCAGTTTAGAAGAAGCGATGTTTTCTTGATCTGAATAAGCAAAAACACCAAGGTGATCAAATTTTATTTGATCTAAAAAAGTATACAACTCTGCAAATTCTGTTTCAGTTTCACCAGGAAATCCTGTGATTACAGTTGTTCTTAATTTCGCATCCGATAATTCTTTTTTAACAAGACTAATGATTTTAACTATTGTGCTCTTAGAACTTTTACGGTTCATCTTTGTTAATATTTTATCACTTATATGCTGAATTGGCATATCTATATAGCGAACTATCTTTTTAGACGCTTTGATTGTTTTAATCAACTCTTCAGTTATATTGTCGGGATATAGGTATAAAAGCCTAATCCATTCGATTTTCTTAATTTGTTCTAAGTCTTTTAATAATGCAGGTAATCTATAGTTTTCGCCATCATTGTAGCTGGTAATATCTTGAGCAATTAGAATGATTTCTTTTACTCCTCTATTTGCAAGAATTTTAGCTTCATTTAATATGTCTTCTGATTTTTTAAAATAAGAGCCACCTCGAAGTTTGGGAATCTTACAAAAGGAACATCCGTGATTACAACCATCACCTATCTTAAGATAAGCATAGTGAGGAGGAGTTGCTTGAATTCTTTCTTCTTGTCCTAGTAAGTTATTTTCTCTGTTGCTGTAGATTTGATTTTGTCCATCAGAAGTTGAGATGCTTTCTAATAAACTATTTATTTGTAAAAGAGCGCCTGTATTAATAGTTCCATCAATGAAAGGGTAGTCAGTTGTGATAGTTTCTTTTTTTTCTTCAACGAAACATCCAGCAATTATTATTTTTCTTCCCTGTTTGGATTTTTTCCAGTCCCTAAGTTCAATAATGTTTTCAATAGTTTCTTCAGTTGCAGATTCAATGAACGCACATGTGTTTAATATCATGACATCAGCTTCATCCATATTGTTGGTGAGCTGATGTTCTTTATTAACTTGTCCAATCATTGTCTCTGTATCAACAAGGTTTTTTGGACAGCCTAAGCTGATAAATCCAATTTTGATGATTAAACCTCTTTTTTAAGAACAGAAACTTTATCTAATTTTTCCCAAGGAAAATGCTCTCTTCCAAAGTGACCATAAGCTGCTGTTTCTTCATATATAGGTCTTTTTAACCCAAAAGCTTCAATTATATCTTTTGGTTTTATTGGGAAATGTTTATAGATTAAATCTGTAATTTTTTCATCTGAAAGTTTGCCAGTATCAAATGTTTCAACAAAAATAGATACAGGTTCTGCTTTTCCAATAGCGTATGCTAGTTGCACTTCGCATTTATCAGCTAAACCAGCTGCTACAATGTTTTTAGCTATGTATCTTGCTGCGTATGCTGCAGAACGGTCTACTTTAGAAGCGTCTTTGCCACTGAAAGCACCACCGCCATGTCTGCTCATTCCGCCATAAGTGTCTACTATGATTTTTCTGCCAGTTAGACCACAGTCACCCATTGGACCACCAATAACAAATCTACCAGTAGGGTTGATGTAAATATGCTCATCTTTAATTCCATCTAGAAGTTTTTTAGGAATAGTCGGTTTAATTACTTTTTCAATAAGGTCTTCTCTGATTTGTTCTAATGTAACATCTTCACCATGTTGTGTAGAAATAACAATAGTATCAATGTTTTTAGGCCCATTTTCATCATAATGTACAGTCACCTGTGATTTGCTATCTGGCTTAAGGTAAGCAAGTTTTCCATTTTTTCTAAGTTCAGCTAATTTAATTAATAATTGGTGAGAAAGTTCAATAGGAAGTGGCATTAATGTTTTAGTTTCGTTTGTTGCATAACCAAACATTATTCCTTGGTCACCAGCTCCTTGTTCACAGAAAAGTCCTTCTCCTTCAGTAACACCTTGAGAAATATCAGGTGATTGGTGCCCCAGAGCATTAATAACAGCACAAGTTTTGTAGTCAAATCCATCGCTTGAATCTGCATATCCTATTTTTTTAACAGTATTTCTTATGATTTCCTCATAATGAATAACCGCTTTAGTTGTAATTTCACCAGAGACAATAACCATTCCAGTTTTTACCATAGTTTCACATGCTACTCTCGATTCTGGATCTTGTGCTAAACAAGCATCTAGAATAGCATCGCTAATTTGGTCTGCCATTTTATCGGGATGACCTTCAGATACACTTTCTGAAGTAAATAGGCATTCGTGTCTTGATTTCATATTTTTTTCTCCTTTAAATAAATGTTTAAAATTATTTTTGATGGGGAATATTATATATGGTTTGATATTAAAAAAAAAGCATTATATAAGGATTGACATGATTACAATTAATATTTCAGAAATTATAAAATTTAATTCAGATATAATAACAGATATCAATATTCCTATTCCTGTCAGCCGAAGTTTAATATAGAATAGTAGGTAGGGGAAAAGAATGATAGGTAATTTATTAGAAGATATTCACCATTTAAAAGAACAAATAGAGCAAGCTAAATCTGAGGAGGACTTAGCTAGTGTAGTATTGAAGTTCTTAAAAGATAGAATGATGATTACTCCCTTAACAGGATTCCTGACAATAAACGAACATAATAGGGCAGTTCTTTATGGAATAAGCGAATACCCTGCGGAATTGCTTACTATGGCAAAAGACAGAATAGTAGACAGAATAGAGAAGACTACAGGATTAGCTTTTACAAGTAAAACAATTCAGTTTTACATTGAACAGAGAGAAGAGCATGAGGATTTAGGGTTCATGTTAGATAAGATAAAAGTTTATCCTATGGTACTTGATGATCAGTTACATGGGGCTATGCTTGTTTATCAAGAGGAAGAAATGCCGTGGCAGACTCAGACTTATGATTTTGTTGGCTGGATGTTTCAGGAACGGTTTTTTGTTATAGCAAATAAATATAAAATACTTCTTAATAAGAAGTTAGCTGCGATAAATGACGCAAGAGAGATGATGTATTCCATTATTAATTTAGATGACATGTTGTCGATATTAGGAGATATCGTTTTGAAGCACGCTAAGGCTCAGATAGGCTGTGTTCTTATTGCTGAGGGCGAAGAGGATGAGTATAAGACAAGAGCTAGCTGGAATGATATGGGTATGAGCGGTACTGATATGTTAAGCGAGTTTATAACTGATTTTCCATATAGCATAGATAGGATTTTAATTGAGGGAAAAGGTACAATTTTTGACTTATTAAAGACAGCTCCACAAATCATGAAATTTGATTCTATTAAAGTGACAAAATCAAATAACCACGACTTAATAGATATGATTATTCCAGAACTTTTAGTAATTCCACTTATAGAAAGAGGCAAAACAGTTGGGGCAGTTGTTCTAATAAGAACAGAATTTCGTAAGGAGAAGTTCAATAATAATGATATTTCTATTTTAGAAACTATTGCGTCTTTAGCCTCTTCTTCTATAGAGAACAATAAGCTGCATGAACAAACGTTAAAAGAACAAATGACCAAAAGAGATTTGCAAGTTGCACATAATATTCAGAAAAGCATGCAAGCCAAGATAGAGCCACAATTAAAGAATTTCGAAGTATCTGCTATGTCCATTCCCGCCCGAGAGATTGGTGGAGATTATTATGATTATTTTCAATTAGATGAAGAACGACTAGGTGTGACGATGACAGATATTGTAGGTAAGGGTATTCCTGCTGCATTAATTATGGCCTTCTTTAAGGGAGTAATGCAGACATCAGTAATTGAAAATGAAGATCCATCAGAAATCTTTGAGCAAATAAGTTCAAATTTATATAGGAATAAAAGCGTTAAGAACTACATCCCAAGTGTATATGGGATTGTTAATGATAAGAAAAAGACTTTCAGATATGCAAATGCTGGTCATGAGAACCCATTGTATTTGGATGGAGAGACCAATGAGTTTACGGTATTAGAAGAGGGCGGACTTCCTTTAGGTGCATTTAAGGATGCGGATTATGACCAAGAAGTAATAAAGATGAAAAAAGATGACATAGTCTGTTTATTTACTGATGGCGTTACAGAAGCTAGAAACATATATCATACAGATTATGGAGAAGAGAAATTTAGAAAATTACTTGTTAAAAATAAGCATCTATCTGCTGCTGATCTTGTTGATAAAATACATGAAGAGGTTTTTACATATGCTGAAGGAATTCCAGCACATGATGACTTTACTGTAATGGTTGTAAAAAGAGTTTAGGATAATTGTGTTTGTTCTATATATGCTATATAATTAGGCTGTAGATAAAGTAAGCTTTATAAACGAGGAGGGAATTGAAGTGTTAGAGATTCAAAAAGATATTAAAAGAGACGTGGTAATATTAAGCTTAGGTGCCAATAAGTCTGGCAATATAGTGAGTGGGGATGTCGAGCTTGATGTTGATAATAACTATTTATTAATAGAAGCAGTAGAAGAAGAGTTGAATCAAGGAAAGATTAAAATAATCCTTGAACTTAAAAATGTTAGTTATGTTGATTCATCTGGGCTAGGAGCTATTTTTGATAGCTATAAGCAAGTTGTTGAAAAAGATGGTCAGCTTAAAATATTAAATCCCAATGTAGATGTTAAAAGAGTTTTGGACATTACAAAGATTTCTAAGAAAATAGATATTCTAAATAACGAAGAAGAAGCAGTTAGTAGTTTTAACTAGTAATAAATTTTCTAGCAAAATTTAAGATATCATTAGTCCTAAAAGGTTTAGATAGATGATCAGTGAAGCCGTTCTTTAGAACGGTTTCTTTGTCTTTTTGGAAAGCTTTTGCTGTAAGTGCAATTATTGGCGTTTCTGTATATTCTTTTTGTTGTCTTAATTCATTGATTACGGTGTATCCATCAATACCATCCATCATTAAATCAAGGAATATAAGCGAGTATTCTTTTGTTTCACATAGTTTTAGCGCGTCTGCACCATTATCTGTAACTTCTGTATGAAAATTCTCTATTTCAAGTATAGTTTTTACTAGTGTAAGAATGTCTTTATTGTCGTCTACTATTAAAATGGTCATTCATTTTGTCCTTTTTGCCTGTTTAGTGATTCTTATTATAGCAGGATTGAGCTAATGGACAAGGTTAGTTGAGAGAGAATTTTGTTCTTCCTTGGCGTAAGATAATCGGAGTGACTTTAGAAATATCCACGACTGTCGATGCCTTATTAGAGGATTCTTGTGAGTTTTCAACAATAACGCTTATCATCGGTTTGATTTCTTCAGAAATATCACTCACCTTTGTAGCAGGTGCCTCTCCTGACATGTTTAAGCTAGTTACTACCAGCGGATTGCTGTAAGATTCAAGAATTGTTTTTGTAATAGCATGATTTGGTATTCGGATGCCAATTGTGTCTCCAAGATAAGGGAGTTTTAATTCTTTTTTTTTCTTAAAGATGAATGTAATTTCTCCAGGCCAATACTTTTCTATAATATTTTCTTGTAATTCAGTTAAAGGTTCAATAAGTTCTTGCAGCTTAGATTTGTCTGCTACTTGAATAACATAATGCTTGGTGGCCTCTCTTTCTTTTAGTTCGCTAATGCGCCTGACAGCTTCTAGGTTGAACGCATCACAAGCTAGTCCATAGACTGTGTCAGTTGGTAGTGCAATGATGTCTCCTTTTAAGAGAGCTTTATTTATTTGTTGGAGTTGTTTCTGTTTTAACATTTCGAATATAACCATAGGTATATGCCACAGTTGTAGCAAAGAAAAAAATTAGGAAAATATTAAAGTATAAATAAAGGTTTATTGTTGCTGGATTATTTGCTAGTTTATTTATTGTAGTGTTACCTAGAATTACCCAAAAGTTTATTGCAACAAATAGAAGTTCAAATTTCCAAAACCTATGAATGTTTTTATGACTAATTATAATAAATGAAATAAGCATTAGCGCATATAAGAATATATAAACAGAGTGAAAAATTTGACCGAAGTACAAGATGCCTTCTGAACTAGTTCTTGTTAATTCCTGAAGCAACTCTGGTTCCTGTGTTGCAACAACAGATAGTTGTGTGAAGTTAAAAAACTGAAAAAGAAATATGCCAGCATTTTTTATTGATATATAACCTAGCGCAATACTAATAATATTCTCGTATGTTTGATGAGATAGTTTTCTATGTATATATATTCTTATTGCTGATTCAGCTAGAGCGTAAACAAGAGTGCTTAGAATAATGGTTTTTATTATTGGACCACCTGATGTTGTGAAAAGGATCGGAAATTTTATTATGCTGAGAATAGATAATACAATCCCAAGTGATAAAAATTTGTAAGAAAGTTTTATTTTTCTATGCAAAGCAATTGAGAGAAATATAGGTATTATTACTAGGATACAGCTAGATAATATAAGAGATACCATTAGTAGCTCTAGATTAATCATTTGGGATTTTATTGTCTTTATATTTTTCTACAACAGCTAAAAGTTTTCCAGGGTCAAAAGGTTTTACGATATACTCGTCTGCCCCTTTTTGTAGTGCTTCAATGATTTGGGTTTGTTGTCCTATGTTAGACAACATTATTACCGGAGTTGTTTTGTTTTGTTTTTTAATTTGCAACATTGCATTTATACCATCAAGAATAGGCATAATAATGTCTAGAATGACAATGTCTGGAGAATGTTGCTTGTTTTTGGCAATCGCTTCTTCACCATTGCTTGCTTCAATAACTTCAAAACTATAATCCTTTAAGAATTTTGATAGTTTTGTTCGTACATAAATAGAATCATCGCATATTAATATTTTCATCTTTAATGTAGATTATACTTTCTTTTTATCTCATCGAACAATGCCGATACATCTAAAATAAGTCCTATATCCCCAGTTCCAAGAATAGTGGCAGAGTGAATAAGGTAATATAGCTGGTCTACAAAGTCTATATTCTTAATAACAATTTCTTGTTCATCAATTATTTTATCTACTACTAGTGTAATTATTTTATCAGAAAAAGACAAAACAATTCCTTTGGTATGAGATGAGTTTTTTGTTTTTTCTCCAAATAATATCTCTTTAAGGTGTAAAATTGGAACAACATCATCTCTATACATAATGTGAGGATGCTCATTAATTTTTTTAATTTCATAATCGCTAATATCAATTACTTCTTCAATATAGGTGATTGGAATTATGAATATCTTTTCATCGATATCAATTATGAGTCCTTTAATGATAGCAAGTGTTAACGGTAATGTTATTTTGAAGGTAGTGCCGACTTCCTTTTTACTAGAAACAGTAATGCCTCCCCCTAGCTTCTGGATAGTGTTTTTTACAACATCCATGCCAACTCCTCTGCCAGAGATATCTGAAACATTTTCTTTTGTTGAGAATCCAGAATGGAATATATGCTCTATTACCTGTTCATCGGACATTTCATTAGCGTCTTCAATAGATGCAATTTCTTTTTCAATAATTTTTTTTCTTATTACTTCAGCATCGATACCTTTTCCATCATCAGATACTTGAAAGACCGCTTTGTTGCTTTTTTGTTCTGCAATAATTTTAATAGTCCCTGTTAGTTCTTTGCCAGACTTCTTTCTGTCACCTGGAAGTTCAATGCCGTGGTCTATGGAGTTTCTGATAAGGTGAATCAAAATATCATTTAAATAATTTAGAATAATTCTATCTAACCGAAGTTCTTGTCCTTTTACTTCTAATTTTATTTTTTTATTTATATTTTTTGCTATTTCTCTGGCTAATCGATTATATTTATCAACAATATTTCTTAGAGGTATTGCTCTTATATTAAGTAATTGAGATTGTAGTCTGTATGAAGATGCCCATAAATGTGCTGATGCTTCTGAGAGTTTTTCAATATCTTTATCAAGAGGAAGTCTTTTCTCAAGATTAGAGATTGCATCAACTATCTTGTTCCTATCAATCATTATTTCTCCAAGTTGGTTTATCAAATCATCTAATTCATTAATATTTACTTGTACTTCGCTTAATTCTTCTTTTGTGTTTTTCATTACCCTTGTTTCTAGACTTCTTTTGCCTTTATCCCTAGCCTTAACACTGAATATTTTTTTAATAAATTTTATATCATCAATAATTGATAATTCATCTAGCATTTTATTTAAATTGTCATTACTGAAGCTAGTAGGTAATGTTATTGTTAGAATATCTGCACTAATACCTTCTTTTATGTCAGCACTAGAAGGTGTTGAAACAAATTCTTCTGAGTGTTGTTCTGCGGTATGAATTATTTGATAAAAAGTTACTGCAGGCATTTCAGCATCATCTACTAGTGAAATTTTTAGAGTTGTGCCTTTTGATTTATCTTTGTTCGATTCTTTATCTTTTTTATTTTTTTGTGTAGTTTCTTCTGAAGAGTCTTTCTTATTTTCTGTGTTATTAGTAGATTTTATAAGAGCTATGATTTCATTATAAGCAGGCTCGTCTATTTCAAAATTTGGCTTGTTCAGTAGTGCTGCCAATAGTTTGACGTAATCTAGTACTTCAAATAATGTTTTACTAGTATTTTCTTCTATATTGATTTCATTTTGTCTAAAGAATTGTAAAATATTTTCAGTTTCTGCTGCAGCTTGTTGCATTGGCGTGTAACCAATCATTCCCGCATTGCCTTTGATAGTATGGAAACTGCGAAAAAGTTGTTCTATAAGTTCTTTTGAATATGCTTGTTCTAATTCAATTAGACTGGATTCAATAAGGGATATATGCTGGTTTAGCTCTTGATTAAATAGGCTTCGTTCTTCGTGAGTTAAGCTTATATTTACTTTCAAGGTCAGGATTCCTCTTTTAGATAGCCTTTAAGCCTTTTAAGACGAGACGGATGTCGCAGTTTCTTTATTGCTTTTGCTTCTATTTGCCTGATCCTTTCTCTAGTAACGTCGTATACTCTTCCCACTTCTTCAAGTGTTCTTGGTCTGTCATCAACAAGACCAAATCTTAGATTAATAACCATTCGTTCTCTTTCAGAAAGTTCTTGCATGATTTCATCCAAGTCTTTTCTGAGTAATGTTCTATATAAGCTCATTTCTGGTGATTCTGTCTTATCATCTTTTACAAAGTCACCTAGTTTAGAGCTATCGCTTTCATCTCCAATAGGTGTTTCTAGTGATATTGGTGTTAATGAAGATCTGAATATGTCTCTAACCTTTTCTAGAGGCATGTCCATATAGTCAGCTACTTCTTCTTCAGTAGGTTTCCTTCCAAACTCTTGCATAAGGTGTCTTGATGCTTTTCTAAGTTTGCTCATAGTCTCACCTAAGTGCACTGGTATTCTAATTGTTCTAGATTGGTCAGATATGGCTCTTGTGATAGCTTGTCTTATCCACCATGTTGCATAGGTTGAGAACTTATAACCTTTAGTATAATCGAATTTCTCAGCGGCTCTAATAAGTCCGATATTACCCTCTTGTATAAGATCTAGAAATGCCATTCCTCTGCCAATATATTTTTTTGCAATACTAACAACTAATCTTAAGTTAGCATCTATTAATTCTTGTTTTGCAACTAAATCACCTTCAGCAACTTTTTTAGCTATAGTTTGTTCTTCTTTTAGTGTTAGTAGTTCTACTTTTCCAATTTCTTTAAGATACATTTTAACAACATCAGACGTTTTTACTTTTTCTGCTTCTTGTTGCTCTAGTTGTTTTTTTGTTAGCCTAGGAGCTTCTTCATTATTATTGTCAGTTGGTTGTATTACGAGTCTATTATCATCAATGAATGATTCTAATTGATCCATATTATTTTCTGGATTGGCAATAACTTGGAGTATATCCTCTGGAGTCACCATATTTGGGGTTGCACCATCATTGCTATTAATTGCAGTATTGAATTCCATTATTTTTTACTTATTCTCCCTTATCCAATGTTAAATAAATATCGTTCTAAAGTAAATGTTATGAAAGTAATGAAATAGCATTTACCGGACAGGTTTCTATGACTTCTTCTATTATTTCTTTATTATTACTATTCTGTGACAATACTTCAGCTAATCCGCTATTTTCATTTATAGCAAATATATCTTCTACCATCGCCGCACAAACTCCGCAACCTATGCAGATGTCTTTATTTATTTTTATATCCAAAAAACTAGTTCCTCCTGAACAGCTGAATATGCCTTTGGTAGTATAGTCAAATTTTAACCATTATGCAATAGCAGATGCTAATTAGTCAGTTATGACAGTTGTTAGTTTTTCATCTTGTTTTTCAGTAGGTATTTTTTCAACTAACTGAAAATCAAAACACACGCCAATGCCGGTTGCATCTGTTTTGTTTAGGAACCTGTCATAAAAACCTGCACCATATCCTATTCGGTTATTTTTTTTATCACATGATACGCACGGAACTAGTGCCACATCTATTAAATCAGTTGGGAAAAGATTGGTTGTTTTTGGTGATTGAATACCGTAATCATCTTTAGTTAGAAATGTATTTTTTTCAAATAATTTAAAATCCATTTCTCCATTCTTTTTTGCATAAGGAAGAAGTATGTTTTTCCCTTGATCCCATAGGTTTTTAAATATAGGCTTTATGTCTACTTCTTTGTGGATAGGGTAGTATACGGCTATTGATTCGTATTTAAGTGTTGCTAGATACTCTAGGATCTTTTTGTTTATTATGTTTGACTTTTCAGTCACATCTTCTATTGAAATTGTTCTTCTTTTTGCTAGTATATTTTGTCTTAATTCATTCTTCTTCATTTTTAGAATACCTTGTCTATAAGCGCTTGAGCTTCTTTCATGGTTTTTGCTTCAGCAAAATATCGTAGAATTGGCTCTGTATTTGAAGCTCTTACATGAATCCATGAATTTTCAAATATTACCTTGATTCCGTCTTGTTTATCCATTGTTTCACCAGCAAAAGCTGTCTCAACTTCTTGTAATACCTTTGAGACTTCTTCCCCAGTAGAAACACGTTTACTTGTTTTTACAACTTCATATTTTGGAACAGTTGCCACTATTTCTGATACCGTCATTTTCTTTGCAGCAAGGTATTCAAGCATATAGGCTATTCCTGCATAAGAGTCTCTTCCAAGTCCTATCTCAGGGATAATTACCCCGCCGTTACCTTCTCCACCAACAATAGCATCTTTTTGAAGTAGTACCTTTGATACATTTACTTCTCCAATTTTTGTTTTAGTTACAAGTGCACCATATTCTTTTGCCACATCATCAAAAGCCATAGATGTTGAAAGGTTAGTCGCAACAATCTTTCCTTTTGGATTAGGATGCCTATCAAGGATATATTTCATAACTAGTACAAGTGTATAATCTTCGCCAATAGCTTCACCTTTTTCATTAACTATTGCTAGCCTGTCAGCATCTGCATCTTGTGCAAATCCAATATCAGCCTTGTGTTCTAATACTTTTTCTTTCAGAAGACCAATGTTTTTAGGAAGTGGTTCTGGGTTTCTTGTAAACTTTCCATCAGGAGAGCTGTTGATGTTTATAAAATCTATGCCTAATTTTTTGAAAAGTATAGGGTTGCCTACTGCGCCAGATCCATTACAGCTATCAACTACTACTTTGAGGTTTGATTTACGTATAAGATCAACATCAACGTGGGCTAGTACATGGTCGATATGTTCTTCTCCTGCTGAAAGGTGAGTAGATATATTCCCAAGTTTAGTTACATCTGCGTAGCTAATTGTTTTTGTGTTAACAAATTGTTCATTAGTAATGCTTGTTTTTATATTACTATCATAATTATCATAGGCATCAAATATTCTATGCATCTCTTCTTCATCAAAGAAAATGCCTCTTTTTGAGATAAACTTTAAGCCATTCCATTGTATAGGATTGTGAGAAGCTGTAATCATTATGCCGCCAGCTGCTTTAAGCTTTGTTACCATGACTTGTGTTGTTGGTGTTGCTACAACGCCAATATCAATTATGTCACAGCCAGTTGCAGACAATCCTGCAATAACTGCAGATTTGAAAGCTAGAGTGCTCAGTCTCGTGTCGGTTCCTAATACTACTTTTCCTTTGTTCATCATAGAACCAAAGATTTCAGCAAATTTAAGCGCAGTCATAGGTAGAAGCGAAGAGTTTGATTCTCCACGTATACCCGCAACGGTTATTTTTAGTGAGGTATTTGTCATAATTAGTCCTTTACTAAAGTTATTTGGTTATATTTTTGAATAGCAGTTCTTATTCCATCAGCTACAGCTTGGCTAGTTATGGTGGAACCAGTTATTGCTTTTATGTCTTTTTTAGCTTTGAAGCTATCTTCGATAGATTTAGCAACGAATTGTTGTTGGAATGAGCTTTCTTCGGCTTTTGCTCCAAGTCCTGGGGTTTCGGTATGTTTAAGTATAAATATTCCAGTTACTGCTCTATTAGAAATGCCGACAAGCATGTCTATTGCACCACCATATCCTACCGGATCAACCTTGAATATATAACCACAAAGTTCGCCTGTTTTACTAATTGCCTTGAACATTCCTTTTTCTGTTTCAGAAAAATTTATTGCTTTTGGCATAACTTTTGTTAATGCGGATTGTTGTGCTTTTTGTTCTTGGGCTCTGATTAATGGTAAGGTTATGTTATTCATATGAAATAAAATTGTGCCACAAGTAAAGGTTATTAATGTTAAATAGCCAGCTAAAAATAATTGTTTTTTCATTTTTTTATTTCATACCTTTTGTTATATAGTTTTAAGTGAATAATTGTTCCTAACTTGTCTAACATAGGAACGGTCATATTCATAATCATTATAGTGAAGGCAACTCCTTCAGGCATATTGCTAAAAGATCTAATGCACATAACTATTAATCCAGCTCCAATACCAAAAATAATTCGTCCATGTTTTGTCATTGGAGATGTCACATAATCTGTAAGCATAAAAAATGCTCCAAGCATAACACCACCACTAAGTAGCTGAAACATCGGATCAGTATTTAGTAACAATGAGAACAGTACAATAGTTCCCAAGAAGCTAACTGGAATTCTCCAATCTATTATTTTTTTATATAACAACCAAATTGCACCAATAATAAGGGCAAGTGCAGAAGTCTCACCGATACATCCAGGCATATTACCTAGTAACATTTGATAGTTGCTAGCAATAAACGGTGTTTCTTTTGCTAGTGCGGTAGCTGTTGTAATTGCAGAAGTATTGAACCAAGTTGATGGCATTATCCATGTTGTCATTGCTACAGGGTAAGCAACAGCTAAAAAACATCTAGCTACGGCAGCTGGGTTGAAAATATTTTGGCCTAGCCCACCAAAGGTGTGTTTAGTAATACCAATTGCTACTAGATTTCCTACAAATACCATCCAGATTGGTAATGATGGAGGTATTATTAAGGCTACTAATAATCCGGTTAGTGCTGCTGATCCGTCATGGATTGTTGTTTTCTCTTTTTTAAACTTATTAATTGCAAATTCTATTAATATAGCTGATGCCATTGATGAAACAATAATATTTAATGCTTGTATGCCGAAAAAGTATACTCCAGCAAATGCTGCAGGCAGTAATGCCAAAATAACGTTTAGCATTATACTTTTGGTTGATGTTTTTTCTTTAATATGTGGAGATGACGATACTACTATATTCATTTTTTACACTCGCAAGCGATCCTTTTTATTTTATTTTTTTGTGATCTAATTCTTTGTACAAGGTTAACACTAGCAGGACAATTATAAGAACAAAGACCACATTCCATACAGTCCATAGCCTGAAATCCCTTTTTTGCAGCAGCAATAGGAAGTAGACCAAGAGGGCAATTGTCTATACATGTGCCACATCTAATGCAGTCTGTTTCTTCTTTTGTATTGTTTGGTATTACAAGGATCCCGGAAGTCCCTTTAATTACAGGTACCGATAGGTCATATTGAGCCATACCCATCATTGGTCCACCTGATATTATTTTATGTTCTTTATCATTTAAGTAATCTAAGCTAGGTAGTATATCTTCAAACTTTGTGCCTATTCTAACTCTATAGTTGTAATGTTTTTCTAATAGTTCTCCACTGACTGTTACTATTCTATCTATCAAAGGCATACCTGTTGCAAATGATTTTCCTATTTGTGCGACAGTTGCGACATTTAGAACTACAACTCCTTGGTCTATCGGGAGTTTATGTATGTTTTTGCCTGTAATATTTTTGACAAGTACTTTTTCAGCACCTTGAGGATACATTGTTGGAAGTTTTTTTACTTCTACTTTAGAATGATGAAGACCGTATGTTTTAAGTGTCTTAATACATTCCATTTTATTGTCTTCAACCCCTACATATATTCTTTCAGGGTTAAGTATATGATCTATAACATCAATTCCAGCAAAGAAGGCTTTCGTATCTTCTATAAGCAGTCTATGGTCAGCTGTAAGATATGGTTCACATTCTGCTCCATTAATAATTATTTCTTGAACTGGTTTTCCTGGTGAAAGTTTTATATGAGTAGGAAAAGTTGCTCCACCTAATCCAACTATTCCAAATTCTTTTATTTTTGCTACAAGTTCTTCATTGGTTAAGTTTTTATAATCAGGAATTGGGGCTAATTTGATAGTTTTGTAGTTATGATCATTCTCAATAACAACGGTGTCTGGTTTTGATCCATTTGTATGTATATGATCTATAACATCAATTACTTTTCCAGAGACACTAGCGTGTATATTTGTAGAACAATACCCAGTAGATTCAGCTATTAACTGTCCAACCTTTACAGTATCTCCTTTTTTAACAATAACTTTAGATGGTGATCCAATATGTTGACAGGCAGGTATATACAGCAAATCTGCTTCAGGTGCTGCTTCTATTTTTAGGTTTTCAGTTAGTAGTTTGTTATATTTCATGATTTTTCTTCATTAAACTTATTCATAATTGCCAAAATCATTCCCATAGCAAGAAAAGCTCCAGGAGGTAATATCATAATAAGCATTGGTTTGTAGCTAGATAATAGGGTTACATTAAAAATGGTTCCGTTACCTAGAATTTCTCTTACTATACCAATAAGTAGTAATCCAAAGATAAACCCAGCACCTTTTTCTAATGCATCAAAGATAGATGGCAGTAACTTGTTTGTAAATGCAAAACCTTCAGCTCGCCCAAGGATTATGCAGTTTACTACAATAAGTGGAATGTATATGCCTAACGATTTATTAATGGCTGGGAAATATCCAGCTAGTAACATTTGTATGATAGTAACAAATGTTGCAATTATTGTAATAAAAACAGGTATTCTTATTTCTTTTGGAATGCTTTTTCTGATAAGAGATACAATGATATTGGATCCTAACAACACAAATAGTGTAGATAACCCCATGCCTAAAGCATTTATTGCGGAGGTTGTTACAGCAAGTGTTGGGCATAATCCAAGTAATAATACAAAGATAGGATTTTCTTTAATTAAGCTAAATTTCATTTACTTAGAAATCTCCGTTACCTCTAATTGACCGCTATATAGTGCGCCATCTAGTAATTTTAAACTTTCACAACGAATATTTCCATATACTCGAGCAGCTTCATTAATAATAATTTTTTTTGTTGCTGTGATATTCCCCTTAACTGATCCAAATATTTGAATGTTATCAGCAGTAAGGTTTGATGTTACATTGGCACCCTTCAAAACATATACATTTTTTGAAGTTTTTACTTCGCCAGAAACGTTTCCCTCAAGATATATATTATCTGAGCTATTAATCTCTCCATCAAATGTGGCTTCTTTTTTTAAGTAAACAAGTTTTTTATTCTTTTTTATTAACATATAAATTTACAACCCTTTGGTGACATTTATTATACTATGTTTTGTTTTTTCTAACAAAAGGTTTAGCTCTGATTTTGTAATTGTTAGTGGAGGCGATAATATAATGGAATTATCAGTTTTTCCGAGTAATACACCATTTTTTAAAGCATCTTTAAATATTTTATATCCAACTTTTTTTTCAGTTGGATAAGGAGTTTTTGCCTCATCCTTGCAAAAAGTGATGCTAACAATGAGTCCTTCTTGTATGATTTTTGCTACATGAGTTAATTTTCGTATTTCTTTTAGTCCGGTTATTAAGTAGTAGATAGTTTCCTGAATTTTCTCAATGAATTGGTTTTCTGTAAGTAATTGTAAATTAGCAATAGCTGCTGCGCATGATAATGGGTTTGCTATATATGAATGGTATTTTGTATTGAATGATTTTGATGTTTCTTTTGTTTTGATTTTTTCTGATACTGCTATTGCTCCGATAGGCAGATAACCGCCTGATAAAGATTGGCCTAAACAAAGGATGTCTGGTATTACGCCTGCTTTCTCAAATGCAAACATTCCCCCAGTTCTGCCAAAAGCAGTCATTGTTTCGTCAAATATAAGAGGGATGTTTAGTTCGTTACATTTATCCCGTATATTTTTTAATATGGCCGGATGAGACTTTTTCACATCATTAAGTGACTGAATTAACGGCTCAATAATAACTCCTGCTAAATTCTTTTTATGATTAATTATTTGCTTTGAAATATAGTCATTTAGTTCAATAACTTCTGTTGTTTGATCTATGTCATATTTGGTAATTTCCGGGTACGGTAAGTTAATTATTTTAATTTTATTATTTATGCTTTGTAGTGTTTTTGTGTGTAGTTCATTGGAGAATACTAAAAAATTGTCCTTTTTAGTTGTTTCGATTGCTAGTCTTAAGCTTTGTTCAATCGTTGATAGTTCATTATCCGTATACATGATTTGTTGCAACTCTTTAGGCAAAATAGATAGTAATTGAGTGGTTAATTTAATTGCCGGAGAATGGGAAATATCAGAAAGAGTAGAATGAGATATCATATTTACCTGAGTAATTATGGCGTCATTAATAGTCTTGTTATTATGCCCATGTATATTTGTATACATTGAGGATACAGCGTCTAAATATTTATTGCCCTGAGAGTCAATTAGATAGCAGCCGATTCCTTTATCAATAATTATTTCTGCTAATTCAGCTGGGTGATTAGCTGTGTTGATTATATTTTTATTAATATCTAGTGGTATATTATTTGCTGGAATTTCTTTATTGAAGAGGTTGAACATAATGTAAATTATACACTAAAGACTTGTGACTGTACGTAGCATAGTATTTAGAAATGGTGATATAATATTGGAATGAATTTTATAAAGTTAGCTATTCCAGAAGTTATTCTTATTGAGCCAAAAGTATTTGGTGATGAACGTGGTTATTTTTTAGAAACATATAGAAAAAATTTGTTTGTTGAAAATGGTATAGATGTAGAATTTGTTCAGGATAACTTTAGTTATTCAAAAAAAGGCATATTACGAGGTATACATTTTCAGTCAGCTCCTCATAATCAGGCTAAGCTTGTTAGAGTAGCCGAAGGTGAAGTGTTTGATGTTGCAGTAGATCTAAGAAAAGACTCTCCAACTTTTGGGGAATGGGTGGGAGCTTATTTGTCTGAGAAGAATGGCCATATGCTTTATGTCCCTAATGGGTTTGGTCATGGGTTCTGTGTAGTTAGTGAAGTAGCTAGATTCGAATATAAATGTTCAGATTATTATGCCCCAGAATGTGATAACTCTATACGCTGGGATGATCCTCAGATTGGCATAGAGTGGCCAATATCAGACCCAATTCTTTCAGATAAAGATAAAAATGCATCACTTTTGAGTGATACAGTTATTTCTATTTAAAATTAGTTTTCGGTTCTTTTAATGATTCAACAGACGAGCTTATGTCTGTGATTGTAAAATATATTGTGGAATTATCATGAGAGAATGAGAGTTTTACATTCTGAAAACATGATAGATGTATTCCTTTAAACCCGGTTCTTTTTTCAGCTATGGTTGTTTTTTCTTGCAACAAAAGTTCTATTGTCCTAAGAATTTGATTCTTATCATCTGATAAAGTTTTAATTACCCTACCTTGAGGTTCATTTAATTCCGTTACTGCTAGGGCAAGATCTTCTCCGTTAAATGTAATTACTCCAATGTTTATCCCTTCCACATATGCGCTTCGGGAAATAACGTCTCCTCTAGAACCTGTATAAACATTATCAATTGGGTTAACTTTGTAGATTATTCTATATTTTCCCCCATTCAGTGTTATATGATCATCTTCTCCTTCAAGTATATTTTTTATTCTATCCGTTGCGTCTTTGTAAAGTAGCAACTCTTCAATCGTTCTCCATGCATAAACTTTTACTATAGTTTCCCCATCTCTATAAACTTCACTATCAATGCCTGATGCAATCCATTGAGTCTCTAGGGGGTATGGTTTGTTATTCTTGCCACGTGAGCTTGAATCAATTGTATGGGCAATTATTTTGTTTTTAATCATATATATATATCGGCGGGCTACTTGTTTAGTTGCAGTTAGTTAGAGAAGGCGAGGGAGGTTAAATTATCTAAAATCGTCTATTGCTGCAACAGCTAGTTCATCGCAACGATTGTTGTAAGGGTTGTCAGCGTGTCCTTTAACCCAATTCCAGCTTACATCATGTCTATTGTTCTGTTCGTCTAGTGCTAGCCATACTTCTTTGTTTTTAACAGGTTTTTTTGATGCATTTTTCCAGCCTTTTTTCTTCCAACCAATAATCCATTCACTAATTCCTTGAACAACATATTTGCTATCAGAGTAGATTGTTACTTTACATGTTTCCGTTAAACTTTTAAGAGCCTCTACTGCTCCTGTCATCTCCATAATATTGTTAGTAGTAGCAGGAGATCCTCCACTTAATTCTATTTCATTTCCGTCGCATATTAGGATTGCTCCCCAGCCACCTGGACCTGGGTTCCCGCTGCATGCTCCATCTGTATAAATAGTAACTTCTTTCATGATTGATACAGTATAGCATGCACCTATAACCCACCAGCATATTCGAATGAATAAATACGCTTAAAATTGGCGATATTACTATAGGTAGAGTTATGTATATTTATGGGGGGAAACATGGCAACATTTGCTAACAAAAAGAAGAAGAAAAACATTTCAGATAATACTCGGGTATCCGTGCTTGTTTCCGATAATAAGGACGGAGAAACAGTTGATGCAAATGAGATAGATATGAAGATTACTAAACTCAACTCTATGATAAAGAATGTTGAGCGAAGAATAGATTCTCATGAGAGAAAGTTATCGCAGATTTATGACAATGATGAATCAAAGCAAACTAGAGAAACAATACAAAAACAGGGCCAAAAAGTCTATTCAGGACAATAAAGGGGAATACTGATGGATATGGGACAAGGTAATGTAGCACAAGCACAGGGTGGAAATAGTAATTCTGCGCAAGGCAACTCAAAGGTAGATGTAAATACAGATACTTTACAGAAACTTGTTCTTAGCGCTCAGGAACAAGCTTCTGAGCAGGTGAAAGATCCTAGCGAGGCAGGCAAGACCAAAGAGTCCGTATCTCCGCTTCAGCATTTATTAAAAGGGAATGAGAAAGATGCTAAGCAAGAATTATTAAAAGAGTTTATTCATAAAGTAGCTAGCTCAGAACAAGATATTTTGTTTGCGGGAGATCAAGGTAAAAAAAATGTTGATTTGATGGGCGAGATGAAGCTTTTATTCGGACAAGATTCCATGAAGAATGATGAAGTTACGCTGAGTTCTCAGGCTAAATTGATGGAAATGTCAGATGGACTAGCTCAGAGCCAGGCAGCAACAGCATTAAAAAAAGAGTTAATGCAAACAGATGAGAATACCAAAGCAGATAATCATGAAAAGCTTGAGAAACAGATATTTGAAGAAAAAAGTGGCGTAAGAGATAAAGTAGCAGGAGATAAGTTAGTTAAGCCAAAAGGAACTGAAGAAAAAGACCAGACTTTAGCGAATTTTGATAAGAGTAAGTCTTCTGAAGAAGAGATGGATCAAGATAATAGTGGAAGAAACAGGAAAGATCAGCAAGAAATAATAGATGATGATGACACGATTGCAATCAATAAGCTTAAACAGCAAATTGCAGCTGAGGTAGAAGAAGTTGAAGATGAGGATGTCGTTGATGAAATAGAAGAAGTAGATATTGAAGAAGCTCAAAAGAAGGAAGCCAAAGATAAACAAATAGCAGGAGTAAGAGATAAATCACTGGAAGCAGTGAAGGATAAAGAATCTTCTGATTCTACAAAAGTTAGAAAAAAAGAGACAGAAGCAGTTAAAGAGGCTGCGCCAGCTAGAACTAAAGAAGAAATGATGGTTAAGTATACCGACCATTATCGCAAATACTTAATGGTTCCTGATAAAGACTTGGATAGTTTAATGAAAAATGAAGAAGAATTACTTAAGGATCATGGACTTACTTCACGGCAGGTTAAAGATATACAACAGGCTGTAAAGAAAACAGTTAAGCAGGAGATAAGAAGCAAGATAAAGGATGCAATCACTCAAAAACAGCTAAGCATAGGCAATAAACTAGATTCGTTAACAGCTGATACTAGGTTAAACAAGTTTACAGATTATTTTGTATCAAATTTATTATTAGGCGGCCAAGACTTTGGAGGATTTGATGATACATTCCAAGGAATGGTTAACAAGGCAATGTATTTCGCTAGTAAAGATTTAGCAAATTTTTCTATTGAAGAAATGCAGGATTTTGTAATGGAGGAATCTCTGGATCCATCTAAGACGAAAGTAGATAAGATTAAAGATTTTGAAGCTAGAGTTACAGAACTTAACTCCATAACTAATAACCCAAAAGTTACTGAAGAATGGGCACAGACGGCAATGGAAGCTTTTATGAAAGATTATGGTCTAGCAAGAGAAAAAGAAGATTTTTCTGCAAACGCAACAGCAGGCGCTTCTGTTAACGTTATGTCTAGTCAAGCAGGAATGAGCCAGGATAATAAACAAAAACAACATCATGGATATGAATTTGATGAAAAAGATGAGAAAGATATTTTCCTTAATAGATTAAGAGCTCTATATTTGCAAAGAGCAATGAACCCAGGCATTTCTACTAGTCTTAAGACAGAGTTTAAAATGCGTAAGCTTAAGAATGGATTAGTAAGAATGGGAGTATTTACTGAAGTTCTTAATGAACAAGTAAGCAAGGAAGCTGAAGAGATTGCAAAGGATAGAACAATGGACATGCTTAAAGAGGCATTGGAAGAAAGAGCTTCATTATATGATCTTAGAGGCACAGCATACGATTTGTTGGAGAATAAGATGAAGGGTATTTTAAAGAATGCTGAAAGGCTAGGATTAGAGATTTCTAAAGAACAGTTTAATAAACTTAGAGATGAGATAAATTATAGGATGTTAGAGACTACCAAAAAGCAGATGGAGCTATTAGAAGTAAGGCTTTCAGAGGAAGATTTCCCGCAGTTAGTCCTTAGATATAGAGAAATGCAAAAATTAGTTGATAGATTAAAAGAAGAATCGGGCATAACAAATAATGAGGTTGGAAACGAAAAGTTTCATAATATAACAATTGCTGAATCAGCATAAAAAATAAAGGTACAAATAATGAGTGAACTAGGTAAAGTAAATTATATTGTAGAGGAAAGCGAAAGCATCAATGATGATGCTGTCTCTTTGAAAGATATCAATTTGCAGAATTTATTGAAATTCAAGACAGAAGAGATGTCTGAGACTGCTTTTTTAGAAAAAAAAGATTCTATTATCATAAAAGGAAAGATAAATCCTTCACAAGAGCAAAGAATGCAGGAAACATTGCCTGAGCCGAAGATTTATAAAGCCGCCGCTGCCGACCTTTATTCTTATTTAGAACAGGATATTGTTAGAGAAAAGAATGGTTTATTACAGTTTTCGGAGCATGCACTGTTTGACGATAAAGAGAATATTTTGTATTTAGACCAGCATATCGTGGGAGTTCCAAAGGGTATTGAAATGTATTTTTATCCACTTTTTGTTATGGTTCAAATGCAAAACAGACGGTTGATCATGTATTGGGAAGATCAGAAGTTTAGTATTGAGAGCAAAGATTATGCATTGAGCAATTCATCTCAAACAAATTTATACATAGATGATAAAGGCGATATCGCTATTAACTATTTAGAAGGGATAGCTATTTTTAAATTTCAAGACAGAGAACTTGAGGTAAACGGTTACAAACTAAATTTTGAAGATGACAAACAGCTAATAAAAATTAATAACAATTGGATTGAGATGAATTCCAATCTTCAGTTCGATGCTAAAGAAGGAATGGTGAGATTTAATTATACTTATGTAAAAGTCCCATCAAAATCTTTATTATTTTATGATCATGATGTTCTCAATATAGTGTTACAAAATGAAAAGAAAGTTCAGTTACTTGCACAAGTAGATAGGTTGGTGTTTAGATCTGATGAATATTGGCTTGTATTTGATATTAATTCCAGAATTATTTTAGACAAAAAAGGGTCTATTGGATTTGTCCACCAGGATAGCATCGCTATTTTAAAAGAAGATGAGGGCCTAATAAAGGTTGCCGATATGTTGGTTTGCATAGCTAAGGGAGCTATCGTAAGAGTAACTAAGGACTATATACATTTAAGTGAATTAATAAAAATTAACCCAAAGGATAGATTGGTTACAGTTGCAAAAAGTAAATTCTTTTTTTCCGGCAAAGTAGAAATAACTCAAGATAAAGCTGGCGCAAAATTCAGGGTTAATAACAAGCAGATACGAGTAATGCCTTATAAAAAACAGTTGTTCATAAATATTGGTGGTAAATTAATAGTTGTTACTGTTTCTGTTGGCATTGCAGTTGATGGGAATGGAAATATCGCATTTGATTATCAAGGAAGCCTAACAACTCTTGATACTGAGTATTTTGTAATGAATTTAGGTGGATCTATATTTAGTTTTGGTTCAATTGAAGATTGTTGTTGTGAGTTCCTAGGTACCCAAGTTGCAGTAGGTTCTCAAAAACAGAATGTATTAGAACTGTTAAAAGGAATGTTAGCAGAAGATTTTCAAGGATTATCAGGTGACTATAATTTGGAAGAAGTTATTGAGATGCTTTTAAGTACTGATGTTTCTTCTTTTCTAAATTCTACTGATTTTATTAATTCAGGAGTCGATATGAGTGTCTTAATGGAACTAGTTAAGGGTAGGATGATGGGGCGGATTACTGGTGATGGAGAATCATATTTTGCTTTAATGAATAAAGAAAATTTAAATCAATTGATTATGGGTGATCAACAGTTTGATATCCAACAGGGAAATAATTTTTATGTTCCAGTAAACATGGATTTCCTAAAAGGTATGCTTAAGTTTAAAGACAATAAAGTATATTTTGTTTCCTAGATACCAAAAGTTTTTCCGCTAAGTTTGTATACATAGGTTAATACTTCAGCAACAGCAGTATATAAATCGCCAGGTATTTCTTTATCTATTTCACATGCTTTGAATAGTGCTCTAGCAACAGGTGGGTTTTCAACAATTGGGACATTGTTTTCAGCAGCTATCTCTTTAATTCTTTCGGCAATTTTATTCATGCCTTTAGCGACAACTTTTGGAGCTCCCATAGATTTTGCATCATATTGAACAGCAACAGCAACATGAGTTGGGTTTGTTATTACAACATCGGCCTGTGGAACATCTGATATCATCCTTCTTTTGGCCATCTCCATTTGTCTGCGTTTAATAGCTCCTTTTATTTGAGGGTCACCTTCTGTTTTTTTATGTTCATCTTTAATCTCTTGTTTGCTCATCTTCATTTGCTGGGCTCTGTTATATCTTTGAAACACATAGTCTATAGAGGCGATTACAACGAAAGCTATAACTATCTTTGTTAGAATTGACATTGCAATGGACCCAACACCTAGTAAATTTGCCTCAATGCCTTGAAAGAAGAAAGATCGTATTAGCGGCATTTTATCTCGTATAGTGGAATAAGCTAAGTAGCCTATTACTCCAACCTTAGCTAATGATTTAAAAAGTGTAGCTAGCGAGTTCTTTGAGAAAAGATTCTGAGCTCCTTTAATTGGGTTTATTTTGCTTAGTTTAGGTCGTATTGGTTCGAGTGAGAGAAGAAATCCAACTTGTATCAGATTGGCAATTATTGCTGCAGTCATGAATATAATCATTATTGGGACTATTACAATTAATATAGCAATAAGCATATCCATCATTATGCTTCCGATATTATTAAGATTAATTTTGATTTCATGTATTCTAGTAAAATAGCTTTTTGTTGTGAAGGAAAGGAATTTATATAGGTATTGACCTCCGTTTTTGAAAAGGATTAATGCAACCAGTAAAGTTATTGCAGTATTAATCTCTGTACTTTTAGCAACATTGCCTTTTTTTCTAGCTTCTTGTTGTTTTCGGGGGGTAGCTTTTTCGGTTTTAGATGGATCAGCCATTATAGTACTCTAAGCATTGTTATTATATTTTCAAACATAAGTTCTGGCACTGATGAAAAGTAGTTGCCATAGAAAATAAATAAAGAGAACAGCATTATAAATCCCGTTAAAGATTTCAGAGGCATACCTGTCAGGAATACGTTCATCTGCGGAACACCTTTTGCGATAATCCCTAAGCAGAAGTCGATTAAGAATAGAATAGCCATAATAGGTGCTGCAAACTGTAAGCCAATAACAAATGATTGCGATACTATTTGCATTAATGCATCGCTAAATGAATGAGTGAATACCATAGTGCCTATGGGTAGAAGACTAAAGCTTTTCAGAACACCTAGAATTACTAAATGATGACCGTTTAGTGCTAAGAAAAGCATTATTACAATGATGTATTGTAGCTGTCCTACTAGTGATTGTTGTTCTCTTGTTAATGGATCCATAATACTAGCGATATGCATGCCCATAAGTATGTCCATCACTCTTCCACCGAATTGAATCATATTAAATGTTAAGTTAGCTACAAATCCTATAAGAATCCCAATGATTGCTTCTGTGAATATGAGAGTCCCTAATACAAATATATGTATGTCTTTATATGCTACATGACTACTTTCATTAAGTTGGAATATTACATATGTTAAGAAAATCGTTATGATTACTTTTATTTGAATTGGTATTATTCTAGTTGAAAATATGGGACCAGTTACAAAAATTCCAGAAACTCTAATTAGAATTAGAATGAATAAGTATATTTTAGAAAGTTCTAGTAGTTCTTCCATTAGTTTCCTAATGAGTAAATAATGCTATAGAGGAGAATACGTATGTCGTAAATCCTACTAAAGTGCTGAGCAAAGTTCCCCCAAGGATAACAAGTACTAACATAACCCCCAAAAATTTAGGGACAAATGTAAGTGTCATATCTTGAATCTGTGTAACGGCCTGAAATATAGATACGAGGACACCAATTGCCAGCGCAGTAAATAGTAAAGGGCCAGATACGGATATTATAATCCATACAGCCTGTCTGCCTAGGTTGATAATAAATGTCTCACCCATGGTTATCCGAAACTAGTTAATAATGATTTGATTATCAAGTTCCAACCATCAACAAGAACGAATAAAAGTATTTTAAAAGGAAGTGAAATCATTACCGGTGGCAACATCATCATCCCCATGGACATTAGCGTTGTTGCTATGCAAATATCAATAATTAGGAAAGGAATGAATAATACAAAGCCCATTTGAAATGCAGTTTTAAGTTCGGAAACAATAAAAGAAACAGCAAGTATATGAGTTGGGATGTCAGCTTTATTTTGTGGTCTTAGTTTGGCATATCTTACAAATAGAAGTAAATCTTTTTTTCTGGTTTGCTTGAACATGAAATCTCGTATTGGCGCCATCCCTTCCCTGATCGCAACTTCTTGCGAGATTGTTCCTTCTGTAAAAGGCTTAATTCCATTGTTATATGATTTTTCTGCTACAGGAGCCATGACTAAAAAAGTAAGAAATAGAGCAATGCCTACTAATACTTGAGTTGGAGGAGTTTGTTGGGTGCTAAGAGCATTTCTAATAAATCCTAGAACAATAATAATTCTTGTAAAGGATGTCATTAAAATAATTAAGGAAGGTGCTAGGGAGAGCACTGTAAGTAATAATAAAATTTGTAAGGATGAGTTTATGGTTGCAGGATTAGATGTTTGAGATACCGCTAGTGATATTTCTGGAATAGAAATCATTTTTTCTTAGTTCCTTCAACTTCATCTGTTTTTCTTAATATTGTTCTTAATGTGTTATCAAATTTTTCATTTATGCTTCTTTTGTCTAAGTTCTCTGAGTCAGCTGAAAGTATTTCTAGAATATCTTTTTCTTGTTTAATAACATCTAGTAGCTCTAGAGAATTTTGGTTGTTGGCTAGGATGTAAAGTTTTTTATTAATTTTAATAAAATCGACTGTAAGGTTTTGCGAAACATTTATCCTTTTTAGTAAATGGTTGTCTGTCTTGGTTTTGTTCTTGTTTAATAATTTTAATAAAAGATAAATCCCATAAATAAGTGCAATAACAAAAATTATAGAAAAAATAAGGTTAAATATATTTATAGACGTAACATTTACGCCAATCTGATTTAAATCGGAGCTTACTGCTAGGTTATTGTTTGTGGGGTACCATGATAGCGGATCATTTGTCATTTTGCGGGTTAGTCTTGTTGTTTATTATGTCTGTAATTTTTATTGCAAAATTATCTTCAACAACAACAACTTCTCCTTTAGCAAGTAGTTTCCCATTAGCTAAAAGATTAACATGTTCGCCTGCAATCTTATCTAGTTCTATCACAGTTCCTATGCCAATGTTTAATATTTCCTTGATAGATTTTTGTGTTCTACCTAACTCAACTGTAAGTTCAAGTGGTATATCTGTTACTAAACCGATATCACTTTCACGACCAGCTGAAGAGCTATCAGCTAATGTTTGAAGTTCAGGACTGTTTGAAGATTCTGTTTCTTCAATGTTTGGAGGTAAGCCTGCTGTTGCTGGCGCATCAACATCCGTAGTTGCTGGTTCCTCTGCTGTATTTGAATTATTTTCTATTTCCCCCATATTACCACCCTGCTACTATTTTTTTTACTATTGTATAATAAACTCATTAAAATAGACATTCAATACTTTGCCTTTTTTTAGAATAAAATTACTTTTCAATATTATAGTTTTTCTAAGTGCATTTTTACCTTCTATTGATTTCACATCATTGAATGTTTTACTGGAAAGTATGTTAATAATATAATTTCTAAGAATTGTTTCTTTTGCAATAATTTCTTCCATAGCTTCAGAGTTATTTACTTCTAAGTCTAGAGCAACTTTTAGATACCTACGTCCTCCATAGTCTATTAGGTTCACAAGAAATTCTCTCATAGGAACGAGAGTAAGCATTTCCTCTGTTTGCATTTCTATTTTTGGTTCAGGCTTTTTAGTTAGAAAAATTGCAGTTGCAACTGTAGTAATTAGTAAAACCAGAAGAATAGAGGCAATTATAATAATTAATAATATTTTTTTTGAAGGTTTTTTTTCTTGGTCTTCTGTGCCATTTTTTTGTTCTTTTTTTTCTTGGTCAGCCATGCTGTTAATATACCCTACTAATATTATCTTTGACAATAATTACTGAAACTCTCCTGTTAGTAGATCGGTTTTTTTCACTTGTATTAGGAAGCAATGGTTTGTGCTCTCCATAACCTGCGATAGATATTCTGTTTGCAGGTATGCCGGCTTTATTTATGAAGAGTTGAGCAACGCTCAGCGCTCTTGCAGAGGATAGTTCCCAATTGGATTTGAATGGCGAAGTGTTTTTAGGAGCTAAGTTATCAGTATGTCCTTCTATAATTATATTATTGTTAATACCCTTTAGCAGGTTGCCAATTTTGGTTAATACCGGATATGACTCTTGTTTTAAAGTTGCGCTTCCAGACTCAAACATTAGTTTATCTTTTAACGTTATTTCAATATTATCTAAATCGTTGTATTCGCCCTGTATTTGCTCATCTTTATCATTAGCTTTAACGACAAATAATATTTCATGCATAGTTTCAGACATACTAGCAAGGCTCATATCTTCTCCTTCATGCCCCATTATTTTATCTGGACTTGTTTCTGGATATGAAACTAGTTTTCTTTCATCAAATACAGATGAATTTTGAAGTGAAGAGTATCCACCAAAAGCTGCACTAAATGATACCAGCGCAGTTCTAGCTTTTACTAAATCGATTGATGACATTGTGAAAAGAAAAACAAAAAAAACTAGAATCTGAGTCATTAGGTCACTAAATGTGGCCATCCATGCTGGTGCGCCTTTTTTAACTTCTTCTGGCTTACTTGCCATCTTTTTCTAGCTTTTCTCTTTCAAGAGGAGGTAAATAACCGGCTAGTTTTTCTTTTATAGTTCTCGGATTATCTCCTGCTTGAATGGCCATAATTCCTGCAATAATAAGTTCTTTGGAGAACATTTCTTGCTTTGATCGTATTTGGAGTTTTGCTGATATTGGAATAAATATAAAGTTTGCAGCTACTGCACCATAGAATGTTGTTAGTAGTGCAACAGCCATTGAAGGACCAACACTTGAGGGGTCGTCTAATGTTTTCAACATCAAGATTAACCCAATAATTGTACCTACCATGCCCCAAGCTGGAGAATATTCTCCTAATGTAGCAAATATATTCTTGCCAAGTTGGTGTCTTTCTTCAACAGCATCTTTTTCAATTCGCAAAACCGCTAAAACAGTTTCTTCATCACTGCCATCTACAACTAATCTTAGTCCTTTTACTAAAAAGGGTATTGTTACATTACTTAGTTCTTTATCAAGAGCAAGAATCCCTTCTCTACGTGATTTATCTGATAATGAAAGAATAGTTTCTAGTATGTAAATTGGATCATCTACTGAACTATTAAATGCAATTTTAGCAATCTTTATACTACTTATCACTTGTTCCATTGAGTAGGCAATGAAAATAGATCCAGCAGTGCCTCCAAAGGTTACTAGCATAGACGGGGGGTTGATGAAAGAAGGCACCGAACTTATCCCCATCCCGAAAACTAGAAAGAATGTACCTAATACTAAACCTAATAAGGTCGCGCTATCCATAGTAAATTACCCTACTACCTCTTCATATTTACCAAGGTTTGAAGCATTTCATCACCAGTTGTGATAATTTTTGAGTTAGCTTGGAAACCTCTTTGGTAAATAATCATGTTTGCAAATTCTTCAGCAATATCTACATTGGACATTTCTAACGTACCAGC
>CAYSAQ010000004.1:0-142530 GCA_964429235.1 uncultured Candidatus Marinamargulisbacteria bacterium
GCCTTATTTTTATGTCCCCCTCATTGAGGGGGATGTCGAATTTCAATGAGACAGAGGGAGCTTTAGTTGTATTCAGCGTTAATGTCTACGTAGGCATGTGATAGATCAGATGTCCAACCAGTGAAGCCAGCATCACCAATGTTTAAGTCTAATGTAATTTCTATCTCATAGTGTTTCATATAACTATCTAATTCAGATTTATTTTGCTCGGTTACGGCCCCATTAGTATACAGAAGATGTTCTCCTAGATATAAATCTGTCTTATCGGGGTCGATGTTGGAGTTTATCTTTCCAGCAGAGCAAAGTATTCGTCCAAAATTGGGGTTTTCTCCAAATATAGCGGTTTTGACCAATGGTGAGTTTGAAATGGCATAGAATATGTTTTTAGCCTCTATTTCATTAGTGGCATTATTTATATTAACTGTAACAAATTTTGTAGCACCTTCAGCATCCTTTATAATTAACTTTGCTAAGTCTATAGCTACTTCTTTTACAGCTTTATTGAACTCTCCGCAATTCTTTTCATTAATAATTGCACCTTTATTACTAGCTAACAATAAACAAGTGTCGTTTGTTGATGAATCACTATCAACGGTTATTGCATTAAATGAAGTGTTTACAGCATTATTAAGCGATTTTTGAAGCAACTTTTTATCTATGGTTGCATCTGTCATAATGAATGCTAGCATTGTTGCCATATTTGGTTGGATCATTCCACTACCTTTAGCAACTCCAAGAATGTTTACTTCTTGTCCATCAATTAATATGGTTCGTTCTGATTGTTTTTGTATTAAATCAGTAGTTAATATAGCTTGAGCATAATTTGTTATTGAGTCTGATACATTTTCTTTAAGTATTTCAATACCATTTACTATCTTTTCAATAGGCAGTTGGACTCCAATAATACCAGTAGATAGCGAAAGTGTAGAATCTTTCTCTAACTGAAAAGTTGCTGTTGCTTTATCTATAAGCGCTTTAATGTTTTCATGTCCTTTTTGGCCAGTTAAGCAGTTCGCATTGCCACTGTTAACTACAACAGCATTTATTTTATTGCTTTTTAATATTCGTTTAGATTCACTAATAGTAGGTGAGGCAAAACGGTTCTTTGTAAAAACACCAACACAATTAGCTCCATCTTCACATAGAATGATGCCTAGATCTTTTTTCTCTTTTTTTACCCCGCAATGTATTCCTGCAAATTTAAACCCTGTTAATTTATCCATTATTTATTTCCTTATTTAGTTGATTTAACATTCCACCATCTAAGTATAAATGGTAGAAATACTTTTTTATAGGCTTATATTTTATTCCTAATCTTTTAGTCTTGTTTCTAATAAATGATTGTTTAATATCAATGATTAATTCATCATTACTTTCTATATAATCGGTATTTGCTTCTATGCACAAGAGGCCAAGGTTAAAGGCATTTTTATAAAAAGGAGTGAAGAATGATTTTGCAATGATTACTCTTGTTCCACTATGTTTCAAGATATCAGCAGGTAACTCCTTAGAAGATCCGTAGCCAAAGTTTTCTTCAGCTATTAGTAGTTTTCTGTGAAATGTTTCCTCTAGGAAATCAGGAATTAGATACATGAATGGTTCTATGGAATCAGGGTTATGATAAGAAGTAGTAATAGTGTTAGGCACAATATCTCTGGCAGATATATTTTTCTCAACTTTACATGCTACACCTTCTATTAGTTCTAAACTCATAATAACTCCTTAAATGAAACAAGGTATCCTTTTATAGCAGTTGCTAAAGCTGTTTTGATAGATGCTGTATAGATATTTGCTTTTGTCTTACCTGTGGACATTGATAGACTTGCTATGCCAGTTGATAATATGTTTTCATTTTTTAAGGAGACTACGCCATTAGTATTATGGCATATTCCAGTAGATGGGGTAAGTAATGTGCAACCAGCATTCAAGACATTTGCTAAGTATCCTTTATTTGTTGCTTCTTTAAGTATTGCAGAAGAGGCAGGTGTAACATAGCAAGGAATTGATATCTTTTTGTCTTTTAAAACTTCTGAGATAAACTTAAAGTCCTCTAATGTTCCCCCAATAGTATTTCCAATAAATATTTTATTAATTATTAAATGCTCGAGATTAGACACTTCATACACGTGTTGTTTTAGTTTAACCATTGGCTCAAGTTTAGATACGTTATAACGAACAGATTTGTTGTAAGTTGCTTTTTCTTCTGGATATATAGTTTGCTTATTTGTTTTTCTAAATAGAACTGGAGGAAACAGAAAGCTTTGTGCATTAAGCGCATAGTGATGAAATGCTAAGTTATGCAGCTCATCTTGTGAAGCTTGTTCAAAAAAGGAGCCAGAGAACTCGATAGAGTAGTGTTTTAGTTCATAGTCATCTATATGTTTCTTTAAGAATAGGGCAAGATCTTTTGCATTTGTTTGTGGTAAAAATTTACCTTCTATATTTATATTTACCAGCTGTGGCACTAAATAATCTAGTTTCCCAGTTAATAATGTCTTTATGATATCAGTAGCTCCACAGCTTATACTAAGAGTGTTAAGAGGGGAAAAAAAGTTGATAGTAGAATCGCTACCAATAAACACATTTCCTGGTTTAATTTTTTTATAATCTAAAAGGTTGTGATGCCAGTGTCCTTGGAAAGGTTCCATAACAGTAATGTTTTTTTTCTCAGCATCTTTAATTAGTTTTGCCTGTACTTTTGCATATTTTTTTTCTAGTTGATAATGGAAGTATGTTTGTCCAAGGTAAGTAGGACATTTAGGTTTAGCTACATTAAAGTTAGCTAATGCATCTAATATCGGAGTAGCACTGTTGTCTGATATGAAAACGTGGTTAACATTGATGGGAATAATGTCACCAGCTTGGAATTCTTTCTGTTCAGAATGATTTAAAAGAAGTTTATGTAATATTGACCCATTCATTATTCAATATTATATCATAAGCACTGTGTTTCTATAGGTCTTCTATATGATATAATTCTAGTATGTTTTCAATATTTAAAAGACCAAAGAAAAAGATTGGTATTGCTTTTGGTGGTGGCGGTTCTCGAGGAGTTGCTCATTTAGGCATTATTCAAGTCTTACAAGAAGAGAATGTGAATATTTCATTTGTTTCTGGAACAAGCATTGGTGCTTTAGTAGGTGCGTTTTTTGCTGATAAAAGACCTATTGATGAAATGATTGAGATTGTAGATTCTTTAGGTTATAAGGATTTTATGTCTTTAGATTTAAATTTGCAGGGGTTTTCAAGTAGTGAGCGCACAGTTGGTAAATTAGTAAAGAAATATATAAAACATGATTCTTTCTCTGGATTAGGAATTCCTTTTTCTGTTGTTGCAGCTGATATATGTAATGGTGTTCCTGTTGTGCTTGATGAAGGCAAGCTTTCTAAAAGTGTTTCTATGAGTGCTAATTTCCCAATGGTTTTTTCACCTATAAAACATGACGAAAATTATTATGTTGATGGTGGATTATTTGTAAATGTTCCTGCTAAACAAGTTAGAGATTTAGGAGCTGATATTGTGATTGGTATAGATTTAAATCCCAACACTAAGTTTTCTTGTAATAGAAAATCTGCATTGGATATGGCGAATAGGTCTATTGATTTATTAATTGATGGTCAGAACCCAGCGCAGCACGCAGATTTATTAGTAAGACCATTGAAGGAGTTTGTTTCTTTTTATAATATGAAGAATAAGAAAAAGTTAATAGAGATGGGAAGAGAAGCTGCTTATAAAGAAATCATTCCTTTTTTAATTAAGAAAAAACTTATTTAGCAAGTCTGTAGGCGGTATTTCGTCCTTGCCCAACTTTATCGATAATGCCTTTTTTGAGTAATTCTGTCATTTCCAAATGGGCTGTTTTATGAGAAACATCATAGCGTTTTTGATAATCTCTGTTTGCAATTTTTTCTTCTTTTTTTAAGAACTCAATGGTGCTTTTTTGTCTTTTGTTGAAATTATCACTAGAAACTACGGCAGCAGCAGAACCGCTTATCCCATATAAATCACTTTTTTTAATTTTTTCGATTGCCTTATCTTTTCTTAGGTAATACCTGCCTCTGTATGAATATGGTTTGGATCTACCTTCAGGTATCTTTATGAATAATATATTTTTGCCAGCTCTGATAACATTTTCTATTTCAATATGAATATGAGGTTCTATTTTTTGTGTTGCAGATTCTACAAAATTTAGGGAAACATTACATCCTACTAAATGATCATTCTTATCATCTATTCCAATGACAATTCGCCCACCTTTATTGTTTAGGAACCCAATGATATATTTTAGGATATGTTCAACAGAGTCAACATTTGTAAGGAACTCAGTGAATTCGTTTTCACCGGTTCGAAGGCATTCTAGTACGTTTTTCCAACTCATATTAATCAAAAAATAACATGAAAATATTAGAAATACAAATACATCACCTTAAATTTATCATGATTAGTTGCTGGTTAGGTTATTTATAACTCAATAGAGAGTTGATTGTTATGATTAAATTCAACCATTTCTTCAGTTGTTATGTAATCAGTTATTACTTGTCGGCAAGTCTCACAAAGGAAACATTTCTCAGGATATTGCGTGTGATGCATTATTCCGAGAAACTTAGCTTTTTTATGTTTACATTTTAGTTTGTACATTTGATTCCCCTGTTTTGATTTACATATATCTTTTACCTCAAAGGGGGATGCACTAAACATCAAAGATAGTGAATATATATTGCCTCTCTCAAGTTAGCTGATTGTGGAAAAATGGTATCTGCTAGTTGAATTCTGTGTTCGATTTGTGGCTCCCTCGGTGAGGGAGCTGTCGAAAAGCCAAAGGCTCAGAGACTGAGGGAGCTTATTTTTTCGAGAATTGAATTATTGCATTAAAAGGTTCCCCCTTTATAAGGGGGATACTTCGCGTAAGCGAAGAGGGGGATTAGAACAAACTAAGTTGTTCGATTATTTTTTTCTTGGATTTAGTAAGTGAAAGCTCTTCTTCCTCTAAATGTGTAAGGATATAGTTTGCGTCATTAATAACTTTCTTAGGTAACCCTGCTAGTTGCGCTACATGTATTCCATAGCTCTTCTCTGCAAAGCCAGGAACAACCTTATAACTAAATCTAATAGAGTTGTTTTCTTCAAGCACAGCAATATTAAGATTCTTTATTTGTGGATACTTCTCAGAAAGTGATGTCATTTCATGATAATGAGTAGCAAAGATTGTTTTTGCTTTAGTTTCTAGTATTATATATTTTGCAATTGAAGCTGCAATACTTAGTCCATCAAAGGTTGATGTGCCTCGTCCTATTTCATCTAATATAACGAATGAATTCTCAGTTGCATTATTTAGGATATTTGCTGTTTCAAGCATTTCTACCATAAATGTACTTTTGCCTTCAAAAAGATTGTCACTTGCTCCGATTCTTGCAAATATTTTATCTGTTAAACAGAGATTTGCTGCGTTAGCAGGAATATAGGAACCAGACTGTGCCATTACTAGGTTTAAAGCAATCTGGCGCATATAAGTGGACTTACCAGCCATGTTTGGACCAGTTAAAAGTATGAAAGGGTGCTCTTTTTGATTTATTGAAACATTGTTGGGTGTAAAGTCCATTGTGGCTAAGTTTTGTTCAATAACAGGATGTCTTGAATCTGTAATACTTAGAATCCCATCTTCATTGAATAGAGGCTTTATGTAGTTATTATCTTTAGCTAATACGGCAAAGGCTGTTAAACAATCTAGTTTTGCTAGCTTCTCTGCTATTAAGATTAGGATATTGGTGAATTGATCAATAAAATTAATAACATCATCAAAAATCTCAGTTTCCTTTTTTATCATCATTTCATCTGCATGTAAGATAAAGTCTTCTTTTTCTTTTAACTCTTGAGTGTAATATCTTTCAGAATTTACTAATGTTTGTTTTCTTATGAAATAGTCAGGAATAAGATGTAGATTTGATTTTGTTACATCGAGGTAATAGCCAAAAGCTCTATTGTATTTAATTTTTATAGATTTAATGCCAGTTTCTTCTTTTATTTTATTTTCATATTCTAGAAACCAATTCTTGTTGTTTCTCACTTGTTCTCGTAAGCTATCAAGCTCTTCGGAATAGCCTGCTTTAATAAATCCGCCATTTAGTATTATAGCTGGTGGATCTTCTACAATAGTTTGTTCGATTAAGTCCTTAATGTCGTTTGTGTTTTTCATCCAATCTTCTGGAAAAGAAACATATTCTTGAAGGTTGCTATTGATTTTGTAAATGCTACTAAATATTTCAGGTATTACTTCAAGCGATGATTTAAAAGATATTAGGTCCTTTGGGTTAGCCTTATGGTTAGAAACCTTTGTCGTGAGTCTCTCTATATCATAAATCATATCTAAGTTTTCTCTAACTTGGTTAAGTAAATCAAAGTCATTATAGAATTCTTCTGTTATATCTAGACGAGTTTTTATTTCATTTAATTCATATAACGGTCGCAGTAGCCATTTTTTTAAGCATCTAGAGCCCATAGCAGTTTTAGTTCTATCCATTACCCAGTATAGTGAGCCTTTTTTGCTTTTGTGTTGAATAGATTCAACTATTTCTAAGTTATTTAAGGTTATATTATTTAAGAATAGGGTGTTTTCTAAGGTATATTGCTTAGGTTTCTGTATAGAAGTAGAAGCTTTTTTGTTTTTAATAAGATAGCTAATGATTGTTGCTACAGCATGTATTGCAGAATATGTTTCTGAAAGACCAAGCGTATCAAGTGAGAACAGTTTAAAAGTGTTTTTGCATATTTCAGTAGATTCTTCTATTGAAAGTGGATTTGATTTTGTTATATATGGGAAATCTTTAAAATCAGCTGCTTCAACAGTTGTAGGAATTAACAGTTCTCTAGGTGCTATACGTTCAATTTCATTTCTAAAAAGTTCTTCATTAGTTGTTTCTGTAAAATAGAATTCACCAGTAGAAATATCACAGTAAGAAATGCTAAATAGACCCTTTATAGTATTGATATCAACTGCTGCTAGATAATTGTTATCTGACGAATCTAATAAATGCTCTTCGATGATGGTTCCCGGGCTTATTACATCTACTACTTCTCGTTTTGTAATCCCTTTTCCAATAGTAGCTTCCTCTGTTTGCTCACATATCGCAACCTTGATATTGTTCTTCAGAAGTTTTGGTAAATAGTTTGGGAGTGCATGATAGGGAATCCCGCACATTGGTATTTTGTTTCCAAATTCATCTTTACCTCGCCCTGTAAGTGTTAGTCCTAATACTCTAGATGCTTTGTATGAGTCTTCGAAAAACATCTCATAGAAGTCACCTAGTCTGAACAGTAGGATACAGTCATCGTATTCCGACTTGATGTCCATATATTGTTGCATCATTGGGGTTAAAACCATTTTAAGCGAAAATTATGTCTAACTTGTTGGTGATGTTATTAACAATAGTTTGAAACTCTAGGTTAACCTCATCTTCCTCAAGTGTTTTATCTTGCCCTTGGAAGACTAGCTGGATAGTCATGTTGATTTTATCATCACCATGTTTCTTTCCATCATAGATATCTATTAGGTTTACGTTCTTTAAGTTCTTTGCTTTAGATTTATTGATTACTTTTAATATACTATCGAAGTCTACATTTTTGTCTATCCAGAAAGATGTATCTCTTTTCATTGTTGGGTATAAAGAGAATTTTTTATATTTTCTTTTTATGCTAGCATATTTTTTTATACTTACAGGTCTTATTTCCATGTAATACATTTTTGTTTTGAACCCATAGTGTTCATTAATGCTTGGGTGTACTTCTCCAAACACTGCAAGTGTATCTTTCCCAATCGTCACCTTAGCTGATTTTCCAGGGTGTAGGAATTCATATATATCGTTTCTAGAGTAGTTTACTTGTTTTAGGTTTAAGAAAAGCAGAAGCTCTTCTACAACACCTTTTAATTCTGGGAAGCTATATGTTTTCTTTTCTTTTACAGTAACAGGTGTAATTGGCGACGCTGCAAATAATGCTGCTGCCTGTAATTCCTGAACAACTGTCTCGCCATTGAGATAATAGGCGTTTCCTATTTCAAATATATTATATCCTTCAACTAAATGACGACTGTTATAGTCTTGGGTTTTGATTAAAGAAATAAATAAATTAGTTCTAAGAACTGACTCAGAACTTGTAAGTGGGTTCTTCATCTTAATTGCTTCTTTGTTAAAAGTAATAGGTAGCTCATTAGGTGATACCATTGAGTATGATACTGTTTCTGATAAACCTTTTTGAGTCATAAAGTCTCTAATGCTTTTTGAAATATCATAATTGGATAAGTTTAATTCTAATCTATTAAAGTTTCTAATAGGAGGAAGTACTGATTCTATATTGTTGAATCCAAATATTCTACCAATCTCTTCTATTAAGTCTGCTTCTCTTGTAACTTCAGCTGCTCTAAAAGAAGGAACAGTTATAATATCCTTATCAGCAGTAAACTCTAATCTTTCTAAAATATTAATCATTTCTTTTTTATCAATATTTGTACCTAGAAGAGAGTTAACTCTTTCTGGTCTTAGCTCTATAGTTACTGGTTTTGGTTCAGCTTCATATACATCACAAATATTGGAGCTTATTGTTCCTCCACAGATATCTAATATAAGCTTGATGGCTCTGTGAAAAGCAAATTCTGTATTATAGAAATCAACACCTTTTTCGAATCTCTGTGAAGCTTCAGTTCTAATACCTTTTAGAAATGATGTTCTTCTTACACTTATTGGGTCAAAGCTAGCAGCTTCTAAAACAATGTCAGCAGTGTCATCATGTACTGCAGAGTTTTTTCCGCCTATAACACCCGCAATTGCTAGAGGTCCAGCATTGTCAGCTATGATTAAGTTTGTATCACTTAGTTTAATTTCCTGGTCATTAAGAGCTTCAAGAGTTTCGCCTTCTTTGGCAGTTCTTACTACAATCGTAGCCGCAGTTATCTTTTCATAAGAAAATGCGTGTAATGGCTGACCGCATTCATATAATACATAATTAGTTATATCCACGATGTTATTAATCGGCTTAATATCTACAGATCTTAGCTTTTTCTGCATCCATTCTGGAGAAGGTGCTATTTTGATTCCTTTTATTACTACACCCATATATCTTTCGCAAAGTTCTGGTGCTTCATTGATTACTTTAAGCTTAGATTCGTGTTTTGAGTTGTCTTTGTAAGATATATCAATCTTCTTTGTCTTTTTGTCATAGATTGCAGCAATTTCTCTAGCTAATCCTTGCATGCTAAGTAAATCACCTCTGTTTGGAGTAATGGTGATATCTAATACTTGTTCCGTCATTTCAAGGTATTCTGATACATCAGTACCTATTGCTGGTTTATTTTCTAGAATCATTATTCCTTGCGCAGAGTCAGATAATCCTAGCTCCATTTCAGAACACATCATTCCTTCGCTTTTAATTCCTCTTAGTTTTGAGCTTTTTATTAGAACTCCATTTGGTAGGTCAGCTCCTTCTATTGCTACAGGGATAATAGCGCCTTCAAATACATTTGGTGCGCCTGTTACTATCTGAATATTAGTAGTGCCTGTTTCTACTTGGCATACTACAAGCTTGTCGGCATCAGGGTGTTTTTCTATTTTGGTTATTTTACCAACAACAACTTTATCTAATTGTTTCTTTTGGTCGATTTTATCTTCAATCTCACAACTATGATCTGTTAGCTTTGCAGCAAGACCATTGATGTCGTCATCTATATTTACAAGTTCTTTTAGCCAGCTAATAGGTAATAACATTAGAATTGCTCCAGAAAAAATTTATGATTATCGTAATAATACTTGATGTTATCAATGCCATATTTAAGCATAGCAAGTCTCTCAACTCCTACACCAAATGCGAATCCAGAATATACTTCTGGGTCTATGTTTACTTTTTCTAATACATTAGGGTCAACCATTCCAGCACCTAGTATTTCTATCCAGCCAGTTTGCTTACATACGCCACAGCCTTTACCGCCACAAATCACACATTGAACATCTAGCTCAACACTTGGCTCAGTAAAAGGGAAGTAGCTTGGTCTTAGCTGAACTTTATTGCCTTTGTTAAAAAACCGCTCAATGAAGAATTCCAAAGTAGCTTTTAAATGTGCAAACGATACGCCTTTATCTACATAAAGACCTTCTATTTGGTGAAAGACAGGAGAGTGAGATACATCAGAATCACTTCTAAATACTTTTCCTGGCATTATGACTCTTACAGGAGGTTCCATATTTTCTAGAACTCTAATCTGTACATTAGAAGTATGTGTTCTCATTACATGATTTTCTTTAGTTTCTAAATAGAAAGTATCATGCATATCTCTAGCTGGGTGGTCTGGTGGGAAGTTTAGAGCTTCAAAATTATAGAAATCTGTTTCTAGCTCAGGTCCTTCAGCAATAACAAAGCCTAATTCTTTGAATATCTCTTCAGCCTCATAGATTATTTTTGTAATAGGGTGGATAGTTCCTGTTTTTATTCCTTGCACTGGTAATGTTAAATCAATCTTCTCAGATTGTAGTTTGTTTTTTAGTTCTCCGTCTTTAATCTCTACTGATTTAGTTTCAATTTTTTCAGAGATTTCTTGCTTAAGTTTGTTAAGAAGAGGTCCGAATTCTTTTTTTTCTTCAATAGATAGGGCTTTCATTCCTTTTAGAGCTTCAGTAAGAGAACCTTTTTTCCCTAGGAATTCTATTCTGATTTTTTCAGCTGTATCAAGGTCTCCACAGTTTTGGATAGAGTTTAAAAAGTTATTTTTTATAGTTTCTACTTGTTTATGCATTAATTCCCCTATGTGAATGGCTCAAATCATTATAAAAGAAGTAGTTGTTTAGTTCAAGTTGACATATCTATTACTATTCCATAGTATAATCCTATTATGAGTGAGCAAAATACACAGATGTATGATGATGAAATTGATTTAATTGCATTAGTTAAAACTTTATTTCATTATTGGAAATTAATCGTATCTATTACAGCTACTGCAACAATAATAGCAATTATATTTGCGATGTTAGCTACTCCAATGTTTAAATCTAGTGCTAAGTTCTTTATTCCTCAGTCAGATAATTCTTCTATGTCAGGCTATATGTCTGCAATTAGTAGTTTGGGTTTAGGTGGAATGCTTGGTGGTGACGCTTCTTCAGAGATAGTCCTTAATCTTATTAATTCTAGAAGAATGGCTAGAGATATCGTAAATGAATTTGATCTAGTAAATGTTTATAACAGCAGAGTCGGTAATGATAAAAACAAATCTGTTAGTGCCGAGCAGCAAGTAAGAGAAATGTATAATGCAGTAAACCAATTAAAAGGGAGTATGAGTGTTAATAAAGACAAAACAGGACTTATATCACTTGCAGTTGAAGACAGAGACCCTCAATTAGCAGCAGATATCGCTAATTTTACTATTAAGAATCTAGATGTAATAAATGAAGAGCTTAAAGTTAGTTCGCAGAAGCCACTTGTTACTGTACTTGATGCTGCTGAGAAACCTTTGCAAAAATCAAAACCAAACAAGAAGATGATGGTTATCATTGGCTTTATTACTGGAGGAATGATTTCCGTTTTCTTATCGTTCCTTTTAGATTATTTGAAAAAGAACTTTAATATATAATACGATGACAAATAATCTTATGAGAATCCAAAAACACTTATCACAAGAAGGAATCCTTTCAAGAAGAAAAACAGAAGAGTACATAAAAAAAGGATGGATACTTCTAAACGGAGAAGTAGTTATAGATTTAGGTACAAAAATAGAACCGGGAAAAGATATTGTTGAACTTACAGAAGAAGCAAAAGCCGTAAAGTTTACCTATATGCTTTTTAATAAGCCATTTGGTATTTTTACAAATTGTCCTGAAGATGGAGAAAAACAAATTACAGATTTGCTTCCTGCAGAATACGCGAAAATAAGTAGCGTAGGGCGTCTCGATAAAGATTCTGAGGGAATTATATTGATGACAGATGATGGTGCTATGGCTAACCATTTTTTGAACTCAGGCTTTGAACATGAAAGAGACTATGAAGTACGGATTGATAATGTTATGACTAGAACAATGCAGTCTAAGTTAGAAGATGGTATTCGCATGATGGATACAATTACTAAGCCATCTAAAATAAAGATTATATCAAAACAAAGATTCATTATTACTCTTACTGAAGGCAAAAACCGTCAGGTAAGAAGGATGCTTAAAAAAGTTGGCGTAAATGTTGTTAAACTTAAGCGAATTAGTTTTGCTGGGTTTAAACTTGGCGATCTTAAGTCGGGTGATTATCGCTTGTTAGAAAAAGAAGATTTCCAGACGGACTTTATTACTTCTGAATAATTATAGTACTATATAGGTATGCAAGTCGAAAAACGTCCATTTGGAATAGTTCTTTTTTTATTATATATAATAAATATCTTTATTTTTTTAATAGCAGGGCTTTATGTTTTAGATTTAGTTGTTAAGTATTTGCATTTCCTTAATTATATATCTCCTTCATTAATTAAATATTATTTTGCTATGATGCCAGTCGATATTATTGCTTTCGGTTTCGATTTAGTAATCATCTATTTCTTGTTATCTGCAAGAAAGGTTATCAAAGATAGGGTCTTAGGTGGATCAAAACTATTAAATGCCAGTCTTCTTTCAGCAGTTTTTGTTTATTTGCTGAAGTTTATTTTCCTAAATTTATTTATATATTTTTCAGTGGTGCCAGTAGTTAAGGATTATCATTTCATGGTCATGTTTAAGTTTGTCTTTGTTCGTTTAACACTTTTCCTTTTTATATATCCAGCATTCGGATTATTAATGCAATACGCAAAAAGTGTTACTTGGTATTTTGGACATAACTATAAAGGACTTTATGCTTTTAAGAGTTCTTTTCATCTTCCATTAGGAACATATTTTAATATTGTGGGACGGGTTTCGTTTGTAGTTTTTGTTATATTTTCAGCATTATTTCTTCCATACATTTCTGTTAATTTTAAAGTATTAGTAAGTCTTTTATCTGGTGCTGGTGCTTTTTATTGGTTATTTATACCAAAAAAAGAATTGGATTAGTTTATTTCTTTTGAGCTTTAGCCCAAGAATCTTTTAGTGTGATTGTTCTATTGAATACTAGTTTATCTGGAGTGGAATCTTTGCTATCAACACAGAAATAAGCTTTTCTTATGAATTGATAAGATGTTCCTGTTTTAGCTTCTACTAAACTAGGTTCAATAAATGCTGTAATAGTCTTGGCAGAGTCAGGATTAACAGTTTCTAACCAGTCAGTTCCTTCAGGTGCATCATATGGATCTTCTTGTGCGAATAAGTGATTATAAAGTCTTATTTCAGCTTCTTTAGCATGTTTAGTAGATACCCAGTGTAGTGTTCCTTTTACTTTTCTGCCATCAGGGCTATTTCCGCCTCCACGTGTTAGTGGGTCATATGTACAATGTATTTCTGTAATATTTCCGTTACTATCTTTTTCTATATGAGTACATTTTACGAAGTAGGCATGTTTTAGTCTTACTTCTCTACCGATATCAAGACGGAAGAACTTTCTTGGAGCATCTTCCAGGAAGTCATCACGTTCAATGTATAGTTCTTTAGAGAAAGGTACCTGACGTATGCCTGCATTTTCATCTCCAGGGTTATTGTCAGCATCAAGCATTTCTTCTTTATCATCAGGATAATTGTCTATTATAAGTTTTACTGGGTCTAGAACTGCCATAACTCTTGTAGCTTTCTTATTCAAGTCATCACGAATAAAGTGTTCAAGCAAAGCAAAGTCAATTGTGCTGTACGTTTTATTGACACTAATTCTATCAGCAAAAGCTTTAATCGCTTCTGGCGTATAACCTCTGCGTCTCATTCCTGCTATTGTTGGCATTCTTGGATCATCCCATCCATTAACTATATTTTCTTCTACTAATTTTAGTAATTTTCTTTTACTCATAACAGTATAAGAAAGGTTTAATCTTGCGAATTCTATTTGTCTTGGTTTGCTTGGTACTGGCAGATTATCTAAGAACCATTCATATAAAGGTCTATGATCTTCAAATTCCATGGTGCAGATTGAATGAGTAATATTCTCTATTGAATCTGATTGTCCATGAGTAAAGTCATACATTGGGTAAATACACCACTTATCACCAGTTCTTGGATGTTCTGCGTGTTTAATTCTGTAGAGAACAGGATCGCGCATATTAAGGTTAGGAGAACTCATGTCTACTTTAGCTCTTAAAACTTTTTTTCCGTCTGAGAAGTCTCCGCTTTTCATCTTAGTAAACAACTCTAAGTTTTCTTCTTTGCTTCTATTTCTATATGGGCTGTCCTTGCCTGGCTCTGTAAGTGTTCCTCTGTGTTCTTTTATTTCTTCTGCTGTAAGGTCCTCAACATATGCCTTATCAGTATTAATTAAATGGATTGCCCATTCATACAGCTGTTCAAAATAATCAGAAGAATAGTGAATGTGCTCGTTCCAATCAAATCCAAGCCATTTTATATCTTCTTTTATAGCATTAATATACTCAATTTCTTCTTTTTCAGGGTTTGTGTCATCAAATCTTAAGTTACAATGTCCTCCAAAAGTTTGTGGTAACCCAAAGTTTAGGCAAATAGATTTAGCATGTCCGATGTGTAGATATCCGTTTGGTTCAGGCGGGAACCTGCTTATTACTTCACTATGTTTGCCTGAAGCTAAGTCTTCTTTAATTATTTGTTCTATAAAATTAAGATTTTTTTCGGTGCTTTCCATTATGGGATAGTATTTTAACATAGCCTCCCCTAATAGGGGAGGCTATTTTTGACCTCTCTGTCAGTCTGCGACTGGCATCTCTCCTATTAGGAGAGACTTTTTAATTACTAAAAATAAGAAGTGACAAGTATTAAAGCCTCCCCTAATAGGGGAGGTGGCCACGAATGTGGTCGGAGAGGTCTGTATTAGAAGTTTGTTGTATTTTGCAAAACCGGAGGGGGATGTATTAAAATATGTGAATTGGAAGACTTAAATTAATAAGGAAATTATAATGGACTTGGAATTTTCAAAAGAATGGTTAAAAGAAAAAGGATTAGTATGGAATGGCAGGTCGTTACCATATAATGGAAAGTTGATTGATAGAGCAAGAGCACTTCGTAGAGAAATGACAAAAGAAGAAAAGAAGTTATGGTATGAGTTCTTACAGAAATATCCATTGAAATTTTATAAACAAAGAATAATAGATCATTATATCGTTGATTTCTATTGTCCTATAAAAAAGTTAGTTGTTGAAGTTGATGGAAGTCATCATTTTACTAAAGAGGGAATTGTTCTTGATTCTATTCGAACAGATGTTTTAGAGATATATGGAGTAAGTGTTTTAAGATTCACTAATAGACAGGTCTTAGATGATATCTTATTTGTTCGTAATGAAATAGATAATTACATAAAATCACCTTTTAACCTCTCTGTCAGTCTATGACTGACATCTCCCCTATTAGGGGAGACTTTTATTGGTTTCAATGTATGTATGAATTTGTATTTTTAAGCCTCCCCTAATAGGGGAGGTGGTTTTGCATATCTGCAAAACCGGAGAGGTCTGTATTTGATAGGTCTATTTATCACAAACTTAAAATAATGTTTATGCTGAGCTTGTCGAAGTAAACGACTAAACTTATAATAAAGTAATGACTCCAAGTGCAAGGATATTTTTAAAGAAACTTATAGACGCAATATTATTAATGTTGTTCGTTATAATGATTGGCACACTTGGCTATAAATTTTTATTTCCAGAAGTGTCGTTAATTAACTGCGTATTCTCAACTGTTATTACAATATCAACAGTTGGATTTGAGGATCTGCTAGGCGTTTCTGGTAACCCAATAGCCATGTTTTTTACAATTGGACTTATTGCAGTTGGTGGGAGTATTGTTTTATACGCATTATCAGTACTTACAGCAATGCTTGTAGAAGGTTATATTCATTCAATAATAATGGAAAGAAATGCAAAAAGGAGGGTAGCAAAAATGAAAGATCACGTAATCATATGTGGAGCAGGAACTACATCTTACCATGTAGTAGAAAGGTTATATTCTGAAGGGACAAAAATGGTTGTTATTGATAGTAATAGCGATAATGTTGAAAAGTTGCAAAGAAATTTCAAAAAGATGCCTGTGCTTTTGATGGATGCAACTTCTGATGAATCATTAAAAGAGGCAAACATTGAGAATGCCCACACGCTTGTGGCAACGCTTGCTAGTGATAAAGACAATTTATTTGTAACGATTACGGCTAGAATGATGAACCCAGGTATTCAAGTTATATCAAGAGCTATTGATTTTAATTTACAAGATAAATTTATGAGAGCTGGTTCTTCCTATGTAGTTTCTCCAAATTACCTAGGTGGTGAAAATATTGCTAATAGGATTATTAACCCAAACATTCAAGGGTTTTTAGAGAATATTATCAACAAAGATAAATCAAAGTCTATTAACCTTTTTACTATTAAAGTTCCTTTTAATAGCAAAATTGAGGGAAAAACTTTGGCTGAGTCACAGATTACTAAGAAGACAGGTATTAATATTATTTCTTATTCTCCTAACGGAAACATGGATAATTTTATTTTTAACCCTTCCGCTGATTTAGAAGTTTATTCTGGTGGGATGTTATTATTCATTGGCTCTCAAGAGCAAAAAGAAGAGTTAGAAAAACTAGTTAGTGCATAATGAGTAACTGCTGGGATAAAGACAATGAGTTTGTATCGAAAGAAGCTTTAGAAAACAAACAAATAGACTTATTAAATGAAACAATAGCTCGTGCAAAGAAGTCAGATTATTATAAGAATGTTTTAAAAGACGTAGAAACGATATCTTCAATAAAGGATATTGAAAGCATTCCTTTTGTCATGAAGCAAGATTTGCGTGATAACTTTCCTTATGGTTTTTTGGCTGTAGATAAAACTGATTTAGTAAGATTACATTCTTCTTCTGGTACTACAGGTACTCCCACAGTTGTGTTTTATACTGCAAAAGATCTAGATGATTGGGCAGAGCTAATTGCGAGATGTATGATAATGACTGGCTCAACAAAGGATGATGTTTTTCAGAATACTATGGGTCATGGACTTTTTACTGGTGGACTTGGTTTTCATTATGGGTCAGAGAAAGTGGGAATGCTAACCATTCCGTTTGGTCCTGGTAATAGTCAGCGACAGATATGGTTTATGAAAGAATTTGGGGTAAGTGTAGTTCATATACTTCCTAGCTATGCAATGCATCTATATTCGGCTTTTCAAGAGCTAGAGATGTTGCCAGCCGATTTAGGTCTTAAAATTGCCTATATTGGCGCTGAGCCACATTCGGAAGAGATGCGGAGACAGATAGAACAGCTATACAATATAAAAGCATATAATTCTTATGGCTTATCTGAAATGTGTGGGCCAGGTGTAGCTTTTGAGTGCGAGCATCAAGATGGGCTGCATGTATGGGAAGATCATTTCTATCCAGAGATAATTAATCCAGAAACTGGAGAAGTTTTGCCAGACGGGGAAGAAGGCGAGCTTGTGCTTACAACATTACAGAAGGAAGCAATGCCATTACTTAGATATAGAACAAAAGACCTTACGCGCATTATCCCAGGCAAATGTAAGTGTGGAAGAACTCATAGGAGAATAGATCGCATAAAGGGTAGAACAGATGATATGCTTATATTAAATGGGGTTAATACATTCCCAATTCAAATTGAGAAAGTGTTAATGAATGTAGCTGGAATTGGGCGCAACTATAAAATAGAAATTCATAAGAGAGGTTATATGGATAAACTTATAGTATTTGCAGAAGTTACAGAAGAAGCTTTTACAGATAATTATAAAGATTTAGAGAACCTAAAAAATAATGTAATAAATGCATTGAAGAGTGAATTGTTAATCACTCCAGATGTTAATTTAGTTGGTCCAAACTCAATAGAAGTTAGTCCAGGTAAAGCTAAACGTATTTTTGACATGAGATAAAAAGAGGGAGAGATATATGACAGAAAAACAACTTTTATCCGGAAATGAAGCAATAGCAAGAGGTGCATACGAAGCAGGAGTGGCAGTGGGCGTGGGATATCCAGGCACACCGTCTACTGAAATATTAGAAATTTTTACGCAATATGAAGATGTTACTACAGAATGGTCTGTAAACGAAAAAGTAGCATTAGAAGTCGGTATCGGTTCAGCCTTAGCAGGAAAAAGAACCATAATTACTATGAAACATGTTGGGTTAAATGTAGCAGCTGACCCTTTATTTACTTCGTCATATATTGGAGCGAATGCCGGAATGGTTATAGTCGTAGCCGATGATCCTGATTTGCATTCCTCTCAGAACGAACAAGATACAAGACATTATGCGAGAGCAGCTAAGATTCCAATGATAGAGCCAGCTGATTCACAAGAAGCTAAAGAATATGTGCGTATAGCTTGTGAACTTAGCGAAGGGTTTGATACACCTATTTTCTTAAGAAGTGTAACAAGAATCTCTCATTCAAAAACAATTACTACTTTAGCTAAGAAGCTAAATTTTGAACATGATAAAGGTTTTGAAAAAGAGAATATTCGCAAACATGTAATGATACCTGCATTTGCTAGAGCAAGACACTTCGTTGTGGAAGACAGATTAGAAGCTTTAGAAGAGTTTTCTAACAGAATAGATATTAATAGAATAGAAAAAGGGAATGGTAAAACAGCAATCATTAGTGCTGGACTTTGTTATAACTATGTAAAAGAAGTGTTTCCTGATGCAGATATATTTAAGATAGGAATGGTGTTTCCTTTGCCAATAGCTAAGCTTAAAAAATTCTGTGAAGGCTACGATAAGGTATATGTTGTGGAAGAACTTGAACCGTTTATTGAAAATTTCTTGAAAGCTAATGGTGTAACAAATCTTATAGGCAAGGATATACTTCCAGTTACTGGAGAATATAGTCCAGAGCTAATCTATGATGCTATTACAGGCACAAAAACATCAGCAGGGCTTAGCGTTGATGTTGAAGCATTTTCAAGACCGCCAATGTTATGTCCTGGCTGTCCTCACGCTCAAACATTTAATATTTTGAACCGTATGGGATTAACAGTATCTGGCGATATAGGCTGTTATACACTAGGTGCGTTGCCCCCTTATTCTGCTATGCATATATGTGTAGATATGGGAGCTAGTATCCCCGTGGCACAAGGTTTAGCAATAGGACAAGGTAAAGATTTTAAAAATGATATTGTTTCGGTAATTGGTGATGGCACTTTTGCTCACTCAGGAATTACTGGGTTGATTAATGCTGCTTATAATAAACGAAATGGTTTAGTGATTGTACTTGATAACAGCACAACAGCAATGACGGGAATGCAACCAAATCCATTTAACGGTTCTACTATTAATGGAGACGAAACAGTCGTACTAGACTATAAGAAGCTTGCCGAAGCTATTGGTATCGGTGCTGATAATTTTAGAAAAGTTACTGCTTATAAAGAGTCAGATATTGAGACCGCAGTTACAGAATTGCTAGCAACAAAAAAACTATCCTTAATGATTGTTGAAGGGCCTTGTTTAATCTATAAAAGAAAAAAAGGAAAGAAATAATGAGCAAAATAACTAATATTTTAATGGTTGGCGTTGGCGGCCAAGGAATAATGACAGCCAGTGATCTTTTAGCAAAAGCAGCAATGTTTGATGGTCATGACGTAAAGAAGTCTGAGATACATGGCATGAGCCAGCGTGGCGGGTCTGTATTTAGTCATGTTCGATATGGCGAGAAAGTATTCTCTCCAACAATAAAAAAGGGAGAAGCTGATATCCTTCTATCTTCTGAAGTTATCGAGACAGTAAGATGGTTGTCTTATGCAAACAAGGATACAAAACTTATTCTTTCAAATGCTTATATAAAACCAGATACAGTAAAAGAATATCCTGAGAATGTTGTAGAGACATTAAAAAAAGAATTTACGACATCTTATGTATTAGAGCCAAAAGAGATAAACGAAAAGAATGGAAGTATGAAAGTACTAAACACAACACTTCTTGGCGTAATGTCAGCTAACTTAGATATTTCAATTGAATCATGGGAAAAGGCTATGGAGCAATCAGTTCCTAAGGGAACATTAGAGTTGAACCTAAAAGCGTTTAAATTAGGCAGAGAATTAGTCTAGGAGGTCTGTTTATGTGGAATGAGAAAATAGAAAAGATGCCAGCAGATAAACTGCAGACAGAACAATCGAAGTCATTAAAAAGTTTAGTAAATTTAGTATATAAAAATGTAGAGTTTTATAAGAAAAGGATGGATGATTTTGGAGTAAAACCTACTGATATTAAAGATATTAACGATATATCCAAATTGCCATTCACTACCAAACAAGATATGAGAGAAGTATATCCGCTAGGTCTTTGTGCTGCTGATAAAAAGGATATTGTAGAGGTGCACATGTCTTCTGGAACCACAGGAACTCCAGTTGTTAATTCTTATACATTAGAAGATATAGAGATATGGTCAGAAGTAATGGCTAGAACACTAGCTCAGGGCGGTGCAACTAGTGAAGATATTCTGCAGAATGCTTATGGATATGGACTTTTTACTGGTGGGTTTGGTGTTCACTATGGTGGGCGTAAGATGGGCTGTTTTACAATTCCTATTTCAGGCGGCAATACCAATAGACAGTTACAAGTAATGAGAGATTTCGGGTCTACATTAATTACATGTACACCTTCTTATAGCCTATATCTTGCAGAAGCAGGGAAAGAGGCTGGAATGGATTTTTCTAAGATGCCACTAAAGGCTGGGTTCTTTGGAGCTGAAGCTTGGAGTGAAACAATGAGAACAGAGATTGAAGCAAAACTTCATCTGAAAGCATATGACATTTACGGACTTACAGAGATTATTGGCCCTGGTGTTGCAGGTGAATGTGAGGCGCAAGAAGGTCTTCATTTCTTTGAAGATCATTTCTACCCAGAAATTATTAATCCTGATACAGGTGAAGTATTACCTGATGGAGAAAAGGGTGAGCTTGTAATCACAACTCTTACGAGAACAGGAACTCCAGTTCTTAGATATAGAACAAGAGATATAACCTATATTTTTAAAGAGAAATGTAGCTGTGGAAGAACACATCGTAGAATTCACAGATTATTAGGTCGTACAGACGATATGTTAATTATTCGTGGTGTGAATATATTCCCTTCACAGATAGAGAATGTGCTTCTTAAACAAAAAGGGATAGAACCTCATTACCTTCTAGTAATTGATAGAGTTAATAATCTAGATACCTTAGAAGTACAAGTAGAAATGAGTGATGACCTAGCTTTTGATTCTATTAAGGTTGTAGAAAAAGTAGAGCATGATATAGCACACGCACTTCATAATGAATTGTTGATTTCAGCTAAGGTTAAATTGGTTGCACCAAAGAGTATTCAACGCTCTGAGGGTAAAGCTAAAAGAATTGTTGATAATAGAAATATTTAAGGAGAAACAAATGATTAAACAAATTTCAGTTTTTATGGAGAACAAGCCAGGTATTCTATTAGATATGACGAAATTGCTTTCAGCTAAAAATGTAAACATTAAAACTCTTTCTTTAGCAGATACTGCTGAATTTGGAATCGCTAGATTAATTGTGGATAATCCAGATGGAGTTGCAGAAATGCTTAAGAGCAACGGCTTTAATGCAAGAACAACCTCAGTATTAGCAGTAGAAGTTCCAGATCAAGTAGGTGGTCTAGCAATGGTGTTAGAAGTAATTACAGAAGCAGGCATAAATGTAGAGTATATGTATGGTTTCGTTGAAAAGAAACATCCAGATAAGGCTCTTTTGGTTTTTAAAGTAGAAGAAGTAGATAGAGCAGCTGAGCATCTTAAATCTAAAGGATTGAATTTAGTTTCTAAAGACGATATTTCTTAATGCAATATACCGTAAAGCTGAGAACACATAATCAGCACTTAGAGTACTTAGAATCGGAATTAGAGCAACTGAAGTTTGTTTATACGAGCGAGTTGTTTCCTGATGAGAAAGAATATGATTCAGCAATAATTATTTACTGTGATAATAAGCCACAGCAAGATGAGGCATTTGTTATATTAAACAGTAAGTTTTCAGATATCTCAAAAATAGAAAAATATGCGTTAGAAGATGTTGATTGGCAGGAAGCATGGAAAAGCCATTTTGAGCCAATACGAGTTGGCAAACTAGCCGTAACAATTTCAGAGGATGATTTTATTGCTTCAGACGAGGTTAGAGTGCTAATAGATCCAGGCATGGCATTCGGCAATGGCGGACATCCCACGACAAAGGGTTGTTTGTTCTTCTTAGAGAAGCTTGTTAGTGCGAACATGAAGGTTTTAGACTTTGGGACAGGCTCAGGCATTCTGGCGATTGCTAGTGCGAAGTTTGGAGCTACTGAGATTGATGCTGTAGACAATGATCCTATAGCAATTCCTGTATGTGAAAAGAATGCTCTTATTAACAATGAAAAAAAAATTAACTTCATGACTTCAGATGAGTTTGAGATTCAGCAGGATTACAACCTAATAGTGGCTAACATAACGGCAGATGTGTTGATAGAGTTTTTTGAATATTTAACAAAGAAACAGCAAAAGTTAAAAATTATGATTCTTTCAGGCATAAGTGACTACCGAAAAGCACAAATGGATATTTTTCTAAACGCTGAAGGCATTAGTGTTTCAGACGTATTTACTGAAAATGGCTGGTATACATATTTAATTAGCTTATAGGCTGCAATTTTTCTATACTTACTTCGATATATGTATATGAGAAGTAAAGTTATTTCAATCAGTAATGAATTTACTATTAGTGGAGGCAAAGGTCTTCGCAGTTTTCAACTTGCCACTGAGAGTAATTATTATAATATGCTCAGCGAGGTTGACCAAGAGCGACTGCTTGAATTATTAGCAACTGATCATAAACAAATAGAGAATTCTAGAACTTGTACTCTTACCCTTAAGAATCCAATCTTTGTTGATTATGGAAATATTACTGTTAGAATCTCAGAATTATCTATAAAAGGAATTAGATTTGATAGTAATGAAGTACTTGTTCCACATACTGGTAGAGGTGCAGTTATTAATTCTTATTCAGCAGATGAGAATGGAAAACTTATTGAAAAATTAGCAACAACAACGCCCAATGGTGCTGCATTATTTTCTGAAGCAAGAGATGAATTCCATATGACAAAGATTGCACACGAGAGTGATATATTGTTGGATAACAAGGTTTTTACAAAGATTCCTATTGGTTATGGTAAATATCCCAATATTAATTATATATTTCCGAATAATTCATTAAGAGCTGGTGAAGAGGAAAATGTTGGATTTATTATATTTGGAGTTAACCCAATTTTAAACATAAGAACAGAAAAAGGAGTTGTCGCTTCTTTACCTAAAGCTTATTTAGCTGAAATGAGAGAATTGGGTTCAACATTAAGATCATTACATGAGGCGAACATATATCATTCTAGCTTACATGGAGGGAATATCTTTATCGCTCCACAGATAAGAGTAGTTCATGATTTGCCTGATTCTATAGATTTAAGCAATATGTCTATGGCTCAGAAGACAACATATATGTTTAGAGATTTGTTTTATGCCGCAAGTAAAGTAGAGTCTGTAATGAGAGAGGTTGATGATAAAAGAATTGCTAAAAATGAAGGAGAAAGAACCGTTTTAGACGGTTATTTTGGTGTAGACACTGCAGAAATATTTGATCATTATCAATTGAATTTTTTATTTACATTTTTACAGTCAGTGCCGTTTGAAACGCTTAATTATCCTCTTTTAGAAATGCTTAAATCTGTAGCTTGTGGCTTACCTACTCACTAGATTAGTAGTAGAATAAATATCAAATATATTATTGGAGGATATCATGAAAGTAATAGGCATTAATGGAAGCGCACGCAAAGATGGCAATACTGCAATTCTTATCAATACTGTTTTTAAGGAATTAGAAGCTGAAGGTATTGAAACAGAATTAATTCAACTTTCTGGCACAAATCTTAAAGGCTGTATGGCTTGTTATAAATGTAAGGAAACAAAAAACAATACATGTGTTATTAAAGATGAGCTAAACGGATATATTGAAAAATTATTAGATGCAGACGGAATTATTTTAGGTTCTCCTGTATATTTTGCAGATGTTTCTACAGAGATGAAAGCTTTCATTGATAGAGTAGGTGTCGTATCTAGAGCCAATGGTAATATATTGAAACGAAAAGTAGGTACTGCCTTAACAGCTGTAAGACGAGCAGGAATGCTTCGTGCTCTTGATACAATGAATCATTTTTTTCAGATTAATGAAATGTATATCGCTAGTAGTAATTATTGGAATCATGGAATTGGTGGTGCTATAGGTGCTGTTGAAGAAGATGTTGAAGGTTTAGAAACAATGAAAATATTAGGTCAGAATATGGCTCACATTGTAAAGAAGCTGAAATAGACTCCTTCAGTCAGCTAAAGCATCCACAGGATGACAGGGGGAGTTACAGGCTATATTTTCTTAACTCTTTCTGTAAAGCTTTTGCATTAGTACCACATAATTCGCTTAAGCTATCCCAAAAGTCCTTTTGGTGACCAGGGTATCTAAGATGATTTAGTTCATGAAGAATAACATAGTCTCTTAAGTTGTCGGGTAATCTTGCTAGTCTAATAGACAGATTGATGTTGTCATTAGAAGAGCAACTGCCCCAACGTGTTGATGTGTTTCTTAGGAAGACTCTGTTATATGTAAATCCATGTTCTTTTGCTAGCTCTTCTAATCTATTTGGAAGAATTTTTTTAGCTTCTTTTCTAAGTTGTTTAATATCAGTTGTATTTTTTGGAGGCAATTTGCTTTGCGTCTTTTTTATCCAACCCAAATTCTCTTCTACAACAGCCCCAGCTCTTCGGAATCCAAGCAATGGTGGGAAAGTTACTAAAACATACTCATGTTTTACTGAAATTCTTAGCTTTTTGCTTCTTTTATTTTTTCTTAGGATGATTTTCCCAATACCTGGAAGATCTAGTGTTTTCTCTTTTTTTAACATAGTGAATATTTTACACCCCTTAAGGGATTATGCTACACTTTTTATTATATAAGATATAAGGAGGAGTTTTGGATGAAAAAAAACTTATTATTAATATTAATTTTAGTTTTGACAATGATTATATTTGTAGGGTGCGGAACGACAAATAGCACAAGTAGCACACCAGTTTCTAGGGGATATACAGGTTCAGCTGCTAAAGGAGATTTAGTTACTCTTGATATGAACCCAGATGGAACTTTTTCTTTTGAGAATTCAACAATTTCTTTATCTGTTACAGGTGTATACAACACGTATTCTGTTCCTGGTCTTGGTGTTGATTGTTATAAGGGATCGCAATTGATTGTTGATGATACACCGGTAACGCAAACTGTGTTTTTTAAAGAACTTCCAGAAATAGCATTAGTTGCGTATGTTCCAGATGGTATTGGAGGACAAGAAGTAGCTGTATTCGTTTATGATGAAGCACCCAATCTTAATGGTCCTTTAAATGGAGATTATCACTATTTGGATATCATTACTTCTAATGTTTCTACTGCATCTACTGAAATTGGTTTGTATTCACTTTCTGGTAGTTCAGCGGCTGTAAGTGTTAATTCTTTTTCATCACCAAATAACACAACATATTCTAATCCCAATATGCCATTAGCAATAAGTGGTGGGTATATTTCTGTTTCGGGCACAAGTACAAATGTCGCGGTAGCGCCACTAGGAGTTATGGTAATTGATCATGGTGTAAATAATGGAATGGCAGTTGGCAACAAGGTGCCACCTTCTAGCTATGGTGATGATGATGTTATTGGTTCTTATTTTGGATTATCTGCTAGTGGGAAGAGCTTGTTTAAAGTTGAGGTTATTTCATCAGTAAATATGAATGTACAAGTTTTAGACATTTATACTTTATCTCCAACTTATAGGTCTACTCATATCTTTAATAACAGAACAATTACAGAAATAAAGCCAGGTTTATATGAGTGTGATTTAGGACTAGCTGATAATAATCTTCTGGGTGGTTATAATTTTGGAAAAGTAATTTGGACTATTAATTCTCAGGGTACATTTTTTGGAATCACAGGAGATGATACTTTGAATGTTGGAATGTGTTTTGATAATATTCTCGGGTTAAAGATTTAAGAAAATATAGAATGTTTAATTTAAAAAGCCTCTTCGATGAAGAGGCTTTTTTTTTACTTAGATAAATAAGTTAGTGTCTGCATTTTCAGCTGCACCAAGATATGTAGCAACTCCACTAATCTCAACACCGTCTAAAAGCTCTTCTACTTTTATTCCCATAATATCCATAGACATCTGGCAAGCAATTATTTTTACTCCATTATCAATAGCTGCTTGAATCATGCTTTCTAATGAGTCAACATTTTTGTTCTTCATAACCATACGAATCATTTGTCCGCCCATGCCAGCCATGTTCATTTTAGATAAACCAAGTTTTTTACTACCTCTTGGCATCATCATTCCAAACATTTTGTCCATAAAGCCTTTTTTGACTTTAACATTTTGATTTTTTCTAAGAATATTAAGGCCCCAGAATGTGAAGAACATTGTAACTTCTCTTCCCATTGATGCCGCTCCATTTGCAATAATGAATGCAGCAATAGCTTTATCTAGATCACCACTAAAAACAACAATTGTTTTATCGTTAGGTATATCAGTTAGTATTTTATTGTTTTCCTTTTTTTGACTTTTTTTTATTTCAGCAATAACTTTTCCATCTTTCATGTCTAAAGAGACAAGTTCGTTATCAGTTTTATCTGCCCATACTTCAGCATCTCTGTAAAAACCTTGGTCAGTGGCTTCAATTTGTATTATGTCGCCAATTTCAGCCATTTCGATGCTTTTGGATAGTTTCATTATCGGACCTGGACATTGCATTCCACATGCATTAACAGCAATTGTTTTGCTTGGGCCTTTAATAACTTTTTGAACATCATCTCTTTTATCAATATAATCATTTTCAAAGATTCCTATATTTTCTTGTTTTACTTGAGTAAAGTTATATAGTTTAATCCCACCTGAAAGGTTTTTTACTTTTTCGAATCCATTTTGTTGAAGAATAGTCATGGCAAAGTAACCTGTTTTTCCTTGATTACAATAAACAACTATATCTTTATCTTTTGGTAATTTATCTAAATTGTCTCTAATAGCTTTCTGAGGAATATTAATCGCTGTTGGTATATGCTCTAGCTCATATGACATTTTATCTCTGACATCTACAAAAACAGCACCTTTATCTAGGTATTCCGTTACTTGATCCCAATAAATCAAATCATTTGTTCCTTCTATTTGGTTTATTGCAATCATACCTGCAAGGTTTACAGGGTCTTTTGCTGAGTTAAAAGGAGGAGCATAAGATAGTTCTAGTTTTGCTATATCATATACTGTCATTCCAGCGTGTAAAGCTGTAGCTATGACATCTATTCTTTTATCTATTCCATCTGAGCCTATAAGCTGAGCTCCAAGTACTTTATTGTTATCGGTACTATATATAAGTTTCATTATCATTGGAAAGGCATCAGGATAGTATCCTGCATGCGAAGAAGGTTGCAGGTATACTTTAGAATAAGCTACATTATTCTTTATAAGATTTTTTTCATTACTTCCTACACAGCCAACAGCCATATCAAATACTTTTGCTATAGAAGCACCTGAAGTGCAGTCATATTCTCTAACTCTTCCAGCAATATTGTCTGCTACAATTCTTCCTTGTTTGTTAGCAGAATTTGCTAAAGGAATTAAGTTCATTTTTTTAAAGACACAGTCTTTAATTTCAGTAGCATCTCCTAAAGCATAAATGTCTTTATCTGATGTTAACATATTGCTATCAACAGCTATTCCACCTAAATCGCCAAGTTTAATATCAGCTTGTCTTGCTAGAGTAGTTTCTGGTTTTATCCCAATTGATAAAACAACTAAGTCAGCATTAATAGTTCTTCCAGAGTTTAGAACTATTTCTAACTCATCATCATTAATTTTTTTAAATTCCTTAACTCCATCTTTAAGATAAAGTCCTATATTTTTAGTATGAAGGTGTTGGTGCACAACTGTTGCCATTTCATAGTCAACTACATTCATTACTTGGTTTGCTAATTCAACAATAGAAACGCCAATGCCTAAATCTTTTAAGTTTTCAGCAACTTCTAATCCGATAAAGCCAGCACCAACTACAACAGCTTGTTTTGGTTGTTTTTCATTTATAAAAGATTTTATATTATCCATATCGGCAAGGTTTCTAATAGTAAAAATTTTCTTATCACCAATACCAGGAAGAGGTGGTTTTATTGGGTTTCCGCCTGGGGAAAGAACTAATTTATCATAGCTCTCAGTGTATTCCTTGTTATTCAAATGATCTGTTACCGTAACAGTCTTATTTGTTTTATCAATACTAGTTACTTCTGAGAGGTTTCGTATGTCTACATTAAGCATTGATTTGAATTCTTCTGGGGTAACAAGCTCTAATAACGATCTATCTGTTATTACATCACCAATATAGTAAGGTATCCCACAGTTTGCATAGGAGACTTCTTTCCCCTTTTCGAAAACTATTATCTCGGCACTTTCGTCATTTCTTCTTAGTCTTGCCGCTGTGCTTGCTCCACCAGCTACTCCTCCAATTATTAGTACTTTCATGATATATTTCCTCCCTAGAAATTGATTGTTTATGATATACTTATCTTAGATATAGTATATATCCCCAGGGGGTTCTAGAGCAAGGAAGTATTATGGTTGAAAAAGATAAAATTAAGCACCAATTGAAGATAGTTAAAGGTCAGATAGATGGTATTATTTCTATGATTGATGACGACAAAAAAATTGTTCAGATATTCTTACTCAAATTTCTGCATCAAAAAAAGGATTAAGAAGATCTGCTTCCCTCATATTAGAAGGAAATATTAAAAATTGTATAGACCCATCAATTAATTCAGAAACACTAGATGAATTGATTTCCGCTTTTAAGAAATTTTTATAATAGGAGTTTAATTAAATGATTAAAATTATATTAGAAAAATGTCCCCAGAACCATCCTTGTCCTTCCATTAGAGTTTGTCCAAAAGATGCTCTTTCTCAAGTTGGCTTTGAAGCTCCTAAAGTAGATTATGATAAATGTGTAGGGTGTGACGTGTGTGTTAATTATTGTCCAACAGGAGCAATAGTTTCTAAAAAAAATAGATAAAATATGACTTTCAAAAGGGCTGGTATTACCAGCCCTTTTGTTTAAGAAATTCTAACTTTTAAAAGCTTTATCTAAAAGTTTCTTATCAGGTGCTTTTGTTAATAGACTAACAGCAACTAAGGCAATAACTGCGATAGGTAGTGCAATAATAATTGGGTCTACAACAGGCCAAGGCATTGTATCGATTAACACATCTTTACCAAAGATAAATTTACATAACCCAATTGCTGCAGCTTCTTTTTTATGAAAAAATAACAACCAGAATAGGCTAGTTAATGCACCAACGATGATACTTGTTATAGCACCTTCCTTAGTGGCTTTTTTCCAATATAAACCAGCAAAGTATGTAGGTAAAAAAGTAGCAGCACAGATACCAAAGAAGATAGCAGTACCTCTAGCTATAATGCTGCCAGGTAAGCTGTATCCAATAATTATACTTATAACAATAGCTACAATTATTCCAATTTTTGTCATTAGAACTGTATCTTTTATTTTCCATATTTTACCAACAAAGTCTCTGCCAAAAGATGTTCCCATTGCATGAAACTGAGAACTAAGGGTAGACATCGCAGCTGAAAGTAGTGAAAGCATAAATACATAAACAAACCATGAAGGCATAGCTGAATTGATAAAAGTAGGGATGATTAGATCATGATTCCCTTTAGCGGCAGCTATTGCTATTATTCCTGAATGTTGGAAGAAATACACATTAGAAAGTGCGCCTACGATAAAAGCTATACCAGTCATTGCTAGAATGAATATTCCACCAATAAGGACAGCACGATTTAGCTCTCTGTCACTCTTTACTGTCATAAATCTTACAACAAGTTGTGGTTGTGCTAGTACACCAATACCAACTCCTAAAATAATAGAAGAAGTAAGTGTCCACCACCATGCAGAGTTAAAGGCTGGCATTGCCGTCCATCCAATATGTCCAATCGCTTGTAGTTTTGCAGGAACAAGTCCTGCCATATTTGTTAGTGCTTCATGAGCAGCTGTTACACCACCTAACTCTTTATATGTCATAACTAAAAGAAACAACATTCCAAAAAACATGATTACGCCTTGCATTGCATCTGTGTACATTACACCTTTTAGACCACCAGCTATTACATAGGAAGCAATGATAAGTGAAAATACAAGTAGCGCAATTTCAAAATTTACATTAAGCGTATTTTCTATAAATCTTGCTCCACCAATAAGTACAACTGCAGAATACAGAGGCATGCTTAAGAAGATAATAAGACCACCAGCTTTTTGTATAAAGTCTGATCCAAAACGTTTTCCTAAGAATTCTGGGAAAGTATAGGCTTCAAGATTGTGTCCCATTTTTCTGGTTTTTTTACCAAAGAAAACAAAGGCGATAAATATACCTATTATAATATTTAGTACTGTAAGCCAAAGTAGCCCCATTCCAAATAATCCAGCAACTCCACCAAAACCAACTATGGCAGATGTGCTAATAAAGGTAGCACCATATGATAGTGCCATAACCATTGGATGAATGGATCCTCCAGCAAGAAGATAGTCTTTTTCATTTTTAGTTTTGCTGTAACCAAGAAAGCCTAAATAACCAATTAACAACAAATAAATTACAATAAGTGTACCCAACAAAGGTATGTTCATTAATTTCCTCCTTACATTGTTTTAGATATCTTTTGAGATCTCTTTTTCTTTTTCTTCCCATTTTTGTTCTTCAGCAATTTCTGTGTCTTCTTTATCTGCTCCTTTATTCCAGTAAAGTACTCCGTATACAACGCAAGCTGCAGCACTTAGAAATGATAGAATATAGGCAGAATATATTAATGGATCTTTTATCCCTAGCATAAATGTCCTCCTCTCATTGTTTAATTCGAGTATATCAAAGATTTTTTTTTATTTCATCTCTTTGATGCGAAATTCTCTATTCCTAAGAATTTCTTTATTAGGCCATACGAAGTAGGAGTCGCTGTAGGTTAGCCCTCTAGTGGTTTTGAAGAGTTTTTGTTCTTCTTTAGAGATTGGCATTAAAATATTTTTTTTATTAACCGAGCAGATGGTTCCACCTCTTGCTCTACCAACTGGATCTGTTTCTCCAATATGAAATCCTGCTAATTGCATAGCATGTCTTACGGGTATAGCAGCACAATAGGTGAGAAGCACTCCGTCTTTTGTAATTACTCTTCTTAGTTCTTTGAAAAAGTCTAATGTCCAAAGCTCAGCGTTTCGTTGAGTAGAGAAAGCATCCAAGTATATAACATCGTAGTTATTATCAGGTAGATTTGATAGGTTGTAGCGTGCATCTCCCCATAGCATATTGATAGAACATTTTTCTTGTTCAAAGTTATTTGATTTATGTAATGAACTTAATGCACTATTCCAGTTGAAGCTTGAGTCTTCTTTTATATGATTGGATGCTTCTCGTACAACGCGCTTATCAATCTCTAGTGCAGTAATATCTAATGCTATATTATTTTTTAGTGCATGTTCTATTGATACAAAACTGTTATAGCCAAGGCCAAAACAGATGTCCAGAAGTTTTACTTTCTTGGATGTTATATTTGCAGGTTTTAGGAATTTCTCTTCAGCTTCGAGTCTTGCGCCGACTTTGCTGTGAAAGTATTCTTTAAATTCTTCACTCCAGAAGGTAGTTGATCCATCTAGAGTTGAATAGTCATCAAAATTTCCTTTTTTTGCTCCCTGAGGCTCTCGAAGGGCGCAAAGATCTCCTTGTTGTATTTCTTCAAATATCATCTTCTTAATAGCAAATTCCCTGAAATGACTTTTATTCATATTCCACTTAGGTGCTATTAAAGTATCTTTTAGAGAATCTGTAGTAAGTCTCATTATATATATGTCTTTTCGTACATGCCTAAGTAGTTCGACGAGAATATTTGCATACTCATGTTCCATATATGTTTTGAAAGGAGCAGCTTTGTATTCATCGCCCAATACAGTTTCTTCTAATACATGTAAATTATGTATCTTAAGAGCATTTATTGGGAGTTTTGATAGCTCTGACGCTGTTTTGATAAAATCTTCCCTAGTCTCTCCTGGAAGGCCTATAATAATATGAGCAGTTACTTTAATTCCTATGGCGTTTAGTTTTACTATGGCTTTTTTGCTAGATTCCCAATTATGCCCACGATTAATTCGTTTTAATGTTTTGTTATTTGAAGTTTGAACACCAAGTTCCACCCAAGTATCTATTTTCTTATTAAGTTTTGCTAAATATTCATAAGCATTCTCATCAAGACAGTCTGGTCTAGTTCCAAAGCTTATTGCTTTAAACCCTTTTTTTAATAAAGTTTCATAATAAACTAAGCTATCTTTGTTGAAACTTGCAGTAAAAGCTTGGATGTATGCCAGGAATTGTTTAGCACCATATCTTTTCTTCGCAAACTTAATCGCATCAGTGAGCTGTGAATCCAAATCCGAAGAGTTCATAGTTTGCATAGAGCGTGCACCATGCTCTGCGCAGAATGAACAGCCACCTTTGCCATTTTTATCTCTGTTAGGGCAACTAGTACCCATATCTAAAGGAATACTATAAAGTGCCTCACCGTAAGTCTTTATCATGTAGTCCTTGAAGAAATTTATAGGTTTATTCATAAGGTATATTTTAGCATTTACTGTTCACCCAGTAATCCCCCAGACGTTTTGCATCTTTCCCCCTTAGATTAAGGGGGCTATTTAAACTTATATGAGCCTCCTTTATCAAAGGAGGTGGCTGAGTGTTAACGAAGTCGGAGGATTATTCTTATCTTCTATAGTTTGGAGCAAACTTTTTATTAACCCATTGCATTGGATTTACTCTAGTGTTGTTTACACTTAAACCCCAATGAACATGCGGGCCAGTGCTAGATCCAGTATTTCCAATAGTTCCAATCGTTGTCCCGCGTTTTACAAACTGACCATTCTTAACGTTTATTGAGTTCATATGGTTGAAGATAGAGACAACCCCATGACCATGGTTCAACATAACAGTTTTGCCATGAATATCAAAAGTTGTTGTTAGTATGATGTTTCCATCATTAGGTGCAACGATAGGAGTGCCTATTACGTTAGCGATATCGATGCCTTTATGCCACCAAGCTAATTTGTCTTTGTTGTACTTTCTTTGCATTCCATAACTAGAACTTATTCTGCCTTTGCTAGGCATAATGAATCCGCCACGCCATTTGGCAGGTTTTGTGATAGTTTTAAATTTGTTTCCAATAATTGTTCCTTCATTTACAAGTCTAGTATTAGTTATTAGCTTCTTTTTTTCTTTTGGTAGATTTATGTATTCAGATTCAAATTCTCCATCAGTAACAGTGAAAATAATTTTCTTTAGAAATTTATCTTTTTGGTATATTTTTACTTCCTTTGTTTCAATAGAAGTTTTTGGGTCAGTTCCTATTAATGATCTATATACATGTTTTTCGGGGCTATAGAATATATTTATTAGTGGTAGTTTTTTTCCATTATAAGTTATATAGGGCTCATTCAGTCTTTTAGGTGCTCTTACTAGTATAGTAGCTGTTTCGCCTTGTTTAATCTCTTTTTTATAGAAGATTTCTATAGCAAAGCTTGTTGAAAGTAGAGTAGTAATAATAAATAGTTTTAGTAGCCACTTCATGTAAAGTAGACTACCAAACTATCTGATATTTTTAAAATTGAATATTTGAGGTTATTTTTAAAGCTACGTGATATCTTATATATAATGAATTTTAAGATAGACACAGAATATATAGAGCTATATCAGCTTCTGAAAGTAACGGGATTATGTATGTCCGGTGGAGAAGCGAAGTTTGCGATAACGCAAGAAAAGGTTCAAGTTAACGGAGCTGTTGAGACTCGTAAGAAGAATAAAATCAGAACAGGTGACCAAGTAAAGTTTAGTGGAGAAACAATTACCGTAACTGACTAGTTTTTTAGCTTATACCCTATATGGAACAACCATACGTTTAAGAAAAAGAAAAATATCGCAGATGATAGAGCTAATACTATACTAAGACTAAGATTTCCTTCCGAATAACCAATCATAGACCAACGAAAGCCATCAACCATATAAAAGAATGGATTTGCTTTAGTAAAGAATAAAAGCTTTTCTGGAAGCATTTTTACTGAATAGAAAACTCCTCCAAGGAAAGTTAATGGTGTAATAAGGTAAGTCGTAAAGAAAGATAGATGTTCAAATTGTTCAGACATTAGGGCAACTATTATTCCAAAACCTGAAAATGTAACACTAATGGTTACAGTAAAGAATATAAACATTGGCAGATTATGGATGTTTAATGGTGAGAAGAATAGACTAACTAGGCAAATAAGGCTACCAACAATAATGCTTACTACTAAAGAGCCAACAGTGCTAGCCAATATTCTTTCAAAGTTGCTTATTGGAGTAATCAGGTCGTTTTCAATCATCTTGGTATATCTTGCGTAGAAGATGGAAAAAGAAGTGTGTGAGTAAGCTACAGTAATAATATTCATGATCACAATGCCTGGAACTATAAATTGTATATAAGATATATCACCCATTAAGTTTAGATGTTTTCCAAGGGTAGAACCAAAAATAAGTAGGTATAGAAAACTGGAAAGTACAGGCGAAAGTACTGTTTGGTTAATTATTCTAGTAAATCTTATTACTTCTCTGCGGAGTAATGTTCTAAAACTTATCGGGTTTACTAACATCAGTATGCTCCTTGTATAACATTTCAAGATTACTAGCTTTTCTTAAGTTGGTTTTCTTGTTTTCTCCAATATGTTTTATCTGACCATCGTTGATAATTGCAATTGTGTCACATAGGTGTTCAGCTTCTTCTAAATAGTGAGTTGTAAGAAGAATAGTTATTCCCGATTTATTCAGCTCCTCTAATAGAGTCCAAAGCTCTTCTCTTAGCTCTACATCAAGACCTGCAGTAGGTTCGTCTAATATTAATATGCACGGTTCATGAATAAGTGCTTTTGCTACAGATACTCTACGTTTCATTCCACCAGAGATTCTATCTGTATAGGCATTTGCTTTTTCGGTTAGTCCAAGTTTCGCTAATAATTTTGGAATTCTTTCTTTTATCTCTTTAGAAGGTTTTCCAAAGAAGCCACCAGTCATACGTAGTTCTTCTTTTACAAATAAAAACGGATCTAGTTTGTATTCTTGAGGTGAAAGACCAATCATGCTTCGAGTGAACTGGAAGTCACTTTTAACGCTTTTATCAAAGACCAATACTTCTCCAGAATTGTAACTTGTAAGTCCAGTAATAATATTAATGATTGTAGATTTGCCAGCGCCATTAGGACCAAGTAATCCAAAGAATGCTCCAGCTTTTATTTCTAAATCGACACCCTTTAATGCCTCGACTGTAGGCATCTTTTTTTCTACAAAAGATTTATATACATTCTTAACATAAATTGCATTATTCATAGTATGTAACAAGATATATCAGTTACAAATTTGATGCAACTATGAAATTTAATTTTAGCTATTCCTTTTTAATCAATTGGGCTGTGTTATATCAATGATATGGTTAATAAATCTCTTTAATTTTGGGTAAGGATTGATGTTAATGTTTACTGAATCAATCTAATTAACCAACTAATTGGTCGGATTGCTATATATTCTTTTTCATAATTCGTTTACTCTAGTATTAAAGTAATAAAGTTTAAAATAAGGAGCAAATATGCATAAAAATGTTGAAAGTTCAGTAGTGGAATCTGAAGAATTAATTGCTTACAAAACAAAATTAGGCGTAATCATGTTTATTATATATGCCATAGTTTATGGTGGCTTTGTAGCTATAAATACTATTAATCCTAAACTTATGGGATTAGAACTTTGGGGTCTTAACTTGGCTATATTATATGGTTTCTTTTTAATAATATTCGCATTAATACTAGCTCTTATATATAACTATTTATGCTTAAAAGCAGAGGAGATTAAATAATGGTATATGCAACTTCTCCAATAGCTGTTTTTATTTTCTTTTTCTTCGTTGTTTTAGTTTTAGGGCTTTCTTTCTTCTTTGCTAAAAAGACAAAAAGTGCTGAAGGGTATTTTGCTGCTGGTGGTTCTATCCATTGGGCTGTTAATGGTGTTGCTTTTGCTGGTGATTATTTGTCAGCAGCTTCTTTCCTTGGAATATGCGGAATGATTGCTAGTGTCGGTTATGATGGTTTTTTATATTCTATTGGATACCTAGCAGGTTGGATTGTTGCTTTATTTATAATTGCAGAGCCAATGAAAAGACTGGGTAAATATACTTTTACTGATGCCTTAGATTTTAAGTTTGGATCAAAAGGAATTAGATTTATGGCAGCATTGAGTACTCTTGTTGTATCAATGTTCTATCTTATTCCTCAGATGGTTGGTGCTGGTGTATTAGTAACACCACTATTGGGGCTTCCTCATGCTGCTGGAGTAATGATTGTCGGTGCAATTGTTATTGTTATTGTTGCAACTGCTGGCATGACTTCTACTACTTATGTTCAGTTTCTTAAGGGAGCATTATTAATAATATTTTCAATTCTCCTTGTAATCCTTCTATTAGCTAGAGGAATAAACCTTAATCCTGACCAGGGTGGCCGCAAACCATATCATGCTTTTCAAACAATGGAAGCAATTATGGATAAGGGTGATCTCTCATTATCAAATTCTGAATATAGTATAGGTGATGAGTGGGCAAAGTCTGTTTTTCATAAGAATGGATTTTTAAAGCTAACTGATAATGATGGAGCTGTATCTTTTTGGAAGATTAAGCGACTTGAGAACGGTGGCATGTTTCTAACCGAAACTCAGTATGTGCAATCTCTAAAGAATGGTAAAAAACTATATAATGGAGAACCTAAAGAAGCTGGAAAGTTTTATCCAGTAGGGCATGTGTTAGAAGTATTTAGTAATGGCAAAAGTGTAGCAAGTACAGGAAGGCTAGGGCCAATCTCGTATTTATCTAAACTAAAAGAGTCAACCATAGTCCTATGGGGAAAGACTATTATTAAAGATGGTGGTGAAAAGTTTACTATTTATTATCAAAAGGTTCTTTCTGGAAAAAAAGTGCTACGTCCAGGTCTTAAGTTTAAAACAGAGAACGCAACACCTGTTCAGAAGCTAAACTTTATTTCGCTTATGTTGGCATTATTTCTTGGTACAGCTTCTTTGCCTCATATCCTTATTCGTTACTACACAGTATCAGAACCTAAGAATGCTAGGAAATCTACTATTGTGGCAATAGCTACAATAGGGTTGTTCTATATTCTTACTTTATATATGGGCTTAGGTGCAATGGTAAGTGGAGTAATGAATCTTGTAGATTCGAATATGGCGGGACCATTACTTGCATTGTCCTTTGGAACTGTCTTATTTGCTATTATTTCTGCAATAGCTTTTGCAACAGTACTCGGGACAGTGAGTGGTCTTATAGTTGCTTCTACTGGTGCTATTGCGCATGATTTCTTTGATGTGTTTTTGGATCTAAAGTTAACTGATAAAAAGAAAGTATTTATTGGCAAAATAAGTGCAGTTGTTGTTGGCATAATTGCTATTTGGCTAGGGGTCATCTTTAAAGGCATGAACGTATCTTTCTTAGTCGGATGGGCTTTTGCTGTAGCAGCATCAGCAAACCTGCCTAGCATGGTAATGGTTCTATTTTGGAGTAAAACTACAAAACAAGGGGTAACTTTCTCTATCATAGTTGGTATGAGTAGTGCAGTAGGATTGATTTTACTTTCTCCCGATATGTATGTTCGTTATGGGCTAGCTGCTTCACAAGCGCCAGTTGCCTTGAACAATCCAGGGATAATATCTATTCCGCTTAGTTTTTTAACGTTGATACTTGTATCATTAATGACTCAGCCAAAGAAGTAGTCTTAGTTACTGTGATATAATCACGCTTATGCTAGATTCATGGAATAAACTTACATTTGATGCAATTTTAACTGTTGTTGAACAAATAACAGCAAAGAAATTATCGAATTTAGTTATTCAGAGAAATAGCTATATTAATAGAGTATACGAACTCTCTATTAAGAATAGTGATGAAAAGCTGATAGTGAAGTTTTATCGACCAGATCGTTGGACAAAAGAAATGATTCTTGAGGAACATCGGTTTCTTTTTAAGCTTGCTGAAGCAGAACTTTCGGTGATCACACCACTAGTGTTTAATAATGATACTTTATTTGAATTTAGTAACATCTACTTTACTGTTTTTCCAAAGATGGGCGGAAGAGCAATAGATGAACTAACAAAAGAGCGTTGGATAGAGACAGGTCGTTTACTTGGACGTATGCATCTTATAGGAGAGACTATTTCTGATTCTGAGCGTGTAGTATGGACACCAGAGGAAGCTACAAACATTTCTTTAGATTATTTGTTTGAAAATGGGTTTATTCCAGAAGATTATATAGAGCCTTTAGAAAGAGTAATGGATTTTTTTATGTTGAAAGCAAATGCTCTTTTTGAACAAGAAAGGTTATTTGTGATACATGGAGACTGTCATCTAGGAAACCTTATTCATAGGCCAGGTGAAGGCATGTATATAGTAGATTTTGATGATATGTGTGTTGGTCCAGCTATTCAAGATCTTTGGATGTTGTTGCCAGGAACAGCAGAAGAGTGTGAACAAGAGATAAGTTGGTTTGCGGAAGGTTACGAAGTTTTTAGATCTTTTAACTATCGCTCCTTAGATTTAATACCAATGCTTAAAGTAATGAGGATTATTCATTTTGCTAGCTGGTGTGCTATGCAGTCTGATGATGCTCATTTTGAACAACATTTCCCAGATTGGGGCACTAACCAATATTGGAATCAAATTATCAGAGAGATTCAAGAAAACGTATATTCTGAAGAAGAATAAGAAATTTCCCCAAAACTATTTATCTGCTATTATGCTTTTATGCAAATAAAAACAGCAACATTTGTAGCAGGCATCACAGGCGCTAGTTCTGCAATAAAGATTAATTTACCTCAAGTAGCGTTTATTGGTAGATCCAACGTTGGTAAATCGAGTACGATTAATACAATTACAAATAATAAGAAACTAGCTCATACTAGCTCTTACCCTGGTAGAACTCAGCAGCTAAATTTATTTTTAATTAATGATAACTCATATCTAGTTGATTTGCCTGGTTATGGTTTTACTAAGACATCTAAGAAGGCACGAGAAAAGATAGAAGCATTAATAGAATGGTATTTTAATGATTCTGAATATAAACCTACATCAGTTGTGTTGATTGTAGATGCAAATATCGGACCAACTGAAAGTGATAAAGACATGCTTGCTTATCTTGAATCTAGTAAACGTAATATAATTGTTCTAGCAAATAAGGTAGACAAAATAAAACAAAAAGATTATACCAAAAGGATGAATGCAGTAAAAGATTTTGCAGGTGAAAATAAAGTAATTCCTTTTTCTTCAGAAAAGAAACGTGGTATTAGCGAATTAGTTAACGAAATATTTTCTTAAGTTAAGTATAGTAGAATCGCAAAATAGTGAAATCCTGCTCCTAGTAATACCATTACATGCCATAAATCATGGTAGTCAAACCATTTGAATAAGTTTGGTTTCTTGATTGTATATACAACACCACCTAGTGAATAAATAATACCACCAATGATCATTAACAGGACTGCATTACTAGGCAAAACGGATGTAATTGGCTTAATTGCAAAGATAATCATCCAGCTCATTAAAATATAGATACTTGTTGTAAGCCAACGTGGTGCATCTATAAATATAGACTGAAGCGTTATTCCGGTTATCGCTAGTCCCCAAGTAGCACAAAACAATATCCATCCTAATGTTCCGTGTAAAGATACAAGGCAAAATGGCGTATATGTTCCTGCTATGAATGCATATATTGCAAGATGATCAAACTTACGGAATACTTGATGTTTGCCTCCAGCACGAGCTGGCAGCCAATGATAAAGAGTACTGAATGTAAATAGTAGAAGAAAACTAAGTCCGTATATCGAAAAAGATACTATTTTCCAAACAGAATCTGCTCCAAAAAATATAAGCAATGCCGTAGCTGGTATTGCTAATGATGCTCCAATTAGGTGTAATAATCCACTTAGGGGGTCTTTTAATGATGCCATAGTTTTGATTATAGCTAGTTAGTACTTTTGCTACAAGTTAAGAAGCGATCTTTTCTGAATTCATGTTTATAAAATAAAGTTTACCATAGATTGATATTGAGGTTTTATCAGAATATAATAAAATTGTGGGCATGAAATTAAAACTATTATTTCTTCTATTGCTAACTACAGTGGCATTTTCTTTTACAGCAAGCGACTATAACCTTGTTAATTTTGCAGATTCCGCAGAGTATAGCTTTGATGAAGTAGACGCTTCTATTAATTTTGAATCGCAAAACATTAGTTGGGCCCCAACCAAAATAACTTTTTTCAATGCTCCGAGGGGCCTAAATTACGTTTGGATGCGCTATAGAATACCTTTAAATATTGAAGTTATTCCTTCTAGTTTGGTGTTAGCAGAAACTTTTTTTCATGCTGAAGTTTATTTAGATAATACCTTAATTGCAAAGAAACTAAATATGCCATATTTCCATGTATTTGATATCCCTGATATTAGTAATTTTGATTATCTATATCTAAAAATTTATGTTAAAAATTCTAGTTTTCCACAAGTTGGTTCTAAGCACATATATTTTGGAGATAAAACAGATATATTTAGCTTCTTTATCGCAAAGGATTTGCCGTTATTTGTAATCAGTTGCTTTTTTATCATAGTCGGCGTGGCTGTTCTTATGTTTTATCTTATAAATATTGGCAGCTTAGAGTTGTTTGCTACTAGTATATTATTAATTTCTGTAGGTGTTACGTTTAGCCTTATGAACTCGATTCCTTCAATGCTGCCAATCCCGAATAGTGGTGAATTGTTGCGGTCTATACAGCTCTTTTCTACATACCCTATAGCCATTTCTGCTTTTATGCTTTTATCACTAATATTTGTATCTAGGTTTAGGTACATAGCAATAGGATTTTCTTTTTTTTATGTGGCATTATTTGTTCTATCTACAGTAGAGCTCTTTTTCACTTCTCAAGATATTAATTTTGCCTTTGGTGTATTTAGGCAAATAGTGCCAATAACAACAGGCTTGATAGTTTTATCTGCAATATATGAGTCTTTTATTAAAAGAAATATCGATGCGCAGATTCTTTTATTTGGAGTTATTTCTTTGGCTATAAATGCTACTAGTAATGTGTTAGTAAATGTAAATAGGCTCAATCAGCCATTATTTTTATATGAGATTGGGTTCTTTATCTTTTTATGTTCGATCTTGTTTATATCAATTAGACGGTATATGTTGCTCACTCATGAAGTAACCACAAAAAATAATGAATTACTAGCATTAAATATGACATTAGAAGATAGAGTTTATAGACGCACAGCAGAATTAGAGCAGGTTAATGATGAATTATTAGAGTCAAATAATAACCTAAAGGATTCTCAAGATACGCTTAATAGTTTACTTAAAAAATATAATCTTAAATAATTCGTCTAACTGAGTTTTTCAACATGAGCTATAATAACTAAAAAACTACGGAGGACTCCCTATGAGCAATGAAGTGAATAAAATTATCTATTCAATGTATAAAGTAAGTAAATTCTATAACAAGAAACCAATTATAAAAGATATCTCGATCTCATATTTTTATGGGGCAAAGATAGGTGTTTTAGGTCTTAATGGTTCAGGAAAATCAACACTTTTAAAAATAATGGCAGGTATAGATCAAGATTATAACGGTGATGTTACCAGTACTCCGGGGTACTCTATTGGATTCTTAGAGCAAGAGCCTACTTTTGATCCGGAGCGTACTGTAAAAGAAGTAGTACAAGAAGGAGCTGGAGAAGCAGCACAACTAATGGCAGAGTATGAAACTATAAATGAAAAATTTGGGGAATCTATGTCTGATGATGAGATGGATAAGCTTATTAAGAGGCAGGGTGAAGTACAAGAAAAAATAGACGACCTTGATGCATGGGATATAGATTCTAAGCTAGAGCAGGCAATGGATGCCCTTAGATGTCCTCCTGAAGACATGAAGATGGGGTTAATCTCTGGTGGAGAGCTTAGACGTGTGGCATTGTGTAGATTACTTTTACAAAAGCCAGACATTCTATTATTAGATGAGCCTACAAACCATCTTGATGCAGAAACAGTAGCTTGGCTTGAGCTGCACCTCAGACAGTATAAAGGTACCGTAATTGCAGTTACTCACGATAGATATTTTCTAGATAACGTAGCTGGTTGGATATTAGAGTTAGATAGAGGTGAAGGTATTCCTTGGAAAGGGAACTATTCTTCTTGGCTAGAGCAGAAAGAGAAGCGCATATCTACAGAAGAGAAACAACAGTCTGAGCGTAGCAAGACTCTACAAAGAGAGCTTGAGTGGATTAGAATGACACCAAAAGCAAGACAGGCTAAATCTAAGGCTCATATCAAACAGTATGAGACTTTGCTTAGTCAGGATAACAAGGAAGCAATTAAAGCTTTAGAGATATATATCCCACCGGGGCCAAGATTGGGAACAAATGTTATAAAGTTTGAAGCTGTAAGCAAAGGATATGAGGATAAACTTCTTATTGAAGATCTTAGTTTTGATATGGCTCCTGGTTCTATTATTGGGATTATTGGTCCTAATGGTGCAGGTAAGACAACAACATTTAGGATGATTACAGATAAAGAGAAACAAGACAAAGGAACTATTACTATTGGCGATACGGTTAAGCTTGCTTACGTAGACCAAGCTCGTGAAGATTTAGATCCTGAAAAATCTGTTTGGGAAGTAGTTTCAGGTGGGCAAGACATTGTTCAGCTTGGGAATATTGAGGTTAACTCTAGAGCATATTTATCCAGATTTAATTTTGCAGGAACAGATCAACAAAAGAAAGTGAAATTGCTTTCTGGTGGTGAACGTAATAGAGCACATTTGGCTATGTTACTTAAAGAGAACGCTAATGTTCTTCTTTTAGATGAACCTACTAACGATCTTGATGTGAATGCCGTACGTGCATTGGAAGATGCTCTTATGAATTTTGCAGGTAGTGCGATAATTGTAAGCCATGACAGATGGTTTTTAGATAGAGTTGCAACACATATCCTTGCTTTCGAAGGTGAAAGTAAAGCTGTTTGGTTTGAAGGCAATTACTCTGAATACGAGAAGAATCGTAAGGAAAGACTAGGTAGTGCAGCCGATCAACCAAAAAGAATTAAGTACAGACAACTAACAAGGGACTAATTATTAGAAACGAATTCAAAATAGGACAACGCTGGATAAGTACCATGGAACCAGATCTTGGCATGGGGACTATCATTAGCGTTGAAAACTGGAAAATACAGATATTGTTTAGGACTAGTGATGTTACTAGACAATATTCTACTGACAACTCGCCATTAAAGCGTATTTGTTTGCGTGTTGGCGAACAGGTGAAGAGCTATCATAACGAATCCTTTGCTATAGAAAGCATTGATGAACGAGATGGGCTTTTCCATTATATTGGTACTGAATTTGAAATAGTAGAAACTGATATCGATGATACTATAAGCTTTCTTTCTCCAATGGATAGATTGTTGTCCGCACATGTGGATAGACAAGATGCATATCAGCTAAGGACTGAAATGCTCACTCATAATCACAATTACTATAATTCAAAATTAAGAGGCTTTATTGGGCCAAGAGTAGATGTGATTTGGCATCAGTTATATATCTTACAAACCTCTATTGCTAGACAGTATCAGCGTTTGCTTTTAGCTGATGAAGTAGGGCTAGGAAAGACAATAGAAGCTTGTCTTATTATGCATAATTTGCTTATAAGTGGCCGTATAGATAGGGTTCTTATCATTGTTCCTAATGCACTCGTATATCAATGGTTTGTGGAATTGCTTAGAAAGTTTAATCTTACTTTTGCTATTTTTGATCGTGCTTATTACAAATCAGAAAATATGGATGATGAGCTTAGTCCTTTTCATACAAGCCAGCTTGGACTGACCACTATGGATTATATTTTTAGTGAGGATGGTATCCAAGAAGAGATCATGGAAGCTGGGTGGGATTTAGTAATAGTCGATGAGATTCACCGAGTAAGTAGAGATACTGAACAGTTTGACTGGTTACAGTCATTAGCAACGGTTACGCAACGTATGTTACTACTTACAGCTACTCCAGAGGTGATTGGCTATGAGAGCTTGTTCGCTATTTGTAGTTTGTTATATCCAGATTTATATAATGACTATGATAAATTCCTAGAGGATACAAAAGCCTATTCAACACTTGCTGATATTGTAGATAAAATAGAAAATGCGCAGGTTTTAACTAATGTTGATATGACTTGGCTAAATGATAAATATCAGTTAGATCAGGATTTACAAAAGATACTTACTTCTATAGATGTCAAGGCAGATGTTTCTAGTAGAAATAGGTTAGTAGATACTTTGCTAGACTGTTATGGTTTAGGAAGAATTATCTTTCGTAATACTAGAAAAAATATAGATATCTTTACTAAAAGACAGGTTCATTTAGCTCCACTAATAGCTAAAGAGATTAAGACAACAATTTCAGCAGATGATCCTCGTATCTTATGGTTAGTGAAGTTATTACAAAGCTCTAAAGATAAAAAAATACTTATGATATGCCATACACAAGAAAACGTCTTGGCGGTGAATAAGCTTATAACAACGCATATCAAGGCAAATATCGCTTTATTCCATGAAGGAATGACATTGCTGCAACGAGACAAGATGGCGGCCTATTTCGCGCAACCTGATGGCGCACAGATGCTTATATGCTCAGAGATAGGCAGTGAAGGTAGGAATTTCCAGTTCTGTCAGAATTTGGTGTTCTTTGATTGTCCTCTAGATTTGGAACTTATTGAACAGCGTATCGGACGTTTGGATAGAATAGGGCAGAAAAAGGATATTCATATATACTTGCCGTTTATCAAACATTCTAGGCAAGAAGCTATTATCAAGATATTACATGAAGGAGCAAAGGCTTTTGGTTCTGCTGTGGCTTATGGAAATAGACTTGTAGAAGATTTAGGCGAGCAGATATTTGATGTTGCTAGAGAGTATAGTGAAACAAAAAATGATACAAAGATAAAAGCTTTGATAACCAAAATACAAGCTTATGCTATTACTAAGACTCAGGAACTAGAAAATGGCAGAGACCGCTTATTGGAACGTAATTCTTATAAACCTAGCTTAGTAAAAGGCTTAACTGAAGGCATTAAAAAGCTAGATAAAGATACAAGCTTGGATGACTTTATGCTTAAAGTGTTTGAGTATTTCGGCATTAGTGTCGAAGAGATAGATGATAGAACTTGGTTTTTAAAAGCTACAGGTGGTTATGAAGATATTTTGCCTGGGTTTAAGGGTAGTAAGATGATAGTTACTTTTAGTAGGGAGCAAGCACTTGTATTAGAGAATATATTGTTTCTTACTTGGGATCATCCAATGGTGAGAGGTGCTATAGATATATTCTTAGGTAGCGAACAAGGTAATAGTTCTTTTGCAATTTGGGAAGATGATGTCGCGCAAAGAGTGTATATAGAAGCTAGCTATGTTGTAGAATGTGTTGCTCCTAAAGATTTATATATAGAAAGATTTTTACCTGCAACTCCAGTAAGAATATTAATAAATAACCAGCTTGAAGATTGTTCTGATGATATTTCTACAAATGAGCTAGAAGGAAATCTGGGTGCTGGAACTAATAAGATGTTAAAGGATGTTTTGTCTGTATCTGTAGAAATTGTAGAAGATATGACTGAAAAAGCTACAGAGCTTGCTACTCCTATCTTGGAAGATATTATAGATGATAGTATCATATCAATGGATAAAGAATATAAGGTTCTTTTAGATAGAAATTTGTACCTAAAGAAAATAAATAAACACATTACAGCTGAAGAGATAGAAGCTATTGTAGATGAGCAAGATTCCATACATCAGCATTTATGTTCTGCAAGGTTAAGGCTCGATGCTGTTCGTTTGGTTGTAAGAGGGAGAATAACGAGATAATGCTTACTGTTAATAAACTTGCGCTTTCTTTTGGCGCACAAGAGCTCTTTTCTGATGTTAATTTTAATATCAATACTAGTGAACGTATAGGATTGGTTGGAAGAAATGGCAGCGGAAAGACAACTCTTTTTAATATGCTTACTGGAGAGATTGTAGCTGAAGGTGGGGCTATCTCTATTCCTAAGAATTATACTATTGGCTATGTGAAGCAACATCTTAAGTTTACTAAGCCTAATGTTATAGAAGAATGTTGCCTTGGCTTGCCAGTAGGATATGAGGATGATATTTGGAAAGCAGAGAAGATACTTACAGGGCTAGGGTTTAGCTATGAAGATATGTATAAAGACCCTTTCTTATTCTCAGGTGGTTATCAGGTAAGGCTTAATCTAGCAAAGGTGCTAGTGTCAGAGCCAGATTTACTATTACTAGATGAACCTACGAACTATCTTGATATTGTTTCTATTCGTTGGATGGAGCGATTTTTGCGCAATTGGCCAAATGAACTTGTGCTTATTACGCATGATAGGACATTCATGGATACTGTTACTACTCATACGATGATTATTCACCGTCAAAAGGTGAAAAAGATACAAGGCAATACTGCGAGGATGTATGAACAGATTGCTATAGAAGAAGAAACCCATGAACGTACAAGGGTTAAGACAGATAAGCAACGTAAGGAAATGGAAGCTTTTATTACAAGGTTTCGTTCAAAAGCGCGCTTAGCTAGTATGGCTCAATCGAGAGTAAAAGCATTAAAGCGTACTACAGCTATGGATAAACTAGATGAGATAAAAACATTGGAGTTTAGTTTTAAGGAAGCACCATTTCTGGCAAAGAAGGTGATGAATGCAGAAAATATAACTTTTTCTTATCCAAATTCAGAAATATTAATTAATAATTTTTCAATAAATATCGGAAAGTCAGATAGAGTCTGTATTGTAGGAAAAAACGGAAAAGGAAAAACTACATTAATGAATCTGCTAAATGGAGAACTAAACCCAGTTTCGGGTGAAGTTAATCGGCACCCCAAAGCAGAGTTGGGAGTATTTGGACAGACTAATATCGAGCATCTTACTCCAACTAAAACTATAGATGAAGAGTTATTGAGCGCTTCATTAGAAAGCAACCCCAAGATAATTCGTAGTATTTGTGGTTCTATGATGTTCTCTGGCGATCTTGCTAAGAAGAAGATTAGCGTATTATCTGGTGGAGAAAAAAGCCGAGTATTGCTTGGGAAGCTATTGCTTACACCTTCCAATCTATTATTTCTAGATGAACCTACAAATCATCTGGATATGGACTCCTGTGATTCACTAATAGAAGCTATAAACGCTTTTTCTGGCGCAGTTGTAATGGTTACGCATAACGAGATGTTTCTAAATAATATAGCCAATAGGCTTATAGTGTTTCATTCTGACAAAGTAGAAGTGTTTGATGGCACATATAAAGAGTTCCTTGAGAAAGTAGGATGGGAAGGCAAACCTGTTAAGTCTAAGAAAAAAGGAACAAAGCCAGTTGCAACGGCAGCTGTTGCGCCAAAGGTTGATAAAAACGCTGACAGAAAAGCGCTTAGAGCTATTGAGAACCATATTTCTAAGCTTGAGAAGCAGATAGCTATCCTTGATGCTGAGATAGTAGAGAATACTAAGAGTATAGAGCAAGCAGCAGCTTCTAATGACGGAAAGCTTATTGCCGAATTATCTAAAGAAAACCATGGTTTTCAGCTTAAGGTTGATAAGAAGTATAAAGAGCTAGAGACTGAACTAGCTAAGCACGATAATTTGTCTTAATTAAATATCAAATTCATTATATCTAAATAACTTGAATAGTTAATATTTGAATATATCCTTCCATCTTTGTCTATAAGTTCAATTTGAACATTTTTTTATTTAACATAAGTAATTGCCCAAGTTTAAACATGGGTAATCCTTGCTATAATTCTGGAATTAATAAGCTTTGTTAGTCGATGGTTACTGGCAGCTTGCTAAAGCGGATCTTCAGGACATAGGTTGTGAAGTTATAAAATATTTAAATTCAGTTCAAGATAATCATAATTATTTTGTAAATGATATCTTAGTTCATAATCGTAAATAAAAAAAAATCTGTAATTTTCTGCAATTTTTAATCAGGAGTATCGTAATATTAAATAATAGCTAAGGGGAAGAGTTATGAAATATAAAATTATTGCTGAAAAAAACCAGTGGAAGATGCTTGCTCAATTTAATGGATTATACGCATTTATTCGTGGTTCTTTAAAACTTGGGAGAGGTGTTACAACCACTATTATATTGTCAAAATCAGATCAACACTCACTTTTAGAAAAACATGTAGGGTCTTTGTTTTTAAAGGTAAAAAATGGAAATATCTGCTTTGACGGGATTAGCATCTCCTGTAAAAATAGGGGAAATCTCTATGCACAATATTTCATAGAACTTTTTATAGAACTCTGCAAAAACTTAGATCAATCAGAAATAAAAACTACCAAACAACGAAAACCCATTATGATCTATTTGCTCCAAAAACTAGATTTTTCACCAATTACAAAAAGCTCTCGATTTAAATTTTATTTGTATAAAAATTTGAATAAAAAAAATATCGCAGTTTATTTTACAGATACTATAATCAAAGATCAGTTTAAAAACTCAAATATTTATCTCCATCAAAATTATAAGGTTTTAAATAAAGAAAAGCCTCAGGGAATAGCTGGATACTGGAACACTAGCTACAATTTAAATAAACCAGAAGTTTCAGGAAAAAATCTTAATGATTCAATTGAATTTCACCAAAATAAAGATGAATTAAAACGATTTTTTAATCTGCTATAAGCTATATTACACGCCTTATTTCGATTAAAACGTGATTTTATCTTCTAACATCTTATATTTGATAAGAAGTATGAAGAGTTAGAGGATGAACTAGCAAAGTACGATAATTTGTCTTGATTTCATGGTATAGTTTCTTGTAATGATTTTATTATATAGTTTTCTTTTAATTATTCTGTTTATATCTTTTTTAGTTGATAGGCAGAAAACAAAAAAGGCAATTAAGATTGCGTGGAAAGGCTTCATGAAGTTATTGCCTCCTTTTTTGCAAATGTTAATAATCGCCTCTATAGTTTTGCTTTTCGTATCACCATCAATGATTTCGATGGTTTTGGGTAATAATTACGGTGGCTTATCGATTCTAGTTGGCGCTATAGTTGGATCAATAGTATTAATTCCAGGATTTATAGCCTATCCGTTGACTGCCATTTCTTTAAGTAATGGTGCTAGTTACATGGCTAGTGCAGCATTTGTAACAACATTAATGATGGTTGGATTTGTTACTTTTCCTATAGAAAAGAAAGTGTTTGGTACGAAGGTTACTATTATTAGAAATGTAATAAGCTTTTTTATCGCAATTATTATTGCACTTGTAGTAGGTGTGTTTTTTGGAGAAATATTCTAATGAATTTATTTAAAAAGAAAAAAATAATATTATTTTTAATGTTTATCATGTTTATATCTCTTTCTTTTGCAATAAACTTTGATTCAGGAAAAGTTATTGGTTTAAACTTTATTAAGTTTAGTAAGTCTATGCTTAGTATTTTGCCAGCAGCATTTATATTAATAGGTTTGTTCGAAGTATGGGTTTCAAAAGAAAAAATAGAAGCACATATGGGTTCTGGTTCTGGTATTAGAGGATATTTGTGGGCATTAATATTGGCAGGACCAACTGTTGGTGGTTTATATGTAGCATTCCCTATAGCTCAGGCTTTATCAAAAAAAGGAGCTAGTTTGAGTGTTATTTTGTTTTATATTAGCGCTGCAGCTATTTATAGAATTCCTATGACCTTGATAGAGTTCTCTCTTTTAGGTGTAAAGTTTACACTTATTCGTTTGCTTGTTGCATTACCACTTATATTTATTAGTTCTATAATTTTTGGTAATTTTTTAAAGAAACAAAACTACCAAATTCTTAGCTAAAGTTTAAAATCATTACATGCCCAGCATAATGATATATAATTAATTTATGGATAAATCGATTCCAGTATCTCCTGCTCAATCTCAAATGATAAAAGCAACGCTTCAGCACGAGGGATTACCTTTTTTTAATATTGGGGGGTATTACATAATAGAAGGCGATATAGATAAAACGAAACTATTTGATGCTATAAAAGAAGTTGCCACTTTCTCTGAAGTTTTTAATTTATCCTTTTTTAAGCATAAAGAAAATTGGTTTCAAAAAGTTGTTTCTAAAGAAATAACCATTGATTTTATTGACCTTTCAATGAAATCTAATCCATATAAAGTAGCTCTAGAGTTAATGGATTCACAGATGAAGAGTTATATAAATTTCAAGAAAGACAATTTATATATTTTTTCTTTAATAAAATTATCAGACAATAAACATATCTGGTTTAACAAATTCCACCATTTGATTATAGACGGTTGGGGGATATATCAGCTTCTTCATAAAGTATGGCGAAAATATCAAAACAAAGAGTTAATATATAAACAATTTACAAGTATAGATGCTATTAGAAACGAATATATAATTGATGATTTTGATCATAAAAACATTAATGGTTTATTAAAAAAGAGCAATGATTATTCTTTCTATGCAAAAGAATTAAAAATACAAATAAACACACAAAATGTTAATAATCTTAAGGATTATTGCAAAGGAAATAGTATTAGTTTGTTTCATTATTTTTTAGCTATTTATGCTACATATTGGTTTAAAAGAACTGGGGAACCAGTAATTTTAGGCATACATCTGCTAAACAGAGGTAAAAAGAATTGGGAATATAGATCAGTTGTTGGTCCTTTTGTTAACACATTGCCTTTGGTTATTTCTCCAGAATTAAATATGACAATAACAGATTTAGCTAATGATATTAAATTTAAGCTTGAAGAATTATATTTAAAACAGGATACTCTCGTTGATACGAGTTGGGTGAATAAGTGTGTAGGTGTTTTATCTTTTGAGAACTTTAATTATAAAACGAGTATAAATGAACTAAATATAACACCATTTGTGTTAGAAACTAGCCATGCTTTATATCCAATAACCTTAAACTTTAGAAATTATTCTAATTCTCAAACATATACTTTGGAAATGTTTTATCAGACTGCAATTTTAGATGAATTAGAAGCAAAGAGCCTATTAACTGGGATAGAATTTCTTTTAGACACATCTTTGTCAAAAATTAAGATAAATGATTTGGCATTAATGAAAAGTAAGGATGTGGCAAAGATAAAAGAGTTCTCTATTGGAGAATCGTTAGATTTAGGAATAAATCTTATGCCTAAATTCCATAAAAATAGCATGATGCAGCCAAGTTCAAAAGCAATTACATATTTAGACAAAACATATACCTATAAAGAGTTGCAAGTATTAATAGCAAAAGTTTCAAGCAGTTTAGCGGATTTTAATAATGGACAAATAATCTGTGTTTTAATGGATAAATCTCCTGAGCTTATCATCACAATTCTTGCTATATGGAATATTGGGAAAGTATCTTTAATAATAGACCCATCGCAACCAAGAAAGAGAATTGCATCAATTTTAGAGGATTCTAATCCATCAAAAATCATAACATTAGAAAATGAGAGTATTTCAGGCATCAGTCATTCATATTATAGAGATTTGATTAAGGATCAGCATAGGCAATATGCTGAGTGCATTTCTAACGGAGCAGAGTATATACTTTATACCTCAGGGTCTACCGGTATTCCTAAAGGCACAAGAATAAATAACAAATCTTTAAAATCAACATTTTACGCATGGTGCAAATATTATGATTTGTTAGATAATCCTCCGAATGTTTTACAGATAGCCCCAATTGGTTCAGATGTATTTATTGGCGATATTCTCAAAACTCTTTTTACAGGTGGGCATTTGGTTCTTTTAAGTGATACCCAAAAATTAGATTTGGTATTTATAAGAAATGTTATTGAAATGGAAGAAATTACATTAATAGACACAACGCCCTCTATGCATTCAGAGATAATTAATAATACAAATTACAATCAACTTACATCTTTGCAATTACTTATACTTGGGGCAGAGGAATGTTCGAAAAATAGTTGGAAAGAAATAAATAACTATTATAAAAATAAAGCGAGAGTTATAAATGGATATGGTTTAACAGAAACAACTATTGAAAACCTCGTATATGAGAATAATGATAACAATTTATCCTTAACCAGAGTTCCTATAGGGCGACCTTTGCCCAATAATATTATATGGGTAATGTCTGATGCTCATGAATTGCTTCCTTTAGGTGAATTTGGAGAGATTTATATCTCTGGCGATGTCGCACAGAATATCCCTCTTAACATTAATGATAGTCGGTTTATTCAAGATCCATTTAATGAGAGTTTTAGAATGTATAAAACTGGTGATTTTGGCAGATGGTTGCCTGAAGGTATTATTGAGTTTAATGGTAGAAAGGATAGACAAGTTCAAGTAAGAGGATATCGCATTGAATTGGGAGAGATAGAGTCTGTCTTACAGGATTGTTTTAGTACAAGTTATGTTGCGTGTGATTGGGACTTAAGCACCAAGCAGATAGTTGCATATGTTAAAAGTGATGAATCTATAAAGTTTGAAGAAAGTTTTTTGAAAGAAATATTAGGGCAGTATAAGCCACATAAGGTATATTTTGTAGAGGATTGGCCACTAGGAGTAACGGGTAAAGTAGCTATAAACAAGTTAAAAAAAATAACATCTAAATCTCAGCTATTTATAAATGAAAAGCTTTCGAAAATGGAAGAAAAAATTCATGATCTATTGTTAATGAATCTAAATATTAATAAATGTTCAATTTATGACAATTACTTTAATTTAGGCGGCGATTCATTAAGTGCAGCTCAATTTGTAGATACTCTTAATAATGAAGTTGGAGAGATTCGGTATGGAGAGTTTTATCAGCTGAAAACAATTAAAGAAATTGCTATATTTTATGAGTCAAAGCAGAAAACAAACTATACACTTCCAGAGGAATTAATAAGCTATTTGAATGCGTCATTTGACTGGAAGTTGGAATTAAAAAAAGACTCTAAAAATAGGTGCTATAGATTTTTAATTTTATTGTCTTCCATATCAAATGAAGAAACTTTGGAAATCATAAGGATATTAAAGAATAATAATGATTTTTCACTTCAATATATTCAAACACAAACCGGCGAGATCTATAAAGATACTCAGCTTATATATCAAGGCATTCAAGCTTTTTTAGATGACTTGTTTGCTGATGTAAAAGAACAAGAAAGTATGTATTTTAATAATGTTTATTTTTCTTTTAATCGAGAATACCCTGCAAGTGTTTCTCATAAGATAGCTAATTTCGTTTTTCCAAAAGCTTATGCAGTTAATAGTATCTATTTGGAGGGGCATGATTTAGAGAATGAGTTTTCTGAAGAAATATATAAATTTTTATTATCACAACCACTTTTGAGAAGTGTTTTATTTCATAAACAGAATAAGTTTTTTTTAAAAGAATATTTATTGAACGATAGATTAAGTGTGCCATTTGTAGATTTATCTGCATTATCACCGGAGGTTATAGATGAAATTATTGAAGTACAATTAGAGTCATATATTAAATCAACAGACAATGTTGACTATATGCATAGGTTTTACCTAGTTAAACGTACTCTTGTTGATTATCAATTTATCTATGCAATAGATGACCATATTCATGATGTAATGACTGACTCTATTTTTGATAAAAGATTTTCTCGGTTAAAATATAATGAAGCTTTTTATGAGTGTGATTATGCTAAAGCGATTAATAAAGATATTATGCTATCCGATAGTGATATAGTTTTAAGTTTTCAGCTAAGTAAATTTATCAATTTGCAGTATGATATGCAGGAACAAATATTAAATATTAAACAGGCATCTTCAATAAAGTTTTATAAACATTATTTTTATGATTTGAACGGATTAAGCCAAGATGACACCTTTTCATTATTTGCTCATTTATTTGTAAAGTTCTGGCAATTTATATTAAAAACTGAGTTCTTTGCTTATTGGTGTATTAGTAATACTCGAATAAATAATGATGATAGGTTCTCAGAATTAATAGCAGATTTTACAGATATGGTTCCAATGATTAATAGTGAAAATAATTCCTTAGAAATAGCTAAAAAACTTAAATATGCTGCTGAAAACAACCTTAGTTTTATTAACTTGATTTTGAATCAAGATTTAAAAGAAAAGTATCCTAATTCAAAAGAACTTCTTAAATTCATTGAAGATATACCAAGTTGGAGGAATTTTATAGCTTTTAACTATCAACAAGAGACCGACAAAAGTTTTCAAATTAAAATAGTTGATAATAAAAATTATTCAAAATCTTTTTATAAAAATAGATGCTCAATCTTTTACGGAGCTCCAGTATGGGAAGGTATATATTTGCAGTTACAACATTCTTTTGATATTGAAGAGTCTATACTGACAGATTTTTTTGAAAAAGAGATAAGGTTATGGTTGAACAGGTAATTCGGGTAATAGATTATCTTGTGTCTGATTTTTTTTAGCTATAGTGATTTTTGGTATTGGGTAGCCTGATTCTATTAGTTTATTTAAAAACATTTCTTTTAAACTCTTGTTGATATCAGGTGAAGTTATTATCATCCACGATAAAACATGCGTAGCATAAGTAGAATTAGGAAATTGTTGCCATAATGCAATAAAAACATCAGCAAAGTAGTTTATTCTTATTTCATCATTATCAGCGATTTGATCCCAACATCTTAAGAAGAAAGCTTCAATATCGCTAGGGTCTGTATTAATAAGCAATTCATTGATAGCCTCAAGTGAGGCATTACTAAAGATAGCAAAAGCTAACAGCGGGTCTTCGTTTAATGTATCGATTAAGATATTTTGTTTGATATCTGTTTCAGATTCATTAAATTCAACTACTAGTTCTTCAAATTCCATAAAAATAACAATAATATTGAATGCAAATTATGTAAAGGTTTTTTACGTTATAATGGTGAGTATATATAACGGGGGTAAATTATGATTGAAAACACTTTTATGAATGCACCAAGATCAAATGGTAATGTTAATATCAGGCACGCAGGTGAAGATGTAAATTCTTCTTATGTAGATAAAGACTTAGCAGATGGTGCTAGTTTTAACTACAACACTTCTCATGAATTTGGAGATATTACAGTAGATGGATCAAATTTTGATGTTATTGATAGAAATAATGACAACGAGATAAATAGAGATGAGTTTAAAGATTATAATGAGATGCAAGGATATTCTAAAAATTCAGATTCAATGCAGGCTTTTGATAAGGAAATGGGCACAAGTAAAGCATTTGGTTCGAATCATACAAGTCATTCACATGGAGGTGGAGACGCGGGTATTGGTAAAACACTCGATGCTAGTGAAGTATCAGGTTCAATAAAAGTTGATAGTGAGAACTTTCATCAATTTGATACTGATGGTGATGATCAGATTACAAAGGTAGAAATGCAAAGCAAGCTTGAAGCTATGCATATAAACCTAGATGGAATCATGGATATTGTTGGAGAAGAAGGAACATTCTATAAAGTTGCAGGAGCTGATGGAGTAATCTCAAGAGCTGAATTGCTTAATCTAGATGAAACTTCAGTCACTGAAGAAGTTACAGAGGAAGTAGTCTCAACGGATGAGGAAACTACAGCTTAAGGCAGATAAAGAAGTATAAATAGCTAAAAGTTAACTAGCTAAACATGATGTTATTAGCCAATAATCAATAATGCGATAAACGGTATTAGATTAAAGAATAAAAATAGAATTTTAAACAGGCCAATAAAACCATAAAATAATTTATTAAAAGTATCTCTTTCGATAGGGAAGAACTTTGCTTGGGTCTTATATACTAAGTCTGGTATAAGCATCCATAATATAGTCCATAGGATCAATAATCCTCCGTTAATAATAGACATCCACATAAATAATCTTGCTACATCACTCATCATAATCTTCCTCCTAATTTATCTCTCTCTAGTATATATCATACACCTAATTGACTAATTATCAGGGAGTGATATTAAAAACAATCAATATATATACGGTGAGATTTCTAATAATAAGTATCGATAATATTACACTTGGTCACTTTCTGATAAAAAAAATGGAGATATACAAATATGAATAATAAAATTTTATCGTTTCAGATGGATGATACTGTATTAAGAAACAATCAGAAGACACAAATCTTAGAAGATATTGCTAGTAGGACAAAATTTTCCGTGGAAGAGTTATCATCTTTGGTGCAGAAAATGGAATCAAATATTTTAGAAGAGAATACAATAATTAAGCGTCTTCATTGGTTGTTAAATGCTAATGAGAATATGGCTGGTAATATTAATCTAATTAAAGAATATCCAGATATAGATTTAGAAATGCTTGAATTTATGATAGAGAATCCAATAGATGCCGTTATAGATATTATTGTGCAGAAATCAAGCTATTTTAGTGATAAAAGACCACAATTAGAGACATTATTTAACAACATAAATGACACAAGCAATCTTAAGGCTATTTCAAATTATTCTACAGAAAGAATACTTAAAGAAATGAAGTGGTGGCTGGTTGATATTGCTTTACCCCAACATTACTTTGAGACAAGTCCATTAAAAGCAATTGGAGAACATATAGTTGCTAATAGAGGTAGCGAAATTGAGTCAGATATAAATCATGATGGATCACTTAATCTTAATTTAAGAAGTCAAATACCAGGCGGTACATTTTATATATGTAGCGAGAGTAATTCTTCATTAGTTGAAGCAGAGATTCAAAACCTAATTCAAAATGGTGATTGTATAGTTTCTTCCTATAGAGCAGCAAGGACAAGCGAAGGTAATTATCCAAACATTGTCGTATATATAGTAATGAATAAAAAGGATAGTGATGTGTCTTCAATTGATTCTAATATGACAGGTAGCATTGAAAGTGAAGCAAATAAAAGATATCAAGATATTCATAAAAAAGCTCAGTCTGAAACATCTATGGTTATAGATTTTTCAGACTGTAGAGAACCAAATGAAATCCAAATAACGACAGGATATAGTGGTAGTAATAAGCAAGTGTTTAGTCGTATTAATTCTGTTTTAAGGAAGCATGGATTAACAATTGCACGGAAATACAATAGAACGCATGCTGAAGGTGGAGAGAAAACAAATATTAACTCGCTATATGTTAATAAATCAGACTTTAATAAAGTAAATAAAGAAGAACTTCGAAGAGATATAACAGCATTAGGGTTACTTCCAAATAATGCGATTGGTGATATGTTTGATGATGGAGTTGGTGTTCATGAAGTTAATTTTATAAACGCGGCTACCTCTTTTATACACCAGTTTGTAACTAGAGCACGTAGCGAAATAACTTATATGGATAGTTTAGCAACTTCAGAAGATATGCAAAAAGTTATTAAAGATTTGCAGCGAAGCCTGGATATTGGAGAGTTCCAAGATGAGATAATAGCTGATGTATTTATTAAGTATCCTGCTGTTAGGCAATTATTGTTCAATATGTTTGATGCTAAATTTAATCCAAACAGACATAATGATGATTCATATAAAGAGGCTTTTATGAAAGAAGTAGAAAATAATAGGGAATTAACTATTGTAGAGAAAACAATTTTTAAATTTGCTCTTAAATTTGTGGAAAACATAGCGAGAACATCTGCTTACTTACTGGACAAGAGCGGTATTGCGTATAGAATGAATGGTGATTTCTTATCAAAAGAATTAGGCTTTGATGCTTCTCCTTATGGATGGTTTTTTATCGTTGGTGATAATTTTTCTGGGTTTCATACAAGGTTTCAAGATATTGCCAGAGGCGGGATAAGAATTGTAGTTTCTAGGTCTAGAGAAGAATTTAATGATAATCTTGATGGAGCATATCGTGAAGGATATGGATTAGCATCTACTCAGGAACTTAAAAACAAAGATATAGCAGAAGGTGGCTCTAAGGGAATTATTATTCTTGATTATGGCAATCCAAGAGAAGCAGGAGCACTAGCTTTCAGGAAATATGTTGATAGTGTGCTTGATATAATTCTTCCAGAAAATAAAAAATATATTGAAAACTATAAAGAAGAAATTCTTTTTCTTGGACCAGATGAAGGTTCTGCAGATTTGATGGACTGGGCTTGCGAGAGAGCACATGATAGAGGATATAAGTATTGGAAAGGAATTACTACAGGAAAAGGCGCGCATCTTGGCGGTATTTCACATATAGATTATGGAATGACTACAACGAGTGTGCACGAGTATGTCCTGCAGCTTCTTAATAAGTTAGGGATAAACGAAGCAGATATTACTAAAGTTCAAACAGGTGGACCAGATGGAGATTTAGGTAGTAATGAAATATTAATGTCAAAAGATAAAACTACATTAATTATTGATGGTGGCGGAGTTATTTATGATCCAAATGGGTTAGATAGAACTGAGCTAAGCAGGCTTGCTATTGATAGAATTGATTCTTCTAATTTTGATCCTTCTAAAATAGGAGAAGGCGGATTCAAAGTAAATGTAGATGATAGAGATATTACATTGTCTGATGGAACAAAAGTAAAAGATGGTGCAGAATTTAGAAATAATATTATTTTCAATCAAAAGATAACGGCAGATCTTTTTGTTCCTTGTGGTGGAAGACCAAATACTATTGATATTAAAAATTGGGAAAAACTTCTTGATGCAAAAGGGACTCCAAGATTTAAGTATATTATAGAAGGTGCAAACCTTTACATTACACCTGAGGCAAGAAGAAAACTCGAAGGTAAAAATGTAATTATTTTTAAAGATAGCTCCACAAATAAAGGTGGTGTTAACTCTTCTTCATTAGAGGTGCTTGCTGGTCTTGCTCTTAGTGATCAGGATTTTATCGCAAATATGACACAAAAAGATAATGAAGATGCACCTAAATTTAGAAAAGAGTACATAAAAGATATTCTTGAGATTATTAAACATAATGCAAGATTAGAATTTGAGGCTCTATGGCTTGCTCATCAAACAAGCAGTAAATCATATACGCAATTAAGCGATATTCTAAGTAAGAAAATTAATAGAGTAAATGCTTTGATAGTAGCGTCTGATTTATTTGAAGACATGGAGTTGCGTAGAGCTGTGTTATCATCTTATGTGCCTAAACCTTTAATGGATAAAATTGGCATGGATGAATTTATGGACAATGTTCCTCTTAATTATCAGAAAGCTATATTTTCGAAACATATTGCTAGTCGATTTGTTTATGCAACTGATTTGTTTGGTGATGATTTAAGAAGCTTGGATGATGCTAAGAGTTTATTTGAATAATAATCACTCATAATTGACTATTATTAATTACCTAATTATTATTATTCTATGGATGAATTTCTAAAAACAGCAATTGATGAAGCAAAACAAGGCCTAGCTGAAGGTGGTATACCAATAGGTGCAGTACTTGTAATAGAAGGTCAGATAGTTGGACGTGGACATAATAAAAGGATACAAAAAAGTAGTCCTACACTTCATGCAGAGATGGATTGTCTAGAAAATGCAGGCAGATTGAAAGCTAGTGATTATAAGAAAGCTACTATGTATACGACCTTGTCACCATGTGACATGTGTAGTGGGGCGATTTTGCTTTATGGTATTCCCAATGTAGTAATAGGTGAGAATATAACCTTTCAAGGACCAGAAACGTATTTGCAGTCTAGAGGAGTCAATCTAGATGTCTTACAAAATCAGGAATGTGTGGATATTATGGATAGCTTTATTTCTGATAAGCCTGAATTGTGGAATGAAGATATAGGCGAGTACCCCTCCCCATAGATTAATGAACAACTTTCTTCTATCCCTAGGCATTAAACCAATGCAAATAAACGAATCACTGGCTTACCCAGACCTATCACTAGGTCTTATTACCAGTCAGCATCGCAATATCTACAAAACAATAACCGAAGCTGGTGAGAAACTTGCTAAAGTATCTGGCAAATTTGACTATGATGCTTTGTCTAAGGAAGCATATCCTGTTGTTGGTGATTGGGTGTTGGTAAACGATACAGGCTCTGATGCTAATGAAATAATCATCCAAAGAGTAATAGAGAGAAACACCTCTCTAAAACGTAAAGCCTCTGGTTCTGGTCAAGAAGTGCAAATAATGGCTGCCAATGTAGATATAGGCTTTATCTGTACTTCTCTTAATAGAGACTTCAACCTACGTCGTGTAGAACGTTATCTAACTGTTGTTTGGGATAGTGGCGCAAGTCCTGTGATTATTCTTACAAAATCAGATCTTTGTGAAGATGTAGAAGTCAAATTTCGAGAGATAGAACAAATCGCACCAGGTGTTGATATTATTGTTACAACAAAAGACGATCTTACAACTATCGAGAAATTAAAGACTTATTTGGCTTCAGGGGTCATTGCTGTGTTTTTAGGCTCATCAGGGGTAGGGAAGTCTACTCTTATCAATAAACTCGCAGAAAAAGAGATTCTAAGGACCAGTGAGACGAGACAGGACGGCAAGGGAAGGCATACAACTACGCATCGCGAACTAATCCAGCTAGAATCAGGTGGAATTGTTATCGATACTCCAGGTCTAAGAGAGATACAGATAGATTCAGCCGACATCTCAAAAACATATCTAGATATAGATGAACTAGCCAAGGCATGTCAGTTTGTAGACTGTCAGCATGCTAGCGAACCAGGTTGTGCTGTAAGAGCTGCTATAGAGAATGGTGATATTACAGTTGGTCGGCTGGAAAGCTACAACAAACAATTAAAAGAAGCTTCTTATCAGTCATTAGATGCTCGAAGTATCGAAGATAAAAAAATGACTGCCATGTTTGGTGGTAAAAACAAAATAAAAAAAATGAAAAACGAAATAAAGCAGCGTAAAGGATATTAAGGCAACAGCCTGACATCTCTACCGATTCTATGTTAGGCTAAGTATAACTACATAAGGAGGCTCTCTATGTTAAATGTAACGGAAAATGCTCTAATTCAATTAAAATCTTTCTTGCTAGAAAACGAAGTCCCAGAAGACAAAATGATAAGGCTGATACTTATTGATAATAAAAATTTTGATTTAGTAACAGACATAGCTTATGAAGATGATCATGTTGAACGATTAGGCGATGAAGAAATACTTGTTATTCAAGATACTCTTTATGGTGCATTAGAATCTCATGATTTGGATTTTAACAAAAAAGGCGAGATGACAATCATTAAGAGAGAAGAGTAATAACTTACTCTTTCTTTTTTGCTATTAGCTTTAACCCAAGAGGTGTTATTAACGTTGTCGCCATTGCCATAAATACTAATATAGAAACATAGTTATCACTTAATATTCCTAGCTCCATGCCAATAACAACTAATACTATTTCAACCATACCACGACCATTCATTCCTAATCCGATTATAAGTGAATCTCTGTTACTAAAACCTGTTAATTTAGCAAACAAAGCAGCACCAAATACTTTTCCTACTATTGCACCAATGGTTAGGATAACAAGGAAGAGAAAATCCACTGTAAATAATATATTCAGATCAACGTGAAATGATAATGTTAGGAAAAAGATAGGTCCTAAGAACCCGTAACTAATAACATACATAGTATCAAATAGCTTTTTGTATAAATCAGTAGATTCCATTATTTCATCTCGTACAAATATCCCCGCCATAAACACACCAATAATAAAGTGAAGCCCAACAACCTCTGCAAAGAATCCAAAGATAAGCGCTACCATAAGGCTGAACGTAAAGCCACTACCACCTTTATGTGAAAAGAATGTCTTAAGTTTTGGAAACATATAATAACCAAAAGGAACAGTTACGCTAAAAAATACTATTATTCCTAAAAGTGTAATAGTTAATGAACCGAAATCAACTTTTCCTATTTTGGCGATACTCACAATGACTGCGAATAATATCATAGAAAAAATATTGTCATATAAAGCAGCACTAACCATTACTGTGCCTACTTTTTTCTTTAGTAACCCTAACTCATGTAAGATTCTTGCTTTTGTTGCTATAGATGTTACAGAGATTGCCATTCCAATAAACAAACCTTGAATAACAGAGCCACCGAAATACGTTGTTATGAAATATCCAAGTATAAAAGGACCAATAGTTCCACCAAAGGCTATTAATAAGGCATTTTTGAGCTGTTTTGTAAGTTTGTTAAGATCAACTTCCATTCCTGTAAAAAACATTAGAAAGAATATCCCTAAGTCTGCTAGCCATTCGATATGGATATCGGCTTGAATTATATTAAGCAGTGGCGGCCCCAGTATTAGACCTGCTAGCATTTCCCCAAGCATAATAGGAAGTCCTATGCGCTTAAAAAGCATGCCAACTACCCAAATTATTAATAGGAAAAATAAAAGAGTAAAGCTTGGCCCACTCATGAAGTTTGAAATGCGTTCTAAAAAAATACTCATATATACAAAGTATATCATGATTTAAATTATTAGCTTATGCCCCGCTAAACTAGACACTAAAAGATGGAAAGGTTAGAATAATTTAGATGAGTGAGAAAACATACAATTTACCTGCAGAATTTTTAGCAGATTTTATGATAAACGTATTTCGCAAAATAGGAGTTCCTAGATCCGAAGCAAAGGTTTGTTCCGATATCCTAATTGAATCAGATCTAAGAGGGATTGATTCCCACGGAGTAAACAGACTTAAACCTATCTATTACGACAGATACAAAAAAGGCATCCTTAATACCAAAACTAAATTTGAAATTGTTAAAAAGACATCAACTACTGCTGTAGTAGATGGCCATAACGGCATGGGCTTTGTAATAGCAAAGAAATGCATGGATATGGCTATTAAAAAGGCAAAGAAACATGGACTTGGGATGGTTGTAGCTAGAAACTCTACCCATTTCGGTATAGCTGGTTATTATGCAACCATGGCATCTGAAGCAGGAATGATTGGCCAGGTTACTACCAATGCTAGGCCTTCTATAGCTCCTACCTTTGGTGTAGAGAACATGCTCGGAACAAATCCACTTACTTTTGGTATTCCTACTGATGAAGCTTTTCCATTTGTATTTGATTGTGCAACTTCAGTTACTCAACGTGGAAAGATTGAATATTATGATAGAACAGGAAAAGATACTCCAGAAGGTTTAGTAATAGATAGAGCAGGTAATCCTATGACGGATAGTGCTCAGATATTAAAAGATCTTGTAGCAGGACAAGCTGCTCTTGTTCCATTAGGTGGCACAGGTGAAGAAACTGGTGGATACAAAGGTTATGGGTTTGCAACTGTAGTAGAGATAATGTCTTCAGCATTACAGAGCGGTAATTTCTTATGGGCTTTATCCGGACAAAAAGATGGAAAATCAGCTCCAATAGAGCTAGGACATTCATTTCTTGCAATTAATGTAGATGCGTTTGTGGATACAGAAACTTTCAAAAAGAATACAGGTAATGTCCTTAGAGAATTAAGAGCATCAGCCAAAGCTCCAGGACAGGAAAGAATCTATACTGCAGGTGAAAAAGAGTTCATTGCCAGACAAGAACGCGAAAAAAGTGGTATACCATTACCACCAAGCGTACAAAAAGATTTCTCTATAATGAAAGAGGAATTAAAAATCAAAATAGATTTCCCTTGGGAATAGCTATATGCCACATACTCTAAAAGAACTCGAAAAACATGTTTATGAATGTAATATAACCAGGACGCATCATAGGTCATTACATGGAAAATATGGATATAACCACATATTAGATGTGAATTTAGTTGAGGAATGTCTTACATTGTATAAAGCTAAGCAGAGTAAAATTCGTATATTAGATATTGGTTGTGGAGATGGTTATGCAATTAGTCAGTTAAAAGAAGATTTAGCAAAAAAGGGGTTGGCGGATAAGTTTGAAGTTTATGGGCTAGGGTTAAATGATTATGAGCCAATGTTTATTCCTCAGAAGAAGTTTATAAAACAAGGCTTGTTTGATTTGCATATGCAGAATCGTAAACCCTATGATCTGATTGTTTCTGTTTATGCTTTCCACTATATGTGGCATAAGCTGGAAGGTATTGAGAAGATTAATAATAAGCTTTTAGCAGATGGGGGTAAGGCTATTATTCATTTTCCCGGATACCTTGCTCAGTATTCAGAGAGTGATAAGCATCTTCATCAGACTGAAGAGACAGGTAATGAGAACTTTAGAGTGTTTCTAAAAGAATGGAATGAAGCTACTAATGGTCATTTGTCTTATAAGCTAAATTATTATTATAGTGATGATGATGATGGCACTTTGTTTACAAAATTTGGTATTTTAAAATTTAATAAAGATGATAGAAATAATCTTTCTTTCAGAGCCAAACTTCGTGGTTTCTCAATGTTTGAAGAAGGGTTTATCTTTGAGGCAATTAATAGAGGTATATCTTATGTGTCTTCTTATTATCAAATATTTCCTTTTGATTCTGAACCTTTAGCAGTTGATAGAAATAGTCCTATTCATAGAATCTTTACCGTAGCGAAGGAATATCAAGGTAAAGAATATATACTTAATATAGCAACTCATCAGCTAGATAATCCAGTGATTGTTGTTATGTATCCTGCTGCTAAAGAAGATTTAGCTGGCGCAGCAATAGATTACAAAGCAATGGCAAAACAAGTATATGTAACGGGTCTAGGAGCTGTTGTACGTTGTAATGGGCTTTATGATCCTAAAGTAGAATTCCATGATTTTAATAATCAAATTGTAAGGTTTTATATAGATTTTATCCTTGAGCATGCAGAACGTATCTGTGGTCATAAAAATCCAGATTTATATCTAATGGGATATTCTTCTGGTGGTAGTGCAATTGCTTCTATTGCTTCAGAATATAAACAAGTAAAGAAGCTATTATTAATGGCTCCTTCTTATGATTCTGATAAACAAATGTTGATAGATAGTTTGAATAAATTCAAAGGAGAAATAGCAGTTATAGCAGGGGATAGAGATCAGATAGTTTTCCCATCTCAAGTAGCATGGTTTTATTATAGAGCTATAAATGCTAAGAAACGCCGATTTGTTGAGTTAGAGTGTTGTGAACATTCTTTTGTCGGCCAACATAATAGAGATATTTTATATAACTCACCACTATGGGCTTTTGGAGATTATAATGAGTTTCCGAAAGAAGCAGAAATGCCAGAAGATGAAAACTATCCAAACTTCATTTATGAATAGCAAAAGAGCTATTATTTCAGAAGCACTTAAATTATAATTAATTAAGAGCTATTAGCTGGTGCTGTATTAGCTGGTGCTATTATGTCCATACTAATTTCATCATCAGAAACTTCGCCGTCAGAGGTATTTACAGTACTAGCTGCTTTAAATCCATCTAATATCTCAGTAAGCACATCATTAGTCATGTTTCCCAATATATCTGTAAAATCATACGAAGTAGCGTTTGCAACAGAAAATGCATCATTAGCAGCAGCTGCATATCCAGATCCATTATAACTGCTTCCATTAGGTGATGGTTTTCCTTCTATTCCTGTCTCTAAAAGTGATATTAGCCCATCTTCTTTAAGGGTACTTGTAGTTGTTGCTGTAGCTGTTCCTGGATTTGCAGGGTCTATTACACAAGTTACAGGGAGTTTCACACTGTCCCCTAACCCTTTTCTATAAGGATTAAACTGGTCACGATTTTCATCAATATTCACATGTACAACAATATAATTTTCGTTCATTAATGCTCTAGCTTCAGGAGAATTATTTGCGTTATTTTCTGTACGAGTACAATTGCCACAAGCAGGGCGACCAAATACTACAAATACTTGTTTTCCTTCAGCTTTAGCCTGCGCCATAGCTTCATTTAAATCAGTTCCCCATGTAACTGGCCCATCATCAGAAATACTAGTAGTTTCTTGAGTTTCATATTCAGATGAAACGCCAGAGTAGCTACAGTCTAGGCTACATGCATCATGTTCGCAATTTATACCGGCTTCATCAGTATTTGCTGTCCCATATCCAGGATTTATTTGTCCGACATTGCCTATATCTATCATATATTTCACCTCTTTTATCTAACATACCCCATAACGTTAAAACTAAACGAAAAGATGCATGCATAATTCATGTTTGATTCGTTAGGTTAAAAAATAAAAAAATATAGTAATATATGTTTAGTAATTTATATTGGAGGAAATAATGAAAATAAATCTATCTTATAAGGTTGATGTTAAATTTAAGTCTTTTGTAATGTTGAGTATTCTTGCGATAACGCCAAACCTACTAGGAATGATTAATTTGCCTACAGTATTTGGTTTTAAAATTCATTTGTTTCAGTATATTGTTTTTATTGCTGCAGCAATCTATGGTCCTGTGGGAGGAGCTATTAGTGGAAGCCTTGGTAGTATGTTTTCTGCCACAGCAATGTCCAATCCCTATATTGTAGTTGGAAACTTGATTCTTGGTGTAGTAGCTGGAGCTTTAATGAAGAAGGGATGGGGAATACTTCCTGCAGTAGTAGTAGCTTATCTTATACAGATTCCATGGCTTTATCTTACTGATATATGCTTAATAGGCATGCCACATGCATTAGTTGTAAAGATTATGCTAGGCTTATTAGCCACGAATATTATTTGGGCAATAGCTGCAAAGCATAGTTATAAAGAAGTAGAGAAATTAACACTGTGACCGAAAAGACATGGGATGACTTTTTTACTAGGTTAGATGAATTAGATTTTGAGGAATTTGATTTGATAGTAGCAATAGCAAGAGGCGGGATAATACCTGCTGGGTTTATTCAACAAAAGCTAAATATCCCTATGCAGGTTATTAACATCAACTACAGAGATGATAGACACACACCAAGATATGATGATGCTGAGCTATTAGAATCTGAGGAATTTTCATTGAAAGATAAAAAGATTCTATTAGTTGATGATGTGGCTAGAACTGGTAAAACAGCAGCAAAAGCTAAAGAATATTTAGCTGGTAATTCTATTCAGACTTGTTTTATAAATGGTGATGGAGATTATAGATTTTTTCAGTCAGAAACTTGTTTAAAAATGCCATGGAAGAGGTGAGTTATGTCTAATGTTTATTATAAAAAAGTAAATTCAGAAACTACAGCAGAGGAAATTCAAGTTATTACAAAAGAGCTTTTAGCTGAAGTAGTAAAAAAAGAGGGCGTTAAGCTAAATAAAACAATCCCAATGAAAGTTCATTTTGGTGAAAAAGGTAACAAAACTTATATAAAGTCTGAGAATTTCTTAGGAATAATAGATTTTCTTAAAGAGAATGATATTGATACTTCCTATATTGAAACAAGCGTAATGTATGGTGGGCAAAGACATAATCGAGAGCTGCATTTAAAGCTTGCAAAGGAACATGGGTTTACGCAGATCCCAATAATCATTGCTGATGGTGAACATGGTGAAGCTTTTACAGAAATAGAGATAAATCAGAAACATTTTAAAAAATGTAAGATTGGAAAAGCTTTCTTGGATTATGATCAATTAATAGTCATTTCTCATTTTAAAGGTCATATGATGGCGGGTTTTGGAGGAGCTATTAAACAGCTTTCTATGGGACATGCCGCTAAAGGCGGAAAAATGGTTATGCATATGGGTGAGAAACCAATAATTAAGAGCAGAAAATGTAAGAAATGTAATCTATGTAAAGAGAGATGTAACGAAAACGCTATTACAATTGGTAAAAAATCATTTATCGACCATGATAGATGCGTTGGTTGTGGAGCTTGTCTTTCTATATGTCCTCATAAAGCAGTTACCATATTTACTCCTAAAAGTATTTTGCACGCTATGGGTGTTGGAAGTAATTTTAAAGAAAAAGTAGTTGAATATGCTTTAGCGGCTCAAAAAGATAAAAAGAATATATATATCAATTTTGCTATGAATATTACAGCTGGATGTGACTGTGAGCCAAGAAAGATGAAACTATTAATGGAAGACCTTGGTGTTTTTATCTCAACAGATCCAGTAGCTATTGATAAAGCTTGTTATGATTTAGTTAAAGAAAACGGGAAAACCTTTAAAGGTGCAAAGCAGTTTCATTATGCTGAAAAAATTGGATTAGGCTCAACTAAATATAAGTTAATCGAATTAGCGTAAACTAATTGTTTTTATATAGTAGACTTATGAGTACACCTGCAACGGTAAAGTGCAGGAACCCTAACGATCCTTGAATAATCATCCATTTGTTAGCGTCAGGAATCATAAACCTTGCAGGTAAATCTATTGCGATAAAAGGAACTACAATTAATCCAATAAAAACCCCATACTTTAGTCCTTTAATAACGCTGTTACCTTCAAACCAAGTCATAGGGTAAAGTGTTGAAAAGGCAAAAGAAGAAATAATTGCTTGTAAGATAGACGCTTTAATCAATGGTGGCATTCTTAATATTTCTATACTTAAGAAATATTCTCCAGCAACAAGATAAGTAAGTATTCCCTGAATAAAAAAGTTTGATAAAAAACATAACAGTGTGCCTAATAGGATTTTATTTAATTTCAAGTATGTGCTCCTTAAATAATTAGTAAATAGTTAAAAGTATAATACTAAGAATAGTATGTTGAAAAATATTCAAACTATTTTAGTATTAGCTAAGCTGAAACTAAAATATCTAAAACTCGAGGTTGATTGATAATAAAATTTACTTTATCAGTCATTTCAATTTCAAATAAATCTATACTTAGCTCTCTGTTCAGCATATCTTCTTGTGGAAAAAGATCTAAGTTTGCTTCTTTTCTGCTAATAAGCTCAATGTTAGCTATATATTCTTTTACCAAGGAAGTTAATTCTAAATCATTCATTTCTAGCCCCTTTATTTAGATATATTATGTGTGCTCACTTTTAAAAGCATAACATTTTGTACGAGTGAAATCAAAATTTGAGTAAAAAACATTTACTTAATCTTAATATATCCAAATTAATCAATGGAACAATCCATATGTTTGTTCGATAACTTTATATAAAAACTGGGGAGGATTTATTATGGGGAATATTCATAAATTAAATAAAAACGAGATTGAGATTTTAAAGTTTAGAGTTAGCAGATGGTTATCACCGTTAAGCGAGTATCAATTAGGAATTATGAAAGAGCTTGGTTTAGCAGCTTAGGTAATTATTTTATTTTCTATATTGCATCATTTATCTGTAGTAAAAATGTCTTAAATCCATAAACGAAAGTAATCGTTTCACTACTTTCATATCTGGCTTATATGGGTTTTCTGGTCTTAATGGAATATCAAGTTTCGGAATAGCAAATGGTATGTCTCTTAGTTTGAGGTTATATGCTTTGTGCATTAGTACTTCTAGGTTAATTACATCTTCTACATTATAAGCTAGCAAAGTGTCCAATGTTCTAGGATTCTGTGTGCGAACATAGTCATTCCATAGAGATATCGCAAAGTTACCGTCCATGCCATCTATTTCCCCGCGAGAGATGTCAAAATAGCGCTCACATCCCTTAAGACCACCTTTTATTCCTAGACTATGTAAAATGTATCGCAAATCAATATGTGAGTGTTTTTGTAGTTTTATATCGAAGTAGCTTTCTATAAATGGGACATCAAAACACTTCCCATTATAAGTAATCAGTAAATCGTATTTTTTTATATCTTTAACAAAGTCATTTAAATTTTTACCATTAACGTAACACTTAATCTCTGTTCCAGTGTAGAGAGCAATAGTTGTGATATCATCAAACTTGCCTTTTAATCCTGTTGTTTCTATGTCTAGATAAGCAACGTTGTATTTAAAGTGAGGGAAGATTCGCCAGATTTGCTGGTTGTTTAGCCCTTTGCTGAAATATTGATGGTTGGCTTGTTTTAGAGCTATTTTTGATTCTGTAATTGCTTGTTTAAGTAGGTTTATTTTATTAACGGTGATAGGGGCTTTGTCTGCTTCGGATAAATATTCCCAAGAAAAAACACAATAATCCCAGAGTTTAATTTCCATTTGTTCGCTGATTCCAGCTATGTGGCAAAAAGAGTTTTGTAGCATAAAATAATCATACTTCGAGGAGAAAACCTTAACAACTAAAAAATATCAAGATAAGGGTATTCAAACAACAGCTTAGATAACTCTTTATATCAATACAGAGGGGGTGGGGGGGGGGTAAAGGAAATCATGTCATTACTGGGTTAACAACTTATATGCTTGCCTAAATATGGCATATCTCCGTTAAGTTATTTTTTCAAATTTTGTGAAATTATTTATAAATAAAATCGATATATTAATATGCAAAAAAAAATTATAGCAATTATTAATAAATCAAGTGAGCCACTAAGTTTTCTATTGATGAAATATTATCCCAAATCGTCAAAACGCGTCATTATTGAAAAGGTCTCTGCTCTAAGGGGAAAAGAGACCTCTTGGGCATCAATTTTTAATATGGCATCTAGGCGAAAAATTGAAAGAGTTGTACGTGAAAAAAATGGAGTAATTATCCCTTTGTTTAAATGGACTGAGGAAAAAGATGAACTACTAATGACTGTTTGGACATCTGGGCTTAGTAATGAAGAAACTACTTTAAAATTTCTTACATTGTTTGGGTTTTCAAAAACGGATAAAAATAAAGTTTACTGTTGGAAAGCTCTAAAAGATAGGCATTGTAGCTTAAATAAAACTCTTACTAAAAGTAAAAAAACAAAATTTAGTAATTGGGGATTAAACGGCAAAGCAGTTACGTCTACTGAAGAAAAACTATTAAAAATGTTTTATCATACGGTTTCTTCAAAAGATTTAAAGTTAATATTTTGGGACAGAAAAAAACAAAATATTTGGGAATTAGGTTGTGCTAGAGGACTAAGTAGACCTAAAAATTGGTCCGAAGAACAGTTGTCTTTATTAAAAAATACCTATGCTGAAAAAGGGGCATCTTATATAGCACCGCTTGTTGGTAAAAACATAAATGCAATTAGAGCTCTTGCCTGGAAAAAAAACTTAAAAAGAAAACCGTCTAAAATATCAAGATCAAACAACTTAAGTCCTGCAGAAAGAAAAACAATTAAATCATTATACATGGATGCTCAATTGCATGAATTGTATTTTTCTCTTCCTAGAATGAATTTACAAAGTATACATTATCATGCTAAAAAGAATTGCAAATTGCCGAGGAGATACAATCATAATCCTGCGTTAATCAATACTCCAAAAAAAATTAGTTCCTTAATAGTCAGAGCGAATAGACAATTGTCAAAATTGGCAGGGCATACGTTTTCAAGAATGAATTATCTTGAGATTAGGAACAGGTATTCAGATGAAGAAATAGCTCAAATCATTATTGCCGAGAACACTCTTTTTAATGAATATTTTGAAAAAATACAAACAATGGCGAAAAAATATATTACATATAGAGAGTTTACGGAGTTTCAATCAAAAGATGATGCTGCATTAGAGTTAGCACAAGATGCTTTCTACGCATCCTTTGAATTTGTTATAAATTGGACTGTTACAGATTTTTTAGAAGTTGCAGAGTATTATTTAGAAAATAAAACAAAATTTAGGAAGTTAGGATTCTACATATCAAATACTAAATTACTAGATTCTCGAGACCTTTCAGTTTCAAGTATGACAAACTCATATGGAGAACCCCTTCCTGAAAGTTATTTTTTTCCTTCTGTAGAGATTGGAATCTCAAATGTAATAGAACCAGATGATATTTTTAATTTTTTATCTCTGATTAAAAATATTCTGGCATACGATGATTTCTTTTACCTATATAGAGTCAGTGAAAATACTCAAGTTATAGAGCAAGAAGCCAATACATTAAAATACAAAAATGTATTGGCTTCTATTTCAAGTAATGAAGAATTTATATCTTACTGTGAAAAAATTGGTTTCGATTCAGATTTTATTTCAAGAATTGCCTTCATGTTTTTTAGGAATCTACCACAATTAAGTGAAATATAATTTTTATTTATCATCTTTATAGTTGTAAATGATAAAGATAATCTTGAAAATAGCACTTGAACTAAATCAAAAAGTGCCTGAAAATTAGATATAATATGAAAGCTTATTTAGATATAGTTTCCAAAGTTTTAGAAGAAGGTGAATCCAAAGGTAATCGTACTGGTACAGATGCAGTTTCTTCTGCTGGTGCTATGTTTGAACATAATATGAGTGATGGATACCCATTGCTTACTACAAAAACAGTTCCATTTCGTTTGGTAGCTTCAGAGCTAGAATTTTTTATCAAAGGTATTACTGATAAGGAATGGCTGATTGAACGCAATAACCATATTTGGGATGAATGGTGTAGTCCTACAAAGGTTGCCTATGCCCATGATGAAGAAACTCAGGCAAAGATGATGAAAGAACGAGAGCTAGGTCCAATTTACGGATGGCAATGGCGAAACTTTGGAGCTAAATATCAGAGTTTTGATAAGCCACCTAGGGGAACAGGCATAGATCAGCTTAAAAACTTAATAGAGAAGCTAAAAACAAACCCTGATGATAGAAGAATGATTGTTTCTGCATGGAATCCTGTAGATTTTTCAGAAATGGCCTTACCTCCATGTCATTATTCATTTCAAGTTACTGTAATTAATAACAAACTCAATCTTTTATGGAACCAAAGATCTATTGATGTAGCCTTGGGATTACCGTTCAATATTGCTAGTTATGCACTTTTACTTCATTTGCTTGCAAAAGAGGCAGGGTTAGAAGAGGGTAAGCTAGTTGGCTTTTTAGCTGATACACATATCTACAGCAACCATATGGATGGCATTAGGGAACAGCTTAATCGTGAAGTAAAAACACTTCCAAAGCTTGTTACGCCAGAGTTCACTTCTATTTATGATTGGAAATATACAGATTCGATAGTGGAAGGTTACGAACATCATTCGCGAATTCAATTTGCGATTGCTGTATAAATAAGGAGATAGAATGACAGAGATTATAGTAATAGTAGCAGTAGCCGAAAATGGCATTATCGGAAAAGGTAATGATATCCCTTGGAGAATTAGAGAAGATTTCTTGCATTTCAAAAAACATACAACTGGACATCCATGTATTATGAGCGATGTTTGTTATAAATCACTCCCAGAGCAGTCTAGACCATTGCCTAATAGAGAGAATGTAGTGCTTACATTTGATAAAGACTATAAGCCAGAAGGCACTACTGTCTTTAACGACTTCAATGCAGCTATAGAGTACTGTAAGGCTAATAATGAAGAAAAGATTTTTATAACAGGTGGTTCTAGTATCTATAGATTAGGTTTAGAAGTAGCTGATACTTTTTTACTAACCAGACTCCACAGAGATGTAGAAGGCGAAGTGTCTTTTCCAGATGTGGATTGGAACCAGTGGAAAGAAGTTTCTTCTGAAAAACATACTAGCTTAGAGCAAATCAGTAATACTGAAATAGATTTTTCTTTTATAGAGTATACGAGAAAATAACCTTCATTTAATTTCTAAGTTTAATAAGCCTCAGATCACGTTATGTGTATAATATAATTATGACTAAAAAAAAGGCCCAAAAATTAACTAACAAGCTATACGAAAAAGAACTTAGTCACTTACAGATAGAATTAGTGAAGCTTCAGGCTTGGATTAAAGAAAAGGGGTTAAAAGTAGTTGTTCTTTTTGAAGGTAGAGATGCTGCTGGAAAAGGTGGAACAATAAAAAGGATCAGCGAAAGTCTAAATCCACGTATTTGTAGAGTAGTTGCCTTAGGTACGCCTTCTGATAAAGAAAAGACACAATGGTATTTTCAACGCTATGTAACTGAGTTGCCTACTGGTGGCGAAATCGTTCTTTTTGATAGAAGCTGGTATAACCGTGCTGGTGTTGAGAAGGTAATGGGGTTCTGTACTCCTGAAGAATATAAAGAATTTATGACATCATGTCCACAGTTTGAAGAGATGCTTATTAAATCGGGCATCATAATTATCAAATACTGGTTTTCTGTAAACGATGAGGAACAAGAAAAAAGATTCCAAGCAAGGCTAAAAAATCCTACAAAAAGATGGAAGCTAAGTCCTATGGATATTCAATCACGTGATAAATGGGTAGAGTATTCCAAAGCAAAGGACGAAATGTTTGCCTTTGCTGATACAGAACAATCTCCTTGGTATGTTGTTAATGCTGATAATAAAAAACAGGCAAGGTTAAACTGTATTTCTCATCTATTATCAATGATACCTTATAAAGATCTTACGCCAAAAACAATAGACTTACCTAAAAGAAAAAAAGCTCCTAAAAGTTATGTAAGACCTCCACTAGAAGAACAAAGATTTATACCTGAATTATTTTAATCTTTTAAAAAATACATATTTTATTAATTTCTATTAATACTTTGTTTGGATTTCTAAATTTGTGCAATTATTCATATATGAGCTCGATAACTATATATGAAAAAGAAAATAGTATCTGAAAATAATAGTTTTAATAAAGCTATGTTGTTAAAGGCTTTATCCGGAGCTGTAGAATTTGCTATGGCTGAAACAGTTAGGTGTTCTAAAAAGAATGAAGCAGAAGTGAAAAAAATGTTAGGTGGAGGTTCTTTTGAACATACTAATTTTAGATTTTTTTTGGCTCCAAAAATTGTAGAGGTTTTGAATACATATTTAGGCGAACATTCAATTAATAGAGCTTGGGTTTATGATTTAGATACTACAGAAGCTGACCCAGCGGCAGGTGACACTGCAGGAGATGGTTCTCCCTGTGATAATTCTATGGGAGAGAACTTGCATGGGATTATGCAAGTAGATCAAGTACTATCAATTCATAACAATATTTTAAATGTTTTATCTGAATCTTTAATATCTATTTTGGATTCTTTAGGAATAGTTATGTCTAGAGATTACTTAAAGCTTAATTTTTATGCTCTAAAAGATATAGAGCAAGAAAAAGGTGAGACATGGAGAGTGAAGTCTCTATATTATCCAGCAACTGAATTGAGTTTTCAGTAAATAATAATTAATTTATTACGATTAAACTTTAAGTTAAAGCTTAAAAAGCTCCAAATGAATTGTAATGTCCTTCTCTTTCAAATCTAGAAACCATTTCACGATAAAGCTCTATATACTTATTTGCTGCAGGAGTCCAAGAAAGGTCTTGTTGCATCATAGACTCTATAAATGGATTTAAATCTGATTCTCTATGTTTCATCATTTTATTAACTGTTTTTATTTTATGTATAAATCCATCTACTAAAGTTTTAAATTTAGGATCGTTTTCGGAACTAGGCCAATCACCAGAAACCAAAAATCCATTTTCACCATCATTAATTATATCAATCATGCCACCAACCGCTCTTCCAATAGGGATTGTGCCATTTATCATGCTACAAGGAACCACCAATCCGCAGGGCTCATAACTTGAGGGTGCTAAAGAAGCATCTGAGCCAGCATAAACCAAATGAGTTAATTCCTTATTATATGGATTAATAATACCTAGTTTTCCATTTAGAGTATGTTCTTGTAAATATTTAAAATCTGAAAGGATTCTTTCTCCACTTTCGTCAGTTGCAGAAGCATTAGATATAAACTGAAAATTAATATCTGATTCAAAATTAAGTCTTAGTAATATGCTTTTAACTAGCTCATATCCTTTTTGTAAATCAAACCTTGCAGCCATCATAATTAATATTGCATCGGGATCTTCTTTTAAGCCAAAAGCTCTTTGTAAGGCTGCTTTTATTTGTGGCTTTTCTGCGTTAAAATTATCTTTTGTAAATTCAGGATACTAATTATCTCCAACACCATTAACTATTCCTGAATATCTTCCTTCAGCAAATCTTTTGTTTAAAATATGACTAAATCCTTCTCCAAAAGAACCTAATGTTTCTTTTGTATATTGTTCAGAAACAGTATTTACATAATCTGCTGTTGATAATGCTGCCTGAGTAGGGTCTGCTTTATCTTCAAAAGGAAATTTTATACCATTCTCAGTATATAAACTTGGGTAATCTGTATTTGTTAACCCTGTCAGTCGATAAAATTCATCCAAAGATACGGTATCTCTATATTTAAGGTTATGAATTGTATGCAAAGTTGGTAAGTTTTTAGCAAGATAGCGAGTCTTTAGTTCTGTATGTAGATGACCTGCTTGCCAATCATGCCCGTGAACAACGGTATTTGGCTTAGGGATAATTCTTGAAGCAGCTATTCTGTCAAAAAGCATAAAACGCATATAGTTATCAGAATGATTGTATAAATTTCTATATTTTTTGTTATCAAAAACAGAAAAACAATCTGTTCCTATTAGATCATAAGAAAGACGTTTTGCTGCATCCATCCAAAACCTAAAAACAGCAGGATGGTAGGCTTTTTCTCCTATAAATATTTCCGAGTGACCTTTGGTGTTTTTCATATAAAGGGGAGAGAGACCCATTCTTACTGCATTTTCTAATGCTCCCGTATGTTTCGGGATACAAACATGCACTCTATGACCAAGCTCTGCCAATTTATTAGGTAAGCCTTCACCTACTTCTCCTAGTCCGCTAGTTTGTACTATCGGAGATGCTTCAGGTAATACCATATAAATATTTAATGAATCATCTTGAATTTGGGAATTGCTTATATTGAAACCTAAGGGCATAGCTATTAATTTAAAAAAATATTATTTTTACTCCTATTATGTGAAATACTAATAGTTATCGTATACAAAAGTAAAAAAAATCAGTTATTTTTAGTTATAGTTTTTAATGGTTATAAGTGGTGATTTTTTTAATCAGAAGCTACAAGGCTAATAAATTCATAAAGTCTGTTGAAATCATTATGCATCATGGCAATTGCCCCAAATTCCATCATTTTTATGTTCCACGCGGGTGTTCCACTGTTAGCAAGAACTATTATGCCAGGATCTAGTTCCATAAATCCTCTAAGTAATGTAATTCCATCTATTATATAATCATTCAATTGACGATCCATCAAAACTAAATCTATTTGATGTTCTTTAAACTTAACCATAGCCTCATAAACAGTTTCAGCTTTATGAACATTTAGGATATTAGGGGCAATGTTATTTATAATTCCAAATGTTCCAACCTGATTCGCATTTAAATCATCAATTACTAGTATGTTTTTAAGCTTATCAAATTCATATCCAGCGACCTTTAGGGTAGTATAAAGTGTGTTGGCCCAAATATTAGGATTTACACATAAATCTTCAAGCATATACTCATATTCAGGGGAATTTGTTTTAGGTTTTTCTATTTTTTCTGCATATTTGTATACGGTACTTACAATTTCGTACTTTTTAATGAATGAGGACCTCTTAAGATTATGAAAATCAGGGAGAGATGGACAAAGAACAACATTTTTATTAGTTGGTGTTTTTTTTGCTTCATATAGCTTTTTATAGCTAATAGCTACTATTTTATTGTACATAAATTGATGTTCCCCTTTATCTTTGTAATAAATTATCGTAAATATCGTGAAATTATTTCATTTATTTTTTAAACTCATTCATTTAATTGACAAGAAATGTTAGTTGTGGCATTAATTAAGGTGATTAATTATTAAGGAGCTAAACTATATGGATAAATTTGAGAATTCTTTATTAGAATTAATATCAATAGCGGGGAAATATCAATATTTACCAAAATATTTAGAAGGATGTGGCAAATTTAGCTCATCAGAGATTTCCATATTAAAAATTATTGCAGAATATAATGAAATCAAAATGACTGAAATTTCTAAAATTATGGTTACAACTAAAAGTGCTTCTACTCAAATAGTTGATAAGCTTTTTAAAAAAGGTTATGTGACTAGAATTACAGGTGTAGCTGATAGAAGAAATATTATAATAAAGCTAACTGATAAAGGCGAAGAAGCTTATAAAGTTTGTACTATATGCAAATCTTCTATTATTGAAAATATTTGTGAAAAATTTGTATTAGAGGAAAAAGAATATCCAGCAATTATTATAAGAAAGCTTATAGAAGGATTGAAAAGTAATTTAAAAAAGGAGAAGAATTATGCCTTGGATTAATCAAGATAAATGTAGCGGATGTGAATTGTGTATAAATTCATGCCCAGTTAGCGCCATTAGTAAAAAAAACGATATAGTAGAAATAAATATGGAAAAATGTATACGTTGTGGCAAGTGTCATAGTGTATGCCCGCAAGAAGCAGTGAGACATGATAGTGAAAAAATTCCTCAAGAGATAAGTAATAACATGGAAAAAACAAAAGAGTTGTTAAAAAATTATAAAAATAAAATAGAAAAAAATGCATTTTTGGAAAGAATGATAAAACATTACAACAAAGAAATGAAAGTAGCTAAGCAAACTATTGAAGAAATACAAATTTTTCAAAAAGAGTTTGATTGAGAACTTTGCTAAGGATATGGATATTAATTAAAAAGGAGATAATTTATGAATTTTGATATAGTAGTAATTGGTGGTAATCCTGCAGGCAGCACAGCTGCAGTAACTGCAAAAAAAATGAATAAGAATAAATCTGTTCTTGTTATTCGCAAAGAACCAAAGTCGTTGATACCTTGTGGTATCCCCTATACCTTTGGAACACTTGATAACATAGAGGATGACATTAAACCTATTACTGGTGCGCAAAAGGCCGGTGTTGAATTTTTGTTTAATGAAGTTGTCTCAGTTGATGCAAACCAAAAAGAATTAACTTTGAAAACAAAAGAAAAGGTTACTTATGATAAATTGATATTTGCGACTGGTTCAAATCCTTTTGTCCCTCCAATTACTGGTCATGACTTACCTGGTGTTGTAACAATTAGTAAGGAATTTGAATATATAAAAAAAGTAAATAATATTTTAGCAAATGCAAAAAAAGTTGTAGTTATTGGTGCCGGATTTATTGGTGTTGAAGTAAGTGATGAAATTGCAAAAAGTAACAAAGAAGTTACATTAATTGAATCAATGGATAGTATCTTGCCCTTAGCTTTTGATAAAGACGTTATTGGCTCTGTTAAAAATACGCTTATTAAACATGGGGTTATTCTCAAAACAGGTGAAATGGTAAAAGCTATTATTGAAGATGATGGCAAAGTATCAGGAGTAAGTCTTAAAAATGGTGAAACCATTGAGGCAGATATGGTGATACTCTCAATTGGCTATCGTCCTAATTCAAACCTTGCTAAAGATACAGGTCTTGAAATAAGTAAGTTTGGAGGTATTGTTGTCGATGAATATCTTCGTACTTCTGAAAAGGATATTTTTGCTGTTGGCGATTGTGTAAGTCATAAAGACTTTTTTTCTCATAAACCTTCAAATGTTATGTTGGCATCCACAGGAGCTTCTGAAGCAAGGATAGCTGGAATGAATCTTTATGATATAAAAGTTGTACGTCAATCAAAAGGAAGTATCGCTATATTTTCTACATCTCTTGGAGAAATTTCAATTGCAGCAGCAGGTATGACTGAACATACAGCTGTTGTAGAGGGGTTTAATGTCGTTGTAGGTAAAAGTGAAGGAAAGGATCAACATCCAGGAAAGCTTCCACATTGTTGCAATCAAACCGTGAAATTAGTTTTTGCAGAGAAAAGCAGATTGTTGCTTGGTGCTCAAATCACAGGAGGTCAATCAACTGGTGAAATGATAAATATATTAGGACTCGCTCTTCAAAAAAATATGACTGCAGTTGAACTTTCTGTTTTACAGTATGGTACGCATCCAAAGCTTACGGCAGGACCAGGGCTGTATCCAATTGTATCAGCAGCAATAGATGCTTTATGTAAAATGGATTTTTAGATATTTTTAGACAGAAGTAGTATTATAAAATTAACGCATTATAATTTGGCTAAATAATTTTCTAGGAGGATTAATTATGAATAAATTTCTTTTGAGTCTTATTTCTATTCTTTGTTTGGTAATCATTTTTCTTATATTTTCACTTAATAAAGTGGATACTGGATTTATTAGTATTAAAAGTTCTCATAATGTAAAAAACACCGCAGATCAACTGGAAAAAATTTTAATAAATAAAGGGATGACGGTGTTTGCAAGAATCAATCATGCGTCTGCAGCAGAAAAAATTGGTAAAAAATTAGCGCCAACTGAATTAATTATTTTTGGTAATCCCAAAGTAGGAACTCCTCTTATGCAAGATAACCAAAGCGTAGCTATAGATCTCCCTCAAAAGGCCCTAATATGGGAGGACAAGGATGGAGTAGTGTGGTTTTCATATAATACCCCTAAGTATCTCAAAAAACGACATAGCCTCACTAGAAGTGATGACCTTTTAAAAAAGATTGAAGGCGTATTAGAAATTTTTTCTAAGGCAGCAACATCTGAACTTTAAAATATATTAATTGACAAATAGTATTAGATTAGATATATTTATATCGATAAATAATTATCGATATAAAGAGGAGCTATTATGACTAATACAATAACATCAATACCTTATCCAACTTTAAGACGTTATCCTCTATATATTCAAGTTATTGAGAATCTTTTGGAGCAAGATAAAACACATGTAAGTAGCTCTTATATAGCTAAAATATTAGGTAAAGAAGCTATCCAGGTAAGAAAAGATTTAGCCTATAGTAAAATTGTTGGACAACCTCGAATAGGATTTCCATTAAAAGATTTAAAAGAAAAAATATACGATATGCTTGGGTGGAACAATACTCATGATGCTTTTTTAGTTGGAGCTGGCAATTTAGGTGTTGCTTTGTCTGGCTATTCTAAGTTTGAAGATTATGGGCTTAATATCCTTGCACTTTTTGATACTCAAGAAGATAAAATTGGAACAAAAGCACATGGCAAAGAGATATTTCATATTAATAAAATAGCTGATTTAGTTGCTAGATTCCATGTAAACATCGGGATTCTTGCTGTACCTGGAGACGTTGCTCAAGAAGTTACTGACATTATGATTGATGCTGGCATCAATTGTATTTGGAGTTTTTCTAATCGAAAACTGATTGTGCCTGAAAATGTTATTGTCGAACAGGTTAATCTAGCAGCTAGTTTGGCAGTTTTGCATAATAAAATGAAAAGAAGAGCTGGAAATAACAATGGAAGCTAAGTTTGTTATTACTATTTGCATGGGAAGCTCATGTTTCTCTCGCGGGAACAATAAAATAATTGGAATTATAAATGAGTATGTTAGTGCTCATAATTTAACCAAATATTGTGAGATAAAAGGATCTTTGTGTGCAGGTTCTTGTAATACTGGTCCCAATATCAATATTAATGATACAAAATATTCTAATATTACTGAAAATGCTATTACTGAAATTTTGGATTTTCATTTTAATCAGTTGAAAGGATCCACTAGTGAATAGTAAAAACGCAATTATATATACTGAATCTACAAATTGCCAAGATTGCTATAAATGCATTCGACATTGCCCTGTTAAAGCTATACAGATACTAGATGGTCATGCATCTATTATAGCTGAGAAATGCATAATGTGCGGTACATGTGTTGATATATGCCCATCAAATGCAAAAAAAATACGCGATGATATGGATATATTAAGGATTATGTTAAAGCGTAAAGAAAAGATAATTATTTCTTTAGCACCTAGTTATAAATCTGAGTTTAAAGATATCAGTGACGAGATGTTGATAAAGGCTTTAAGAGATTGTGGTTTTGCTGCTGTTTCTGAAACAGCCTTAGGGGCACAAGAAGTTACAGCACATGTAGCTAAAATGCTTAAAGAAACCAAAAATGAAATAATCATTTCTTCTGCTTGTCCAGTAGTTGTGGATTTAATAAAAAAACATTATCCAGAACATGGATCAAAAGTAACTGATATTTATTCTCCATTACTTGCCCATTCTAAAATGATAAAAGAATTTTATGGTCATGAATATAAAGTTGTTTTTGTTGGTCCCTGTATCGCAAAGAAAAGTGAATCTGATCAATTTAAGCAATATATTGATTTGGTAATTTCATTTGATGAATTAGTTGGATTAATAGAAGAAAAAGAAATAAAAATTAGTTCTAATGCAAATAAAAAAGATTATTTTTTTGAACCACAAAAGGCAATGGAAGGTGTTTTGTATCCTGTTGATGGAGGGATGATTGCTGGACTAAAGGATAATTGTTCTGTAAGTGATGCAGACTATATGTCTTTCTCAGGTATTAATAAAATTATGGATATATTAGATACATTAGATGAAGAAAAGGTGAACAAAAATCTATTCTTAGAGTTATTGGCTTGTGATGGAGGTTGCGTTAATGGACCATGTACACGAAAAAGCTCTAATATAGCATTTAAGAGAAGATCAATAATTAATAATTTTGATAGCAATACTACTGTAACAAAGGATAAACCCAAAATAGATATTCAGGGACAACGCATAGTTCATCCTGCAGAAATAAGTGAATTTACCCAGCAAGAGATAGCAAAAGCTCTTAGATCAATAGGTAAATATAAAATAGAAGATCAAATGAATTGTGGTAGTTGTGGATATGATAGCTGTATTGAATTTGCAAAAGCTTTATTACAGAAAAAGGCAGAAACTAGCATGTGTGTTAGCTATATGAAAAAATTAGCTAGTAAAAAAGCTAATGCATTATTAATGTCTATGCCTAGTGGCGTAATCATTGTTGATGAAGAGAAAAAGATTGTGGAAAGCAATCTTCGGTTTGCTCAAATAGCAGGAGAAGATATAGTAGAGCTTTTTCAAAGTAAGCCAGGGTTGGAAGGTGCTAATTTTGCCAAGATAATGTCTATTACTCAGTATTTAGATTCTGTTTTAGAAACTGATATAAGTATCGAGAAAGACATTCGCTACAAGAATTCTATTTTACATATACACGTTTTTCCTATTGAGTCTCATTGTCTAGTAGGTGTTATTTTCCAAGATATTACAGAACCATCTACCAGAAAAGAACATGTGATTAATAATGCTCAAAATGTAATAAAAAAGAATCTGGAAACAGTACAACAAATAGCATATTTGCTGGGTGAAAATGCTGCAGAATCTGAATCTACACTTAACTCTATTATTAATTCATTTTCAGTAGATATGGAGACTGATAATGATTGATAAATTCTATATTGATATTGGCCATCGTAATCAATCAAAATATGGACAAAATGTTTCTGGCGATGTGTTTATCGCTAAAAAAGACATTGGCAACAGGACTCTTGGAGTATTGGCAGATGGATTAGGTAGTGGAATTAAGGCTAATGTTCTAGCAACACTTACCGCAACAATGGCTGCAACATTCGTTAGTGAAGATATAGATATGAAAAAAGCAGCACAAATCATAATGAATACCTTGCCAGTTTGTAAAGAAAGAAAGATAAGTTATTGTACGTTTAGTATTCTAGACGCTCATAATAATGGGGATGTGCGGATTATTGAATATGATAATCCTCAGATGATTATTATTAGAAATAATAAAATATTTAATATTAAAAAAGATGTGATTAGTGTATCTAATTTAAGTTTAGGTAACGTGAAAGTATATTTCACTGTTTTTACTCCTTTATTGAATGATAAAATTATATTTATAACAGATGGGGTAACTCAGGCAGGAATGGGTAGTAATAATTTTCCTTTTGGTTGGGGTTTAGAAAATATAAAAGAATATGTGTTAAAAATACTTAAAAAAGATGAGGCTATGTCTGCTAGAAATTTATCTAAGAAGTTAGTAGCTGAAGCTCTAAGACATGATATTTATAAAGCAAAAGATGATATAAGTTGTATGGTAACTCATTTTAGAGAACCTAGAAAAATGCTGATAGCAACAGGTCCCCCATATCATGAAAAAAAAGATAATGAGTTAGCTTTAAGAATAGCTGATTTTAAGGGCAAGAAGGTGTTATGTGGAGGAACAACCGCATCAATTATTGCCAGAGAGCTCAATAGGACTGTTACAACTGACCTGTCTGTCATTGATCCAGATATTCCTCCTCCTTCAAAAATGGATGGAGTAGATTTAATTACTGATGGAGCATTAACATTGAGTAGGGTTGCTGAATATCTTAAATTAGAAGATGCAGAAAGATTGCCTAATAATGCAGCAACAACATTATTTGAATACCTTATAGATGCTGATAGCATTCATTTTATTGTAGGTACAAAAATCAACGAGGCACATCAAGATCCTAATTTGCCTGCTGAATTAGATATAAGAAGGAATCTGATTAAGCGTATTGTTAGACGTTTACAAAAGTATCAAATGAAAGAAGCAACATTTGAGTTGATATAGGAGGTTAAGAAATGAAAAAAATTAAAGTAAAAATATGTGCAGGAACAGCCTGTTATGTGATGGGAGCAAGTCATTTGTTATCATTAAAAGATTTCTTGGGAGATCTTTCAGAAATAGTAGAGATAGAGGCAACTAATTGTTTAGGTAAATGCAAAGATGGTTCGGTAGGTAATGCGCCTTTTGTACTTGTTGATGATGAGCTTATAACAGAAGCAACGATTGAAAAAGTTATAAATCATATTAAAAAACATAGGGGAGATAAAGCTGATGGATAGTGATAATCATGCAAAAAGATTAAAAAAAAGATTATTAATAGAAATATCAAAATTGGCTTTCAATGATAGGTTAAAAGAAGATATCGATAAATTGCCTGTAAAATTATTTCCTAAAAATGCTCAGAATATAAGATGTTGTATTCACAAGGACAGAGCAGTTACTAAATATAGAATACAAGCTATTTTAGGGTTTAAGGCAGAAGATGAAACAGATGAGACAACTTCTTTAAGTGAATATGTTGAGATAGCTAAAAAAAGACAAAATATAACAGAGAGTAATTTAACAGTTTTAAGTGATGCTTGTAGTGCCTGTTTAAAAGGGCGTCATTATATAACAAATGTTTGTAAAGGATGTGTGGCTAGACCTTGTACCGTTGTTTGTCCAAAAAATGCTATATCAATGATTGATGGTCATGCAGTAATAGATGAAAACTTGTGCATCGATTGCGGTAAATGCTTAAAAGTATGTCCATATCATGCCATAGTAAATATTCCCATTCCTTGTGAAGATAGTTGTCCTGTTAATGCTATTTCTAAGGATGAGAATGGGCTAGAAGTTATCGATGAAACAACGTGTATCAACTGTGGAAAATGCATGCTAGCTTGTCCCTTTGGAGCTATTACAGAACAATCTCAGATTATAGATGTTATAACAAAATTAAAATCCAAACAAAAAGTAGCTGCTTTATTAGCACCTGCGATAGCGGGTCAGTTTCCTTATGATTTTCAAAAGGTTATTGCTGCAACAAGAAAACTTGGATTTGATAAAGTTTACGAGGTTGCAACTGGAGCAAAAGAGACAGCGATAACTGAAGCTAAAGAGTTTGAACATAAAATGCAAGAAGGGAGTGAGTTTATGACAACAAGTTGTTGTCCTGCTTATATGGAGTTTGTAGAAAAGCATAGTCCAGAGTTAAAAGAATACGTTTCAGATACTCCAACACCAATGCATTTTACAGGGAAAATGGTAAAAGACATTAATAATGAGGATATCGTAACTGTTTTTATCAGTCCTTGTCCTGCTAAACGTGTTGAAGCTTTAAAAGACAATACTATTGATTATGTTTTAAGTGCTGAAGAATACGGTTCATTATTTGTTGCTGCTGAAATAGAAATAATAGATTGCGATGCAGAAAAAGCTGATATCGATTCAGAAGAAAATGGTAGAGGTTTTCCTGTTATAGGTGGTGTTCTTAGTGCTGTAAAAAATTATGTATCTAACAACATAGAAATAAAGCCTGTTGTTATAGATGGATTAGATAAAAATAATTGTGCAATATTAAAATCATTTACAAAAGGAAAATGTCCAGGTAACTTAGTTGAAGTTATGAGCTGTGCTGGCGGTTGTGTAGGTGGAGTTAATACCATCGAAACATCTGTTAAGGCTACTTATAAGGTTTCACAGTATAAGGATAAGCAGTAGTTTATGGATGAAAAAATTAGGTCTAATATAAAACAAGGAAAGAATGTTTTAATTGTCTTAAAACAGGACCAGAGAAGCGGTAATCTGACCGAAGGTGTCGTTCAAGATATTCTCACAAAATCTCCTACACATCCACATGGTATAAAAGTAAGATTAACTAGTGGCGAAGTGGGACGAGTAAAGACAATATGCAGCTAACATTATACATAGATGGTGATGCTTTCCCAAATATGTTAAAGACCATCCTGTTTCGAGCTATACAGCGATTAGAGCTCCAGACAGTAGTTGTTTCAAACAAGCCCATTACTATTGGAAAATCAGCTTATATTTCTTACATCATCGTTAGCCTTGGCGCTGACGAGGCAGATAATAAGATTGTAGAGATGGTTAAAGAAGGTGACCTGGTTATCACAGCAGATATACCACTGGCGGATAGGATTATAACCAAAAATGCATATGCTATTGATCATCGTGGAGGACTCTTTAGCGAGGATAACATAAAACATTATTTAGCTATGAGGAATTTAATGCAGGAAATTCGTGATAATGGAGAACAAACATCGGGTCCAACTGCTTTTACAAAAACAGATGCACGTGATTTCGCAAATCAATTGAATAAACTTCTAGTAAAGATAGGTAAATAATATCATCTGGATTTAATGTTTTGCTCACATAAATTTATTATTTCAATTAATCTTTTCTTTCTTGTTTCTTTACGCTTAGCGGAATATAGCCAATGCAAATAAGCTTTTTTATAACTTTTGCTAAAAGTTTGAAAGTTTTTAAACGCAATTTTGTTTTTATCAAATTCTTTCTTTAATTCATTTGTAATAATCAAGTTTTCTGCATTATCACTAATTGACCACGAGCCATCTGCTTTTGCATTTTTTATTTTTTGCAATCCTGAATCATGTAATAAATCTTTTGCGATGAGTTTTTTTATGTGATCTTTATTTAGTTTACTCCATCCGCTTTTTGGCTTTCGAGGTGAGAAAAGTTGTTTTCTTTTTTCATCATCTATTTTTTTTACAACAGAATCAATCCAGCCATAACAAAGAGCTTCTTTTACTGCTTCTTCCCAGCGCATGCTTTCTTTTTTACTACTTACCTTATGAAAAATAAGGTAGAGACCCTTTGATGAGCTGTGATTTATTGATAACCACTCACGCCATTCAATTCTATTTTTAAAGTATATTTCTTTTATTTTTTCCATATCTTATTTAATTGTAACTCATTATATAAGTTTTCCCTTAGGTGATTTCATCATCGTTGAATCCCTTTTATTAAATGGTGAAAATGAACGGGCAGTCCTCATCACTTCGTGCTTGCGGTGCATCTACTAAATTCTCTACGACTATGTCTAGGCTCATTAAGTAGCTAGCCGAACTTGTGGTTTACTGTGTAATAGAACCGTTAATTAGTAATAAAACTCAATGTTTATGGGGATTGTTAGTTCCCGTATTTGTTAGATAGTTTAGTTCCTTCATTAACGGCCGTATTTCCTATATAATAAAAATAAGGAGAAGCAATGGTAATTAAAAAATCAGAATTATATAGCTCACTATGAGTGATTTACAAGCCAAAGAATATCTAACTTTTGAGCAAATAAAACATCTTGCAGAAGATGGTAGTGAATTTTGGTATGCACGTGAATTATTATTAGTTCTTGAATATGTTCAATGGAGAAATTTTTCTAAAGTTTTGGAACGAGCGAAACTATCTTGTAAGAATAGCGGTTACGTGATTCTAGAACATTTTGCTGAGGTCAGCAAAACGATCGAAATGCCAAAGACAGCAGAAAAAGAAATTAAAGATTTTAAACTCTCTCGTTATGCCTGTTATTTGATAGTTCAAAACGGAGATCCGCGTAAAGAGGTGATATCTTTAGGTCAAACTTATTTTGCTATCCAAACTAGACGACAAGAAGTTGCTGATTATTTTAATCAACTGGATGAAAATAATAAACGTCTAGTAATACGTGGAGATATTAAACAATGGAATCAGATGCTTGCCGAATCTGCTCACAACGCAGGTGTTATGACGAATGAAGAATATGCTGTGTTCCAAAATTCTGGGTATATGGGGCTGTATGGTGGGTTAAAAGTTGAAGATATTCATGCAAAAAAAGGATTAAAAGAGAACGATAAAATATTGGATTATATGAGTAGTACAGAATTAATTGCTAATTTGTTTAGAATATCTCAGACAGAAGAAAAACTTAAAAAAGATAAAACCGCTACAGCTGATGATGCTAATGAAGTTCATTTTATTGTAGGAAAAGAAGTCCGTAAGACTATCGAACGAGTTGGTGGAACTATGCCAGAAGAGTTGGCTACTCCAAATAAAAGTATTAGTAAAATAGAACGTGAACAGCTAAAGAAACTTAAAAATCCTATAAAGAAATTGATGTTGGATGAATAACATATAAATAATCTGTTACTTATATGTTACGTTTACCCTAAAACCTAAAAAATTCGCAAAATGCGAATTCTCTGTATATCTTGCTATGATTGATGTTTAAGTGGCGGGGACCCTCCTGCGCTCTTAGAGCTTCGGAAGGGCAGGTGAACTACACTGCGCCAAGGCTTCGTGTAAACATGCTCATTATGCGGAGCTGTGCCTGGAACGTCTTCTACGGGTTTCGTCCTATATACATAGCGATTTTTTTATTTTTTGTATTTATTAATTTAGTGAATATTGTTTAAGTGGCCTGCCACCTGAAGCTTTAGCGCAAGGTGGCGGGGATGAACGGACTCGAACCGTCGACTTCCTGCGTGACAGGCAGGCGCTCTAACCAGCTGAGCTACACCCCCAGGGTGTGTATGTTTTATTTGGTTAATGGTGATCCGGGTGGGATTCGAACCCACGGCCACTGGATTAAAAGTCAAGTGCTCTACCAACTGAGCTACCGGATCATCGTTTATCAAAATACCAACAGCATTAAACTGTTATTTCTTTGGCTTAACGCCAATTTTTTGTTTTAAAAGAACCTGTTAACACTTAAAAGAAGTTCGGGACTAGGTAGTTCCGTATTTTTTTCTCTTATGTTTTCTCATTTTCTTGCGTCTTTTTTTTAGTACGCTTCCCATAAAAACTCCTTATGTAATTTGGTCTTCGTGAATTTTAAGCTAAGTTATTATACTTGACTTGATTAATATGCTCAAGTAGTTATTTTTGAATTTTAAAATGTATCCCAAAACCCTGACAATTAGGCAAAATACTTGCTAATATAAAAAAAGGAGAGGGCGTATCTTGAAATATATAATAATTCTATTAATTAGTACCATTTTGTTTGCTGTTAGTTATCAAGATGGTTATAACAATTTTGTAAGAGGCGAGTATCAGAATGCAGCAGATGTCTTTACTGTAATGCTTAACGACAATCCTAAAGATGCGAAAGCAATGCTTTGGCTAGGAAAATCATATTTTAATTTAGGTGATCAGAAAAATGCTATTAATTATTTAATAAAATCAGTTAAAGTAAATAATAATCAAGAGGGAAAAGACCTTCTAACTCAGATAGAATATATAAAATCTCATAAACGATTGGCAGAATCTTATTACCATAAAGGGTATTTCGCTTTTACTAAAGCTGAATATGAACTAGCAAGAAAATATTATTGGCAAGCAATCCTATTAGATAAAAAAGTATCTAAATATCATTTATGGCATCTTAGATGTTTAATTGCGCTTGGAGAAAACAATAAAGCCAAGGCTCAGCTCTTGTATGCTGAGAAACTAAAACCCTACATGGCTGATTTGAATATCCTTAAAAATGAAGACCTTCGGGGTATTAGGGCTGATAAAGAGTATTACCAAATGCTAAAAGACATTGGAACAAAGAATGCAAAGAAAAAACAAATTATCGTAAAAAAAGTTACTCCTAAGAAAAAAATAAAGGCTATTCAACCAAAACCAGTAGCTATTAAGAAAACACCAACACCTGTTAAACAAAATTCCGTATCTATTGAGAAAACAGCAGTTATAAAAAAAGAAATAAAAAACCCCATAATACCCGTAATAGTTGAAAGAAAAGAAGAAGAAAATATAGAACCACAAAAAATAGCTGAAACAGAAGAAAAATGGATATTTAAATATAGTAATAAAAAGGAAATCATTGAAGAACCCACTGAGTATAAAGAATACATCAGTCAAATACCTACACTCAATTTAGATGATATGCGAAAGGAGGCAGCTGGTTTTAGAGGAAGTGCCACAAGAATACGTTATACCTTTTAATTAAGATATTGACGTAGGCCTCTTATTTAATCACAATTATAATATGAATCTGGGGGGATTATTTAAAAAACTATCACTAATTATTGTAGCAATTTCTGCTTTCATTATGCTTACTGGTTGCCAAGAGTTAGAAAATCTTAGCGCAAGACTCGATCAATCTTTTGTTGATGGTGTTATGGAAAACCTAAATATTCATCACTATATCGAAGAAGCAATACCATCTGGGAGTAATATTTATCTATATAATATGGATGATCCATCAGGGGATAGCTGGGCAACATTTTTAGATAGTAAGCTGGCAGACCAGTTAGCAAGTTCAAATTATACTTTACTTGAACGTGATCCTAAACAAATAGAAAAAATACTCCAAGAAAGAACCAATAAAAGCTATTCAGTATATTACGAAGAATCAAAACTAACCCAGCTTATTAATAATATTAATATCTCTACATTTGATGTAAAAGATTTGTTAAATGCTCAGATTATGGACTTTATGGAGCAGGACAGAAATAGTATATATTTAGTGCCAACCCATCTAAAGCCAGCAGAATATATGATTTCATATAGAATATTAGAAGCAAAGCTTAATTATTCTTATCACGAACCACCTTGGCTAGTAAGTTTCTATAATAATACTTTTGGAGCTTTTGGAGATTTCGTGAACAGTGCCGTAAAGGAAATAGACCATAATATCAATATAGATAGAAAAGGCACATTGAAGTTACAAATAAAGATTGAAAACACCAAAACAGGGGAGATTCTTTATGCTAAAAATATAGAAAGTTTTTATAAAGATACATTTAAAGGTGACAATCGTTTAGCTTATGAAGATTTTTCATACTCATTTATTGCTCCAATGAAAAAGAAAACTATTATGGAAAAAGGACAAAGCATTCTTTCAATCGGATATAAACTTAAAGGAATACAAGATCATTTATTGCATATCAATTATGATAGTATCTCTAATGTTTGGTTCTCTGTTTTCTATGATCAAGATTTTTTAAACAACCTAACATATGTGGGCCTTAAATATGGGGTTCCATTAAAAGCAGGTGCTACTTCGGCCTTTATTCCATTCGTAGGGATTGTCCATAGTGATAAGGCTGTTCTTAAGTATGGATTTGATATTTATTTCAGAATGTTTGACTCTTTTCAGATAGGATACACAGTAGAAAATGATCAAAATGGAGATATCCTAACGAATAGTGATAAGTCTATTACCGTTAAGATGCTTTTAGAATAGACCATTCACAGATATAATGGGGAAATATCGTGGCCATAATGCAAAAACACTTGATGAATCGAATCATTAAAACTTTACTATTATCAGTACTGCTAGTTACCTTTATGTTTGCAGAAGAGCCAGCACAACTTTCTTTTGATAGCTCTGCCTCAGTAATATCTTATCAACAAACAAAGAATAGAGAAATCCAACATTTATTAGATAGAGTTTACGGCGTAGAAAGAGTAATGATTGACATTAAGGTTAATGTGGTTAAAAAAGAAGAAATGTCCAACCCAATGGCAAATCTTTTATTGCCGGGTGTTCCTATCCAGCAAATGGAAGCTCCTCGTATCAATAATGTCTATTACCTGACAGCCTATGATATAAGTTTGTGGATTGCCCCAGATGTTGGAAACCAAGCAACTGTTGAGTCAATGATTAGAGATGTAATGGAATTTGAGAAATATCCTCTGAGTACGTTAATAGTTAATAGAGCACTAGATAAGAAAAATAATGCTCAAAGTATTTTTACAGAGGATACTATTAGAGGAATTAAAGACATTATAAATACTATTAATATTAGTATTAGAGTGCCAGAGATAGGCGATGTTATTCAAGCTGCTGTTTCTTCAAACACAAGTCTTAATGCAACTATGCAGACTCGGATGGATATAAGTAATCTGATAGTTATTATTGTTGGCTTCTTGGTAATTATTATAGTAGCTGTTTTGTTAATAGTAGTGCTAAGACCAAAAAAAGCTGCGGATGTATCTGTTGGAGATAGCGGAGATAGTTCTGATGACACACCAGCAAGTGAAGCTGCAGCACAGGCAGCTGCGGGTAGTGCAGGAGGAGCAGGAGGAGCAGGATCTCAAGGTATGATGGGTAGAGATATGACTCTTGATGTCGAGCATGAGGATCACATTGGAGAAACAAAAAGTGATTTGTTTAATTTTATAGATGAATCAAATATTTTCAAATTAGCCTTTATTTTGCAACAAGAGAAACCAAAAGGCAAAGTGGCAGATATTGATGAATATTGGCAGAATGTTGCGGTTATTGTTTCTTTTTTGCCAAGCCATTTATCGCGAATTATTTTTATGAAATATAGTATTGAAGAACAATCAGAAATCATTCCGTATCTTGCTTATGAGATAGATTATCCTATAGAGCAAATAGAAGAGTTAGAAAAGAGTTTAAAGGTAAAGCTAGATAACTTAGTGCTAGTGGGAGGGAAAAGATCCGTAATGCCTATTTTGGATAAATTCTCTAACCAGAAAAAAAGTGAGCTAGCTAAGCAACTAAATATTAAACACCCAGATGTTCTTACTGAGATAAGAGATATGATTATTCTGCTTGAAGATCTAATTGGATTACCAAAAGAATCATTAACAAAGCTCTTAATGGAAGTGGACCCGAATATTTTGGCACTATGTTTTATTACCATGGAAGAAGAAAAGCGTAATGAATTGTTCTCAGAATTATCTGAAGGCTTAAGAGATATGATTAATGAGGTTATTGATCTTAGAAAAGACAACTATACGGAAGTAGAAGTACAAGATGCTACAGATACACTTATTCAGTCAGCGAAGACATTGAATAGAATGGGTATGATTAAGCTAGATCTAGTAGGTTTTGGTGATCAAGAAGAAACTATTGACCAAGATGAGATAGATAAGCTTTTTGGCGAAGAAGATGAAACACCAACTGAAGAGAACTAATTGTAATTAAAAAAGCATTCCTTTATACTTTACTTTGCAAGCAATAAACATAATATTAATAGGAGATTTGATGATAAGAATTGGTAATGGTTTTGATGTCCATGAATTTTGTGAAAGTCGAAAACTGATAATTGGTGGCGTAGAAATACCATACAATCTAGGGTTGAAAGGCCACAGTGATGCAGATGTTCTTACACATGCAATAATGGATGCCTTATTAGGAGCAGCTGCAAAAGGAGATATCGGAAGACATTTCCCTGATAACGATGATTCTTATAAAGATATTTCTAGTTTGGTATTGCTACAAAAAGTTTTAGAAATTATTAAGCCGTATGTCATTAATAATATAGATGTTACGATAATTGCACAGGAGCCAAAGTTTGCTCCATATATCTCTCAAATGGAAATGAATCTAACAGGCATTATGGATATCTCTGCTAATGATATTAATATAAAGGCTACAACTACTGAAAAATTAGGTTTTACAGGGAGAGAGGAAGGCATTGCTGCATTAGCAACTGTAACTATAAAGAATGCTTAAGGTTTACAATACATTATCCCGAAAAAAAGAAGAGTTTATATCAATAAAAGATAAAGAAGTTAGCATCTATGTTTGTGGCGTGACGGTTTATGACCTATGTCATATTGGACATGCTAGAGCGTATGTAGTATTTGATATTGTTCGTAGAATGTTTGAGTATATTGGATACAAAGTGAAATATATTCAAAATTTTACAGATGTAGATGACAAAATACTCAATCGTGCCAAAGAAAAGAATATTGATCCTCTTGTTCTATCATCAAATATGATTGATGAGTACTTTATTGATATGGATGCCTTAAATATTAAACGTGCAGACAATTACCCCAAAGTAACAGAGCACATTAGTCAAATAATTAATTTCATAAAAGAGTTAGAAGCAAAGGATATTGCTTATGAGTCACAAGGTGACGTTTATTTTGATATCAGCAAATACAAAGAATATGGAGAGTTTTCCTGTCGTAACCTAGAAGATATGCAAGCTGGAGCGAGAGTAGATATAAATAAAAATAAAAAGAATCCATTTGATTTTGTTTTGTGGAAGGGTGACGAAAACAGTGATTTGAACTGGGAAAGCCCTTGGTCACAAGGCAGACCAGGATGGCATATAGAATGTAGCGTAATGAGTAAAGAATACTTAGGTGATACATTTGATATCCACGGTGGAGGACAGGACCTTGTATTTCCTCATCACCAGAACGAAATAGCACAAACAGAATCTCTTACTGGTAAGAAAATGGCTAACTATTGGATGCATAACGGTTTTGTGCGCATTGATAATGAAAAAATGAGTAAATCATTAAACAATTTTTTTACTGTCAGAGAAGTATTAAGGAAATATTCTCCAATGGATATAAGACTGTTCTTTCTTATGACGCAATATAGAATGCCAATTAACTATTCAGATAAAGAACTAGATCAATCTAGAACAGCTGGAGACAGAATAAGAAAAGCTATCCAAGTTGAAACAATATCAGATAATAATGATTATTCAGATTTGAAAGAAAAATTCATCCAGGCCATTGAAGATGACTTCAATACTGCAAAAACATTAGCGATAGTGTTTTCTTTAGTTAAGGAAGTGAACAAAAGCAAATCTAGTAACGCTTTATCGCTCTTAAAGGAGTTTTTGAACGTTCTCGGGCTGAATTACTTATCAGAAGAAACAAAACAAGAAAATGCGCCAGCTGAAGTAGTTGAATTAGCAAAACAACGATGGGAAGCTAAAACAAACAAAGATTGGGGAGAAGCTGATAAGCTAAGAGCTTCAATCAGTGAATTAGGATACATAGTAAAAGACAGCAAAGATGGTTATGATCTTATTAAACAATAAAGTTTTACATGATTTTGGGTTTTATTCTATTCTTACCAATCCAATACTAGGATATGAAACACTTACTGAGGTATTAGTAGCGAATAATGTTCCATATATACAATTACGTATTAAAAATCAATCAGATGCTGAAATACTTCAGATAGCAAAGAACTTAAGCTCTATTACAAAAGATTCTAAGAGTAACCTAATCATTAATGACAGTCCGCAAATTGCAATTAAATCAAACGCAGATGGCATTCATATCGGGCAAGATGACATGGTATACCAAGATGTTAGAGACTTAGTTGGCGATAAGATGATTATTGGATTATCTACACATAATATAGAACAAGTAAAAGAAGCTAATCTTTTAAAACCTAATTATATTGGAATGGGGCCAGTATATAAAACGCCCACAAAAAAAATACCAGATCCAGTATTAAAGCCAGCAGGACTTAAGGCAATGATGGATGTTAATGAATTGCCATATGTTGCAATTGGTGGAATAGATTTTTCCAATATAGAAGATGTGTTAGCTGTAGGAGCAAAGAATTTATGTGCTGTACGCCTTATTAATGAATGCTTAACAAAACAAGAAGTGCTCGAAGTGTTAAAAAAAATCAATTTATTATTTCATTAATATTTCAGACGATATTTAAACCATAATCTTTCAATACATTAATAGCGAGTTTTTTGGCGATATTAAACTGTAAGATAAATAGGGGGAAAGTTATGGCTGGACAAGCAGGAATTGATGGATCAATAAATATAGACGGTATAGCTGGCGTACAAGGCGCTGGTCAAGTTGATGGTTCATATTCACAAGTAGGTGCTGATGTAGAAAGTTCTGTTGCAGCTAGCTACCAAGGAAGCATTCCTGATATTTCAGTTACTGGTGCTGAGGTATTACCTTCATATTCAACTACTATCGAGGAAGTAGAATCGGCAGCAGCTACCGCTCCTGCTTATGAATCTTCATCTTTAAATGTAACAGCTTCTACTGGTGAGATAAATCAATCAGTAGTAGATTTTATAGAACCTCAAAATGCTTATATATTAGGAATAATTGCTGAGCTTGGTATTAATGACGAGATGGCAGAAGAAATGCGTATGGAACTCATAATGAACTTGCTAGCTAATAACTTTGGTTATCAATCAGATAGCGCTGGTGAAGGTTGGGGCACAGTAGAACATACTCTTACTGAACAATCAGGAGATTGTGAAGACCTATCAAATCTTGCGGCTAGTCTGTTTATGGCTGCTGGTTTTCCAGCTGAAGATGTAAATGTATATGTTAATTTAGCTGAAACACAAGGTGAACAAGGCCACGTAGTTCTTGGTGTCACTGTAAACGGACAAGAAGTTAAACTAGATTTTGAACAATTAATAAATGATGCTGATGGCAATTATATAGAACTAAGTGAATCATTTATGTTTAATAATTCAATTAATAAAGCAGAATATGACTTTTCATACTCAATTAATGGAGTGCAACAATTAAGTGCGAGTATTAGTGGAGATATAAGCTTAGAGGATGCGAATAATATTAACTCTTTATATACAGCTGGAACAACGCCAGAACCAAGCATAGGTGAAATGGAAATTATTTTAAGGGAAATGAATGATGACTTTGCTCTATCTTTAACTGACGGTGATTTTAATATAACTAGTTATCAGAGTCAGATTAATCAACTCCTTAATGGAGCAACCACTATAGCTGAATATAATCAACTAGCAAATATGGTTAGCAATGCTAATCAAAATATAGCAGAAACATATTTTGGAGAAGAAGCAAGTTTTCCAGCATTAGATGGTGAAGTAGCCGCTGATTATATGATTTCAATTTCAGGAAATGTAGGAACATTATTCACTAATAATAGTGATTCATCTATTATGAATTACCTTGAAGATACCGTATTAAGTGAAATGGAAGACGCAATTGCTGCTTTTAACAGTTCTGATAAAAAAGAAGCAGATATTATTGCATTTACTGAAGCAATAAAGTTATGGAGTGAACAATACTCTTCTGTAGCTGGAAACATTAATAATACTTCACTTCTTGATGGTTTACATGCACAAATAGAGTCAGTAAATTCTGATATTTCTGCAATTTCCAATATATTATTAACCAACGCAGGGTTGGGAGTAGCTGGTGATGTTCAACTTGATGGAACAATTTCTTTTGAAAATACGCTTTCTACTTTTGCAAGTTCAATAACAAGAAGAGATCGAGATGATTTCTATGAAACGTTTGCAAATAGATATGATCCTCTTGGGGAAGATTTGACAATCGAAGCTAATGATTCTGAATCCACTGGAGCAGATGTGTATTTAGTAACAAAAGAAATGTCAGAATATTTAGAATCGCAAGGAGTAACGGTAGCAGAAGGTTCTTTTATCATTAATAGTAGTACTAATTTTTGGAGCGTAGGGACAGAAGATGATTTAACATCTAATCCTTTCACTAATGAATTAGTAGGCAGTGATATTCAAAATAATCTTGAGGCTATAATAAATGCTGTGTCAGAACTTAACACAGCACTAATTCCAACAAACAATGATTATTCTATTAATTTAGGAAATGCAACAGATGCACAAATTGAAACACATATTACAAATGATTTATTGACAGGTATAGATTCATTATTAACTCAAATTGATGAATTGCTTGATGCAGAAACATTTGATTATGCAGCATTTATGGTTAAGAATAACGAATTAAATGAATTATTAGGACAACTAGATTCTGCTGTGGATAGTTTAGATAATGGTATTAGCAGTACTCTTCAGCCAGGGTTAAGTGCATCTTTTCGTTCTTTAGCTCAGATAGTGGGAACAATAGAATCAAGTAGTAGCACTATCACAATTAATCCTAGTGATTCGCCATCAGATATAAGAGCTGAAATAACAGAGTTTATGAACAATGAAACTTTTAGGAAAACTGAGGCTTCACTTGTTGAAGCATTAAATAATCTTGGAGTTACAATAGGTAGAATTTCTGAAGATCCAGTTGATGGGGGAACAGTTGGTAATGGGCCAATAAATCCAGAGGATCATTTTGATGAACTAAACCAAGCATATATAGACGATGGAGCTAGAGGCCTTACTCAGGCAGCTTTTGAAATTGCTGTTGATACAGTAATTGCGCACGCCCCTCCAGGGTCATCTAAGTATGAACAGATGTTGTATAAACTATCTAATACAATAGAAGTATTATTTGAGACACTTCTACTAATGTCAGATTATATGGCAAGCAATCCTGATTTTGCTGAAGACCCAGGAGCATTGTTTACTCTACAACAAGAAATTACGCAGGTTAAAGATACAATATCTACTCTAAATGCAGCAGGATCATTAAGCACAAACATAATTTCAGATAGCTTGTCACAATTCACTAGAGACATGAACTCTTAAAAATATAGCCTACTGAATAATTTTCAGCTAAAATCTTAATTATGGCCGATAGCAAAACTATTGAATTCCAATTAATAAAAAAATTATATGCAAAATATAAACAAGAAATAACTCCAATTGATGGAATATATGTAACAGCTAAATTTAATGGTTTATCAGAGCTTATCAGCTTAGAATTGAAGTCTAAACCAATAAATACAAAAGTTCTTATTGCAGATATAAAGTTTATAAATAAATCATTAGAGATCAATAATAATGTCACTGAAAATAAAGTCAAAAAAATGATTTTATCCAAATTAAATAAAATACCAGGTGCAATTGATGATTTAAAACTATTTATCAATGCAAATAAAAATTTAATGCAGAGGTTAAAGACATATGGTGCTGAATTTGAGGAAACGGTTAAGAATGACATCTCAATAAAGTCGAATAGGGGATTTAGAAAGATTAATCTTACATGTGAGGAGTCTATTGAAGATTCAAAAGTATTAGAGGAATATCAATTGGCGCAAGCTGAACTTCTTAAGAAAATTGCCTCTTCCAATAAAGGATTACTTATAAAAATGGCCAAAGACGTTGAGAACATGGGCACTAAAGAAGTTGTTCTAAAAGTAATTCTTGCAAAAATATGCACAGATCCTTTTGGTAGTTTAATTCTATTAAAAGTATTTAGCGACTAATAGTGAGCATATATTCTTTTAGTATCAGGTGATACCAAAAAGCTTTTACCATTAACATCTTGAGAGCAATCAGCAATAGCAAATCTCTTGATATTCATTGGAAAATTTATTTCAATAGTCTTAGGCACTACTTTAAATGAGCAATCTAGCGATATTTCAATAGTACCTTCTTCAATCACTTCATACTTAAAACTAACTTCACCAAAGTGAGTTGGAGCATTTTTAACCTTTACTATCTCAAATAATGATATCCATTCTTTAGGAATTACAGGAGTAAGAACTAGTTTTTCAGGCTCCTCTAAAATTAGCATATTTCTTACAACCATAAGGAAATCAGCAGCAGCCCAACCATGGTGACCATCACCAACTACACCGCCAAAAGTAAATGGGTGAATAGATTCAGGCCAAGTAAAAGTGTCAGTAGCTTTATCAAGTAACCAATAGATCAAGTCTAGCGCTTTATAATCCCTCTGTGACAGGTATACTTGCGAAATATGAGCATTTAGATATGTTCCATGGCCAGAATGATTGATGTCATGGAAAAACGCACCATTCGTGAAACAACGTTCTCTAAGCATTTCTATTGTATTTACCAATCTTTCATCAAATGGATCAAATAGATACAATGGATAAAGAACAGCAAGACTACCAATAGAACCACTGTCTATGTATCTTTCAGGACCAATTGGTAAACAAGGTTTTCCTTCTTTTTGGTAAGCAGATTCAATAGAAGTGTTTAAATCAGCTTCAAGTTTAGTAATAGCTCTTTCAATAAACTGAGTATCAAGCTTCTCTTCAGGAACTTGGTCAATCAAAAATTTTGCATCAAGTAATCCTTTTAATGACCAATAATCATCCCAGTAATATACGCCATTTGCCCCAAAGTGCTCAGCACTTAGGCCCTTAGGCATTAATCCTGTATACGGTGCTTTTGCATTATATTCAGCTTTCAGTTTTTTCACTATCCATTTTGCGCCATTATATACAGAAGGAATAAGTCGTCTTAGCGATTCGATATCACGTGTAACTCTAAAATATTCAGCAATTACCCAAATAGCTTCGCCATTACTATCCCATTCTGTAAGCTGTGAAAAGAAGAACCCATTTAGCTTTTGTCTAGAAGGATATGTCATTAACACTTCTTGCGCTTCTTTTGCATAACCACATTTAAACAATGATTGTAGTAAGTAGGCAGCATCTCTAAACCAAAAATTATGATAATTAAATGGTCCAGGCGTGATGCTCTTGCCATCATGTAATAGTAATAGGTAACTTATGTTTGTTTTAAATGCTTTTTCTAGTCGTTTATCAGGAATGTTTATATCTATTCCCTCTGCAACTTTTGTTCCCCATTCAACTAATGTTTGTTGCAAGAAGCTATCGTAAGTTCCTGTAAGATAAGATTCTTTAGGGATAACACTTGTTTTATCCATAGGGATTCTGGCTTCAATTACTTTCTCTTCACTCGGATTTAAGAATAGTTTGTATTCTGCGCAAGCTGTTGCGAGTCCTGCACTACATTTGATATCATTTGTAGTAGTAATAGATTGATCTTTTAATAATTCGTTTACATCCCCACGGTCAAAATTAGAAAGTAGAACTCTTGATGGAGATTCTAATAAAACTAAACCAAGATGCCCATTAACAAAAAACATATTATTTTTATATTGACATTTAGTAATTAAGCTAACACCTTCAGGATTATATGGTCGGGTTGATACAACTAAAGATATTTCATCGCCATCATCACCATAATTAACCACTTTAGAAGAGTGAAAGATAACATCTCGACCTTCAATAGATTGAACAAAAGAGGTGACGGTAATAAAAAAATCACCGGCCTCAAATCTTGTTTCTATAACAGGCACACTACTTAGTACTCTTTGTTTTACTCTTTTCATTTGTGAAGGTGCAAATAGCTTTCCTTTATAAAATGCCCAAACATCAACAGACCAACTGTTTATTCTTGGTGTCACTAATCCTCTAACATCTATTATTGCTTCTTTGGTATGCCCTAGCTTTCCAATACCAGTCCAGTTTCTGTTAGCCACATTCATAGCAGGGAGCTGAAAGCCCCTTGGAATAAAGCCTGCTTCTCTGCTGTTATATTGTTGTACTACCCAAAATGGCCAAACCCAAAGAGAGTGTGATGCAAATACTATTCTGTTAAACATACCTCTAATCATGTTTAATACATTCATAGAGATTAAATCTTTTGGTAGTCCGCCTCTGCCTTGTTGACCAACAATAGACATGGGTTTAACAAAATCAATTGCCAATTCTGGTATGCCAAACTTGTCAGCTATAAAATTCAACACTAGTTTCTTTATATACTTAAACATTATAATTAAAGTGCTTTACTATGAATTCTTTGGACTTATCAATATTTTCTTGGCAAATTCTTTGATTCTCTAATAATTTCAAATGTGCTTTTAGTTCAATGCCTTTTTTGCTTGATATTGCAGAGAATATTGTTTTGATTTGTGCTTTGCTAATAGTTTGCATTGCTAAGCCAAGCACTGAAATAGGCACTTCGGTTAATCTTTGTTTTAGTGAAGCTTTTGGTTGTTTGAGAATATCATTAAATCTCAGAACAAACCCTTTTGGTAATACATTTTGTTCATTCATTGTTTTTATTAGCTTTGTTCTGTGATATTCAGGCAATTTGTCAAAAACCGTGCCAAGTGCATCACTTTTATCAACAAAGTTTGAAAGGTTACCTTTAATGTTTTCTGCTAATTCAGCGACATAATTCTGGTCAACACCATCAAGTTTTAATAATGTATTAATTAATTCATTCTTTTGATCTATATTTTCCCATATTATTTGAGCTATTTTGTCAGGCAAGAAGTACATCAATACAGAAACACGCTTCAAATAATCATCTTCATCTAGCCAGGAATCCATAAGGCCAATGAGTTTAAAAGCATCACCATCAGTTATAAAATAAAAAGGATTTTGCCTTGTTACTGTATAATTAGGTTTATATATTTGCGGAGTTTGATAGAGTTTTTGTGTTTTTCTGGCTAAAGAATAAGTGTTTATTATAAGCATAAATATTATAAGCAATATAGCTAAAACAATACTATATATAATAATTGATATTAGCTTGTAGTCATTTAGGATGCTTTCTTGTTTTGCAAAAACATTTTTCTCTAAAGCAGCGATGCGTGTATTGATTGCTTCGTTGATTCTTATCTCATTATTCGCTACTTGATTATCTACATACTTTATTAAGTTCTCCTGTTGAATAGCTGCTTTGTTAATTGCTGTTGCAGAAAAAGAGAACTGCGAAATTGCTAAAAGAATTACAAGAATAGCGATTTTTCTTATTTTCATAAACCTAACCTTTCTATTATGTTATTTATATTTACAGGCTTTAAGAGTATAGAATTAAGCCCTATGTTCCTGATTTTTTTTATATGCTCAATATCTAAATTTTGCACTACAATTATTATATTAGCATGATTATTTTTTTTTCTAATATCTCGAAGTAAATCAATTTCAGATTCATTATTATCATTCACACCAAAAACCAAATATTCAAAAAAAGTTTTATTTGTTTCTTTTGCTATCTTAGTAATAGGAATAGCTGAAATACTGTATTCATCGCTTAATCTCTCTTGTAGTATATCTCTTAATGTTAATGAAAAAAAATCATTACTATCAGATATAAGAATCTTTTTCATTTTAATCAACCCCCCCCTTAAAAGCTACATCTATAGTATAAAATAATAGAGTTCTATACAACAATATAAGTTTAATATTTACTTATCACATGGTATATTATCTTCATGAAAAACTTAATAAATAAAGACAAATCTGTCAGAGATATCCTGTCAACAAAGGGTTACACTTTTTCAGCCGAATTCATACCACCAAGAAATGGTGAGCCAATAGATCCTGTTCTTAATAAAGTTAAAATAGTAGCAAATGCGGGAATTGATTTTGTATCAATCACAAAAGGCGCGGGTGGTTCATTAAGAGGTGGGACAGTTCCTATATCTTATATAATCAAAGAAAAACTAGGTGTGCCTGTAATATCTCACATAACTTGTATGGAAATGAATAGTAAAGATATAGAAAATTATCTTATAGACCACTCTTACTTAGGCATTACAAACTTGCTAGCACTAAGAGGTGATCCGCCTACAGGAGTCCTAAGTGAATATAAAGCAGGGGATGATCAATATCAATATGCCCATCAGCTAATAACAAAAATTAGCGAATTAAATAGAGGCGAGTACCTATTAAGAAAAGGATATGACAAAGATAGTACAACATATCATAAAGGTGTAGAGATGGATTTTATTATTGGAGCTGCAGCTTACCCTCAGCCTAATGATGGAAACATCGATAGAGAAGTTGATTACTTTATACAAAAAATTAAAGAAGGCGCTGAGTTTGGTATAACTCAAATGATATATTCGCCTTCAGATTTTAAAATATTTATTGATAAACTAAAGGCAAAAGGATGCGAAATACCGATCCTTCCTGGAGTAAGGGTGATCGTAAAAACGAGCCAAGCAGAATTTCTAATAAAAAACTTTAACATTAATATCCCCGAAGAATATCTGGAAATCTTAAAAAAAGACGACAACGAACAGGATATTAAGGATTACATAATAAAGCTCAGCAAAGAATTCAAGGCAGCTGGAGCAAAAGGTGCTCATTTTTTCATAATGAATGAACAAGAAATAGTCGCCGATATTATCAAAAAACTTAAATAGCAGGAGTGGCTTATGAAAGAACTTAATTTAAAAGGAATTGAAAAATATAGGTCAGGTAAAGTAAGAGAAGTTTTTGACCTAGGAGATAAGCTTCTACTTGTCGCAACAGATAGAATATCTGCTTTTGATTTTATTTTAGCCGAGATAATTCCTGATAAGGGGAAGGTTTTAAATACTATTTCTTCTTTTTGGTTTGATAAATTAACAGATATTATTGCTAATCATAAGATTACTGATAATGTTGATGAATATCCAGAAGAGCTTCAAGAGTATAAAGATTTATTAAGAGGCAGATCTACACTGGTAAAAAAAACAAAGGTTGTGAAGCTTGAATGTATTGTTCGAGGTTATATTACTGGGTCTGGATGGAAAGATTATCAGAAGACAGGAACTATTTGTGGCCTTCAAATGCCAGCTGGATTACAGCATTCAGAAAAACTAGAGGAACCAATATTTACGCCATCAACAAAAGCTGATGAAGGGGAACATGACATGAATGTTTCAGAAAAAGAGGCAATTGAGATTGTAGGAGAAGCTGTTTACAACACAGTAAAAGAAAAAAGTTTAGCTTTGTACTGTGCTGCTAGAGATTTTGCAGCTACAAAGGGCATTATTATTGCTGATACAAAATTTGAATTTGGTGTTTTAGATGGAGAAATTATTCTTATTGATGAAGCATTAACTCCAGATTCTTCTAGATTCTGGCCAATGGATCAATACAAAATAGGTAAAGATCAGCCAAGTTTCGATAAGCAATATGTTAGAGACTACCTTCTTAGTTTAGACTGGGACAAGAACCCGCCAGTACCAAGTCTTACATCAGAAGTTGTTTCTGAAACCAAAGAAAAATACGTAGAAGCATATGAGAAACTAACAGATAAAAAGTTTACAGCTTAGTATTAAAAATCCGTTGTTTTCTATTCGCCAATAAGCTAACATATTTTCTATGGGGAATAAATCATTTATACGTGTATTCATCGTTAGTGTATTAGTTGTTGCCGGAATTATTTTCTTATTAAATATAGGCAAGTATATTGCCCCTGAAACTACAAATAATTTATTAAGAGTTGATGGTTCTAAAATCTATACACCTTCTGGAAACATTTTTCAGCTTAAGGGCATTGCACTTCCTAATGGAGTTTATAATATTCGAGATCCATATATGCTTGTTGGGTCTCATTATGAGTTAAAAACAGCTGATTATTCAAGAATCAAAGCATTAGGTCTGAATTCTGTTAGATTCTATATCCAATATAATTGGCTAAATGATGATAATGAATATGATTTTTTTCAGTATTTAGACTCTCAAATTGCCTTAGCTAAGGAACATAATGTTTATTTAATCCTTAACCTTCATTTTTTTGGTATGTCTAAACGTGTAAACAAAGGTTTGGATGATGGTTTTTATAAAGGAAACAAAAAATACAATTTAGTTAGTTTTTGGAAAAAGATTTCTGATAGGTATAAAGATGAACCAATTATAGCTGCTTATGATTTATTGAATGAGCCAAGTACTTCCTCTCGTTTATCAGAAAAACAACTATATGATTATTATCAAAAAATGATTAAAGCGATAAGAGATAATGGTGATAATCATATTGTAATAGTATCTGACCCTGTTAATAAATTTGCAGTAGAACTCAAGAAAGATATAAAAAAATCTAGCCCATTTCAGAAAATGAATGACAATAACTGTATTTACCAGTTTCATTGGTATGAGCCAATAGAATTTACGCATCAAGGGTTCTTTGAAAGTGATTATTTTGACCTTGGGGCTACGTATCCAACAGAAAGAATATTTGATAAATACAAAGGAGGTTATTATAAGAATCCTTATGTTTCAGACACTAAAGGGTTATGGGTGAAATATAAAACAGCTTGGGTAGATCTGAATAAGGCAAATTGCGATATTGATTTCAATAAAGATAAGTTCAATTTATCACTTTCATTTACTGGACTTAAAGGCAAAGTGTGGTTCGATGATATTGAATTATTTAAGAAAGATAGCGCAGGAGTAATAAGAAAAATGAATGTGCCTAATGGAGACATCCGCAATTCACGTTCATTTGTTGGGTGGGTAAAGGATCCAAAGCCGTCTACATCTCCAGCTAAGTGGACCCTTATGGCAAACGAAGAAACTACTGGTATAAAAGGATCAATAGATTGGGAAAACGATTATTCTCTTAATGGGTCTGGTTCTTTGTATGTAGATGCAAGAAACGCTATTTGGAAAGGAGAAAATCAGTGGGCAGTGTGGGGACAAAGTGGAGGTGCAATATCTGCCTTTTATAACATTGAAGAGGATGCTAAATATCAAGCAACTTGTTGGGTTAAAACAATGGATAACCCGAATTACAATGTTTCTGTCGGTTTTGGAATATATGAGGTTAAGGAGATTTTGTTTAATAAATTTACTATTAAAAATTTAATTCATGAATATTACGTTAAATGGGGCAAGAAAAACAATGTTCCGTTGTTTTGCGGAGAGTTTGGAACTACCAATCCTGGGCTATTACAGCCTACTGTTTCATCTAGACAACAAGCAAAATGGGTCTTTGAACTGAAAGATATTTTAGATAAAGAAGTTGCAAACTGGTCATATCATTCCTATAAATCTTATTCGCCAAGATCTGATTTGTTCGGTTTATTTAACGCTAATCAAGATAAGCAAATTCAGAATATACTTAAAATAAAAACATCCAGCTATAGCAAGTAGTTATTATATTTTTTCTAAAATATGCTGAATTATTCTAAAAGAATTCTCTGAAGCTACTGGCAGAAAATCATTAAAGCTTACTAAGGCGCTACCATCAGCCTTATCAGATATAGTCCTAATAATTATGCAAGGTATTTCGTTAACTTTTGCAACTAAAGCAACACTTGCACCTTCCATTTCCACTGCATCACCATCTAGTTCCTTAAAAACGCTACTAAACGTCTTTTGTTGACTGTGAGTTACGAATACATCTCCCGTAAGAATTAGTCCGGTGTGTAGGCTATGAGAAGGGTCTTTATAAGAACTCGCAATCGCAAACAGCTCTTTATCACAATCAATGAATCGGAAATCAGTAAATGGTATTTGCCCAACCTTAAAACCTAAATTTGTAACATCTAGGTCATATTGAATGGTTGCTTTTGCAACAACAACGTCACCAATTTCAAAACTTTCATTAATAGCTCCTGCTAATCCTGTAAAAATAATTTTATCTATTGAGAAATTATCTAGTAAATACTGAGTAAACATTGCAGCCATTACTTTCCCTACACCAGATTTTGCTACTATGACTTGCTTGTTAAAAAGCTCACCTTCGTAGATAGTAAAATCATTCCATGTATGTTCTTTTTTTATTTTCATGTATTCTAATAGTTTTGATACTTCTTCTGGCATTGCTCCCAGTAATGCTATTGTCATAATAATTACTCCTAAATTTTTAATTCATTATAACTATTTCCTCGCCGAAAGGCGAGGGAACAGTTATAATAATGCCTATGAAATATATTATAGGTTTAGACATAGGTGGAACAAAAATAGCTGCAGCAATAGCTGATAGCAAGGGGAATATCCTCAAAAGCATTAATACCCCAACTCAAGCAAAAAAAGGTGGAGATTTCGTAACAGATAAAATAAATAGCATTATCAATGAGCTTCTTAAGGAATCAGGAGTTGAAGCAAAAGAATTAAAGAACATTGCATTAGGAATTCCAGGACAGATTAATAAAGCAAAAGGAATAATAATAAATGCTCCTAATATAAAAGGGTGGAAAGATTATCATCTACAGGCAAAAATAGAGAAAAAATTCCCAAAAGTTCCAGTAATTATGGATAACGATGCAAACTGTGCAGCAATGGGAGAGGTATACTTTGGTTCTAAAAAAGGATTAAAGGATATCGTATTCCTAACAGTTAGTACTGGTGTTGGTGGTGGCATTGTTATTAATAAAAAGCTTTATAGTGGGAAAAATACAATTGCAGGCGAAATTGGGCATATGTCTTTAAATATTATTGATAATAAAGATTATAAATGTAACTGTGGGAGATATGGCTGTTTTGAAGCATATGCATCTGGTGTAAGCATGGCTAAAAGAGCTAGAAAAAAACTTCAAAAAATTGATGTTCTAAAAGATGACTATGGTAAAAAGACTTTAGAATTAGCTGAAAGTAATCTTAATGAAATAACATCTATAGTTATTAGCGAGGCTGCAAAGCAGGGTGATGAGTTTGCTAAAGATATTATTAAAGAAAATGCTTATTATATCGGTATTGGTTGTGTGAACCTTATAAATATTTTAGATCCTGAAGCCATTATCATTGGTGGTGGCGTTAGTAAAATAGGAGATCTTCTCTTTGATGAAATTAAAGAGACAATAAATAAACATGTATCCATGATTAAAAATGTAAAAACAGAAATTATACCTGCAACATTAGGTACAGATGCAGGATTATTGGGAGCCGTAGCGGTAGGACTATCTGAATGATCAGAATCATCAATTATGATGCTGGAAATATTTTAAACGTTAATAGAGCTTTTCATCAAATTGGCGTGGAATCCATAATTACTAGTGATTTAGATGATCTAGACATAGAAAAAGATTTATTAGTATTGCCTGGAGTTGGCTCCTTTGGAGCTACTATGGAAAGTCTTAACAATCTAGGATTAACAGCCAAGATAACAGATTATATTAACAATGGCGGTAAATTCCTTGGTATTTGCTTAGGCTTACAGTTGTTGTTTTCAAGTAGCGAAGAAAGCCCAGGCATTAAAGGTCTTTCATTATTTCCAGAAGATGTGGTTAAGTTCCCTAAAGACAAATGCGCTACAATACCTCAAATTGGCTGGAATACATTACAAATAGAAAATGATTTTTTTAAAGAATTTAATGATAAGTTTTTTTATTTTGTTCATTCTTTTTATGTTCCTAAATTACAGGTAAACACCCTCAGTTCAACTGAATACGGCATAGAATTCACATCAGCTATTATCAAGGATAATCTAATCGCAACACAGTTCCACCCAGAGAAAAGTGGAGAAGTAGGGCTTTCTTTCTTAAAAAAAGTCTTAGAATACTATAAGATATAAATATGTTAAAACTTTTACCAGCCATAGATCTAATAGATAACCAATGTGTAAGACTCGTACAGGGAGATTATGGACAAAAGACAACTTATGGGTCAGATCCTGTTGCTGTTGCTAAAGATTTCGAAGCACAAGGCGCGGATGTGTTACATGTTGTTGACCTAAGTGGTGCTAAGCAAGGAAGTATAGCTCATTTGGAGATGATTAAGAAAATAAGAGAAAGTATCAGTATCCCAATGGAAGTAGGTGGTGGAGTAAGAACAAAAGAAGCTGTAAAGCAGCTTATTGAAGTTGGAGTAGAAAGAATTATTTTAGGCACAGTGCTGATAAAAGATAAAGAATTTGCAAAAAATATCTTACAAGAATATCCAGATAGAATTGTTTTCGGCATTGATGGTAGAGACGATAAGGTCGCAGTTAGTGGCTGGCTAGAGGAAACAGATGTAACTGTTATAGATTTAATCAAAGAGTATGAAGAATTTGGTTTAACTCATGTTATATATACAGATATAAACAAAGATGGTCTTTTACAGGGAGCAAATTTAATTATGTTAAGAAGAATTTTAGAAGAAACAAATATAAATTTAGTCGCTTCTGGAGGGGTGTCAAGTCTTGCAGACATTGAGAAGATCCGTAATATTGATATCAACGAGAAACTTTTTGGTGTAATCACTGGAAAAGCTCTTTATGAGAATAAATTTACGGTAAAGCAAGCAAAGGACCTGATATTAAATGCAAAATAAACCTAACAATATTCAATTAAAGAAAGACATTGAAGATCTACTAAGAAAACATGATATAGATCATAGTTCTCACTACCAGGTATTAAAAGACTTGATGTTATCCGCTATCCTTTACCATTGGGAAGACCCACTAGTTGCAGACTTAATACCAATAAAAGAAGGAATCGAAGAAATAAGAGAATCCTTTAAGATGTTTAAAAAATATCGTTATGATAGAAAAATATCTATTTTTGGGTCAGCAAGAACACCAGAAGATGATCCTCTATACAAGCTAACATATGATTTTGCTAATAAAGCAGCATTAAAAGGATATAAGATTATTACTGGCGCGGGACCAGGGATTATGGCTGCTGGTAATCGTGGAGCAGGACCCGATAATACTTTTGGATTAGGCTTAAAACTGCCTTATGAAAGTGAGAACCCAATATTTGCTGCAAGACCAGATCATTTAACTTTATTTAATAATTTTTATTCAAGAAAACTTACTTTTTATCGCGAATCTGATGCAATTGTCGTAATGCCTGGTGGATTTGGAACAATGGATGAAATATTTCAGGGACTTACAACATTACAAACCGGAAAGAAGAAAGTAACGCCTTTTATTCTTTTAGATGAACCAAATGGGACATTCTGGAAAGAATTTGATAAGTGGATAGACAAAAATATGGATAAGCTGGGGTACATATCTAAACCTGATAGGTCTATGTATACGCTTTGTACTGACGCGGATGAAGCTTTAGGTATAATTAATAATTATTATAAAATATTCCACTCATATATCAATATAGATGATAAAGATATCTTCTTTCAGCTAAAAAGAAAATTGACTAAAGAAGAGGAAGTGAAAATTAGTAAAATAGCGCATGATTATGATTTATCAGACTTACTCTTTGTAAGAGAACGCTATTATCCTAAACATAATTTATATGTGTACAAGTTTTCAGTAAAAGAACTAAGAGACTATGTTAATCTAAAATTGTTCATTCAAGAGCTGAATAAGCTGTAATTATGATTATTACAATTACTGGCAGAATGGGTTCCGGTAAAGATACAGTACTTAATCTGCTAAATGCACCCGAAGGATATTTGATTTTAGATGCTGATACAATAGGACATGATTTGCTAACAAAGGATTATGTTATAAAGAAGGTTTCTTTTAGTTATCCTACAGTAATTGAAAATGGAAAAATTAATAAACAGAAGTTAGCTGCAAAGGTTTTTCCAAACAATATAGATGCATTTAATCAGATTATCCATCCATATCTAATAGAAGAGATACAGTCCAATTTATATCCAAATACAATTATTAATGCCGCGATACCAAAAGAGCTTAAATTGCTTGAGTTAAGCGATGTCATTATCACAGTAGATTCCACGGATGAGTCTATTATAAAAAGAACAGCAGAGAGATTTGAACGACAAGATGTATTGAATAGATTGAAAGTGCAGAAAACAAGAGAGTGGTATAACGGCATTTCTGATATAATTATCAACAATAACGGTAGTTTTGAAGAGCTGCAAGAAGAAGTTGATAAAAAATGCAAAACTTTATTTTAGAAGCTAATTATAAGCCTACAGGGGATCAACCAGAAGCCATACGAAAAATTATTAATGGCATCAATAATGGTGAAAAGTTCCAAACATTACATGGTGTAACAGGAAGTGGTAAGACTTTCACAGTTGCTAATATCATTAAAGAAGTTAACAAGCCTGTTCTTATACTAGCTCACAATAAAACACTTGCCGCACAGCTTTGTAGTGAATATAAGGATTATTTTCCTAAAAATGCAGTTGAGTTCTTCATTAGCTATTATGATTATTATCAGCCAGAGGCCTATCTTCCAACTACGGATACATATATAGAAAAAGATTCTTCTATAAATGAAGAAATAGAAAAGATGAGACATAGCGCTACTTTTTCACTTTTTAATCGAGAGGATGTCTTAATTGTTTCTTCTGTCTCTTGTATCTATGGGCTTGGATCACCAGAAACTTATGCAGAAGGAAGCATTACTCTTAAGGTTGGAGATGTGATAGAACGCGAAGAACTTATAGATAAATTAATAGAAATTCGTTATGAAAGAAATGATACAGAGCTTAAGAGAGGTAATTTTGGTATCAAAGGAGAAGTGTTTGATATCTTCCCAAGTTACGATGAGAATATATTAAGAATAGAGTTTTTTGGTGATGAGATAGAGAAAATATATTACATAGATGCCCTGAACAGAACACCTATTAGCAGATTTGAAGAGTTTATGATTTATCCTGCCAGTCATTTCTTGGTAAAAACAGGCTTTCAACGTGAAGTTATTGCTGAAATACTAAAAGATTTAAACATTAGACTTCAAGAACTAAAAAAAGAAAACAAACTAGTAGAAGCACAAAGATTAGAACAACGAACTATGTTTGATATCGAAATGATTGAAGAAGTAGGGTATTGCAGTGGGATTGAGAACTATTCAAGATATCTTACTGATAGAAACCAAGGAGAATCCCCATATACATTAATAGATTATTTGCCAAAAGACTTTCTGTTAATTGTTGATGAGTCGCATGTGACATTACCACAGGTAAGAGGTATGTTTGCTGGTGATAAAGCAAGAAAGACTACATTAGTAGAGCATGGGTTCAGACTTCCTAGCGCCTTAGATAATAGACCTTTGAATTTCCCTGAATTCGAGGAAAAGATCAGCCAGGTTTTATTTGTATCAGCTACACCAGGTCCTTACGAGTTTGAACATTCAACCCAAATTGTTGAACAGGTTATTAGACCAACAGGATTATTGGATCCTCAAGTAGAGGTTCGTAAAACAAAGGGACAAATGGATGAGTTGCTTAAAGAGATTTCTAAACGGATAGAAAAGAATGAAAGAACATTGGTTATCACACTTACCAAAAAGATGGCTGAAGAGCTAACAACTTATCTGCTTAATAAGAAAATTAAAACTCGTTATCTGCATTCAGATATTGCAGCACTTGATAGATATGCAATATTACACGACCTTAGACAAGGCGTGTTCGATGTATTGGTTGGCATAAACCTATTAAGAGAGGGTTTGGATTTGCCAGAAGTGTCCCTTATTGCCATCTTGGATGCTGATAAAGAGGGTTTCTTAAGGGATGAGAGGTCCTTAATTCAGATAATTGGTAGAGCGGCAAGAAATGCCGATGGGAGAGTAATACTATTTGCAGATAGAATGACCGGTTCAATGCAAAGAGCTATAAGTGAAACAAATAGACGTAGAAAGATACAGGAAGAATATAATACTAAGCATGGCATCACGCCTACTACTATTGTTTCTAAAATAAAAAAGAAGATTGGTAAAGGCAGTGATGGCAAACAATCATGGCAGGCAACAGAAAAAAAGAACTATGAAGAACTAAAATGGTTAGATACAATAGATGCAGATAAGCTTACTCCAAAGGATTTTCTCAAAACTGTAGATGTCCTACGAAAGGAAATGAAAAAAGCTGCAACAGATATGGATTTTGAAAAAGCAGCGATTTTAAGAGATAAAATTTATGCACTGGAAAACAAAACTTTTAACTAGTATAATAATTCTTTTTTCAATAGCTTTTTCTGGTGAACTCGAATTAATTGTAAAATATAAGGATAATGTAAAAAAAAGTATCAATAAGTCATCTTTATCAATTCAAAGTGACGATATCTCATATAAAACCACAAAAGTAACTGATATTTATAAAGACACAATTACTCTAAAAGATAGCTATATAATACAAGCTAGTACAACTACAGATTATGAAATTCTCAAATCAAAATTAGAAAATGATCCAAACATAGAATCATTATATCCAAATATACGCATCAAAGCTCATAAAATACCAAATGACTATTACTATAACTCTTGCCAACAATCAATTATGAACTTAATGCATATTGAAGAAGGATGGGACATTACAACAGGGGATAAGAGTATTATTGTTGCTGTTCTTGATACTGGTGCTGATATCGATAATCCAGAAATTAGTTCTAGATTAACAAATGGCTATGATTTTGTTAACTATGATCCATATCCTGACGATGATAACGGTCATGGGAGTCATGTTTCGGGAATAATTGGAGCTATTGGTAATAATGGTTCTGGGATAGCTGGTCTTGGATGGAATATAACAATTATGCCAATAAAAATTCTGGATAATTTAGGAGAAGGTTACACGTCAGATCTTATTTTAGGAATAGATTATGCTCGCAATAATGGAGCTAGAATCATAAATATGAGTTTAGGATCAGAATACACAGAAGCAATTCAAGAAGCTATCGATAACGCATACAACGCTGGATGTATAATTGTAGCTTCTGCAGGTAATGAAGATAATGAATTGACCGGAAACAATAAAGTATCGCCTGTCTGCAATGATGGAAATAATAATAAAGTTATTGGTGTCTCAAGCCTAGATGACAATCAGAAAAAATCTTATTTTTCTAATTATTCTGATAATTTTGTTGATGTTAGTGCAATTGGAGAAGATATTTTATCTATTTACCCTGATAATTCTTATAAAAGATTGTCTGGCACATCACAAGCAGCACCATTTGTATCTGGATTAGCAGCTCTATTACTAAGTATAAAACCAAGTTTAAAGCAACAAGAGGTTTTTTCGCTTATTACTGCTAATTGTGCAACATCCATATATTTAGAAAATCCTTCATATATTAATAAATTAGGGTCAGGTTTAGTTGATTTTTATAATTCTCTATCAAAAATCATTATACCTACTACCACAACTCAAGATACTACATTAATTTATTACAATGCACCAAATCCTGTTGAGAGTAATGATATATCTAAACACTCAAGTATTTTTTATCTAGAATCAAATAAATACATTAGCTCCTTTATTATTACTATTTATTCTTTGTCTGGCAAAAAAATAAAAACTATAGAGCATACTTCATTAAACGCTTTATATTCATCAGCAAGCTGGGATCTAAATGATCAATCTGGATACTCTGTACCAAAAGGAATTTATATAGCAATTCTGGAAGCTAACATAAATGGAAAAACAACTAAAAAGTATCATAAGGTACTAATAAAATGATAAGAAAAATTCTTTTTATTACATTTGTATCCACAGTTTTTGCTATTAACAGTATTCAGAATGATGTTATGTACGACTTCCTAAATTTAGGGGTTAATGCAAAAGTTCAAGCACTGGGAAATACAGGAATAGTTACCGGAACTGGAGCTGAAGCAACAATGTATAATCCTGCAAATCTTTTCAATGTACCTCATAAAAATTTAGTTTTTAGTATGAACCCATTATATTTTGATGTTAATCATCTTTATGCATTTTATTCTATGAATTCTAAACAAGATCCTTTTACAAAAATTGGAATTGGGTTTATTAAATTATCAATTGATGGCATTGAAGAAAGACAAAATATCGGACAAACATCTCCTATAGGAACTATTTCTGCAAGTGATTATGCATTAATATTAGCAACATCAAAACTAATAACTTATTCTACTTCAATTGGATTTAATGTAGGCTTAATAGGTAGCGATTATAGGGAGAATTCCAATGATTTCTTTATGACTTTTGGAGTTAATCATTTAGCTAATGACATAAAAATGCGACTAGCAAGCACATTTCAGCTATATAACAATGCTGGGTATAAATATTCAATAGGAGCTACTAGCTATGGCTTCAATTCTTTTCAGCCAACAGTAGTCCTAGATATTTATTCTCATAATAGATATATGGCAACATACATATCCTTAGGACTTGAATACACCGTGACTGATAGCTTTAGTTTATTAGCAGGTTACGATAAGGAACACCTTACAATGGGCCTTAGTACAGGTCTTTTTGATAGTGTTGATTTCAATTATGCAGCAGTGTTTGCGGCATTAGGAACCAGACATCAATTCAGTTTTAATCTAGGGATATAACCTACACACCCCTCTGTCCTATCGGACATCTCCCTTTAATACATAATCCTCCGTCAGTCTGCACTTCGACTCCGCTCAGTAATCAGACTGCCACCTCCTTTGATAAAGGAGGCTTCATGATTGATTTAATAGCCCCCTTTATCAAAGGGGGAAGAGTCCGTAAGGACGAAGGGGGTTTATGGGATTTTAAGTCATAAAAAAAGCCCTCATGAAAGAGGGCTTTTTAATATATATAATTATTATTCCCTTCTCCTTTAGGAGAGGGGCTAGGGGTGAGGCTTAATCGTTAAAAAGAACTTTCTTTAGAATTTCCATTTCTTCTAATGCTTTACCTGTTCCATAAGCTACACAAGAAAGTGGATCATCAGCTACATGTACTTTAATGTAGATTTCTCTTTCAATAAACTTATCAAGTCCTCTTAATAAAGCTCCACCACCTGCTAGTGTTACTCCTTTTTCCATAATATCTGATGATAGTTCAGGAGGAGTTTGTTCTAGAATGCTTCTAATCGCATTTAAGATAGTATTTACTGTTTCACTAAGGGCTTCTCTAATCTCACTTGCAGTAAGAGTAAAGTTCTTTGGTAGACCATTTACTAAATCTCTACCAATTATTTCTATAGATTCTTCTTCAAAACCATCAACTGGAGCAGCACTACCAATTTTAAGTTTTATTTCTTCAGCAGTTCTTTCACCAATAAGTATTCTATAGTTATCACGGCAATGATCTATTATTGCTTGATCCATTTCGTCACCAGCAACTCTTACAGATTTAGCTGCAACTATTCCGCCTAATGACATAACAGCTACCTCAGTAGTACCACCACCGATATCAACCATCATGCTGCCAGTAGGTTCAGAAACAGGAAGACCAGCTCCTATTGCGGCAGCCATTGGCTCTTCAATAAGATATGCTTCTCTTGCACCTGCATGAACGATAGCATCAAGTACTGCTCGTTTTTCAACTCCTGTAATTCCAGAAGGAACTCCAACAATTACTCTAGGTTTAATAAATCTTCTTCTGTTATGCACTTTTTCAATAAAATATCTGATCATAGTTTCAGTTACTTCGAAGTTTGAAATAACGCCATCTTCAAGAGGTCTTACAGCAACGATGTTTCCGGAAGTTCTTCCTACCATCTGTTTTGCTTCATTACCAACTGCAAGTGTAGCGCCTGTTTTTTGATCTATAGCTACAACTGATGGTTCTCGAACAACAATCCCTTCGCCCTTTATATATACTAATGTATTAGCAGTACCTAAATCGATACCCATATCATGTGAAATTCTTTTAAATAGTAAGTTCATTAAACCCATTAAAAACTCCTCTTTCTCTCTATATTATTTAATCTTGTTCAATTATCTTTTTTTTTAAAACATTAGTCAATAACTTATAGTTCGATTGTTCAGCAGTTCAATGGTTCATTTGTTTGCCACTTTATCGTATAATATTGATGCTATGAAACAACATTACGCAATTATTATTTCTGGGCCATCAGGTGTTGGCAAAGGCACGGTAATCCAAATGGTAAAGGATAAATATCCAAACATCCCTTTAAGCACTTCGCATACAACTCGTTCGCCAAGAGATGAAGAAATTGATGGTGTTGATTATTATTTTGTTTCTAGAGAAGAATTTAATAGATTAGTAGCCAATAATGAATTCATTGAATGGGAAGAAGTTCATGATAATTTATATGGCACACATACCTTAAATATTACTAAAACAGAAAATACAGATTTATTATTTGAAATAGATGTTAAAGGTGCAGTGAATTTAATGAATAGAATAAGAGAGCAAAAAGGAAACTGCATAAGTATCTTCCTAGATGCGCCTTGTAAAGATGATTTAATAAAAAGATTAAAAGGAAGAGGTTCAGAAACAGAAGAAAGTATAAATATAAGAATGATGACAGCAGACCAAGAATTACTTAACAAGAAATATTTTGACTATATTGTAGTAAATGATAGAATAGACTCTGCCTTTCAAAATATAGAAGATATTCTTAAAACTAAAGGAGTTTTATAAGATGGAAAAGAAATACGATAAATTCTTAATGTCCTACGCAGCGGCAAAGAGAGCAAAAGAGATCATCGAAGACGGGATTCACTACTTCCCAAAAGAAAAACAAAATAAGAATGAAATACTAGAAGCACTACAAGAAATAGAAGAAAATGTGATTGTTATTGAAATTAGTAAAGACGAAGTGTCAGAAATTAAAGAAGAAGAAGATACATTGGAATTACTATACTCTTCAATAAAAAAACAAAAAGCTGCAGAAGCAGCAACTAATGAAGATGGCCTTGAAAAGCTATTAGATATCGAAGTTGCAGAAGAGAAAGCCACAGCTCCAGTAAAAAAAGCAAAAAAAACTCCAGCAAAAAAAGCTGCAGCAAAAAAAGATGTAGCTGAAAAAGTAGTCGAAGAAAAAGCTTAGACTAAATGTTCGCTGAGGTCCTTCTAACACAAAGGATCATTAAAACTCTTACATATAAGGTTCCAAAAGAGCTTGAAAAGGATATCAAGATTGGTCAAGCAATCGAGATTCCTTTGCGTAGCTCCACAACTACTGGATATGTGCTTCGCTTTAAAGATTATATTTCAGGCAATACATCCTATGAAATTAAAGAGATAGTCTCTTTAAAAGCATCAGGTTCTTTCTTTGACAGCAAAACAGTAGAGTTGATGGAATGGATGTCATCATATTATGTGATTCCATTATACAAACTACTTACAAGCGTTTTGCCTGTAGGTGCTAAGACTATAAAAAAAACAGATAAGTTTTTTGAAGATATTGAGATAAAAAATGATAACTTACAAAGAGTAACAAAACTAAATTCATCTCAAGCACATATCTTTAATGAAATAGTTAATAAGAATGAAGATCATCATCTTATTCATGGAGTTACTGGAAGCGGCAAAACTCAAATATACGTACATATACTCAATTATTATGCTAATAAAGGGCAAAGCTCTATATTATTAGTTCCAGAAATTGGATTATCCTTTCAACTATATAAAGAAATAAAAGAATGTGTGTTTGAAAATGTATTTCTGCTACATTCAGGATTAACTAGTAAAGAAAGAAGAGAGACTTGGGCAAAGATAGTTAAATGTAAGAATTCAGTTGTTGTTGGTACAAGGTCCGCTATATTTGCTCCGGTTCAAAACCTTGGTTGTATTATCCTTGATGAAGAACAGGACTCGGCTTACAAGCAAGAACAAACACCTCGCTATAATGCCAGAGCTATTGCTTTTAAAAGAGCAAAGATTAATAAAGCAAAGCTTATATTAGGATCTGCTACTCCGTCTATAAATACTATGTACCAAGCCAAAGGAAATTATAAAATACACAATCTAATGTCTAGATATAATAATGTGCAAATGCCTACAGTTGAGGTTATTAATTTAAAGGAACATAGCAATTACCCAAGATCTCTAATATCAACTAAGTTGCAAAAAGCTATACATGAAACAATGCAAAAGAAAGAACAGGTAATCATTCTCTATAACCAAAGAGGGGTTTCGAAATTTGTTAGATGTGAAGATTGTGGCGAAGTAATTATATGTCCACACTGCAGCATTAGCCTTACGCTTCATAAGCAATCAAATATGAAATGCCATTATTGTGGTCATTCTGATGAAATGCCTGCTGAATGTCCTGATTGTAAGTCCAAGAAGCTAAAGAAAATCGGAAAAGGTATCCAAGCCTTAGAGAAAGAGTTAAACAGCTTATTTGGCTATGCAAGAGTTAGAAGACTAGACAGTGATGTTAGTTCTGCTAAGAACTATCTGAGCGAGACCTTGCAGAGTGTTCGTAACAACGAAGTAGATATTCTGCTTGGCACTCAGATGGTTGCCAAAGGACATCATTTCCCGAATGTAACAACTGTTGCTGTAATAGATGCTGATACAAGTCTGTTTATTCCTGATATATATTCTAATGAACGAACGTTTAATTTACTTGTTCAAGTTATAGGAAGAGCCGGAAGAGAAAATAAACAGGGTAGAGTGTTTGTTCAAACATTTCATCCAGATCATTATTCTATTAAAAATGGCGTGAGCCAAAATTACGCTGCCTTTTATAGAAAAGAATTAGAGTATAGGAAAGAATTTGATTTGCCTCCTTTTAATAGAATGATTAGAGTTTATGTAGAAAACGATAATGAGCAAATTGCCGAAAAAGATATGGAATATTTATATTCTCAATTAAAAGCAGTTAATGAGAAGCTTGAGATAACAGAGCCTTTCCCAGCGATGCTTTATAAAATAAAGGGCAGATATCGATGGAATATTTTGATCAAACACCCAAAAGACCTAAACCCAGTTGAATTAAAAAAAGTATTGTTTCAGTTGTATTTTGATAGGTCCATAAACTCTAGAATATATGTGGACGTAGACCCTATTAGCTATATGTAATTAGATTAATGTGAGTCATATGCATTAAATAATATAACATCTTTTCCATCAACCTTTGTTCCTGAGCCATAAATCCTCATGTCAGCACCAATAAGCTTTATCTCATGACTGTGTTTTCTGTTTTCTTTCATAAACTTAATCCCATTAGCAGCAACTGCACCAACTAGCCCTTTCTTTGATGACTTCAAAAAGCGTTCCTTTAAATCTATATCTACTGTTTTAAGTACAGCACCAGTAAACATAAAGAAAGTCCTGATATTTTTATTGTTTGTTGCAGAATATATAGTATTTTCGGATAATTCAGCATAATTCTTTATCGAACTTATTTCAATTCCATACTGAGGCTCTTCGGGTTCATCGATATCTTCGTCTATTTCTATTTCATATGAGTTAGTATCATTAATTCGTCCAACCATCCTGGAAATATATCTTTCTGCGAGATTTAATTGGTTATCATATTTTTCTGTATTATTGCTTATTGCTTGCTCTAGTCCAGATATATCAAGCTTTGCTTGTGCTATTTCGCTTGCAAGAGAACTGATTAAAATCTTTAATCCAGTTAATTGCTCTTTTAATTTTTTTTCATGTAATTTTACAGTCTCAAAAGATTTTTGTTCTTCTTCTAATGCTTCTTGTTCTTCTTTACAGGTGGCTAATAAAGATTCTATAGCCGCTTGATTTGAAAATATATCTTCTTCGAATCTACTAACAGCTTGTGATTGTACAATTTCTATATATCTAGTTAATCGAGGTATTAGAACATCATAATAATCCTTAATAATTTCAAATGAGTATTTTTTTCCTTCTGTAGCTGCACTTAAAATATCTAAAGGGATATCTTCGCCTTGCCTATTTGCTGCTCTAATGGCTCTATCTAGCTTCGTTATTTCTTTTTTTTCTTTGACTCTTTCTTTTCCTAAAACTAATAGAAGATTTTTTATAAAATTAGCAATATTTAACCTAAATATTAATGGCAATTCTGCTTGCTTACGATTAGCCAGTGCTATGTTTATTTCCTGCATATCATCTGCATTTAATTGGTTCTTTTTAGTGGCTTTATTTATAGCGTTATCAATAAGGTCTTTGTTTAAGATAGAATCATATATATGTTCCGTTAAATACTGTATTTCTGAGCCCCACTCATTGATAGGCTTCATTAGCTCCCACATTTCTATAAATGCTTCATCCGAATCATTAAATAATTTCCCTGAAGAATCTATTACCTCCTCTTTACCAACACCAAATATAGAAAATCTTTCGATATATATAATGGCCATCCAAATAAAATCATTAACATCTTCATTTAAGAGAATATTTGCTAAATAGTCGGAAGTTACACCGCTAGAATTTTCTTGTAATAATTCTGCAAGAGCTTCTCTTGAAAACTGCCTAAGGAAAGGTGCATTAATCGCCAAACTTTTAGTTTCTCTATAAAGACCTTTTATATCATTTGCTAATTCTTTCATATCTGTAAGATATGGATTTACTAGATAAGTTCTTGCATTAGCAGCGTAATTATTAATTATGTTCTCAATTTTATTAAGCAATGATGTCTTAGCTTTTACTTGGGCAATGCTTTCTGTAAAAGAAGTAACTTCTTTTAGTTCTACTTCGGTTTCCTTAAGCTCTGAATCTGTAATTTGGAATTCTTGCCTATAATTTTCTAATTTATTGGATTTTGAAGAGATTCCAGTTCCGAGTGTTTCTATTCCTATTTCCTTTTCTATTAATGTATTTCTTCTGCTATGAAACAATTGAAATATTTTATCCTGTACTTCATTGGCTTCTTTTAATATCTGTTTTCTTTTTTCTGGATGTTTCTTTAACAATGCATCTACATCATCTTTAAGCGCACCAAGAGCAAGCTCTAGGAATTCATTTCCAGAAAACTCATTAAGGTCTGGTGTGCTATAGCCGAAGGCGATTATTTTGTAATTAAGTCTCATATACTAATATATCGGAGTAATTACGTAATAATTGCAGATAATCTTTTCATAAAGCATATGCTTAAATTTATCTAAAATATGTTATTATTTTCTGATATGGAAAATCTAAATATATTCAAAATAGCTAACGATGCTATTTCTACAATTTTTTTACCCAACAGGCATATTTCTAACATATTAGAGTTAAACATAGATGAATTAGAAAGCAGGGGTATTAAAAATGCCCTTATTGATATTGATAATACTGTTGTGGAAAGAAAGTATTCCTTTCCTGAATGGAAAATGAAGAAGCTAATAGATACTTTAAAGGCAAAAGGTTGGAATCTTGTACTATTATCCAATAATAGTAGCCAGCATAGAGTACTTAAAGTTGCTGACTTTCTTGAACTTCCCTGTATATATAAATCATTAAAGCCTTTTCCGTGGATATATAGAAAGGTTTTTAGTGACTTTAAATTTTCACCAGAAAACACTGTTTGTATAGGTGATCAACTCTTTATGGATATAGTTGGTGGCAATCTATGCGGCTGTACTACTGTTTATGTTGATCCTCTTGGTCCTGAAAATAATATCTTTAGAGCTCTATATATCTGGATAGAAAGACTTATTCTTAAACTATTAGAACGTATTGTTCAATAATTTAGCTGTTTTTCAATGTAAGAGTTATTAGTTCTTCAATAGTAATGTTTTCTTTAACATCAGCCTTTACTCCAAGTAACATTTTCTTTGCCTCATTAGACCTATAACCAAGAGCAAGTAGTGCACCTGTAACTTCTTCTTCCATATGAGGAGATATAAATGATCCCGTAGTTTGTTCAACTATTTCGATATCACCTGTACTGAACTCTTTCACCTTGTCTTTAAGATCAATTATCATGCGTTCCGCAGTCTTCTTTCCAATACCAGAAATAGCAGTAAGTGCTACAAGATCATTTGTTAAAACAGCTCTGCTTAATTGCTCAGCAGAAAGATCTGAAAGAATCACAAGTCCAAGCTTTGGGCCAATGCCATTAAGCTGGATAAGAACCTTGAAAAGCTCACGTGCTGTCTTCTGAGTAAAACCATATAAAGACTGGCTATCCTCGCGTACAATAAACTCTACATTTAAGGTAACTTCTTGTTCTATTGAACTTATCAGATGTGCAGCATCTTTTCTGGTAACATTTATTAAATATCCAATACCGCTGACATCTAAGACACAACTGCTATCATTTACTTCTACTAAATTACCTCTTATAAAGCTATACATTATCTTCTCTCCAATCCTTTAATCTTTGCTGAATTGTTATGACAAATAGCAATTGCTAGTGCATCTGCTGTATCATCTGGTTTCGGGATCTCTTTTAAGTTTAATAAACTTTTCACCATTTGCTGTATCTGTTGCTTATCAGCTTTCCCATAGCCTGTTACAGCAAGTTTTACTTCTACTGGGTTATACTCATATACCTCTAATCCATGTTTCAATCCTTCAAGGATGATAGTTCCTCTTACTTGTGCTACATCTAAGGCAGTTGATGTGTTTCTAGAGAAAAATAGTTTTTCAATAGCCATATCATCTGGCTTATATTCAGTGATTATTTCTACTAACTGCTCGTTTACCTGTAGCATTCTTTCATGAAAAGTGTCTTTTTTAGTTGTCGTTATACATCCATAAGCAATAGGCTTGATAGTATTTCCGACTATATCGATAACACCATAGCCAACAAGAGCGTATCCTGGGTCTATTCCAAGTATTCTCAAATCAATTCCCCTTCAAATATATCTGTAAGAAGTCTCGCAAGGTTCTTTTTATTCTTTATATTGATGCTTTGGTTTTTGTTTTTTATCAAAATAAACTGATGTCCTTTAAGAAAGGGTAATGTATTTGCTACCACTAAATCGGATTTAGACTGTTTTTTGCTTTTTAAAGCAATCTTCATTAGTTGTTTTCTTGATTTGTTAGACTCTAGCTTAAATTTAATAAGAAAAGTCTTTGGAGCCCATTTTTTAATCCTATCTACAATTTTTTTAGTAGGGGAAAGCTCAAGTATTAGCTTTTTCCCAGACTTAATCTTGCCTGTTTTTCTTTTTGTTAATTGAAAATCAGAAATTGCAGCAGCATGGACTATTGCTTTGTAATTTTTTGTCTTTATCTCTCTTTTAACTACTTTATAAAACTCTTTATAACCTTTAGCTCTGACTATAGTTAGATTCTTATGTTTGAACTTTTTAAGTGATATTCGGCAATCAGCAAGAACTAGCTTTACTTTGAACCCTCTAGTAGCTAGTTCTTTGGCTATTCTAAGTCCTGTTTCACCAGAGAAAATATTGGTTATAACGCGAACATCGTCTATTGGGCTCCAAGTATTACCAGCTGTTACCAGTATTTTGGCCTTCATTCACCAATCACCTTTGAGACAATCTGGAGTATTTCATCATTTATAGCCATTGCGCCTTTACCTATTTCGCCACAAGCTAATTCGCTCTCTCTAGGTGGAACGATTATGCTACTTGGCATTTGTTCTCTAATTAGAGCCATGTTCTTTATTGTTACAGGTTTATTCCACATTCTTGTGTTCATTGCAGGGCAAATTATTAAAGGAGTCTTCTCTGGTAATGATAGTACTGATGAAGTAAGTAAATTATCAGCCATGCCATGAGTTATCTTTGCTAAAGTATTCGCACTAGCCGGAGCTATTATATATGCATCACACCACAAAGAAAGTGAGATATGTTCAATATCAGGAGATGCATGATCTACATCATCAAGATAAACAATATCACCAGAAATAGTTTTCAAGGTAAGTGGTGTTACAAAGTCTAAACCCTTTTTAGTAACAATAGTTTTTACTTCATGTCCTGCTTTTTTTAGAGATCTAATTAGTTCAACGGTTTTATAAGCAGCAATGCCGCCCGTAATACCTATTAATATCTTTTTACTCATAACCTAATTATAGCGCTAAATTAGCTTTTAAACGAGTTTCAAACTATAAAGTCATGCCTAAAACAAAATAAGTCCCAACTGAAGATATACCAATTTCAACATCTGCACCTGAATATTGCCCATTAACAGGAAAAGCAATGCCTCGTATGCCAGCTTCAATAAACATTCTAGAGAAATACATCCTCTCATATATCGCAAATCCTAATCCAGGACTTCCCTTTAATTCAGTATATAAAGCATTATTAATGCTAAATGATGATGGAATATAAGTATTAACTTCAACCCCAATATAATTATTTGTATTTTTAGGGTTAAAAGGATGTTCTATCCTTGCATACAAAAGTGACCCTGAATAAGAACCGGAAGTATTCCCTCTATTTAACATAAAGGTGCCACCGACTGTATACCTAGTTATCCCAAATAAATAATCACTAATATCATAACCAAAACCAAACACAATGTCTTGATTATCAACTTAATTTCCGCCTGTATAGCCACCATTAGGGAACTCAACACTACTAAGCATTTGTCTAGCAATGTCTAAATTAATATAAGCATTTGTTTTAAACGCATAATTCTTTACTTTATTTTCTTTTTTTATATAACTATTTGTTGTCTTTTTTATAACTTTGGTAGGAGCTATTAACATTCTTTCTTCCATAATTGTTTCTTTCTGTAATGCCAATTCTTTTTGTCTTTCTATTGCTGCCAGCTCTGCAGTTGTGAAAAATCTTTTTTTAATCTTAGTATTAGGGATATCTTTTTCTAGACCATTCACTATCATAGTCGTATAAGAATCTCCAACCTGAATAAGTCTTCCTTTTACAAAAGAATTATCCTTTAAAACCAATGTATATGCATTTAATAATGCTGTCTGCAAAACAATAAATAATAGCAGCTTTTTCATATCTATTTTCTCCTTAATATTTAATTCAACGTTAATATCCTACCTTAAGACGGTGATTAAGGGCAATAATTGCTGCTAGGTTTTTTCTTAAATATAAACTTTTTAGATATCACTTATTAATCTATAATCAAATTAACAAAAAATTATAGGAGTTAAAAATGTTTAATCGTTTATTTGTTTATTTGTTTATTTGTTTGATATCAGCTACAACTATATTCGGAATTGATACAAGCAAGCTTGTATCTGGAGATTATGCATTATTTAAAACATCTATGGGAGACATACTTTGCGAACTATACTCCGAACAAGCACCGATTACAGTTGAAAACTTTATTGGACTAGCAACTGGTAGTAAAGAATGGAAAGATAGCAAAACAGGAGAGATGAGAACTAACACTCCTTTATATACGAATACTAAGTTTCACCGAGTTATCCCAAACTTCATGATTCAAGGTGGTGACCCATTAGGCACTGGAAGAGGCGGGCCTGGATATAGATTCCCAGATGAATTTCATCCAGATTTGAAACATGATAGGCCTGGAAGACTATCTATGGCTAACAGCGGTCCTAACACAAATGGTAGCCAATTCTTTATTACACATAGACCAACAACGTGGTTAGACAACAAACACACTATCTTTGGACAGGTTATTGAAGGTCAGGATATCGTTAATAAAATAGGATCAGCACCTAAAGATAAATACGACAGACCATTAGAAGAAATAAAGCTAATAGAAATACAAATAATAACTAAATAATGTTTATTCTAGCCGGCAAGTACAAAGGTAAAAAGCTACTTGCTGATGAAAAGAAAACAAAACCTACTCAAGGCAAAACAAAAGAAGCTATTTGTTCCATTCTAAGTAATCAAATACAAGAAGCTAAGGTTTTGGACCTTTTCTGTGGTTCTGGAGCTGTAGGATTCGAACTGCTTAGTAAAGGTGCAGAGGAACTTGTTGGTATCGATCAAGACATCCGCATGGCGATTAAGAATGCATCAACCCTAAAGGCGAGCAATAGCAGATTCTATAAAAATGACGCAGAACGTAGTATAAAGAAACTAGCAAGCAACAATGAGAAGTTTGATATTATCTTTATAGATCCACCTTATGCCTATCCCCCTAAAGAGGATTTATTGCTGGCAATCTCTAATTTTGATATACTTAGCCCTGGTGGCGTTATCCTATTTGAAACAAATAAGGATACAATACTAAATAATGAAATAGGCGTACTTACACTTCAAAAGGAATATAAATACGGCTATTCGAAACTGAGTTTATATAAAAAATGAAAAAAATAGCAGTATATCCAGGAAGTTTTGACCCAATAACTAACGGTCATATATCAATTATTAAAAGAGCACTTAAGGTAGTGGATGAACTAGTAGTTGTAGTATCAAAAAACTCTGCAAAGAGCTCACTATTTAGTACTGACGAAAAAGTAGAGATGATTAAAGCTCTGGATATACCAGGCATACAAGTAGCTAGTTTTGATGGCTTACTGATCGATGCATGTAATCAACATGATGCTAGCATTATCATACGCGGGCTTAGAGCGATGTCCGACTTTGAACATGAATTTCAGTTAGCACTCGGAAATAGAAGATTGAATCGTAACATAGAGACTGTATTTCTTATGACAAGTTATAACTACTCATACCTTAGCTCATCGCTTGTAAAGGAAATGGCATTAAATGGTGGTGACATAAAAGGACTTGTACCTGATAATGTAATTAAGGCATTAGTGGAAAAAAGAGGAAAATAAATGGAAATTTTGGATTTACTTGATGAGTTAGAAGCAATTATTCTACAAGGAAAGAAACCATTACTTGGTGGAGATCCAAATATTGTAATGATTAATAAGCAAGAAGCTATAGATGTTATTGATGTTATTAAAAAGATGATTAACGAGAAATACCAAGCACTTAAAACAAAGCTTACAGATGACCAAATAGAAGATCTTACCAATCAAAAACCTAAATTATATAAGAATAAGAAATTAGCTAACAATTTTGACAATGATGAAGCTAAAGAAATTATCGAAGTAGCAAGAAGCCAAGCGGCTGAGATAAAGAAAGAAATAGACGATTTTTCAGAGAAAGTATTACAGAACCTAAAGCTATCAATAACAAAATGTAGAGGCAGGTTGGTAAAACTAGATACAATCGTTGATATGACACAGGAAAGAATGAATAGAACTGCATATTATGCAGCAAGCGAGGAGAATGAATTTGAATAAAAGAGAAGATAATAGAAAACACAATGAACTTAGACCAATAAAGATTACTAGAAATTACCTAAAGCATCCTGATGGATCAGTACTGGTAGAATGTGGGAATACAAAGGTAATAGTTGCTGCAACTATCGAGACAAACGCACCTTTTTTCCAAAAAGAAAAAGGCGAAGGTTGGCTAACTGCTGAATACAGCATGTTGCCTGCTTCTACTAATACAAGAATGAGAAGAGAAAGAGCTAAGGTTGGCGGAAGAACTATGGAAATCCAAAGACTAATAGGTAGATCATTAAGAATGGCAGTAGATTTATCAGCTATGGAAGAAAAAACTATCACAATAGATTGTGATGTTATCCAAGCAGATGGAGGCACAAGAACAGCTTCTATCACTGGCGCATGGGTTGCACTATATGATGCAGTACAAAGCGGCCTTAAAACAAAAAAGCTAGAAAAAAACCCTATCAAGCAACAAGTAGCAGCTATTAGTGTTGGTGTTGTAAAAGGAAAGCCAATGTTAGACCTATGCTATACAGAAGATTCTTCAGCTGATGTTGATATGAATGTAATAATGACTTCTACTAACAAACTTATCGAAATCCAAGGAACTGGAGAAAACGCTCCTTTTTCTAAAGATGTTTTAGATGAGCTTTATGACTTAGCCGCTGGTGGTTTAGAAGATATTTTTAAGATTCAACGTGGTGAAGCCTAACAATCTTATTCTAATTGGGTTTATGGGCAGTGGTAAAAGTACTATTGCCGAAGAACTAGTTAAACTACAACCAGATTATACTCTAATAGATTTAGATGCAGAGATAGTAAAAACTGAGAACAGGTCTATTTCAGATATATTTGCTACAGATGGTGAAGATTATTTCCGCAATGTTGAATCATCTGTATTAGAATCGTGTCTAAAAAAATCAAATCAGATAGTATCTACTGGTGGTGGAATTGTTCTAAAAGAACAGAACAGAGAACTCATTAAAAATAATGGAATAACATTCTGGCTATACGTATCAGCAGAAAACATCTATGAAAGAATCAAAGACGATTCCAACAGACCACTAATCAATACTAGTAACTCAAAAGAAGAAGTGCTTATAAAGATAAATGAAATACTAGAACCTAGATTTGATATCTATAAAGATTGTGCTGATGTAATAATTAATACAGACCGACTCAAACCAGCAGAAGCAGCTAAAGAGATTATAGAAGAGGTTAGGTTACTGGGATAATCCAATAAACCCCCAGATACTTTCGTATCTTTCCCCCTTTATCAAAGGGGGAAGAGTCCTTCAGGACGAAGGGGGATTACAGAAAGTCTAAAATAATCCCCAGTATCACCTTTTGTCTTTAGTCTTTTATCTCTATACTAGAGTTATGACTAATTACAGAATGTCCCACAAGTTTAAAGACTGGGTTAATAACCGTTACCGCAAAAAGGTAAAAATCAAAGATATTAAACAAATCAACAATATTTACAAAGCTTGCCAGCTTACTAGCTTTATCTATGAAAAAATAATAGAGAACGATTTAAAGCCAGGTGTAACTGAAAAAGAGATAGCTAAAAAGATATACGATTATTCTCAACAATACGGAGCAGATAAGAATCTAGCATTTACAACAATGGTTGCTTCTGGTCCTAATTCATCATTTGTACACAGTAAGCCTTCAGACAGAGTTATCAAACAGGGTGATATAGTTCAGTTTGATTTTGGAGTTAAATATAAAGGATATTGTTCAGACTTATCTCGTGTTGTTTATATGTGTAAAGATAATGGGAAATACTCTAGTAAAATGTATGAACGTTATAAACTAGTAAAAAAAGCTCAGAAAAAAGCAGTTAAAAATTTAGAAATGGGTATGCCCCTAAGGGATATTCAGGAATCTGTAATCCATTCATATGAGAAAAAAGACTTACATTACTATTATCAACATAGCCTTGGTCATGGAGTAGGGCTAGATATTCATGAATTTCCAACAATTAGTGCAGATTCTCCTAAAGAGCTTTGTCCTCAAGAAGGAATGGTTGTAACTATAGAGCCCGGACTATATTTTCCCGGTAAATATGGCTTCAGAATAGAAGACACTGTGCTAGTAACAAAGTTCGGTGTAGTTAACCTAACTAAAGCCTCTAAAAAGTTTTTTATTTATTAATACCTCTTCTTCAGAAGTAATTTTTTTTTTAGACAAAACACCAACAACAGCTCCCTCTGTCATAACATTTCGACAAGCTCAATATAATGACATCCCCCTCATTTATTCATTGACCTAACCATTCTTATTTGGCACAATATACCTTGGTTCTGAGAAAACCAAAACACTGAGACAAAATATACCGTCTCAAATTTAGAAAGGGGTAAAAAAATATGGAAAATTTAGCAACGATTCCAATGCTATGGTGGGTCGCGCCGATCGGATCACTATTAGCACTAGTTTTCGCGTTGATCTTTTATAAAGATATGATGAGCAACGACGAAGGTACCGATAAAATGAAAGAGATAGCTCAATACGTTAGAGAAGGGGCTATGGCATATTTAAGACAACAATATAAAGTGGTAATAATATTCTTTATTATTGCATCAATAATATTAGCAATAATGTCTTTTGGTCTTGGCGTACAGAATAAAATAGTTCCATTTGCATTTATTACAGGTGGTTTTTTCTCAGGATTAGCAGGTTTCTTAGGAATGAAGACTGCGACAAATGCTTCAGCTAGAACAGCTTGGGCAGCAAGTAAATCATTAAACCAAGCACTTCAGGTTTCTTTCCGCGCAGGAGCGGTTATGGGAATGGTTGTTGTTGGACTTGGACTATTAGACATCAGTTTATGGTTCATTATCTTAAAGGTATTGGCTCCAGTTCTTGGTTTCGAAGCTTTAAGTAACTCAACTATTACAATTGTAATGTTAACATTTGGTATGGGTGCTTCTTCACAAGCTCTTTTCGCAAGAGTTGGTGGAGGAATCTTCACTAAAGCAGCTGACGTAGGTGCAGACCTTGTTGGTAAAGTAGAAGCAGGTATTCCTGAAGATGATCCAAGAAACCCAGCTACAATCGCTGATAACGTTGGTGACAACGTAGGTGATGTTGCAGGTATGGGTGCTGACCTTTATGAGTCTTATTGTGGTTCTATCTTAGCTACAGCAGCTCTTGGTGTTGCAGCTTTCAAAGGTTCTACTTTGGAAATGAACTCACTAGTATTACCAATGGTAATTGCTGGTTTAGGTATCGTTTTCTCAATCATTGGTATCTATTTTGTAAAAACTAAAGAAGATGCTACACAGAAACAACTTCTTAAAGCACTTAATAATGGTGTATTCGTTAGTTCTGTATTGATAGTTGCAGCAAGTGCATATTTAGTTAATACATTGTTACCAGGACATTTTGGTGTATTCTGGTCAATTATTACTGGTCTAGCTGCTGGTATTATTATCGGACAAGCTACTGAGTACTATACATCAGCAGATTATAGTCCTACACGAAAAATTGCTGAAAGTTCTGAAACAGGAGCGGCAACTCTTATTATTTCTGGTATTGCTACTGGTATGTATTCTACATTAATTCCTGCTATAACTATTTCAGCAGGTATGATGCTAGCTTACGGTTTCGCTGGTGGTTTTGGTAATCCTTCACTTGGTCTTTATGGTATTGGTATTGCTGCAGTTGGTATGCTTTCTACTCTAGGTATTACTCTTGCGACTGACGCTTATGGTCCAATCGCTGATAATGCTGGTGGAAACGCTGAAATGGCTGAATTAGGTCCTGAAGTTCGTGAAAGAACTGATGCTCTTGATTCATTAGGCAACACAACAGCTGCTACTGGTAAAGGTTTTGCAATCGGTTCAGCAGCACTTACAGCTTTAGCTCTATTAGCTGCTTATATTGAAGAAGTAAGAATAGCATTCTTACATGCAGGACAAACTACTTTTCTAGTAGGAGCACAAGTAGTAGACATTTCTTCTGCAACATTAGCTGACTTCATGGGTCACTATCAGGTTCATTTAATGAATCCTAAGGTACTAGTTGGTATGCTAATTGGTGCTATGTTAGCTTTCTTATTCTCAGCAATGACAATGAGTGCTGTAGGAAGAGCTGCACAGGCAATGGTAGAAGAAGTAAGAAGACAGTTTAGAGAAATCAAAGGTATCATGGACGGATCAGGTAAACCTGACTATGCAGCTTGTGTAGATATTTCTACAAGAGGTGCACAGAGAGAAATGATGCTTCCTTCACTTATCGCTTTAATAGTTCCAATTGTTGTTGGTCTATTATTAGGTGTTGCTGGTGTAGTTGGTATGCTGGCTGGTGGTCTTACTACTGGTTTCATGTTAGCAATTATGCTTAACAATGCTGGTGGTGCTTGGGACAACGCTAAAAAATACATCGAATCAGGTGCTGTTGGTGGAAAAGGTTCTGAAAACCATAAAGCAGGTGTTGTTGGTGATACAGTAGGTGATCCTTTCAAGGATACTTCTGGTCCTTCACTAAACATCTTGATCAAACTTATTACTATGGTATCTATAGTATTTGCTGGACTTACAGTTAAGTTTGGACCAATCATTGGTGGATTCTTAGGTATTAACTAATTAATCTAATTAATTAGCGTACGCAAATAGAAAACCCTCTCTGTTTTATAAATGGAGAGGGTTTTTTTATGTCTGAATCCCCCTGTCACTTTGTGACATCCCCCTTATGAAGGGGGAACTAAATAAATACAAAAAAAATCCCCCCTTTATAAGGGGGGAAGCTGAACGTTAGTGAAGTGGGGGGATTAGTACTCTTTAAATACTTCCAAAGCTCTATTAACTGCTTTATCCATATCGTAATATTTATAGTCACCAAGTCTACCAAGGAATGTTACATTTCCTAGTGCTTTAGCTTCTACTATATATTTTTCGTATAGTGCTGTGGTTTCATCGCTCTGAATAGGGTAGTAAGGGTCATTTTTGCCTTTTTTATAAGCTTCTGGGTACTCGTATGAAATTATTGTTTTATCCGTCTTATCGTCCAAGAAATACTTATGTTCGATTATTCTTGTATAATCATGTTCGTTTGGATAATTGATTACAGAATTACTAAGAAAATACTCTTGGTTTAAAGTTTCGTTTTCAAAACGTTCACTTCTATACGGTAGTTCTCCATATTTATGATCAAAGAAGCCATCGATAGTACCTGTGTAATAAACATGCTCATAATCATCCATGTTTTTAGAACTAAAGCTTGTTTCTAGTTGTAGGTCGATATTGTCATGGTTAAACATGTTCTTAATCATCTGCGTATAACCTTCGTTAGGGATACCCTGGTATTTGTCCCATGGGAAATATCTATCGTCTGTTCCTACATAGATAGGCACTCTGCCTGATACACTTTTATCTATCTCATCAGGCTTAAGGCCCCATTGTTTAATGGTATAGTGCAAAAATATATATTCATAAACATACTCAGCTAGATACTTTAGATCTTCATCTTCAGCATTTCTAAGCTCAAGAATGGGCACCTTAGAGTCCATGTCATAGTGTTCTATCAATTTATCTTTAAGTCTTGCCGCTCTTTCTGCATCAAATAGGATATCAATAGAATTGAAGTTAAAAGGGATAGGGACTTCTTTCCCTTTGATAACAGCTTTAACTTGGTGTTGGTAATCTGTAAAAGTAGTGAACTGGCTAAGGAAATCATAAACTTCTGGAAATGAGGTATGGAAAATATGTGCACCAAATTGATGAACCATTATTCCTTCTTCTTTTTTATCATAAATGTTACCAGCCACATGGCTCTTTTCATCTATAACAACAACTTGTTTCCCAGCGTTAGCTAGTTTGTTTGCGATTGTTGCTCCACTGATTCCTGCACCTACGATTAATGTCTTTTTCATGTTTGTCCTAACCCTTCCGCCCGTTGGGCACCTTCCCTTTGTAAGGGAAGGATATTGTTTTAATCCCCCTGTCACTTTGTGACATCCCCCTTATGAAGGGGGAACAAATACAGAAGGAATATGTTTTTTATAAGTATACCTTAAGGGCTTTGCTAAATCTACGCCCTTCAAGAAGGAAGAGTGGTGTGGCTAGAATACCCTATCTAACTTTCCCTCAAGGGAAAGGATAAGAATAAGACACCTAAACTTCTAAGTGGTTAGTTCTGAAAAACTATTCAACATTAAACACTTTAGGCTTATAGTAAAATTATGGACAATAAAATTATTTTGGATTTAGTACACGGATACATATCGTTATCAGAAGATGTTTTAAAAGTAATAGATACCGCTTCTTTTCAAAGGCTTCGTAATATAAGACAATTAACAGCAAACCATCTTTTCCCATCAACTAACCATACTCGTTTTGAACACTCTCTTGGAGTAATGCATCTTGCAAATAAGTACTATGATGCGATAGAAGAAAATCTAAAGAAGAAAATATTAAACGACAGGGAAGACACAGATGATAAGAATGAAATTGATAAAGATGTTGATTTTCAAAGAAAACACCTTACATACGCTGCTTTATTACATGATGTTGGACATGCGCCTTTTTCGCATCTAGGAGAATCCTTCTTTGATAAGGATGAAATAATAACTAATTTAGAAAAAGAAATAATTGATATTAACGACAGACTGTTAAAGGATAGAAAAGAAGAGGATAAAATTCATATAGAGCTACTCTCCCATGAAAAATTCATTAAGGCATCTCCACATGAACTAATGTCATGCTATGTAATCATAAAAAAATATGCAGAACTTCTTCTCAATATTTATGAACATTTTAATCTAGAATTTATTTTCAGAATCATCACTGGAACAAAATATAAAGGAGAAAAGCCACCTTACTTCAATATGGTAATTGAAATAATCAATTCAAGCAGTATTGATGTAGACAAAATGGATTATCTTTTACGAGACAATTATATGACGGGCGCTGTTGCTACAAAAATTGATGTTGAAAGAATTTTTCATTGTTTGCATATCGGAGATGATTATGAGCTTAATTATAAATCAAATGGACTTATTGCTGTTCAAAAAATTATTGATTGTAGAGATTCTCTATATTTAACAGTATATAACCATCATACTGTAATATATTCTGACTTTCTAATTGAAATTCTCATAGAACACTTAAAAAAAATTCATAGCACTGAAAATACTAATGATCAAATAGGTTTAGCAGGGAACGACTATTTTTCATGTAATGCAATTGCTAATAATTTAGTATCCGACGTTGATATTCTAAAAAAACTTGCAGATGTGAGAAACCTTACAGAAAATAATAAGGGAACTAATTTCACTAACAAAATAATACCTCAAATGTTTAATAGAAATTATCTAAAACCATTATGGAAAACAATATCAGAATTTAACACATTTCTTAGTAGCATTCCCAATCAAAAGAAAAAAAATGACTTTATGAAAAAAATAGACAATAAAGAAACAAGGAAAAAAGTTGTTAAATTGTTAATCAATAAAATAAACAATAAAGATATTAGCCACGGTGATATTTTTATAATTAGCAGAAATAATAATTTTTACTCCATGAAAGAATCTGTAACATTTTATATTTACTCCGAAAAAGATGGCAGCAAAGACGAAATAGAGGATTTACTGCCTCAAAAAGAATTTAAAAATCTGTTTGAAGAGATATCTTTTTATGTAGTATGCAAAAAAGAAATAATTAATGATGTGAAAAAATACTTAATTGAGATTATATCTACTGGAAACTATAGCTTATAAAACTTATAAACCCATGTTTTCCTGCAATTTCCTCCACCTACCTTTAATATTATTGATTTCATTGGCTTTTGCGCCTAGCGAGAAAAACGATAGATGAAGTTAATGAGTGAAGCGTAGAAAAATCAGGACGATTTTTCAAGACAACTGAACCAGGAGGTGAATTTGTCTGATAGTGTAACGAATTTTATGAAATCTAAGTTTTGAAGCTCAGTGCAGAGGGGATCGTAAGGGCTGCGGAAGCCCTTGATGTAACTCCAACACCAATTCTCCTGCAACTTCTCACCACTAACTACGATATATTCCTATGCAAACCAAAATTATAGCTTTATCAAAACCAAAACAATCTCGTTCAGCCTATGTGAAATGGAGCATTATGCGTTCTTTAAAAAACGTTCCAATGAACAAAATATCATTGGATAAAATAAATAAACTACGATCTTTAATGAGCACCTACGAAGACGAACGATTAAGTGGAATATTAGTTTTCAATAGTATTGGAACAGCAAAAAAAACACGTGACATAGACATTATGATGATAATGAAAAATATCTCAACTACTGACAAAGTATTTGAAGTAACTGAAGACGTAGGGTTTTTATACTACAATCTAATATTAGCAGGGATATATAATACCCATTATCCTCCTCAGAAATTCTTTTTAGACCAAACAAACCCACAAATAGCTATGCAATTTGTAGACGTTAACAAAGTAGACACTGAACATGATATTTCCATGATAGCCCCTCGAGATATAAACCAAATGATAAGAAAAAATAGCTGGCAAGTAGTCGCTAGAACAAAACATGAAGAATTTCTTATCGAAAGCCAGATAACAGCAGAAATAAAAGAACTACAAGACTCTCTTAGACCATCTAGCTAAGATTTATAGGAGTATTTATTGAAGAATAAAGTAATTGCATTAACAGAAACAAAAACACCGAAATTGCCGTTTTTAAAATGGAAGGCTAAAAGATCATTTCATAAATTATTTAGTAATAGATTATCAAATAGCAGAATAGCTCAACTTCAAGAATTCATTAATAAATATCGAGTAAAAGATGTTAGAGGCATTTTAGTATATGGAAGTACTGGAAGCGGCAGCGCAAAACAAAATGACGAGATTAACATAATTATTGTAAAAACAAAGGAGACCGTAGTAGGAGAAACAGCATTCCTTACAGCGGATGTACCTAAACTTTTCTTACGGTTAGCAAACAAAGGAATGATTGATGTGCATTATCCTGCTGATAAATTATTCATAGAGGAAGAAAACCCAATAGCATTATCTCAGTTCTTAGACTTCAACAAAGTTCAGCCTAGCGTTAACATAGCGCTACTTAGCAATAGAGATAAGATAATTAAGCCACGTGAGTGGCTGGTATTGGCTCGCACAGAAGAAGAAGCTTTTACTGCCGAGAATGCTATTAGAAAACAAATAGCTAAGCTACAAGATTCTTTTAGTTATTACTAATAATCTCAGAACTTGTAGAATAGCTCTAATATATCTATAATAATTATCATGCAAAAACTACTAGATGGTATCGTTGCTTTTAAGCAACAAGACTTTGAAGAACATAAAGAACTATTCGAGTCTATGAGCGACAACCAAAAGCCTCATACATTATTCATTGGTTGTTCAGATTCCAGAGTAATCCCACATCTAATCACAAACACACTTCCTGGTGAACTATTTGTTGTAAGGAACATTGCCAACCTTGTTCCTATGTATAGAAAAGTAAACGAGTACCTATCAACAACAGCAGCAATAGAATATGCGGTTAAAGCACTTGAAGTAGAAAGCATCGTTGTCTGCGGCCACTCAAACTGTGGTGGTTGTGCAGCTCTATATTCAAAAGACGAACACAAAGAAGACCTTCCTTATACTACTAAATGGTTAGAACTAGCTGAAAAAGTATCAGTAGAAGTAGATAAACAAATTCCAGACAAAAACGATCCTGCAAGAGAGTGGTTAACTGAACAAATAAACATAGTGGAACAGATGAAACATTTGCTTACCTATCCATTTATTCAAGAAAAATATGCCGCAAAGCGGCTTACAATCCATGGCTGGCACTATATTATAGAAACTGGCGAAGTCTTTAACTACAATGTAGATAAAGGCGAGTTTGAACTAATTAATTAACCTTAATTAGACAAGAGTAGCTTAGCCCATCAGGCTAGATTTAATAATAACCGTTATTTAACTCGGCACCTTCAAATAAAATTGCAATAAAATGATTATACGCTTTTTTAGGAGTCTCTCTATTAGCAAGCAAAGCAAAATCAATCCCATCATGAGATATTCCCTCTCTACCAAATAATCTAAGCAGAGCATTGATATGGTTCATGGAAAAAGAATTATTCCCAAAAGCAAAAGGAAATGCTGACATACATTCTTTATCAAATACAGGAACAATCATTATTCTTTGAAATTCATATAAAGAATCTTTAATATCATCTATAGAATTTTCAGGATTATTTAATCCTCCAATTACATCTGAAAGATTATCTCTTAGCTTATCTATCCCATTATTTGTAAGTCCAAGCTTTCTTGTCATTGTTTTTAATGGGTCAAGCTGTCCTTCTAGTCCGAAAGTAATATAAGTAGGGGGTTGATATGGAGTATCTCCCTTTTCTCCTAGTATAAGTTGGGTATGTCCATTAATCAGATGTTTTTTCATCTCTTCTCTAGTAACTTCTCCATCTAAGAAATCTGCAACTAGCTGCAACACCATTCTTCTAACATCTAACTGATTAGACCAATAATTCCATCTGTTCTCGGAACTTCCGAAAACTTCATTTCTTATATTCTCAGGTGCAGCTTCTTCATCCATATCAGGTTTTCTTATTATTTCTTGCCACGGAACAAAAGCTGCCTTCTCCCATCTAATATGTGGATGATCAGGAAATAAACTAGCTAATTCAGTAGCAAATAACATAAGTTCCTTCTGCTTATGCATAATTTGTTCAGCTCTTTTATTAAAGTTTAAAGAAACAATCTTTTCTCTCATATTAATATATCGAAGTAACTTCCATTTTTTCCTACATATTTCATCACTTTAAGAGGTAGAGAAAATACATCCAACTATGCTAAAATAGTTTTATGGTAGAAATCAGTGATTATCATCACATTCATAAACCTACCAGGGTTCCTGCTTCTAAAGGATATCCTCAGCAAGCATATGTTGCTGGGAATATAATAAGTTGTGAAGAATGTCCTGCTGCTGACGTATGCAAAGACATAGGAAACTTCCGTAAAAGCTGTGAGCCTGGAACTAACAATTACGAAAAAAACATGAGTGCTTCAAAATGCATTGTAAGTAACAATCTACTTTTGGCGAAGCTCATTGAAAAGGAATAAAATATGTGTGGAATTTTTGGCTATATTGGTGAAAAAGAAGCTTGTAGTGAGATAATTTGCGGACTTAAAAAACTAGAATACAGAGGCTATGACAGTATCGGTGTCGCAACACTAAACGACAAACTAAGTATCTATAAAAATATCGGCAAGGTATCAGAGATGGAAAAGACAATCACTGACTTAAACCTTAAAGGCAACGTTGGTATAGGGCATACTAGATGGGCTACCCATGGTAAACCAGCGGAATGCAATGCACATCCTCACTTTGATAAAGAGAAAAAGATAGTTATCGTTCACAACGGTATCATAGAGAACTACCAAGAGCTTAAAGACGACCTAATGAGTGATGGCTACGAGTTTACTTCTGAAACAGATTCTGAAGTAGTTGTGCACCTAATATCAGCTTGTTATAAAAAAGAAAAAAATATCGAAAAAGCTTTCTTATATGCAATAAAAAGACTAGAAGGCGCTTATGCTATCTGTTGTATCTCAGAATATGAAAAAGATAAAATGTTTGTTGCAAGAAACACCAGCCCATTACTAATTGGTATTGGTGAAGGAGATGAAAATTTCTGTGCATCAGATGTTACACCTATCCTTAAACATACGAAGAACATCATTTATCTTGATGACAACGAGTATGCAATCGTTACAAAAAAAGATGTCGTTGTAAAAGACCTTAAAGCTAAGGTAGTTGAAAAAGAAATAATAAAAAGCAACATCAATGTAGAAGACGTTGAAAAAGGCGCTTACGACTTTTATATGATGAAAGAAATCCATGAACAACCAGAATCAATCATCAACACTATCACAAACAGATGCTTCATTGATGAAGGAAAAGTTCACTTTGATTCTCTTAACATAAACAACCAAGACTTGTTAAACATAAACAGAATCGTTATTACCGCTTGCGGTACTTCATTACATGCAGGCCTTGTTGGTGAATTCTATCTAGAAAAATTTGCTCAAGTACCAGTAGAAGTAGAATATGCGGCAGAGTTTAGATACAGAAATCCAATAATTGATTCTAAAACACTAGTTATTGCTATCACCCAATCAGGTGAAACAGCAGATACACTTGCTGCTATAAGAGAAGCAAAACAAAAAGGCGCAAGGGTAATCAGTATATGCAACGTTCCTGGTAGCACTATTACAAGAGAATCAGACGGTGTTATTTACACCAAAGCCGGCGTAGAGATAGGCGTAGCTTCAACAAAAGCTTTTACTACCCAAGTAACTGCTCTTTATATGTTCAGTATCTTCCTTGCTAGAATCAAATGGATAATCAGCAAAAACGAAGCAAAACACCTCATTACTAAGCTATATGAGTTACCAGACCAAATAAGAAGAATCTTAATAAAAGAAACTCATATCTATGATATCGCCAACAAATACTATACTAAGCCAAGCTTCTTATACTTAGGCAGAGGCATCAACTTTCCTGTAGCGCTAGAAGGTGCTCTTAAGATGAAAGAGATATCATATATCCATGCAGAAGGATATTCTGCAGCAGAGATGAAACATGGTCCTATAGCTTTAATTGACGAAAACATGCCTGTAGTAGTAGTAGCACTTAAATCTAGATCTTATGAAAAAATAATCAGCAACATATCTGAAGTTAAAGCCAGACAAGGAAAAGTAATAGCTATCGCCACTGAAGGAGACAAGAATATCAAATCTCTAGTAGATGATGTTATCTATATCCCTGATTGCGAAGAAGAGCTATCAGCAATTCTATCTGTAATACCATTACAATTACTTGCATACTATTCAGCAATCCTTAGAGGCTGTCATGTAGACCAACCAAGAAACTTAGCAAAGAGTGTTACTGTAGAATAATGATTGATATAAAAAACAAAAAGCTTATTGTTATAAAGTTAGGTTCAAACATCTTAACCAAGCCGGACAAAAAGCTTGATAAAGATAATCTTAGCAAGCTTATATCGCAAATAAGTGAAATAAAAAAAGCAGGGAAACAAGTAGTTTTAGTATCTTCAGGAGCTGTTACTTGTGGCGCAGAGGTAATTGGAATTACACCTGTGAGTATTGAAGAAAAACAAGCGGCAGCAGCTGTTGGGCAAGTTGTCCTAATGGAAAGATATCATAATTTGTTCTCAAAAAAAGGGTTAAATATCGCACAAATACTTCTTACTAAAGACGGACTATCTGATGTTAAAAGAGCAAAACATGCTAAAAACACTTTTTTTAAGCTACTTGAAGAAGACATTATCCCAATAGTTAATGAGAACGACACTGTAGCTATAGAAGAAATCAAATTCTCAGATAACGATAATCTATCAGCATTAGTATCTGTGCTATTAGATGCTGACCTACAAATATTTCTTACAGATATAGATGGATTATACGATTTAGATCCAAGAGTAAACAAAGATGCAAAACTAATCAAAAGACTTACTGATATCTCTGATGAGATGATTGAAAGCATGAGCGAAAGTGTTTCTGACGCAAGCAGAGGAGGCATGAGATCTAAAGTTAAATCTGCAAAATACCTCATTGATAATCATATAGATGTAATTATTGCGAACGGCAGACAAGACAACATCCTCATTGACCTCTATAATGGAAAGGAATGTGGAACAAGATGTATAGGAGGAAAACAGAATGTCTGATGTATTAGCAAAATGCAAACAAGCTAAGGAGATAGCTAAATTCCTTAATACAGCTAAGCCAGAGCTAAAAAATAGAGGGCTTACTACTATGGCTAAAGCTCTTAGACAAAATAAAGATTACTTAATATCAGAAAATAAAAAAGATATTAATAATGGAATGAAAAAAAACATAGGAAAAGCTCTTTTAGATAGACTTACTCTAAACGATGAAAGAATCGAAGGTATGGCTGAGGGACTAGAAATAGTAATAGACTTACCAGACCCAGTTGGAGAAAAGCTAGACGAATGGACTAACACAAATGGTCTTAAAATAAAAAAAGTAAGAGTTCCTTTAGGTGTTATCGGAATTATCTATGAAGCAAGACCAAACGTAACTGTTGATGCAGCAGGACTTACACTTAAAACATCAAATGCTGTTGTACTAAGAGGTTCATCTTCTGCTATCAAATCTAATATAGCTTTAGTGAGAGTACTTAATAGTGCACTAGAAGCTTCTGGATTCCCAGAAAATACTATTAATCTAATAGAAGACACTTCTCGTGAAACAGTAAAAGAACTAGTTACTATGAAAGAATACGTAGATTTAGTAATACCAAGAGGTGGCGCTGGTCTAATAAATGCAGTAGTAACAACTGCTACTGTGCCATGTATAGAAACAGGCAGTGGAAACTGTCATGTATATGTAGATAAAGCTGCAGACTTAGATATGGCTGCAAAAATAATAATAAACTCTAAAGTGCAAAGACCAAGTGTCTGTAATGCTGCGGAATCACTATTAGTACACAAAGACGTGGCTATGGATTTTTTGCCAGATGTTATCGATGCACTGCAAAAAAGCAATGTTGAGGTTCTTGGCTGCGATCGCA